>JALOOM010000005.1 GCA_025454395.1 Elainella sp. Prado103
GCTTCAGGTTTCCAGAAAAATATGAAAAAAGCGCTACATCTAGCGCTTATAGATCCATATCATCCATACTTGATCGCTCATAGTCGATCGCTCATGGTTGATCGCTCATGGTTGATCGCTCACGCTCATAGTTGATCGCTCACACTCATAGCCGATCGCTCATAGTCGATCGCTCACGCTCATAGTCGATCGCTCACACTCATAGCCGATCGCTCATAGTCGATCGCTCACACTCATAGCCGATTGCTCATAATCAACTATCCTTGTAGCCACTCCTATCCTAACCAGGGTGAATACCTCTATCTTTTATCAACTGACTCTTTTACAGAACTGAAACATATTCTGAAATGTATTATTTAATTTTGTTAAAGCGTATCCTTGTGAATTACTAATACACTAATCAATGTCTCAGCAGGAATATCCTGTCCTAACAAAGCCTTGGCAGCATGCCTTGGCAGCATAGTGTATGCCTAAATATCCTTGTTCGGCAGCTTGCTGGTCGATGCTGACTGCGAGTTCCCCGGTACGGATCGCTTGTTTCGCTTCTTCCAAAGCATCAAACCCCGCAACTAAGATATTTTGACGATCGGTTTCTTTGAGATATCTGAGAGCGCCCAGCGCCATCATGTCATTAGCACAAAAGATTGCTCCAATGTTGGGATATTTAGCAAACAGCCTGCGGGTTACCTCATAGGCTTCATCGACTTTCCAATGGGCAGTTTCAGTTGCTACGACATCAATATTGGGATCTTCGCGAAATGCTCGCAAAGCTCCTTGTTTCCGATCGATCGCATTTTGGGCTGTGCGAATGCCCTCTAGAATCACCACTTGGGTGGGAGTACGAATTTGATCGCTAATAAATTTAGCCGATAAGTAAGCCCCTTGCTCATTATTGACGCTGATGAAAGGCACATTGAGTAATCCAAGTTCCGCAGATCGGGAAGGGTTAAGTCGGTTGTCAATATTAATTAGAGTGATCCCTGCATCTTGCGCTTTTTTTAAGACAGGAATTAATTCAGTCGAATCTCCTGGCGCGATAACGATCGCATTCACCTCTGCTGCAATTAAGTCTTCAATAATGCCAATTTGTTGCTCGATCGAAGTTTCTTGAGCAGCCGTTTTAACAATCAGGCGAATCCCTAACTCCGCTTCGGCTCGTCTTGCTCCTTTTTCCATCTCAACAAAGAAGGGATTGGTGAGGGTTTTCATCACGAGCGCGATCGTCGTGACTTCCTGTTGATCGGTGACTACAGGACTAGCCGTCGGTTGAGGAGTATCCAACAGAGGAATCGATTGGCGAAGCGTAGAGCCAACACAACCGCTTAGGCTGATACTGAGGCTTACACTCAGCAGGGCTACCCCCAGAAAGCGATGGGGTAATCGGTTGATTTTATGATCGGATATATAGTCGGATATAAATCTATAGATGCACTGAGATATATTGATCTGGATCATGCTTGGACGGCGTGACCAGTAAGGTTGAGACCAGTGAGGTTGAGACCAGTGAGGTTGAGACCAGTGAGGTTGAGATCGGTCGATGGGGTTGTGGCCGGGGATAGGATTCATAGGACAATTAGGGGCTTATTTAACGATCTGCTGAGTCAGGTCAATAATTTTGTCCGCTCGAAAGTCGTAATTCCAACTTGCTAAAACCTGTGCTAAAGGAGCATGGAGGTCTGGGATTTGGGCGATCAACTGGGAAATGCGTTGATCAAACCCAGTCGTTGCGGCTTCATGCAGTTGATAAACCCAGTCTAGGGGCATTTGCGATAGATGGGATAGCAACAGGGGCATAGAACATGAGTCCTTCGGTTTAGCGGAATTTCCTTGATCGACCGATCGATAAATATATTGGATGTGCAGATGTTCAGCAAGCTTGGCTAGTAACAGATCTCGCTGGATGGGTTTGCGGAGAAAATCATCACAGCCTGCTGCTAAAGCTTCGACCCGTGTTTCTTCAAAGGCACTGGCTGTCAGAGCAATAATCACGGTTCTAGGGGATTGAACTGAAGAGACGGCGGCTGTTTCTGAAGGAGACCCATGCCGTAGTAGTCTCTGCTCCTCTTTGGCGCGGATGGCTCGAGTCACCTCATAACCATCCATGCCAGGCAGACGCAGATCCATCAGAACCAGGTGGGGTTGCCAGCTTTCCCATAGCTCGATCCCGATCGTTCCTTGTGGGGCTGTGCGCAAATCAAAGCCGAGGGGAACCAGAAATTTAGACAACAAATGGCTATTTTCCCATTGATCTTCGATCGATAAAATACGGTATATCGGCTGGTTAACAGCTAAGGCAATAATTTGCTGTGGCAAAGCGGCAGGAACTGGTTCGATCGGATCACTCAAAGTTACCCAGGTATCCCATTTAAATAGACTGCCTCGTCCAACTTCTGTTTGTACTACAATATCTCCACCCATTAATTTGGCAAATTTGCGGCTAATTGCTAATCCTAACCCAGTCCCTTCCTGAATTTGTCGGCTCGACTGGCTTTGCATAAAGGGCTGGAAGAGGAGTTTGAGATCTTCGGGTGGAATCCCTGGCCCAGTATCTTCAATTTCAAACCAGAGATGAACAGGTGGATGATTCAGGGGCTCAACAGAAATAGAATTGGGGTTAGGTAGATTAGTGCTCGACTGAGTACCCGATCGATCAGTGTGAGACAGATTAGTATGAGCCTGATCAGTATGAGACAGATTAGTATGAGCCTGATCAGTATGAGCCTGATCAGTGTGAGACAGATTAGTATGAGCCTGATCAGTATGAGACAGATTAGTATGAGCCTGATCAGTATGAGACAGATTAGTATGAGCCTGATCAGTATGAGACAGACTGATACTCGATCGGTCAATGCCAGGGAGATCAGAACTAGATAACTCGATCGATGGCTGAGTAATTGATGGCTGTATGGTCGGAGTACTGACTGTGCATGTGTCCATTGCAGGATCGATAGGCAATAGAACCGTAGATTCAGTGATAAGAGGCTCAACCCAGGCTCGAAGGGTAACCTGACCCGTTTGAGTAAATTTGATCGCATTGCCCAACAAGTTCAGCAGAATTTGTCGGAGTTTACTTTCATCAGCGATCACATACTGGGGCAGATCGGACGATCGATCGAACTGCAAATCCAGCATCTTTGCATTGGCTTTGAACCGTAGCATTTCCTCTAAACTATCGAGTAGATAATGCAAATCAAAACGTTCTTGATGAAGTTTGATTTGACCCGCTTCAATCTTTGACATCTCCAACACATCATTAATTAATGCCAGAAGGTGTTGCCCACTATGGTCAATAATTTCCAAATAGTCTTGATATTCCTGGCTGAGACTAGAATCGCTACCCATAACTTGACTAAATCCCAGGATGGCATTTAGAGGTGTGCGTAATTCGTGGCTGATATTGGCCAGAAATTCGCTCTTGGCTCGGTTGGCTGCTTCAGCCGCTTCTTTAGCTTGCTCCAACGCAGTAGATTGCTGTTGAGTTTGGCTAAATAATTCCGCCTGATGCAGGGCGATCCCTAACTGAGTGCTGATGTGGATGACTAGGTTGATCTGAGCCATTTCCCAAGCATGGGGGTGATCGTGTTGATAGCAAGCGATCAAACCCCATAGTTGATTGCCCTGAAAAATGGGTACTAGCAAGTAAGCCCGAATCTGAAATTTTTCCAAGAGTTGGCTGTAATCGGGTGCAAGCTGGTAGGCGTAAATATCTGAAACGCAGGCGTAGCGGCGATCGGTATGAGTAGGTGTCGTGAGTTCAGAACAATGAGATTGCAGATCAGAGGACTCTTCTATAGTCTCTAAAGTGGCGATCCCCGAAATTGTCGGCTCTAAGTTTAGGCAAGCTGAGGCACATATTTCTGAGGCACATATTTCTGAGGCACATATTTCTGAAATAGATTCTGGATAATTCCTGGGCTGATGCCAGACAGCGATCGATTGAGAGGCGGTTTGCGATTGAGGCTCACCCTGAAAAAATTCAGTAATGTGGACTTGAGAACTTGCTTCAGCCCAACGTTTAGCCCAGTGTTCTATCCAACATTCAGCTTCTTGAGCAGACCCTTCAGATGTCATCTCAGGTCGAGTGAGGGATTCCGCTACAAATGCTCGCCTTCCCTCCGCATCCAGTCGAAAAATCACGACTCGATCGCATCTCAGGAGTTGTTGAAGTTCGTCAGCAGTGGTGTGAAAAATATGGTTGAGATCGAGAGTTTGTCGCATTCGCTCCACGACTTTCAAGGTGGCTCGTTCTCGATCGGCTCCTTCTCGTAGCGCTTGTTCTGCTTGCTGGCGGGCGAGCAAACTATCTAAAAAGATATTGAACCATGCTCCAAGTTCGCCAATTTCGTCTTGCCCTTTTACAGGCAATGGAGTGTCCCAGCCCGCCGCCCCGGCTTGAAATAATTCGAATCGATGGGTGATTTGACGGATCGGTTTAACCACTTTCACAGACACAATCCAAGCGGCTGCCAGAATGATTGGTAATGATAGCAACAGGGCTAACGAAGTCGTGGCTCCAATCGACAAGGTGGGTGCCATCAGCGTATCCAGAGGAACCAAGCTTAAAACAACCCAGTCGCTCATCTGGGAACGGGTATAGGTCACTAACATGCGTTGACCATTGATCGGAGTGATCAAGTGACCCTGATCGTCTACCAGTAAATCCATCAAGTCTGGATGAATAGTTCGCCCTGCCAGTTGTCGATCGGGGTGATAAATCAGTTGATGTTGAGCATCAATCACCAATAAATGTGAACCCTTACCTAAATCAACCTGGCTAAATTGCTCATGAAAAGATTCAACGCTATGGTTGACCAGCAGCATTGCAACTGGCTTAGATTTGAGCGTTTCTGAATCAGTTTTATAGAGAATTTTGGCGGCGGTCACCACATTTTGGTAACTAGAACTGGCATTAACATTCGGTTCGATCCCTAACCAAACCACTTTTTGTTCGCGCTGCATCGCCCGCACTAAAATGCTGTTTTTAACCTCACTGCGCAGGTTCGATACATCTAGGGTGTCGCCAACATGGTAATGAACTCCATCCAGCGTAAAAATATCGATCGAAACCAGACCTTTGAGATTGCTATAACCACTGAGAATATAACCAATACGAGCTTTCGTCGCTAGATTCGTGTAAGCGTCTGTAGAGGCGGTTTGGCTATCGAGAACATCTACGATTTCATCAACGTTCGAAATATTAGCAATCAGGCTTTCAACTTGTTGGAGTTGTAGCTCTAGATAATTTTTCTTATTGCGAATTAATTCAGCAGTGTAGTCGATCGCTTCCTCTCGTAGAATTCTTTGAGCAACTTGGTAAGAAGAAATTCCTACCAGCAGTAAAGGAACCACACTGGTTAATACCAGAAAACCGATAAATTTCTGAGTCAGGTTCAGAGGGAAGCGCATTGATTAAAAAATTCAAAGGTTAATAAGGTTGGGGTTCCAGGCTCATAAGGAAAGCAAGCAGATAATGATAGGGATCTAGAGCAAAAATAGAGGACATAATTTACGTACAACTGTATAAAGTTTTCAACTCCTATCGCAATATTCCGGAGATGTCAATAATTTTTATATTGAAACCCCAGCTTTTTTGTTACATTTATTTTCAATCTTAACGACAACTCGAAACCATCATCCCAATATGGGGCTGCGATCGTGATTGCAAGGGGGGGAATTAATCCTGAAGTAACTAATTAATCCTGAAGTAACTATTGCTACAACCTGAAGACTCATCTGAATCAAGACTTGATCGAAGCGCTGACACCCATACTGACACCCATACTGATCTCGAGCCTGTACTATCAATCTGGGGGTGCTATGTCTAATTGAGCTGCGGGATCGGATAGGTTGAAGAACGCGGGCACGGAGATTAAGTTGTGTTAATCTGCTGAAGCAATTTTCAAATGCGGATGCTTTCAAAGTGCCCGGTTCTGGGCTGAGCTGCAACAGGATTGTCTCCCGATCGGCTAAAAAAATGGTTTGGGTTCACCCAGTGAGTCTGGCTCAACCTCTTCTACTTGTTCAGAGTCAGTCTCTACAACCAAGGCTCGTTCAGACTTCTACCTTGTTCAGAGTCAGTCTCCATAACTAAAACCTGAATCGCAGTTGTTTTCGGTAGTGGCGTGTGGCTGAGCAGATTTCGCAATCAGCTACATTTGCGAGCCTAAAGCAAGTAGAGCGACCGGAACAATGAGTTATCACTGATTCAACGGAGAGGGTGGGATTCGAACCCACGGTGCCTTTCAGCACACTCGATTTCAAGTCGAGCGCATTCGACCACTCTGCCACCTCTCCAAATTACCCCAGATCCAAACCTCGATCGAATCTAGCGAGTCGGTCAGACTTTGGCTTCGGAGTGCTTTGCATGGTTTCTAGATCTGAGCCAGGTCATCAGGTAGTTGATCAGACTTGCCCAGTAGAATTGGATCACGCCTGACGTGATCCGACTCCCAGATGCTTATATTAGCAGCTTATTGGGTTGAGGTGCCAATTTTTCTTGAGAGGATTGATACAGTATGTCCTGCTGCTGAATGCCAAGTTCGTCATGAATCCAAACCAATGAGGCTTGGCTAACCCGTCCAGCCACGAGTGTAACGATCGAAAAATTGCGTTGTTTCCCCGTGGGAGTTTGCACAATCCGGGGCACACTGGCTGCATTCAAATAAACCGTGCCCCACGCATCTGTCACCAGACGATCGCGCAATCGAGCTTTGGTATGCCGGAGACTATGATGCATATGTCCAAATGCAACCAGCGGAATTTGCTTCGTCAGGGCTCTGGTTTGGTCAATCGCATCCGTCAGGTCTGGATCGCCATAATCGCCGCCGATCGGGTTCCAATCTTTGCCACAGATAGATTCAGCCTGATCTCCTAACCCTTGTGGCCCGCAGTGTCCAATCAAAATGATGGTTTCGTAACAGGCAGTTTGTGCTGCTGCCACAATTTTCCCTGTGGATTCTGCAAAGCTAGTTACTCCAAAGCGTTGCTGATAAAAACTCCGGTTCTTCCAGATTGGCCCACCCCAGCTAAATGGACGGCCACCGACCACCGTGAGCTGCCATTGCGGAAAATCAAGCTTACCATAGCCGACATGGGCTTCGCCTAGCAATTCAAGCTGCTGTTGGACTCGATCGGTGCGATCCAATCCTCGTAAGCCGCGTCCCCAAGATGTGGCCGTAAACCAAGCATCATGATTACCCAAAATGACTGCCTTGGGCAGATCCAGGCTTGCAATTGCCCGCACAACTTCTACAGCTTCATTGCCAAAGTCTCCTACCAGAAGGACTAAATCGACTTCCAGAGCCTTTAAAGCTTGTTGATCGCCTTCATCCCAAAGATCATGAACATCTCCCACCACCGCAATTTTGCAAGTTTGAGGCTGTGCTTGAGCTAGCTCTGACAGGGGAGAGGGATCGGAGAGCGCTGCCCTAGGCTGAGGTTCATGTTGATCGGGCTCATGTTGATCGGGTTCATGTTGATCGAGTTCATGTTGATCGGGTTCATGTTGCTGATTTTGACTCACGGCTCAGTTCCTTAACCACCTTTTCCAGCATAGGCAGATGAGCCCGCATTTGGATAGGAGTGAGTCGGTGACTCTTGAGGGATGGAATGGCCAGCGCGTCAAACCTCGATCGAACCGTCGATCAAGCTGCCGATCGAACCCCAGTGGATCACAATGACCGATTTAGTTATCGGTTTTTTCAATTTCAGGGCGAATGTCGTTGAGATCAATGTAGCGATCGGTCACGTTACGGAGTTCACGGGCAATCATCCCTTCTGTAGAAACGACCGTAATATGGGTATTTTTCGATCGTAATAGTTCGATCGCCCGTTCAAAATCACCATCACCGCTGAATAAAATTACTCGATCGTATTGGTCAACGGTATTAAACATATCGACCACAATTTCGATATCCAAATTCGCCTTCTGCGAAATTCTGCCTGAACTATCGTCATAATATTCCTTCAAAATTTTAGTGCGCACAGTATAACCCAGGCTAATCAAAGCATCTCGAAAACCGCGTTGATCCTGTTGATCTTTTAACCCGGTATACCAGAAAGCATTCATCAATGTAACTTCTGGATCTTTCGTAAAGTACTCCAATACACGCCTTGGATCAAAGAACCAACCATTTTTTTGTTGAGCGTAGAACATGTTGTTCCCGTCTACAAAGATCGAAAGACGGTTCATAGTAATAACACCAAAAGATTTAGACCTAATATTTAGCAGTAAATTCAATTAAAAACGTTTCTACCGTTTTTCAAATGAGTCAAGCGCTTCACTTCGATAAAATGTTCTTTTATAAGCCCAGCAGACTTGCAATCCAGCTATTCTAGCTTAGGGAACAAAAAATAAAGCAAAATACAAAACTCAAGGCTTAAATTCAAGGAAATAGCGACTGGCTTAAACTACTGGCTTAAACTATAGCAGTCCTTTATGGGAGATGGTTTTTTGGAATGCCAGAGACTCATCAGGGTAGGTGGAACGCCCAGCCTCAAGCAATGGGACAAGCCACGATCGATATAGAATTTTTATATCATTTTCCGGATAGATGGATAGCTTGAAAGTGGGTTTAGAATAGCTGGCATTGAGGCTCGGTCAGCAAGTGAGAAATGACGCGATCGAGCCCTGAGAAGATCAATCCTCAAGACTAACTTTTGAATTGAAACATTAACTGTCCAGGCTTGGTCTGAGTGTTGATTCATTGGTAACAAGATGTAAAGATAGACCCGTTTAAAAAGTAGAGACACTGTCCAGTCCTAAGAGTTGTAAATATAGGCCAGGTAGCCTATAAAAAATGTATTCAGCCTGTTTATCACTCTATTGATTCAAAACTCTATTGATTCAAACCGACAGAATCGTTGTCAAACCGAGTGATTCAAACCGAGCTGAGTTTAACTTAAATATTATAGAATTATAAACTCGATCGAGCCGTCCGCTGAACAGCCTCAGCGACTGGGCTGAATTTGTCTTCAGTTTGGCAGCGAGTTCTAGAGATTATTGTCTGGCATGATCGCCTGAGTCAGCGCTAGCCATCTCAAGGCTAAATAACTGCGATTGGTTCAAATGCGATTGATTAAAAAGTTTGATTAAGAATTGATTAAGAATTAATTAAGAATTTTGATGAACTAGGGATGGTGGAGGTCGGTAGGGGTTGCGTAAGGACTGAGCAAAGACTGGGCAAGGCTCCAGGAGGGCTATTGATATGAACACCAATCGCTCCAACTGCCGGGGTAGAGTTTGGCTGAGAGGGGGTGGGAATCGGTAGCCTCAGGATCGCCAGGGTCAAGCTCGCTGACTGCCAGAGAGAGTAAGTTAACGCAAGCGGTGACCCCTGAACCGCAGTAAACAACCCGTTCACCGGCAGGTAACTCCGCCCAGCGCTGCTGCTGTTGCTCGATCGACAAAATATAGCCCTCTCCATTGGTGACAGTCTGCCAGGGATAATTAACTGCACCTGGAATGTGCCCAGCCACTGGATCGATTGGTTCATACTCGCCACGGTAGCGTTCAGGTTCTCTCGAATCAATCAGCACCAAATCGGCAGCAGACAAGTGGGCTTGAATCCAATCCCGATCGACCACCCAATCCGAGCGCATCTGAGGGATAAACTGGCCTCTGATCTGCCGCGAGTTTTGAGATTGAAGCGAAGATAATTTCGGAGTCACTGGGTATCCGGCAGCCAGCCAGCCAGTCCAACCACCATCCAGGAGCACAACGCGATCATGTCCGTGATAGCGCAACAGCCACCATAGTCGAGCGGCAAAGGCAAACCGGGAGTCATCATAGACCACGACCAAGCTGGCTGCTGAGTCTGAAGTGGCCGAGTGGATCCCCGCTTCAGTCAGGGTTTGGGCAAATCGATGCGGCTCAGGAAGTGGGTGCCGCCCCCCATGTGGGTGGATCGTACCGGACAAATCTTGATTGAGATCCAGATAGACTGCACCCGGAATGTGGCTGGTTTCGTACTGTTGGCGACCCCAATCGGGATGACTTAAGGCAAAGCGGCAATCAACGATCACCAAATCGGCATCTTCGAGATGGGTCTGGAGCCAAGCGGCAGATACGATCCAGGGTAGCGGCCGATCGGAAGATAACCGTCCGATCGTTGGATCGGCTGGCTGAGAGAGGGAATCCGTCTGATCGATCGCTTGAGGATCCGCTCGATCCTCGCTCGGTTTTCCATCCTTTTGGCTTGTGGGCAGGGGCTCTGGGGAAAACGCCACAATCATAAAACTCCCTATCAGAACTTCTTGATTTGCTTGGCTGACTCGCTTGGCTGACTCGCTTATCTACTGACTCGCTTATCTACTGACTCGCTTATCCACTGACTGACTTAGCCATTCACTGACTTGGCAATGGGTCTGAAATGTACAGCGTTTAGATTTTAATTCAGCCTACCTGATTTGCGCTTAAAACGAGGACGAGACGCGCTATACTCCGGTGGAAAGAGTGGATTGGGATAGAAAAACATGGTTGCGGTAGCAATTTTGGCGGCAGGACGGGGAACTCGCATGAAGTCTCGGTTGCCTAAAGTACTGCATCCCCTGGGAGGGCGATCGCTGGTTGAACATGTATTAAATTGTGCTGCGATCGTAGAACCGAAGCGTCAGTTGGTGATTGTAGGATATGGCGGAGAAGCGGTGCAGCAAGCACTGAGCCACTTGTCTGAGGTGGAGTTTGTCGAGCAGGTAGAGCAGTTAGGGACGGGACATGCCGTGCAGCAATTATTGCCCCATCTACAAGATTTTTCAGGCAGCTTGCTCGTTCTGAATGGCGATGTGCCGCTCCTGCGGCCGCAAACCCTGGCAGCCCTGTTGCAAACTCATCAGACCCACGGCAATGCAGCCACCATTTTGACGGCTCAAATGCCCGATCCGAAAGGCTATGGCCGGGTCTTTTGCGATGGCAATAACTTGGTCACTCAGATTGTGGAAGATCGAGACTGCACCCCAGCCCAACGGCAAAATCGTCGCGTCAATGCGGGGATTTACTGCTTCGACTGGCAGCAATTGGCAGCAATCTTACCCCAACTGACCAATGCCAATGATCAAAAAGAGTATTACCTCACCGACACCGTCAATTTTCTGTCGCCAGTGATGGCTGTGGATATTGAAGACTATCAGGAAATGTTTGGCATCAACGATCGCAAGCAGTTGGCAGCAGCCTATGACATTCTCCAGACTCGGATCAAGGAAGCCTGGATGATGGCTGGGGTAACAATGGTTGATCCAGACAGTATTACGATCGATGACACTGTCCAGATTGGCTCGGATGTCGTGATTGAGCCGCAAACCCATCTGCGGGGGCACAGTGTGATTGGGCCCGGCAGTGTGATTGGGCCCGGCAGCCTGATCGAAAATAGTCAGATCGGTGAGAATGTGAAGGCACTTTACTCGGTCATCAGTGATAGCGTGGTACAAGCCAACTCCCGGATTGGCCCCTATGCCCATCTGCGGGGTCATGCCAACGTGGGGCAAAACTGCCGGATCGGGAACTTTGTCGAACTGAAGCAAGCTCAACTGGGCGATCGAACGAATGTAGCCCATCTTGCCTATTTGGGGGATGCCACCCTAGGACAGCAGGTGAATGTTGGAGCCGGGACGATTACCGCCAATTATGATGGCTTCAAGAAACACCATACAACGATCGGAGATCGCTCTAAGACGGGTGCCAATACGGTGTTGGTGGCTCCGATTCAAATTGGTGCAGATGTGACGATCGCGGCTGGCTCAACGGTGACTGAGGATGTTGCGGATGATGCCTTGGTGGTTGCTCGATCGCGCCAAGTGGTTAAACCCGGTTGGCGGCTTCCTGGTCATGAAAAGTCGCTTGAGTAGAACGGGATAAAGGGGCGATCCACCGCCAGGAAACATGAATACTTCAGCCCTGGGCTAGATTAATTTTAGCCTGCTAGGGCTGACTTCTAGAGGACTGCTAGGGCTGGGCAGGATCAACCCACTCTTCTGCAAATAGGGAGGAATCAACCGGAGTCGTATCTGTAGTCGTATCTGTAGGTTCTGGGTGCTCGATCGCCCACTCCTCAGGTTCGCTATCGTCTTCCGATTCACCATAGTCAGCGACTTGGTGCTGAAAATCGACCGCCTCATGGAGTTCGTCCAGGTTCTGGCTGATCCCCTCTTGTCCTACTTCATCGGGATGGCTGGGGGGAATCCGTTGACTGGCGATCAGTGCCTCCATCACTTCTTTGACGATCGGCGCAGCCACCGTAGAACCATAGGCATTGTCACCTTGAGGTTCGTCGATCACTGCCAGAACCGCATATCGAGGAGAATCGATCGGTAAGATGCCGATAAAGCTGGTAATCCGAGCGTTACTGTAGCCCCCATATTGGCTAGCTTTTTGGGCAGTTCCGGTTTTGCCACCAATCCGAAAGCCGGAAATTTGAGCTGATTTCCCCGTTCCGTTGACGACCACCTGTTCCATCATTTTCAGCACCGCATCGGTGGTTTTGGCAGAAAACATCGGTTTAGGTTGGGGACGATCGGGCTGCCATTTCAGCTTACCTTCTCCATCGACTAAGCCTTCCACCACATGGGGAGTAACCATTTTGCCCCCATTGGCGATCATGCTATGGAGTTGAATCAGTTTGATCGGCGTGAGGGAGAACCCCTGCCCAAATGCAGTCGTCGCAGGTTCTACTCGCACCCCGGTAAACTGGTCATAGGATTTTACTTGTCCAGGTGACTCAAACGGTAAATCGATCCCCGTTTCTGCCCCTAGCTTCAGCCGCTCCAACCAGCCGTAGAATACACCTGGACTGAGCCGCTGCATAATTCGCACCATGCCGACGTTACTGGAATATTCCAGAATCTCACTGACTGTCAGCGGCCCGCGACCACCTGCCGATTCGTAGTCGGCATTTTGGATTGGCCATTCACCAATCTGAATTGCCCCTTCATCAATGAAGACATCATTGGGTTTGACGGCTCCTGACTCGATCGCGATCGCCAGGTTGATTGGCTTAAAGGTAGAACCTGGTTCATAAACATCGGTGACCACCCAGTCTCGCAAGGTTTCCAGATCGGTCTGGTAATACTTATTCGAGTCAAAGGTGGGTTCTGAGGCGAGGGAGAGGATAGAGCCATCGTTCACATCCATCACAATCACCACTCCCCGTTTGGCGCTGAATTGCTCAACTTGCTGTTTGAGGGCGTAGCGAGTGGCTCGCTGGAGGCGACTATCCAGGGTTAATTTCAGTTGCAGATCATCACGTTGGGCAAATTCCGGCGGAATGCCGTTGGGGATCACCGTGCCGTCTCCCGATCGGCTAATCCGAATTTCTGGCAACGATCGAGCCAATTGTTTTTCCTGGCTGTACTCGACTCCAGACTGTCCCTCCCGATCGACATTCACATAGCCAACGATGTTGGAGAACAGATCCTGTTGCGGGTAAAGCCGTTCTTGCTGCTGCACCAACTCCAAACCATCAAAGCCCAAGCGCTTCACCTGTTTGGCCGTATCTTCCGAGAGAGAGTCGGCTAAGCGAATCCCACTGTCTCCCTGATGCAGGCTTTGTAAAATGGCATCTAGAGGCTTGCCCAAAATTTGCGATAGCCCAACCGCAATCGTTTCTTTCTGCTGTCCAAACTGGATCGGGTGAGCATACAGGGTGTAGACCGGCTTATCGATCGCCAACACATTCCCTTCTCGATCGACAATGGTACGGCGAGGTAGGGCTGCACTCAACGCGATCGTCTGCTGTGAAGTGGCTAATTCTAATAACTGATTGCCCTGTAAAATTTGTAGTCGAAACAAATTCATGGCCAATCCCAGCATCCCCAGCATCAGGATGCCCCAAACCAGCAGCAACCTGGGGCGGGACAGACTCTGTTCGGGAACCCGAAACCGTCGCCGCGATCGTCGCCGCCAATAGTTTTCTTCAGGTAAGACAGCATGTTCTAGCCGACGGGACGATCGGGATCGTGGCGGCGAAACCCCTTGCTGCCGAGATTGCTGCTGCCGAGATTGCTGCTGCCGAGATTGCTGGCGAAGCTGCTGTTGCCGAAATGGATGGAACGATATAGCCATGAACAAACCTCAGATCGATCCGCTGATGCTTGTACCTCAACCCTGCCTTCTGGATTGGCGCAGTCTCAAACTGACCTGAGTTCAACCCTGCGATCGAGTCAATCCGCCCAGTTAGTATCCCAGGGGTTTATTTTGAAACGGTACAGGCGAAGTAGTTGGTTTAGGCTTCACCTCCGAGCGTTGAGGAGCCGGAGTCAAAAAGATAGCATTGCTAGGGTCAGGCAGCAACAGTCCAGTGGTGGGATTTTCCGCCTGCTCAGCCATCTGATTTTTCAGGAGTTCGCTGGCGGCTGTAAGTTGCCGTTCCTTTTTTTTGAGGGCTTCCAGTTGCTCATACTCATGCCCCCAACGTTGCTGCACATACACCGTCCAGCCGTAGACTGCCAACATACTCGCAACTAACAAAACGGTGAAGACTGAGGATCCCTGTTGTACCTTCAGAAGCAGTCTTAACCAGAGTGGATGCGGTTTAGGACGAAACGAATGAACGATCGTCGGAGTCGCCGGTGTCTGAACTGCCCTATTACGCTGATCAGACTTGCTAGCCAATGGCGAAACAGCGGATCGAGCCGATTGCAGTCGTGATCGCCGTAGGGACTGGGATCGAATGGGATGGGTTGCAACAGAATCGGAATTTAAATCACCCGGAGGGGGAGCAGCCATAGATTTCAATATCTTTCGCTCAGAGCGATCACTAAATTTATCTATGAATAAAGCATACTGGGAGCTTCTCAGCTTGGTCATGGCCCAACCTGGTCATGGCTCAGCCTGGTCACAGCTCAGTAGCTCCCCCAGAAGTATAAGGGCGATCGGTAGAATGAGCACGCTTTTTTTCAAGGCGATCGGGGGCGGTTGGTGCTTCTACAACAGTCCGCGATACCGAATAAAGATCAAAATGGCGGCCCATGAGCCCAGCGCAACTTTGATCGCCACCAGAATGTTAAGGATGGGTAACATTCCCCCGCTGACTAAGGATCCTAACTCCCCATGGGGAGGCTCTAATCCGAGGAGGGTGAGGGTGGCCAAGATCAAGAAGATGAGGACTGAAACTTTTTCCCAGGTGGCGGCTTGCCAGCGTTGATAGATGTGATACATCCACTGCGAAGAGGAGGTAATGGCGATCAACCCGATCGCAGTGCCCCCCGCCACACCAGCCGCAAACCCGCCCCCCGGACTTAAATGACCCCGAATTGCTAACTCAATGCTAACTAGGGCAGCAATGGTGGCTCCGAGTCGGGCGAGAACAATAGAGGGCTGATCAGTAAATTGATAGATTGTGCAAGATGGACGCTCATTAGCCAGAAGAAATTTGGCTCCCATGATTGCGATCGTAAACACAACGACTTCAAAAATCGTGTCGTAGAGCCGGTTTCTTAAAATAATCCCAGACACTGCATTGGGGACACCGCTATCCTGCACCACCGTTTGGACGATCGCCAAATCCGGTAAGTTTGGTTCAGTATGGGGCATCCAGAGAGCTTTCAAACAGAGGGCGATCCCCGCCAGAATATAGATCCATTTCATACAGATTTTTGGCGATGCAGAAGGTTGACATAACTCAGGCTGGTTGTCGCATCTGTGAGCTCGCTGTGCAAGATTTCATACAGACGATGCACGCGGGTCGCCAGGTGATAACGCTGACCGGAGCAATACTCAATTTGGGTAGTGGTAGGATCGATCGCCTGAATTGCAGTCAAGTAATCAGCTTGGTTCCAAGCTTCACCTCGACCAATCGCGCCCTGACCAATCTCATCCCGAGATGAGTGGATCGCAGCAGGAGTCTCCAAGTTGGCACAAGCGGCATGAACTTCTTGATCAATCAAGGCTTGATGCAAAGCTTGGTAGTCTTTGTAGGGCACCAATTCCAGCCGCATGTGATACTTGTTCAAAGCCGATCGTAGTTGATTGAGGATGGATTCCAATAAGCAAGACTCAACAGGGGGATCGGAAATAGCGACCGCTTCAGATTCGGCTGCGGTGGATGGCAGAGCAACCACGAATGGGTCGGAGAATTGCTGCTTGGTGAGAGAAGTCTGCAACGACGGCTTTGGATGAGCTTGGAGAGCTTGCACCTGCTTAAACCCCTCTTCCAACACCCCCAGCCGCATCACCATGGAAGAACGAACTGCCACTGCATATAGGGTAATGGCTAGCATCGTTCCGACCAGTGCCTCGGTCAGGGCCACATCAGCGGCCCCAAACAGGGCATATACGAGGGCGGCCATGGCTCCCAAAATGCCCCGGATCACAAGGGCATGGTATGGATTGGTCTGAAATACCACCATAGCAGCCGAAAGGGGAAGCAAGAGCGCAATTAAATAGAGATAGCTGTTACTGGGATCGAGATTGAAGGCGGCATTCAGCATCTCAAAGTTAATCATTGCGACCTCCACTGGAACAGTAAGCCAATACATAGCCCAGAACCGTATTCCAGATCGCTAAAGAAATGATGGCTAGAATCAGTAGCGGCCACTCTCGCGGGATCTTAAGGAGCAGCCCAGCAATGATGGCCATCGATCCCAACGTATCGGACACGGAAAGGCTGTGCAGCTTGAATAACACTGATCGCTTAGTTAGCAAATGAGCAGTGCCCCAGAACCAGAACACCAGACCCAAACCGATGCAACCATACCCGAAGAGATCCAACGTCTCACTCATTGACAACACTCCCATAGCCATCCTTGGTGACATCATTGATGCGCTTGAGAATATGAGACAGTAACATCATCCCAGCATTACCCACACTCAAAATAATGACTCCCACAATGCCAATCATCCAATCATCTCGCAAGACTGAAACCACCAGAATCATGACAGAGGCTTTTGTCGCAATACTAGAGAAGGCCAGCATTTTTTGCCAGATATTTTCATCCCTACAAGCTTCATAAATGGGAATCAGTAGGGCCAAAAACATGGCGATCAAAATCAGATTCATGGCTGCCTCCTGCGACGGCGAATGCGGTGAACTTCATACCAGCCGTCTTCGTGATATCTCAAAACAATCGTTTTTGGGGTAAAGGTGATCAGAAAAATATCCAGAAAAATGAGTCCGGGTGTCCGCCGGGGAGGCACACGCTCCAAGACAATATCTTCTTCGTAGTGGGGACGCAAAGAGATCTCGAAGGCTTCCAGATAGGCTTGGGGAATGGCAATGAGAATCTCCTTAAAGGCACGCAACCAATCTTGCAGAGCAGCTCGTGATTTGGGTCTGCCCGGTAACAAGAAGGCGATCGCTACGCCAATGATAATATTGGCAACACTAAAGTTTGCGGTGAGCAGAAACCAGATAGTTAATCGCAATATGAGATTCAAATAGCCAATCATGCCAACACCATCCAGAAAAGTAGGATTAACATCAGGCTCATCACTCCGATCAGATGTTCAAACTGCTCCAGTAAACGCGGTAGTTTGAAAATAGTTTTTTTCAGAATGAGCAGGTAGATCAACCAGCCCACACCGATCGTCGCTAATGGTTTGATAATATTGGCGATCGTATAAGCCTCATAATAAATACCATTGGTGGCAAATAATCCCCCAATCAACAGACTGACTGCGATCCAAAACCCCGTACGCATGGGTTGATGTTCGGCTGGTTTTTCAGGGGGCTGATGAGGTAGAAAAATAAATTTGGCAAAGGAGATCGCAGTGCCTAAAGCGGCCAAATTCATGGCAATGACCTGCCAAGGCACTAGACTCTTCATGGTCAACACCTTAGCCCCAAAACCAGACAGCATTGGAAAGCCGGAAATTGAGAAACTCGCTATTACCAGTGCGACCCAGATAGCAGTGGGCATGGGGCGTTCTTGCAATTCTTTAAAGCTGCGGCTGGGTAAGGCTCCTGCGATCAAAAACAGAGATGATTTCACAAGCCCGTGGGTCAAGGCATAAAAGCCGCCGACTTCCGGAGCGGCCAAGATGAAACCAATTTGGGAAACGGTATGAAAAGCTAGCATCCGCTTGGTATCTTTTTCGAACATGGCGTAAAACACCCCAAGTAATGCTGTTGAGACCCCAAACAGGCGGATGATTGGATCAAACTCTTGCAGCACCAAGGCACAACGCACCATTGGGTAAACGCCAGCTTTGACCACGACCCCGGATAGAACCGCAGAGACCGGGGTTTCTGATTCTGAATGCGTCAAGGGTAGCCATAGACCTGAGACAAAAATCCCCCCTTTGACCAACAAGCCGACTCCGATCAAGGCAAAGGCTTCTGGCGGGGCCTGGGCTAAACCGCCAAAATAGAAGGAACCAGTGGATTGATAAACCAATACGGCTCCGACTAAATAGAACAGCATGGCCGTGTTGCTGACAAACAGGTAGCGTAAACCCACCCAGATTGATCGATCGCTCCGAGGGTAGGCAATCAGCAAAAACGCTGCGATGCTAATCACTTCTAGCGCAACATATAAACTGATAAAGTCAGCGCAAGCAAAAGCCGCGTTAACACTACCATGCAGAATAATTAACTGAGCATAAAAAAAAGCGGTTTTAGGAGTTTGCCAACAGTAGGCAACCACTGCCGCAGTCACCAGGGCATTCGTTAAAATGAAATAACCACTGAGTGGATCAATAACCAGTGTTACCCCGAAGCTGTCGAGAAGTTGTAATGTTAAAGGAGATGGATTGGCGAATAGCGCGGCTCCATAGGCAGTGGAAAGGATCGCCATACTTAGAGCTAAGTAGCGATCGAACTTTGGAACCAGATAAATAACGAAACCGATAAAGAATGGAATGACAATCCAGAGGATGGATAGGGTATTCATGGCATATTATTTTTTTCAATCTCGCTGGTTTCCAGAGTGGGATTGTTCCGAGACAGCTTCATGACACCAACCAGCATCAATGCCTGAATCGATAATCCAATCACAATTGCCGTTAAAATGACTGCCTGCGGTACCGGGTCAGCATAGGCATTCAGCCCGTTCGATCCCATCCTGCTCAGATCTCCGTCATCCGCAAAAATCGGGGTTAACAAGCCACCCCGAGCAGCGATCAAGACATAATAGGCAACGACTCCGGTGCTCATCACATCCATTGAGATGATCTTCATCAAGAAGTTTTTCTTCCAGATGATGCCAAAGAATCCGCATAATATGGTGGCAAAAACACAAGCTTCTAACACAAGATCCCCATTCCCTCGCTGCGCGAGTAATCGACTAGCGCTAATCACAGCTAAACATGACGAAATCAACCCATGCTCGATTGATCATCCGTCTGCTTCAATCGCTATCCTCTTTGTTAGATCGATCGCACTCTAAGCTCAAGACGGCGAAGCACAGCAAAACTGCGAAGCACAGATGACATAGAGTAATAATGATGATTAAACAAAAGATGATAGTGATTTAATGATACTTGATTCTGCTCCTTCTGACGAGAGCGTCTACCTGGAAAAATTGAGGGATCTGATTGCAATTGCTGATGATCTTGATAAATCGCGTCATGATAAAAAGGTAGACAAAAGATAAGCGTGATCCATGGTTGCTCCAATAACCACCTCCTCGATTCGGCAAATCCTCGATCGTGCCTTAAACGGTCAAGATATTTCGGAAGCGGATGGCATTCTACTCCTGCAACAGTCTGATCCAATGTACCGAGCGGCGATTCAAGCGACTGCGGATCAGCTCCGTCAACAACAGAGTGGAGAGACGGTCACCTATGTGATCAACCGCAACATCAATTTTACGAATATTTGTGAACAGCATTGCAGTTTCTGTGCCTTCCGTCGCGATCCGGATCAGGAAGGTGCCTATTGGTTAGACACGGAAGTAATCCTGACTAAAGCAGCGGCAGCGGTTGCCCAGGGAGCTTCAGAAATTTGTATGCAGGGTGGATTAAATCCGGCAGCCCAAATCCATGGCCGCGCTCTAGACTATTACCTGAATATAGTCACCCACTTGCGATCGGCCTTTCCCCAACTCCATCTTCATGCCTTCTCGCCCCAGGAGGTACAATTTATTGCTCGTCAGGATGGGTTGAGCTATGCCCAAGTGATCGCTGCCCTTCAGGAAGCCGGGGTTGGCTCAATGCCTGGTACAGCGGCTGAAGTATTGGACGATGAAGTGCGGAAGGTGATTTGCCCAGAGAAAATTGATAGCGCTACCTGGCTCGAAATTGTCAGTACAGCCCACCAGATGGGCATGCCGACCACCAGCACCTTGCTTTCTGGTCATATTGAAACTCCCGCCCAGCAGATGCATCATCTCCAGCAGTTACGCAGGCTACAACAGCAGGCGATCGATCAAGATGCTGCCGCTCGCTTCACCGAATTCATCCTCCTTCCCTTTGTAGGGCAAGATGCCCCCAAGCCCTTGCGACGACGGGTAGGACGGGATCAGCCGAATTTAGATGATGCTCTCTTGCTGATGGCAGTGGCTCGCATTTATTTAGGCAACTGGATTGTTAACCATCAACCGAGTTGGGTTAAGTTAGGTTTGGCAGGAGCAACGATCGCTCTGGAGTGGGGTTGTAACGATATTGGCGGCACTCTCATGGAGGAGCACATCACCACAATGGCAGGTGCCCAAGGCGGAACTTGCCAAACTGAGGCTGATTTACGAGCTGCGATCCATCGCATCGAACGACCAGCCCAGCAACGAGATACTTTGTATCGGTATTTGCCTTCTACCCAGATTACCTATCCAGCTTAAAGGGAGGCTCAATTGACATCAACGCCGGGAGGAAACCAAAAGTCTCTCAGGTTTCTTCTCCACCATTTCTAAAAAATTAGGCATTTCTTGCCAGCAGTGGGAACAAAACCAGTAGACTGAGCCGTGGCGGGCATGGCGGAGAAGGGGTTCGGAGCAGCAAGGGCATTGATTCTCGGTTTTCATGATAATTTTGAAATCTGTTTTAAAGGAATGAGCTAAACGAAGCGTATGAGCAACTGAAGAGAAGAACAATCCACACACCGAAGGGAATTAAAAGCAAGACAGTAGAAAGATCCCTCGAAATAATCTCAATGAGCTGCAATTGTGTGATGGAATCTTGACGAATTGCTTCCAAGAATAGGATCGCAAAGTTCTCAAGGAAGCACAATCAGCAGGATGACCTATGCCAAAGGGTAGATCGAAGATTAAAACTGCGAGTACCAATCCTTAATTACCGATCGATCAATTTCAGGCAATCTCAGGCAATTAAGGTAAAACCTTGAGTCAGTCGCCATCCTACAACAATGACTCGCCAGTCAATTCAAAGTTCGGTGGGGATCTACCATCCTTTCAATTCACTGGATATCGGCTCAAACAACGACAGGATCCATTACAAAACTTATTCTTCTAGCCTGAGTTATCAGGACATGACGAACTCCCGACTGTACAACAGATGATGTTAGTGAGGTTGTCAGAGGTGACGATGGTGAGAAGTCAGCACGGATAGAAAATGTAATAGATGCGTCTGAAGCTAATTGCCTGAAGTTAATTGTCGATTCAACCCTGTCAGTCATTCAACCCTGCTGGGCGTGGTGATCGGGCTTCGATTTGGGTGGCTTCTTCGCATTTCTTGATGGGGCAAACCAGCTTCATAAAACGCTGCTCCACATGGTTTAAATCCTAACTTCAAATAGAACGCTGTAGCATGAATTTGAGCATGAACTTTACTTTCTGCAATGTTTTTCTGATCTAAGTCACTGACAGCGGTTTGCACAATCTGTGAGCCAATTCCCTGTCCTCGATAATCAGCCAGCACAGCCACCCGCTCAATCTTAGCGAGTTGAGGAGTCAAGAAGCGAATGCGAGCTGTCCCGATCGGTTGATGATTAGCATAGACCAGAATATGTTGACAGGCAGCATCATAGCCATCGAAATCTAAGGCTGGATCGATCCCTTGTTCTTGATGAAAAACGGCTGTCCGTACTGCCTGAATATCAGCCGCCGCCTCGGAATAAGCAGTAATTTGGATGGAAAACTGGCTCATCTAAATTTGTTGAACTCGTTGCTGCAAAAGATGTTGATACAAAAGATATTGCATAGGGAAGAAGAAAAATAAAAAGATACAAAGCATCGAGAGAATTACTCTTCTCCTTGCCTTGTACCCACTGTGATTTTTCGGGATAGAAAAAAGGTTGAATAGCTGGAATATTCAGTGATCAGAATTGGGAAACCTGCCAGCCCCTGCAACTACTCGCCCCGCACCTGATCTGCTCTACAGGTTGCGAGCACTTGCTGATCGGTTTCGCTGAGGGTGTCGATACGATGATATCCCTCTAACCCTAGTGGTACAGCAGTATTTCCATTTGCTTGAGCCACATCACCGGCGGATTGCAAAGCCACATCGTAAGGATGACGGGTTTGTTCATAGCTGTCGATCACAGTTAGGGCCAGCTTGTCAGCCTCAACATTGCCGTAGAAACAGTCGAAGGAAGAACGGGGCATATAGAAGCCACCAATGACCTGACCAGCCGCCACTTCAAATACTAGATATTCTGAGCCAATTTGGTTAGGTTCAGGAGACTGACCATACAGATACACTCCGTCGCTCAAAGCGGAGGTTGGAGCAGAATCGAGCGTATCAGTCGCAGGAGTAGGATTTGCATCGGTAGGTTCAGAGTTGGCTGAGGGCAATGCCATCGCTCCGGCTGCTAATCCGAAGGACAACACCAAGCCGACGATCGGCTTTTCCACAACTTGCACTAGAGTACGCCACGGCCGAGATGCGCGATTTTGATTGTTAAACACCGTAGTTTCCTCCTTATTTCTGCTAAAGTCTCTATTTCTGCTAAAAACTGCTTGTATTGCGCTTAAAAGCCGATAAAATATACCTTCACTCTACTGGAAAGGTGAATATCACCTGATGAGTCCAGGAAAGACTTTACACAATGCAGCAACATATCGTTGCAATACGCTGGTTAACTCTAAAATTCCCATCACTGAGAGGGACTACAGCAGCACTCTGTTAAATTCCAGAAAACTTGCCGCAAGTTTTTTAAAGTTCTTTGCGAAGCAAGCATGGCTAAGTCAAAGTTATTTTAGGGATTCAGCGAACTTGACTTCTAATTTAGTTGAGTCTGTCTCTAGCCCACATCGACCCTTCGGTTCATCCTATGGGTCAGACTTGAGGGGGTTACATTTGTTCACTCAGCTCAAAATGTTCACTCAGATCAAAATGTTCACTCAGATCAAAAAAGGTGCCTTGTAGCACCCCAAATCGATCGGCGATCCAGCCCCCTGAGCAAACCGCTAGCAGCCTTGTCAGGGAGGAGAGGGTAGTCTCCTCTACCTTGGCGAACTCCTGAACGAGGCTGCAACGGGCTTAACTGGCTAAATAGCCTCTCACAGTAGCTTTACGACGACGCAAATGATCGAGCGCTTGCCGTTCGAGCTGGCGCACCCGCTCCCGGCTGATGTTCATCCGCTGACCCACTTTAGCCAAGGACAGTTCATGCCCATCTTGCAGCCCAAAGCGCAAAACAATCACTTCTCGTTGTTGCGGGGTCAGCTCCGATAGCATTCCTTCCAGATCGCGGCGCAGCGACTCTTGGGTGGCAAAGCTTTCGGGTGAAGCACTTTCGCTTTCATCTTCTAGCAGATCTTGCAGCTCGGTATCTTGGTTGTCACCAACGCGCAAATCAAGCGATACGGGTTGACGCGCCATCATCAGAAACTCGCGGATCTGACTGGTATCTAACTCCAGTGCGGTCGCAATCTCCGCTGGACTGGGGCTACGACCCAGTTTCTGGGTGAGTTCACGTTGCACTTTCTTGATTTTGTTCAGCTTTTCAGTGATGTGGATGGGTAGACGAATTGTGCGGGCTTGCTGAGCAATGGCTCGGGTGATCGCTTGCCGGATCCACCAGTAGGCATAGGTGGAAAACTTATAGCCCCGGGTCGGGTCAAACTTTTCGACCCCTCGTTCCAGACCAAGCGTCCCTTCTTGAATCAGATCCAAAAATTCCAGATTGCGCTTCTGGTATTTTTTGGCGATCGCGACTACAAGCCGCAGATTGGCTTCCACCATCTTTTGTTTAGCCCGCTGACCGATGCGCAAAGTTTTTTCCAGTTCAGATTCGCTGATCTGCGCTGCTGCTGCCCACTCAGTCTGGCTAGGCTCCCGATCTAGCTTGGCGATCAGGTCTTCCCGTAGGTCATATAACGCCATCATTTGCTGAACCTGTTTGCCGTAGACGATCTCCTGTTCGTGGGTCAGCAAAGGAACTCGCCCAATCTCATGCAGATAGGTGCGCACCATGTCTACGGTAAAGAGTGGCTGAGTCGTCTTTGTTTTTTTGGTTTCGAGGTTTGTGGTTGACATGGATCTATTGAACTCCTTCGAACAGGGTTATGAAGAATGGGGGAAACAGGAAACACAGGTTTCCAGAAAAGCAAAAGAAACTAAATTGAAGCGGCGAGAAATCACAAAAGAGATAACTGTTAAGGCGACTGTTAAGGCGAATGCTGCTGAAGCGAAATCTGTGATGCAAACGATAGAATAGTAAAAGCAGGTGAGAATTGTTAGAACAGGTGACGGGGGTAGAACAGGTGACGGGGGTAGAACAGGTGACGGGCTAAGCTATCATTGAGCTTAATTACGGGTTTAGAGTCGATCTCCCAACTCAACGCTTCGATCAAGGTTGCAACCAGCAGGGTTCCAGCTAGGATTCCATCCAAGACCTAGATCCGTCCCAACTTGGTAGAACAATGGAATAGATCACACTGAATCCATCACAATCGTCTAATGACTACGACCCATAAAATAAATAACTGTTGCAACGAACGAAGCATATCGTTCTGTCCTCAAAGTTTGAACCCGAATTATTTGAACCCAAATTATTTGAACCCGAATTAAACCCCAAACTAACTTCGATCAGTCTGCTCTTCAGTGTTGACAGGATGCTACAGAAACCACCTGTGTAACATCCCCAACCCAAATGCTGATTGGATACAGGAAACTATCCTAACAATGGCGCTCTCCAAAACTGTAATCGGCTAAGGCATCTAACCCTAAGACAGTGACTCACAGAAGACAGTAACTCACAGAAGACAGTGACTCACAAAACAGCAACGACAGAGGAACAGACCGCAAAACAAACAGTGAGCAAAATGGGTGAAGAATGAAGCTGCAACGGGCAAAACGGGATAGAGGGGAAGCAGGCGGACTCAGGTGAACTGGAAATAGCTGAGTAAATGGCTTAGTCGGAATCGTTATGAGTTTGACTATATACTATAGTAGTACAACTTTAATCTCCAGTAAAGCGTCGTGAATTCATCCGATCGGATGAACTTACTAAATTTTTTGCCATAGACAGGGGTGGAGCAAGATATGATGAGGAATTACGACTGGATAGCAGTAATCCAGGGCGTTTCTTTGATCATCCGGCTTGCTCAATCATGCAGAGGTACGGTCAGCCCCTCGTGATTACCGTACTAATGGCCAGGCTCATAGCTGGACTCATGGCTAGGTGGGTCTGGGGGCGCTAACTGCCTTAAAATCCCAGATCGGCTTTTGCAGCCTCGGCCGCCCGGAAAATCGCTTCTGAAGGTAAGTCTTCCCAAGGTGTATCGCCAATTTCGGCATAGAAGGTTTCGTCGTAGGGACGGGTGCGCACCACTACCGGCATGGGCACTGCATGGCCCAGAATTAACGCCTGCTGCTTCGAATCCAGTTTTGCCAACACCGATCGCAAAGCCTGCCCACCGGAAACCCCCGTAAAAATCGCATCAATATCTTTCTCATCATTCAATAAAGCAGTGATCCGGGTGCCTACCTGGGACATCACCTCATTGTCGATCCCCGAAGGGCGTTGATCAACTACTAAGAGGGTGACGAAATACTTCCGCATCTCTCGAGCGATCGTGCCAAAAATTGTCTGTCGAACGGTGGCGGGATCCAGAAATCGGTGGGCTTCTTCAATGGTGATCACGAGTTGTAAAGGGCGATCACTCGGGTTTTTCGTTTGGAGAAACCGCTCCGCCTTATGCACATAACTGGCATGGATGCGGCGGGCAATAATATTGGTGGCCAGCATGTAGGAAAGCATGTTGGACTGGGAGCCAAACTCCACCACTACATGTTTACCGGCTTCCAGCGACTCCAACACCTGATTGACGTAGTTTTTGGGTGAGGTGGCTCGCAAGTATTTCATATCATCCAGGCGGGTCAGCTTGCGTTGTAAGGCCATGATGGAGGATTTGCTACCCATCTTGACTTCACAGAACTCTTGAATTTCCTCATTGCTCATCGATAGAAGCCGCGAAATCCAGGACTTGCCGAACTCGTTGCGCAGAATGATCGCATTTTCCAAACTGGCTTCTGACAGGTTCAGCTCCCCCCGCACCAGCATGAGGTCTTCCACTTCAATCTGGTCATAGCTGATATAGAGTTCTTGGGCATCTCGCACGCCACGCCGCCGCGTCGATTCTGAATCAAGCGTATAAATTTGTACTTGCCCTGGAAATAACTGCCGCAATCCTTTGACGGTACTGAACTGTTTACCCTCCCGCGTCGCTTCCCAGCCATACTCGGAATGCATGTCGAAAATTAAATTGACGGCAGCCCGCTTGCGGATAATCCCAGACAGCAACAGCCGGGTGAGGAACGATTTCCCTGTGCCCGATTTACCGAACACGCCATTGCTGCGTTCCACAAATCGATCCAGATCGAGACAAATGGGCACATCCATATCGATCGGCTGACCAATCACAAAGTTACGGCGATGGGGATCATCTTCCCAACCAAATACGGCTCGAAAGTCTCGATCGGCCGCATCATACACCTGACTGAAGTGACTGGGAATAGTTTTGACCGGAGAGAGTTCGACGCTGTTGGTATTGGCTTCGTAGGATGCGGTTTTCGAGATAGTTTTGGAGGTGACTTTCGCTTTGGTTGCCTGCTTGGGGCGAGTTTCCTGCTCTTCATCCTTGGGCGTAAACATCAGCATAGGTGAGAGATTGATCGTACCAAAGGTGCCCGTACCGGCCAAAACTTCCTGCAAAAACTGGTTGCTGGGTTCTGGCGGATTGGCCAAAATGCGCTGGCTTGCCGTCCCCAAGGAAACATCGGTCAACATACAAAAAAAGCGCGATCGCACCCCTTGAACCACCAAAAACTTGCCAACACGCATATCTTCGACCAACACATTGGCATGGAGGCGCACTTCCAAGCCTTGACTGAGGGAGCCTTGAATCACGGAACCAAGCGGTTTTTCTGGAGTCATGACGGAGCCGAATGAAGGGATGGAGCGAGTTGGGAGAACTAGCGGAAGGAATGCCCTTTTAATTGTACTGAAAAGAAAAACTCCCCCGATCGAATGTACTGAAAACAAAAAGCCCCCCACTTGGGAGGGCAGATGTTGATTGAGGTCAAAACCTAAGTCATGGGGGTGGAATTAAGCCACTTAACCCAATAGAGCTTTTGCTCTGGATAGCACATTATCAACCGTGAAGCCAAACTTCTCCATGCAGGTGCCACCGGGAGCCGATGCCCCAAATCGATCGAGCGCCACAATATCGCCTTCTGCCCCCATGTACTTACACCAGCCCATGCTGATTCCCGCTTCCACTGCCAGACGCTTCGTGACGGCTTTGGGCAGGACAGATTCTTTGTAAGCGGCATCTTGAGCTTCAAACAGCTCCCAAGAAGGCATGGAAACCACTCGTACCTTGCGACCTTCAGCCGAGAGTTTAGCGGCGACATCCACACAGAGCCCTACTTCCGAACCTGTGCCGATCAAAATCAACTCAGGGGTGCCTTCACAATCGATGACACTATAGGCACCTTTGCTGACTCCCTCGATCGAGCTACCTGCCAAGTTGGGCAGATTTTGCCGCGAGAAGGCCATCAGAGTCGGCCGGTTAGCTTTGGCATTTTCGATCGCCACTTTGTAAGCCCCAGAAGTTTCGGTACCATCGGCTGGGCGAATCACGGTAAGTTGGGGGATCGCCCGCAATGCCGCGATAATTTCCACGGGCTGGTGAGTTGGGCCATCTTCACCCAAGGCCACCGAGTCGTGAGTCATCACCCAAATCACACCCGCATGGGACAGAGCTGACAGGCGGATGGGATTCCGCATGTAGTCGGTGAAGATCAAGAAGGTGGCTCCATAGGGAATGAGTCCCGATCCATGCAGGGCAATTCCGTTACAGATCGCGCCCATGCCATGTTCCCGCACGCCAAAGTGGATGTTGCGGTTTTCGTATTGCCCTTTCTGGAAGTCACCAGAGCAATGCAGCTCAGTCAGGTTGGAGTGGGTGAGGTCAGCCGATCCGCCAATCAATTCGGGTAAGACTTCGGCGATCTTGTTGAGGCAAATTTCTGAATGTTTGCGGCTGGCCAGGGCTTTATCTTCTGGCTTGTAAACGGGCAGCACTTTCTCCCAGCCTTCTGGCAGCTTGCCACTCAGCATCCGCTCAAACAGGGCAGCTTCTTCGGCATACTGGGTTTTGTACTGAGCCCAAACCTCGTTCCATTCCGCTTCCTGGCTGGCACCCCGCTCGATCGCTTGCCGCATGTGGCTCAGGGCATCATCTGGCACCACAAACGAGTCGTAGTTCCAACCCAAATTTTCACGGGTCAGTTTAATTTCATCACCACCCAGAGGAGCCCCATGGACACCGCCCGTATTTTGTTTGTTGGGCGAGCCATAGCCGATCGTCGTTGTCACCTTAATCATCGTCGGCTTGTCGGTGACTGCTTTGGCAGTTTCGATCGCCTTGGCAATTGCTGCCAGATCGGTGTTGCCATTTTCGACATGCAACACATGCCAACCGTAGGCTTCAAACCGTTTTGACACATCTTCAGTGAAAGCAATGTCGGTAGAGCCATCAATGGAGATGTGGTTGTCATCATAGAGGGCAATCAACTTACCCAATCCCAGGTGACCCGCTAGCGAGCAAGCTTCCCCAGACACCCCTTCCATATTGCAGCCATCGCCCAAAATCACGTAAGTATAGTGATCAACCAGGGTGAGATTGGGCTTATTGAACTTAGCGGCTAGGTGGGCTTCGGCAATTGCTAGTCCTACTCCATTGGCGATCCCTTGACCCAGTGGGCCAGTAGTGACTTCAATGCCCAAGGTTTCAAAGTTTTCAGGGTGACCGGGGGTTTTAGAGCCCCACTGCCGGAAGTTTTTGATTTCGTCCAGTGTCACGCTATCGTAGCCGGTCAGATACATCAGGGCATACTGCAACATGCAGCCATGACCCGCAGAAAGGACGAAACGATCGCGGTTGAACCAGGTTGGGCTCTTGGGATTGTGCCGCATGAACTGATCCCAGAGCACAAACGCCATCGGAGCAGCACCCATGGGCAAGCCGGGATGTCCAGACTTGGCTTTTTCAACGGCATCGATCGCCAGGAATCGAATCGAATTGACGCAAAGTTCTTCGAGGGATTGGGTTGTTGCAACAGCCATGACTTACTTCTACTCAACAACGGCTAACGCGGTGGACAGGAGATCGGACGGATTGGAACTTCAACTGGATGGGCTCTTCGATCGATTAGATAAATCGATGAAATTGAAGCAGCCTGGTCAGGTTGAATACGAACACTCTATTCGGACTTTAGAATAATCGGGACTTCTGTACAATAACTCACTGATCAAAACAGTAAGTAACTATACCTATTACCCTTTTTTACAGTTTATAACTTTCAGGCACAATGATCTATAGTCCCACTAAAGCGCAACGATCGATCGAGATCATCCATGAGAGGAGGCAATCCAGGGATGGAGATCATTATGGATGGAAATGATTGCAATCAACCGTTTCTCTTAAATAATCGGCAAACGACCTCTCCGGCATCACCGGGCTGAAACGGGATTGAACCACCATCCTTGAGGATGCGAATCCGATCGCGACAGTTATAAATTTCAACTGGGCGTGGGAGCCCATCAATGCTGACGGCTGCTCGGTATTCCCAATAATTTTTAGCACTCCGCTGAATGCTCAAAATACAGACCTGATGCTGTATTGTTTGGCGGCAACTCTGCGTTTCGGCGGCTAAAGCAGGATTCCAAGCTGTCCCAACAATCCAGCTTGCCACTGTTATATAAACCCCTATACAAACTCCCATCCCCAGCCCAAGCCAGAATCTAGTTCTAAGGCTGAGTCGAGTGCGCCAACTGGTCTGCGACATCATTCTAGCTACCTTCCCCTTCGAGGCTCGATCGGCCAACCCAATCATTCAACTGGCTTCGACCCTGGTTTTAAATGCCCAGATTGAGCTGCCATTGCACTAAATGCCCAGTGTGACTCGGAATTAGGTCAATGATATGTAGCTTCCAGGTACCTTGGGGCGATCGATTCAAGGCTGATTTTAGCCAAAGAGTATTTTCTAGGGAATAGGTGGTTTTGAGTTGGGTGAGGCGACCGAGAGAGCGACTTTGCAGTGGGATAGAGGTGCCCCAAGGGGGAATCAGGGCAATCACCAGATCGCCGAGAAACTCGTGGTCAATTTCGACATTGACCTCCAAATCACAGATGCGCGTGGTTTCAGCAACAGCGATCGAACTCATGACTCCATTGGGATCACCATCGGGAATGGCTAACCGCACCCGGTTGGGGAATTCTTGCCAGCGATAGGGTAAAGGCAGCGGCATCACCAACTGTTGGGCCAATTGAACGGCCTTGACGGCGTTGACCTTGCCATACCCATACCAAACGGAATAGCGATCCGCATCATAGCTACCGATCGAGGGTTCTGCTGGGGGATCCGAGCGACGATCCATAATCCGGTCGGCCGTTTGCTCTAAAATTTGCCGAACTTGCCGGGCCGTCAGTTCCGGATTGATCGACAGAATGAGAGCGGCCACCCCTGCCACGATCGCGCTTGCGCCTGAAGTCCCTCCGATCGGTAAGGGTTGATCGTGTTGTAGTGAAGACAATCCGGCTTGCTCCACCTGAGATAAGGGCGGTAGCGTGATCTTGCCGTAACCTTCTGTCATCAGGGTTGGCAGACTCTGACCACTCGGAGCAACCAGGCTAATGCCACAGCCCCAATTGCTGGCAGCGGACTTTTGATTCACGCTGGTGCAGGCTCCAACGGTCAGGCTATCCGGATGAATTGCAAATCCGTTTAACCAACGGAGGGGTTGAGCAGGAGGTGTTAGGTAACTCTGGGTTGGCTCATCTGGGCGGATCTGCCAGTTGTCTCGTTCCTCAACCTGTCCATCGATCGGACGATCAGCATTTCCTGCCGCCACAATCAGCACGGCTCCCCGACCATCCCGTCCCTGCTGCACCATCTGGGCCAGCGCCACTTGCTGCCGTAAGGAAAGAGGAAAATGGACGGCTGCGGCATTCCAACTCCAGCAAACAACATCGGCTCCTTGCTCGATCGCCCAGTGGCTAATTTGCTCAATGGTTTGATCATCGAAGAAATCGCCCACCTGGATCGGCATTAAGGCGCACCCAGGAGCCACTCCTACCCGGCCTTTGCCCGTTTCATTCGCCACTGCAATTTGGGCGATCACCGTACCGTGCTGGTCAGAATCCATCGGTGCATCGGTAGCATGAATCGGCTGAGGGCGGAGGTTCAAAGGTGAAACCAGCTTGCCTTCGCTTTGAAAATCTGCATGACTCAGATCGATCGCGCCATCAACCACGGCAACGGCGATCGATCGCTTACCCCGTCCCAGATTCCAAGCGGCTTCTGCGAAAATATGTGACCCGGCCGCCAAGGCTTCTCCGCCTTCATTTTGGAGATACCATTGCTTGCCATAATCGGAATCGCGAGGTCGGTAGCAAGGCTGACGCATCACGGCAATATTAGGTTCAACCCGCACCAGTTCAGGCAAGCGGCTCAATTCCATCGCTAATTTGATGGGATCGATCGCCCCTGTTACCTGAAACACAAAAGTTTTGGGGACTCCAGCTACCAGCTTAAGAATTTGCAAACCCAGCGGTCGGGTAATTTGCTGCATCCGTTCTGATGAGATCGAGGTCTGAAATTGCAGCGTCAGTTGGTTCGTTGGATAAACAAAGGTGCCTGGACTGCAATTGAGTGCATAAACTGGGCTAACAAAATGAACCCGCTCTGACCTTTGTAGGCTCTCCAGAACCTGATGCAGGCGATCGGCATGAGGAGGATCGATTGCTCCAGGACGATCGAACCACTGAATAGCGACCAGATCATCCACGATTGGCACGATCGGTAATCTCGCAGCAGGATCGCCCAAACCAGGATCGCCCAAACCAGGATCGCCCAAACCAGGATCGCCCAAATCGGTTGCAATACTGGTCGAAATCTGAGTCGAAATCTCAGCGAGAGTGGTTCCGAGCGCAGGAATCAGGGCAATCCGATCCAGAACAAGGGTAACTGCCAAGGCTTCTCCGCCGCGCAGCAATAGCGTGGCAGCGGCTGCATTTTGAGGGTTTGCTTCAGCGATCGGCAGCTCCTGCGGCCTATCTGTCAGGCTATCTGCCATGCCGTTCTCCCCCATTCACTAACCGCAATTCACCCATCTCAACGCACTCACCCGCAATTTCCAGATCCCTACACTGACCATGTATTCTATTGCTTTCTGCCGAGAACGAGGTAGATTTTCTGGAAAGGCAATTCACGGATGGGGTTAGGAAGAGGAAAGCTCGATCAGCTCACTGCTTGAGGGTTGAGCAGGGCTGAGTCGGGACGAGCATCGATCCATCAATGCCTGAAAATGCCTGAAAGCTAGTCTGGTCATTCGGTCTGACAATCGATCGGAACCTTGTCGGAACTTTGTTGGAACCTTGTCGGAACTTTGTTGGAACCTTGTTGGAACCTTGTTGGAACCTTGTTGGAACTTCGCAGTCTAGAGTTCGCAGTCTAGAGATTGTCTATCCCGGAAACTTCAGGGTCTAGAGAGAGTCTCAAAGAGAGCCTGTTCTAGAGATGATCCGCTGGATTGCGATCGAAAGAATTTAAACTTGAGCGGAACTGCAATGGTAAGATTCCCTAAGATCAAACCCGTCTGTGTATACAAACCTTTGTGGAATAGTTTCATGCCATCGTCTGCTGCAATCCCAGCTTCCTCAAAACTCCAAAAATCTAAATTGTTTCTGCTTTGCGGCATATTGGCGCTAGCATTTTCAACTCCTCAATTGGCTCAGGCGCAAACGCCGCTCCCCGAAACAGAGGATGGAACAACTTCCGACCCAGCTTTGATCGACAATCAAGACCTGCGGCCGTTGTCACAAGGGATTTTGAGTATCCAGGGGGGGCAACGACTCATGAGTGAAGCCAACGGCGCGGTTGCAGGGCAAGACTACGAGTTGGCAATCACCAAACTCCAACAGGCACGGCAGGTCTTCAATCAACTTTCCAATTTTTATCAGGAGTTAGCGGGTAGCTTTGCCGGGATTGACACCAGAATTGCAGAAGAACAGCGGCGGCAAGCGTTTGAAACCGCCCAAATGCGAGATGAAGCTACCTATCAGTTGGCATTGGTTCACCGGGCTCAAAATAAACCAGAGTTAGCCGTACCCCTGCTGGTACAGATTATTCGGAGCCAAAACCCCACCCGTGACCTGGGGCAGAAAGCATATCAGCAGTTATTTGAATTAGGATTTGTGGCAACTCCATTTCCGCGTACTGGAGATGCCCCTACCCCCTAATGGCTCCGCCCCGATCAAGTCCCAAAATAGAGCTGCAAGAGTAAGGCTTGCTTCAGGTGAGGGAAAAACGGCTACCTTATATAAGTGATGACTTTAATGAAGTGATGACCTTCAGCGATGGACTGAAAGGGGAGCAGAACCAACAGGTACCGATTGGGGTTCCGGTTAGAGTTCTAAGCATGTCAATCTAGTATGTCAACCGAATTATCAGCTTGTGAGAGGAGACACAATGGTTAGCCCAGATCAAGTTGCATCTATGATCAAAACCGGACTGCCGGATGCCGAAGTTCAGGTGCAGGATTTGACCGGCGGAGGCGATCACTACCAGGTGGTGGTGGTTTCTTCCCAATTTGAAGGGAAAGGACTGGTGCAGCGCCATCAACTGGTCTATCGATCGCTGCAAACGGCCATGTCTTCTGAGGCGATCCATGCCTTAACCATGAAAACCTACACTCCGCAAGATTGGGCTGCTCAACAGCCTGCCTAACCAGACAGCCGCCTGACCAGTTGGAGTGGATTCACCAATGGACGAGCAAGATTGATAGATCAATAGGTTCTAGCCAGATGAATCTCAATACCTCGATCGGCTGCGCTATTTGATAGAACAGATAGTATGGAACGTAGATAGAGTTTAGTCCAGATTTAGCAAGGTTGCTTAAGCAATATGACACCAGAAGTGCAACAGCGGATCGATGAGTTGGTAAAAGACAACAAGATCATGGTTTTCATGAAGGGCACCAAGCTGATGCCTCAGTGTGGCTTCTCCAACAACGTAGTTCAAATTCTGAACGTGTTGGGCGTGCCGTTTGAAACTTGCGATGTGCTCTCCGATCCAGAGATTCGGCAGGGCATTAAGGAATATTCCGCCTGGCCGACGATCCCGCAAGTGTATATTAATGGCGAATTTGTGGGTGGCTCTGACATTCTGATCGAACTTTATCAAAAGGGAGAACTTCAGCAGATCGTAGAAGTGGCGCTCGCTTCCTAAGATTGACCTGAAAGATTGACCTGAAAGATTGACCTGAATAGCTAGATTAAAATTCCCGGTGGTTCGAGAACTCTGCTTGCTGCGCTCAAGCAACTCAACTCCGGGACTTTTGCTGGGGTGGCAAAATGCAGAACCCGGTCAAGAGAAAACCTGAGCAACCGCAAACCTCTCTGCCTCGGCAGAGCGATTAATCCAGAGCGACTAATCCAGACACAACCCAGTCCGATCAGTCAGATAGCTATCGGTAAGGATCAACCTGAAGGCTCAGCCTGAGTTTAGAGATGTGATCGGCGGGTTCGAATGGGGGACTAACCTTAACGATAATCAGGCTCAGCTTGGGTCATTTCGAAGTTAGAGGGATCGTAGAGGAAGCGAATGGTTTCTTCTTCCAGTCGGTTGATTTGATAAGGCTCGATCGCATCACTCTGGCGGAGAGCAGCTAGGTAGCCATCCATATAGAGGCGCAGCTCATCAAAACGATAACCACGGTTCCATTGCTCAACCAGAGCATCGGTCAGCCGCTGATAATAGCGAATCGTAAGGGCATCCTGAAGCATAGATTGATTTAACTAACGTTGCCTAAACGACAGCAATTGCTCACTAAACTTCCCTGACTCGAAACGGGCCGGCGCACCGTTACAGGGCAACATATTGACAGCAATCGATCGATAGACAAGCCTCCTTAAGGCGAAACACTCAGGGAAAACAGTGAGTTCAACAATGACAACAGTGGGTTAAGCAGTACGATGAACCTCTAATTGACATGGGTCTAGTTAGATAGTCTAGTATACCCAGTGGGGGCGATCGAAGTTTCTCCTCGTTTACTACCAGTTCGGATTCTTCCACTTTTCTTCCCATTAGGGCATCAATCCGTCAACAGCAGGATAGGATTTGAGCGGCCGATTCCCCTGATCAATTCCTTTTATCGATTCCCTTTATTGTAACGGGTTTACCGAGCCCTCCCGGTAGATTTGTGCCCTTTGGTTGATGGATTGCGTGGAAGCCCCCGGACAGGAGCCGAGGGATCAGCCCCCTCAACCCGAAATCAGGAAAGGGACGTAGCAGTGGTTACAAAACCTTGACAAATGCTTTGTTAGCCTTAACTTGCAGACCTATAAATAAGACGGAACCTGTGGGCGCTGTTGGTATCCAAATTGTTGAGGGGAATCCCCATTTGCGATCGTTACTGGGCTGGCACTTGCAGCAGGTGGGCTATTGGGTCTACCAATCGGCTGATTTGCAGCAAGCCAGGGAAGTGTTTTTAAATCGGCAGCCAAATCTGGTGATCCTGAATTCGGAATTGCCCGATGGTGATGGATTAGAGTTTTGTCGTTGGCTGCAACAACAGCACCAGGCCTTAATTTTGATGTTATCTGCCCGCAATAGCGAAACGGATATTGTCACAGGGTTGCGCGCCGGAGCGGATGATTACCTGACTAAACCCTTTGGAATGCAGGAATTTTTGGCCCGGGTTGAAGCCTTAACTCGTCGTAGTCGCACGATGGCAGTTCCTGCCTTACTGGATTATGGCGATCTGAAAATTGACTTGGTACAGCGTCGGGTTCGGTTCAAAAATGAGTTCATTGACCTGACTCCTCAGGAATTTAGCCTGCTTTATGTGCTGGCCCAGGCCGGTGGCACGCCCCTCAGTCGATCGGAACTCTTGCGTAAGGCCTGGCCCGATGAGATCGACAATCATCGCACCGTGGATACCCATGTGCTATCACTCCGTAAGAAAATTGAGATTGATCCGCGCCAACCCAGCCTAATCCAAACCGTTCGCAATGTCGGGTATCGCTTTAACGTTGAAATGGTCGATCAGGAAGGCCATCCTATCCATCAAAATGGTATGCACAAAAAAAAGCCAACGGAGCCCCCTTTGTCTAGATTGGCAGAGCGATGATCAATGTCGGAGTTGCAACTGTAAATTCTCACCCGTTTCTGGATCGAACCCATACAGATCAGCGAGCTTAAATTGCAACAATCCCTGATCGCCGACTCGGATTGCTTGATCCGCCGTCGCCCAAAATTGCAAAATCAACGGTTCGATCGTTCCAGACAGTTCGGCTCGGACTAAAACTTCCCGTCCTAAGGGCTCTGTGACAGTAACGATGGCGATTAGAGTTGCACTACGGTTCGATTGATCTGCTGCCTGTTGGATCGATCGGTCTTCTGAGAGTAGATCTGAGGGTAAATCTGGGGATAGATCTGAGGATCGAGTGGCATGAATCCATTGCACCTGTTCCGGGCGGATCCCCAGGTTCACAGCAGTTAAACGACCTGAACTGGTGAATAGTGCCCACAGTGACTGAGGCATTAAAATCACCTGATTGCCAATCCGGAGCCGATCGCCCTCAATCCGAGCGGGCAGAATATTCATGGGCGGACTACCCAAGAAAGTCGCCACCATTTGGTTGTCCGGTTGAGCATACAGGGTTTGTGGATCGCTGATTTGCTGAATTTTGCCTTGATTGAGCACAACAATTTGATCGGCCAGGGTCATGGCTTCGACTTGATCATGAGTGACATAAATGGTGGTGATTCCCAGTTTTTGGTGTAACAGTTTCAGTTCCGCCCGCGTTTCATCCCGCAGTTGGGCATCCAGGTTGGAGAGGGGCTCATCCATTAAAAAGACCTGTGGCTGCCGAACGATCGCCCGTCCTAAAGCCACCCGCTGCTGCTGGCCGCCGGAAAGCTGACCCGGTTTGCGATCGAGCAGAGCTTGAATTCCCAGCGTTTGAGCGGCAGCCATCACCTGCTGTTGTAAGGTCGATCGATCAACACCGCGCAACTTGAGCCCAAATCCCAAATTTTCCGCTACTGTCATATGGGGATAGAGAGCGTAGTTTTGAAACACCATCGCTACATCTCTGGCTCTCGCTGGCACTGAATTAACCTGTCGATCGCCAATATAGAGATTGCCAGCAGTGGGAGTTTCAAGACCCGCAATCATCCGAAGAATGGTAGATTTGCCGCAGCCTGAGGGCCCCACCAAGACCCAGAATGCTCCGTCAGGCACTTCAAAGGTAATCGCTTCGATCGTGTTGGTGGGACTGAACTGTCGATAGATTTGGTCTAGAAAAACTCGTGCCACAGGTTGCCTACCAATTGCTGAGAAACTGTCTGGAGATTATTGAAGGTTCTCTTTAAACCTAAATCATGAATTTCTATTTCTAATTTTGCCAAAGAATTTACGAAGTAGTGAGTCACCAAATTACAGAAAGTAAAATCGCTTGATGATTTTTGCAAGCTCTACCAGTATGAGCTGTGATCCACTTCAACACTAGCCTTAGCGACAGGTAGTGATCAAGCCTTGTTTTCTAGTATGGATGGCGTTATGGTTTACTTCGCTGGATGCGTTGAATCGATCGATCGCTCAGACGTTCTTGCATAGATGACTCATTTGCATCCGGCTGAGTATTGCCAAATCGATCGTAAAGTAAACTTTGGTGTCATTCGATCGGTTTCTATGAGAAATGGCGATATAGTGAATACATGAAGCAATAAAGCTTCATTGGCAGATTTAACAGCCAAGTCCACATACGCTAAATCGAGGTAAACGCGCTGTTTAATTTGCATCTGTCTCGTCTAAACGAAACAGCACCCCAAAGAAACGTTGATATTTCCTCATTTTGGTCATGAGAGAGTTGAAAAGACGAATTGAACACAACATGGATTGAAGAAATTCCTGGTTCAATTCTTTAAACTCTAGATAGAATCATTATTGAGAGGAAATCACTCGAAGTTTCATCAGGCGGGTGCTGTTATCGTTTTAAAGCTTATTTTCGGCCCAAGTTTACGCTCAAGTTCAGAGCTGGAACAATTCGGGCTAAAAATCAGTAGATTGCGGTCAGCATCGCTACAAAAGACGACCAGACAGACAGAAGTGCAATTATGGCAATTATTGCTTTAAAAGCCTGGTATCTCCAGGAATACGAACCGATTCGTCAACTGGAGCAGCGCCCTCACGATCTGCGGCTCAGTAAAAATAGTCTACTCAAATCGGCACTTCGAGCTGACTTTCTAGAAGATAGCGAAGAGGTTAAACAGTCCCTCTGGTTCCAGCGTTACTTAGAAGGTGAATTGGTTGAATTCTATATCGAAGGTAGTGGCGGATATGCTATTTCGAATATTGATCTGATTAGCCATGAAATCTATTTTACTAAGCAGGAAGTGATGGCTCATTTAGAGCCAACGATATTTCTCTGTTATCAAACTGAATATTCTGAATCTAGTGACTTGTTGCGGGAAACGCTACAATCTACTATCGAAAAAATAAATAAACGATCGCGTTTGCCTTTAACACTGGAAGAATCGCATCGGCTCACCGAAGGTGCAACTCGCCTCAAGAGCACGCTGATGCAAAAAATTCGTAAAAGCTTGCTATTTATTGCAGATGGCACTCCTATCTTGCAATTAGATGGGTCGCCTCCTCAGCCGATTCCTAGCCCGAAAGTCTGTGTTGAGTTGGGCTATGCTTTGCAATGTAAGCGATCGGAGCAAATCTTACTGGCTCAGATGGAGCGATCGACAATCGGTGGGCAATTTCCGTTTGATTTGCCTCAGGGGAATCGCGTCCTATTTCGCAGCAAAACGGAGCTAAATAAGCTACTTCCCCCGGCCGTCGAGACGCAACTTCAGCGGTTTAATCTCCTGTCTTGAGCCCTTGAAATCCATCTAAATATCGCAAGCTGAATACCAGGACTGATACGCATCAGGTTGAACCATGCGGGAAGTCCAGATGGGAAGCCCAAGGAAGCAATCCAGGTGAACAGTCCAGAGGAGCAGTCAAGTGCTGAGTGGAATCCCAGCACTTCCGCCCTCTAAAATTGACCTGCGGTTGCTAGATCAGCTTGGCTGCCCGCAAACCAAAATACAGCGCCATCGCTGTCCCAAAAGCACCGCCAACCAGAACAAAATAGACGATCGCTCCACCCATGTGAGTCGTTCTCCCCAAACTAGAAATCTACACCTCACCATTGAAGCATTGCTCTGGTACAAGACTCAAGCGGTCTGCTGCTAATCAAGCTTCTCGCAGTTTAGTGGTAACTGCAACTCCACTTGAGCAATTGCGATCGTCATAAATTTCCCTGGCGACCCTTTAACCTGCCGATCGACCCGTAACCTGGGTTGACCCCACTGAGTCGCTGCCAAAATTGCCGCTGCCACGGCCACACTGGAGGTTCCCACGATCGTTGCGGTCTGCTCCGAGCCCATCACAGGGAATATAGCCCGATCGCTGGTCACCCGATCGCTGGTCACCCGATTGCTGTCCACCCGAACTGTTGCCAAATCGACCCCAGCCAACTCAACTGCTGAAAATCCGACTAATTTCCATCCTCGGTGTTGACAAAGTTCAATTAATCCTTGATCTGCAAGCTTATGATCGATGGTGCTCATGCCAGCGATCATGGCTGTATCCAATCCATGCGCCACGCAAATCTGATCAATTGCTCCCGCGAGTGCCTCCCATTCCACGCCTCGTTGATAGCCCACACCCACCCAAACTATCACCCGCTTCTACTCCTCAAAAATATATTCCTCAAACAAATGCTCCTTCCAAACCACATCTTTGAAGCGATCGACTCATCTAAGGCAGCTTGTCCGAATCAGTGGATCAGTTTGGAGAGTCTGACGGCTGTAACCAGGGGCTGAAGCCCCTAGCCTGCTCAAGTGATTTCTACAAGGCTCATAACCATGGCACCCTGGCTAAACTTTGGGGCTCAACTCACTATAGGGCTCAACTCACTATAGGGCTCAACTCACTATAGGGCTCAACTCACTGTGAGGCTCGACTCTTAGGCTTGCAGAATAAAACTATTGCTGCCCAAGAAGGGATTCCCCGTGAGTACTGCAAACTGCACTGAGTTGCCTGCGGCCGTAATCGCTCCATCCGAATTGTAAAACAGTTTGCCATTGTTTCGGTTATAAACGATCAACGCGGTACTACCATCCACTGCCGCATCGTTGGTGACTCTGGCAAACTCAGTCGCCACACTAAATCCAGTTCCAGTGCTGCTCGTTAAGCTGCTAAAGGTGGTTTTATCTAACACGATCTTGTCCCCAGTGACAAAATCAGTAATCGTATCCAGCCCAATTACCGTGATCGTAAATGGTACACTACTGCTGAAAATAAAGCGATCGTTCTCAGTACCTCCGGTCAAAATATCATTGCCTGATCCCCCATTTAATCGATCGATTCCACTGTCACCGTTGAGGATATCGTTGCCGTTGCCGCCTGAGATGCGGTCATCACCAGTGTTGCCACTGAGGGTATTTGCCACGCCGTTGCCCGTGATCACATCGTTACCGGCTGCTCCGACCAAATTTTCTATGCTGACTAGCGTGTCCGTGAGGAAACCTCCCCCAGGGAAGCTGACCACTCCGGTGGCAAGATTGGCATTAATCGAACCAAAATAAAATGCATAGGTAGTAGTGTCGTTGCCTGCTCCACCATTCAGCAGATCGAAGCCAAAGTCCCCGTCTAGCAGGTCATTCCCGGCTCCTCCAAACAGGTTGTCATCACCAAAGCCACCGTTGAGGTTGTCGTTGCCGCCTAACCCATTGATTGTATCATTGCCCACTCCACCGACCAGCACATCATTCCCTGGCGTGCCATTAATGACCGGATCACCTATGACTGAGAGGCTATCAAAAGCAAAACCCGTGCCCACGCTGGTGTTATTGGCAAACTGTTGAAACTTAATACTTACATTGGAGCCGAGGGTGAGTCCGTTGTTTGCAGCAAAGGTCGTGAGATTAATCGATTGGGTTTGATAAACATTGGTGGAATTAGCTCCGGTTAGATCAACCAGACGATACCAGTTCAGCCCATCCACACTGAGCGCCACCCCATCAGAATTGTTTGAGCCACTGAAGGTGAGTGGCATCGACTGATCTACTTCAGCCCCCAGTTCCTTTTGGGCAAAGCTCAATTGCACATTGGTTAAAGTCGTGAGATTGAGCGAGAGGATGACTTCATTCAGGCTAGGAATACCAGAATTGACAGAGCTATCCATCACCAGATGACGAGTGCCGATCGGGCCATTACTTCCCACAACGCGAATTCGCCCGGTTCCTGAGGCATCGGTGGCATAGGCAGAAGATAGAACTCCAGTTTCAAAGCCATCGGCAAAAGTGCCGGCTGCCGGGACGACAGAGCCAAAAATCGCCCGATAAGCATCGATAATGCCTGCGCCAGTGACGATATCAAACCCTGGAGCCCCAATATCTTCCGCAGTCGATGCCATGCGGTTGTAGATCTGCTGGGGGGTAAAGGTGGGGTTGGCTTGCTTGATCAGGGCTGCGATCGCAGCAGCATGGGGGGCAGCGGCAGAAGTGCCAAAGAAGTTGGGGAAGCCGTTGCCATCTGCATCACCGCCAAAGAAGGTGGTATCGGTGCCGTCAATGGCGGCGAAATCAGGTTTCTGTCGAATTTCCGGCGCAGCTTTGGGCGTACCATCTGGGTTAAATAGGATAGTGGCTGGCCCTTGAGAAGTATATGACTCTGGAATATCTTGATTAAAATAAGGTACAGCAGCTACCGATCGAGCGTTGCCAACGGTGCTATGGGGGATCACAGTCGGTGCATTCAGGGGATATTCAGATGTGATCGGGCCGGTATTATTCGCACCCATATTCACATATTTCATGCGATCGGGTGCCGGCCCTGCATAGAGCTGAATGACGACATCAAGGTTAATCGGAGTACTCCCCGTATTGGTGTAGCTGAAGATCTCCGATGGAGTTTGATTGACGATACTATCAGCATTAGAGCTGGCAACAATTGCATTGCCATTCAGTAGATAGAAATCTAAGTCGGTATCAACTCCATTAGTGGTATAAAAGGGGTCATTCCACTGGAGCGAGGGTAAAAACCTTTGCCCTGGGTTTAAGGTAATCTGCTGGCGTAAATCCACTCCAGATCCTGAATCAAAATCATGATAAAGACTGGTAGACAAGCTAAATGGTAAAATGGCATTTAGAGAAGCATCACCAACACCGTTAAACGTAGTGGTCTCATAGCCCTGTCTGGATAAATTGCCTGCAAGTGCAAAATAGGATACGCCTCGTGTCGTGACGACCTCATCAATCGCTTGAGCAATGACCCCATCCTGAAACATAGGTTCAGCGAAGTAAAACACGTCATCGGTCAGAATTTGGGCGTTGCCTTTTGTTGGATCGGCCAAATCTCGGATTTGCTGGGCAAAATTTGCCTGCCCAAAAAATACAGATGAAAAAGCTAGAGCAGCACCTGGAGCCAAATCATGCACGAGTTGGGCCATGGCTCGCCCTTCATCAATGCTGCCCCCTGGCCCTTCTTGCAAAATGGTGACTCCAGCCGCAGGCAAATCTCCAGAAGCAATATCCGCAGCAGTTGAACCGTCACCGGAGATGTTGAAACTGTCGCTCATAATGCCAACCCGCACACCTGTGCCGTCATATCCGAACGGCAGAGTATTGCGAACTCGCTCGGCCGATAAAACAAAATCAGCTTGGCTTGTTACCGATCCAACCGCAGTGACGGGCCGATAGGAGGGTAATGCGCCCAACAGTCCTTTATTGCCTAACTCATCGAGCTTACGTAACTTGTTGATTTTGATGAATCCTTCCAGGAAATTGCGATCGGATCGATCACTAACAAGTTCAAAATCCAGCTTTCCTAATTCACCCAGCAATTGATTAGCATTGTTGGTTGTCAGTTGAATATTGACCTTATTTTTATTTTCTTTGAAGATAAATAATTCTTCATTCTCGATCGGTTCACCCCCTACATATTGGTCATAGAGCTTACGGAGCGAGCCAGATATTTTTTCGGATTTATCTTTTTGTTTGAAGGATGCAGCCGCACTAGGAAAGAAAGTATTCATGGATTTAGGATCTGAAAACAACAGAGAACAAAAATAAAAATGAACTATTCAGATAACGATCTGAGCCATCTCGAAGCAGGAGCAATGCAGGAGCAATAATACAGAGCGAGGAAAATCAAGTAGGGACAACGAAAGAGGGACAATGGCAAACGATTCAAATTTCTACGTAATTCTTCGCCATCACAACAATAGTGTTACATATATCACGCAACACGGAAGAATCCAATTATTATTTTGTCAATTTTTATTGCTCAGATGGTAGCTTGTGATTCGCCTGATCATTCTCCTTTTCAGAAGTGTAGCTAAGTATATCGGCTGGGCTATTGTTAATTCACCGAGCATCCTGATTTTGAGTTGATTTAATCACTTGTTCATTTGAGAGTTAGCTTCATCTCTTTCATTCCAGGAGGATGATTCAGAGGTCGATCAGAGGATAGGGATCTTCCGTTTAAAAATGTCTCCAGCATCTATCTGACTATTGGCTGGATAGGTTTGAATGAATAGAAATAACAGGAATATAATAAGATGACAGTCTCAGATCGGTGCGAAAAAACCTACTAATCCAGCTTATGCTAACTGAATCGAGGTGTTCTTTGATGGCAACATCATGTTAGAAACTTCATTGAGTCGGCAGTTAATCTAGACTGATTGAATCAATCGTTATTGTTTGGTCAATCGTTATTGTTTAGTCACTCATTACTGGCGACTCACAAGAATTGAGGTTGGGCAGCACATGTCACAAAAATTACTTCGCCAGATCGACCCTTATGATCGGACGTGATCAACCCACCATTTTGATTATCGATAGTGTCAAGCAAGAACGCACCACCTATCGGCAATATCTACGCGATGACCAAGATTACGACTATCGAATTTTGGAAGCTGAGACAATCTCGAACGGGTTATCAATTTGTCGATCGCAACCCATTGATGGCATTTTGTTGGAATTTCATTTGTCTGATGGAGATGGACTGCAATTTCTGACTGCTCTCATCCAACAAACTAGAAATCCGCCGACCCAGAGTCAGTTCATTGACGATCCCTCTAGCTGCTTCTGTCCGCCTGTAGCGTGTCCACCTGTAGTAATTGTCACGAGCCAAGAAGATGTGGATTTGGCGGTTAGAGCGATCAAGAGTGGTGCAGCCGATTATTTGCTAAAACGAACCCTAACGGCTGACAAATTGTGTCTACGACTACGAGCAGCGATCGAGTCCACAAAAGTGGAGCATTCTACCGAAGAGATGCATGGGCAGGAACGGCTGATCAACCGGGTTGCCCAACAAATTCAGTCCTCTGTTGACTTAGAACTGATCTTGCAAACAGCGGTGACTGAAGTTCGACAATTACTCCAGAGCGATCGGGCGTTTATCTACCGCTTGGATTCTGATCAGCATGGCGAAATTGTAGCTGAGTCGGTCGGTCATGGATGGGATACCATTTCGCACCAACCAATCGCAGAAATCTATTTCGGAGAAACTCAGCGAGAAGAATATCAGTCGGGAGGCATTCAGGTCATTCCAGATATCTACCAGGCTAGGCTAACTGATTGCCAGATCAATTCACTAGAACGGTTTCAGATTCGTGCCAATTTAATCGTGCCAATTTTGCAACAAAACTTGCTTTGGGGCAGGATGGTAGTTAGCCAATGTGCGACTCCACGCCAATGGCAGGTCAGAGATATTGAGTTTCTGCAACATCTCACCACTCATCTGAATATTGCCCTGCACCAGGCACAACTCTCAGAGCAGATACGCCACGAAATGACTGCGCAACAGCAGGTACAGCAGGCGCTCAGTCAAAGCGAAATTCAATTTCAAACTCTCGTTTCTAATCTCCCGGGTGCCGTGTATCGCTGCTTGCATAGTGTTGAATGGCAAGGCATGTATATCAGTAATGGAATTGAGGCGATCGTTGGATATCCGGCTCGTGATTTTAGCGCGAATGGTTCTCGAACTTTTGCAAGTATCATTGCTCCGATCGATCAAGAACGGGTCGAAATATTAGTCGAGAGAGCACTTGAGGCAAAAATCCCCTTTGAATTGGAATATCGGCTGATTCATGCGGATGGTAGCTACCGATGGGTTTATGAAAAAGGGCAGGGGATTTTTGATGCTCAGGGTCGTTTGCTTTATCTGGATGGCATGATTTTTGACATTACGGATCGCAAACAGGCAGAAATTGCCCTGAATCAGAGCCAAGCAACTATTCAGCAACAGCTCGCTGAAATTGAATCCATCTACCAGACGGCACCAGTAGGATTGGCCATTTTAGATCCCGATCTGCGTTACATGCGGATCAATCAGCAACTCGCTGAAATGAATGGCAAACCTGTAGCAGACCATATTGGTCGCACCATTCGGGAGATTTTACCCACTCTGGCGGATTACTTGGAACCGTTATTGCGACAGATACTGGAAACGGGTAAGCCGATTCTTGATCGAGAAATCAGCGATAAACCCCATGCTGCTGGCATTTGCCGTACTTGGCTACAGAGCTGGCTTCCCCTCAAACAGCCTGACGGTACGATCGTGGCAATTAATGCGGTTGTTCAGGAAATTACCGAACAGAAACAAACTCAACAGTTTTTAGAACAGCAAATTGCTGATCGCACCACCGATCTGCAACGGGTAAATTGGGAGTTGCGATCAACACTCGCTGAATTGCAAGCTGCACAAGAAGAATGGCAGGCTTTGTTTGATCACGCACTAGATGCCATTCTGATTGCAGATGATCAGGGGCGCTATGTGGATGTCAACCCGGCGGCTTGTCAGCTAGTTGGCATTTCTAAAGCCGAGTTTTTGAAAACCAAAATTATTGATTATTTAGAGCCTGGGTTTGACTTTGACGTAGTCTGGCAAGCATTTCTGGAGCAGGGGCGCTTGTCTGGGGAGATCCGCTTACATTTGCCCAATGGCACGGTTCGAGATGCTGAATTTGCTGCGGTGGCTCATTTTATTCCCCATCGCCACCTCTCGATTCTACGGGATGTGAGCGATCGCAAGCGAACGGAAGAACGGTTGCGCCACCAAGCCCAAATTATTGACCAGACCCACGATTCTGTCATATCCACTGATCTGGATGGTACCATTACCAGTTGGAATAAAGGGGCAGAACGTCTCTTTGGCTATACTCGTTCTGAAGCTATAGGCCGATCGATCTCAATCTTATATCCCGATGAATTACAAATAGTGTTACAAGAGCAAATCATCTTGCCCTTGTTTAATCAAGGTGAGCATGAGGTGGAGGTGGTTACCCAAAATAAACTGGGTGAACAGGTGCATATTCATTTGTCGCTGTCGCTGCTGCATGACCAACAACAAGTTCCGATCGGCATGATTGGGTATGCGATGAACATTACGGATCGCAAACGAGCAGAGGAAGCGTTACGGCAAAGTGAGAAGCTTTATCGTAATTTGATCGAGAGTCAAACCGAAATCATTGTTCGGCTCGATCTAGAGGGACGATTAACCTTTGCGAATACGGCGGCAGCAAAAACCTTTGGCTTTGAAATCGACCAATTTCTGGGACAATCTCTGCTGCAATTTGTCCACCCGGATGATTTGCCTGATGTCATGCAAAATATGCAAGTCCTGATGATTCCTCCCTATCGCTTAGTGACGATGGAACAACGGGGTATGACGGTGCATGGGCTCCGCTGGTTTCAGTGGGAGGTATCTGCCATTCATGATGAAGTAGGACAGGTGACGGAAGTGCAGGGGATTGGCTGGGATATTACCGATCGCAAACAGGCAGAAATTGCCCTGCGCGAGAGCGAACAGCGATATCACCAGATCCTCGACTCGATTACAGAGATGGTCTTTGTCAAAGATCCAGCGTCCCGATTAGTTTGGGGGAACAAAGCATTTCGGGCTTACTACGGCATGAATCTAGAAGAGCTACAGGGTATCGTTGATGCTCCCTTTAACCAGCCAGATTACACATTGCAGTATGTTCACGATGATGCAATTGTCTTTGAAACCGGACAAACCTTAGAAGTTCCTGAAGAACCTGTAACACGCCATGATGGAGTGGTGCGATTGTTTAGCACGATCAAAGCTCCCATTTATGACGATAGTGGGCAAGTGGTGATGCTGGTCGGTGTGTGTCGAGACATCACAGAAGCGAAGCGTGATGAAATTTTTCGTCAACAGTCTGAAGAAAAAATTCGGGAACAGGCGGCTTTGCTAGATATTACGACTGATGCGATTTTGGTGCGCGATCTCAATAATCAACTGCAATTTTGGAATGCAGGTGCAGAGAGGTTGTTTGGCTGGAGTGCTGAAGAGGTTTTGGGACATTGTGCATCTGAGCTATGGATGGAAACTGCTCCGAAACAGCCAGAAATTTTGCAGAAGGTGATGAGAACCGGATATTGGCAAGGCGAATTGCAGAAAGTAACGAAGAATAACCAGTTGATTATTGTGCAAAGTCGCTGGACGTTGATGAGAGATGCCACAGGTCAACCCAAGTCGATTCTCACGGTTGATACTGATATCACTGAGCAAAAACAACTGGAAGCGCAATTTCTACGGGCCCAACGGCTAGAAAGTATCGGCACCTTAGCCAGTGGGATTGCCCATGATTTGAATAATATTCTGACTCCCATTCTGGCCATTTCGCAGTTGTTGCCTTACAAGCTACAACACTTGAGCGCACAAGATCAAAGCTTGCTCAACATCATGAAAGAAAACTCTAAACGAGGTGCCGATTTGGTGCAACAGATTTTGGCATTTACTCGCGGCGCAGAAGGTAAACGGATCGTCGTTCAGGTTGGGCATGTATTATTGGAAATTCGCAAAATTATTCGGCAAACTTTTCCAAAATCGATCGAACTTCAGTATGATGTCTCTAGCCAGGAATTGTGGATGGTTTCCGCCGATGCCACTCAATTGCACCAGGTCTTCATGAACCTGTGTGTCAATGCTCGTGATGCGATGCCCAAGGGTGGAATGTTAACCCTATCGGCTCAAAACTTGCGGATCGATGAAAGTTCTGCCAGCTTATTTCCCGATGCTCACGCTGGAGCCTACCTGATGGTGGCGGTAACCGATACGGGCTGTGGCATTCCGCCTGAATATCTAGATCAAATCTTCGATCCCTTTTTCACCACCAAGGAAATTGGGCAGGGAACCGGACTGGGACTTTCTACCGTGCTAGGCATTGTCAAGAGTCATGGCGGGTTTGTAACCGTCTCCAGCACAGTTGAGGTGGGGACTCAGTTTCAGGTCTATTTGCCAGCCATATCAGGGATAGAATCTGAACCGATCGTCGATCAGGAGTTGCCCAACGGAAATCAAGAAGTTGTTTTGGTTGTAGATGACGAAGGTGTGATTCGAGAAACCCTGCAAGCACTACTGGAACGCCACAATTATCGAACTCTAGCCGCTAAAGACGGGCTTGATGCGATCTCAGTCTATGCACAACACCATGAAAGTATTGATATCGTTTTAATGGATATTAGAATGCCTGCGATGGATGGTTTAACCGCAATTCGAACATTCCGACAAATCAATCCACACCTGAAAGTGATCGCGACCAGTGGATTGGCACCCGATCGGCAAGTTCTTGAATCGGATGAGCATTTAATCCAGTCCTTTTTGCAAAAACCTTACTCGATCGAAGAACTTCTGCAAACCCTCCGCACTGTGAGTCGATCGGTCAATCTCACCTGAAAAGCGGCTTGTTTCTGGAATGTTTGTTAATTCTTTCAACAATTCCGGCTGAATAAACCCATTCAGAGATATGGTTATTATGAAACCATTGGTAGTACTCTCTACAACACCAAAACTAATATTAGGCGTGGTCGGCTAGTCATTAATCTTCTCCACCAGAAGGGATATCGCTCTGTATGAGAAAAATATGATTACAACAGGGCAGATCCATATCTTCAGGTTTAGGTAGATTGATTTTAGATTTTTGCTGTCTGGATTTCTCACAAGTCAATTTTTTGTGAGTAGCTACTTCTCAATTAGGCTGAAGCCGGATTTCATACTCCAAGCCGAATTTCACAGTTCAGGGTGCGTTTTGTGTAAGGGCTCATCTCGGTTAGTAGAGTTCTGAAGCGTATTAACGCGATCATTCATCATGAATATTAGTCATCGAGATAATTTTCTTTGTGGTGCCCATAATCTAGGGCAGCTAAAACAAAATAATCGTTGGAAAGGCTTTATCGGGCAAAACGATCGGATCGATTTTTATCAGTTCTCGTTAGCAAATGAAGGGTTAGTCTCCCTCAACCTAGGTCGGTTGCGCGGTAGCACGAACTTCCGGCTGCTGGATAACCGAGGCAAAGTCTTGCTGAAAGCCAAGCGATCTTGCTTGACCACTGAATCGATCGAGACTCCTTTGGAAGCTGGTCGTTACTACCTGAGCATTCAGAAGATCAAACGCGATACTCGTTATCTGCTCACTGCATCAACTGCTCCAATGACAGCACTTCCCGACACCGTGGCCCTAGAAGATTTAGGCAGCCTAGCAACGGGAAATACGGTTAAACTAGGCACTGTCAGTAATACCAATCGGGTAGACTATTACAAAATCAACCTGAACCAGATGGGCGAGTTCAATGCCAACCTTGGGTTGGTAGAAAGCCCGATGCGGATGTCACTCTATGCTGATCAAAACAGTAATGATCTGCCGGATAGCGATGAGCTGTTTGCCACTGTGGAAAGCAGTAGTTCAGGCAACACCAGTTTTTCCCGCTTATTGCCATCAGGCAACTACTTGCTAGGGCTAGAAATGACCACTCAGCCGAAACGGAGTGTTGCCTACAATTTAACGATGACCTATCGCCCCAGCCCGGGCACGCTGTCTCAGGATCCGGGAGAAGATTCAACCGGAGCCTATAACCTGGGGCGTTTAGCCAAAACAACCACGGTGAAAGATCTGATCGGCAGCTTAGACAAAGCCGATCTCTATCAATTCAGTCTGGCGGAAATGAGCGGGCTGAACATCAGCCTCAGTAACCTCTCACGGGGGGCGACAACCGCACTCTATTTTGATGCCAATGGGAATGGCTTAACGGATAGTGACGAAATTGTGATAACTGGCTCTGGAGACAAAACGATCAGCATCAGTACAGATTTGCCGGTTGGCGATTACTTCTTGAGTGTGACCGATGGCGCAGAGGGTAGCAATGGCAACACCCGCTATAATCTCAGTCTCTTTCAAACGCCGAAACCAGGCAACCTGATCACGGATCCAGGCGCAGAAGCCGATCAAGCCTATGCTTTAGGATCGCTGACGAGTCCAGTGGTGCTGAAGGATCTCGTAGGTGGGTTAGATGAGACTGATTTTTATCAGTTGACTCTTAATCAAATCAGTGGCTTGAATGCCAATCTGAGCGGTTTATCTCGGCCAGCGGTGATGACGGTATATTTCGATCGCAATAGCAATGGGCTAGCAGAGTTTGATGAAATCGTCACCTCAGCCTATGCCTATGACACCTCAGCCAGCCTCTCAACGGATTTACCGGCAGGCACCTACTTCCTGAGCGTGACCGATAGCGGTGGATATTTGGGCAAAGGCAATACTCGCTATAATCTGTCGATCGCCCAAACGCCCAAACCCTCTAATTTGACGGTTGATCCACCGGATGAATCGTTCCAAGCCTATGATCTAGGAGCTTTGCCAGGGACGGTATTGGCCAAAGACTATATTGGTAATTTAGATAGCCGGGACTTCTACCAATTCAGCTTGAACCAGGCAGGTCAATTCAGTGCCAGCTTAACGAACGCTCCCTGGGTTACAGAAATGACGCTCTTCTCAGATGGTAATGGTAACGGCTTGGCCGATCCATTTGAACAGATTGGCTACATGTCCAGTTATTACTCGTTCTATGGAGCGGGGAATCTTAACCTCTCGCAATTTTTAGGAGCAGGCAATTATTTCCTCTTAATCAATTCCAACTTCGGTTCTGGTTCTGGAGGGGCTTATACCCTCACCTTGTCTGCTTGAAGGGTCAGATTGAAGGAGTAGTAAGTTGAAGGAAGAAAGGTTGAAGGTCGAATGACACAAACAGAGCCTGAATGATCGGGGTTTGATGATCATCCAGGCTTCAGGTCGATCGGCATATTGCGCTCTGCTTAGATCAGATGTACGCTTCATTAGAAATGGCTATAGCGATTGCTCCAACAGTGACTTGCCTGTCTGGTGACTTGCCTGTCTGGTGACTTGGCTCTATTCAATCGCAAGCCTGCTTTCCCCGATCAGGAATGATGTCTGCATGTTAGATTTGATCAAACTGGCTCGCCAAATGCAAGGAATTGGGCAACATCTGACCCAAGAAGCGGCTGCAACCCGCCAGCGGCTCGATCGAGCTCAGCAGATTTTGGAGCAAGCCACCGATCGTCAGGCCGATCTGTTGGTTCAGCAGGAGATTTGGCGCGATCGGCTCGGATTCACGGCTGCTCAGCCGATCGAACCGCTCGATACCTGTATTGATCTCGTAGCTGCGCCGCCAGTGCACACGGTTTTCGCCACAGATGGCTCCCAAATTGCCCCCAGTCATCACGAAATTGCCTACTGTTATTTAATCAACGTTGGGCGAGTGCTGTTGCACTATGGGCAAAATCTCCACCCAGTGCTCGATAGCGTCCCTGAAGTGTTTTACCGTCCTGAAGATCTGTATGGCTCACGGCAATGGGGAATTCGGACGGAAGAATGGATGGGGTATCGCCGCACGGTGTCTGAAGCGGCTGTGTTGGCAGAACTGGGTCACCAACTTCCTGCGTCCCACTCGATCGTCCCCACTTTAGCCATGGTGGATGGTTCGCTGATCCACTGGTTTTTAGAACCGTTACCGGCTGAGGCCCGGGAGCAAATTTTGCCGCCGATTCTGGAGGCTTGGCAGCAGTTACGATCGCTCAACATTCCCTTAGTGGGCTACATTAGTGCCGCTCGAAGCGGGGAAGCAATGAATTTTTTGCGGCTGCAAAGCTGTCCTTATTTAGCGCCAGACTGCCAAACCCACTGCCAAGGGCAAACGGAGCAAGCTCCCTGCCAAGTCTTTTCCCCATTGCGAGATACAGCGCTTTGGGGACTGGTGCTAGCTCCTGGACAGCGGGGGGCACTCTGGCGCAGTTCGGCCAAAATTTTAGAATCCTATGGCGAACATACCGTTTACTTTTGCTATGTTCACATGGGAGCAGAAATTGCCCGCATTGAGTTTCCTGCCTGGGTCGCTGCCGATCCAAACTTGCTGCAAACGGCTTTGAGCTTAACCCTGACCCAGGTTCAGAAAGGTTATGGCTATCCGGTAGCCTTAGCAGAGGCCCATAACCAGGCAGTGGTGCGGGGGGGTGATCGATCGCGGTTCTTTGCCCTGTTGGAACAGCAAATGATTCGGGCGGGCTTGCAGAATATTGGCACTTCCTATAAGGAAGCTCGCAAGCGTGGCAGTATCGCCTAAGCTAATGGCATGAATCACCAGCCCCAACTGCCCGGACTCCCTTTAAACGGGCCAACAATATCGGCAGTAATCCAACCGCCATAGAAGTCGCCGGGTTGGGCTTGCACTTGCTCTCCATCAACCCAGCAAGACTGCATCCGGCTAGGATAAAACGCGACGTAATTTTGGATACTGGCAAACGCTGCCGTAGGATTGGGATAAAACCAGGCAGCATAATCGGCCCGTTGATCGCCAACCTGAATGGTGTAATAAGCGGCTTGACCTTTCCATTCACAGAAAGTAGAACGGGTGGTGCGGCTAAAATATTCCATCTGAATGTCTTCGGGAGGAATATAGTAAGAGGGCGGATGGCTGGTTTCCAGAACACGTTTAGAACGCTGAGTATCTGCGATCACAACGTCATTAAAAATAATTCGGATATGCTTGGTGGAATCCTCTAAACGGGGCGGACGTGGATAGTCCCAAACTGATTCTTGTCCGGACTCAGGCACAATTCTTTCATGGTTCACCATCGTCAGTTCTCCTTGATTCTTTAAGTCATCGATTGGTCATCAACTTCTGTGAGCCACTTCCACATTAGCCTGTTGATTCAGTTCGCGGATCCGCCGCGATAATAATCGAATAATGTTTAAGGCGATCCCTGGGGTTTCTTCGATCGCTTCATAAAGTTGCTGTTGGGTCAGCATCAGACAGTTACAAGGTTCTAAGGTCGTGACTGAGGCCGATCGGGGTTCAGCATCAAAGACGGCCATTTCACCGAAACAGGCTTCCTTTTTGAGTCTAACTAGCTCCCGTGCTCCGATATGAACTCGCACCTGTCCAGCCGCTAAAATGTAAAGCGATCGACCTTCCTCCCCCTGTTGCACGATCGTATAGTCAGCCGGAAACGCTAGTTCTTCCATGGTTGCTGCCAGATGAACCAGAAAGTCATCACGCAACTCCTTGAAAATAGGTACCTTTTGAATGAGTAGCAGTCGCTGTACGCTAGTGAGCATAGGGAGGAATGGCAAACGCCAGAAATCAGAATCAATTAGGTAATGGCTATATAGACTGAATTTGCTAGATTTAAGTATGAGGTATAGTATGGGGCATAATATGAGGTATGGTATGAGGCATAATATGAGGTATGGTATGAGGCATAGTTCTTATCCCCTCTCTATCGGCATGAGCCAGGCTGTATCATTATTCTACTGAGATCACATTTAGATCAGATCGATTAGATCAAATCCGCCGGGGTGGAAGAGGCTCCTGATCCAGAAGGGGCTGAGGGAGATTGCCGGTTGGAACGATCGATAAAAGGGGGCGGATCCAGCCCTAATTCTGCCATTAACCGACGAACTTGGGCAAAAACCAGGGGATCAGTTTCCGTTTTCAAACTGGGTAGAATCTGCCTGAGAGCTTTCGGAGAGGCAGCCCGCAAGTAGAGCAAAACGGCTTCACGCACAAACCCCACGGGCGATCGTAAACCGGCGGCCGTCTGGTCGGTGCTGAGGCTCCAGCGCGAGGTGCGAGCCACATGAAAACAGCAAGCCACAACCCAATCGGAGAGAAAATGCCGCAGCTCGATCAAATACCGCAACCTTTGATAGGGTTTCATAGGGCGATAGGTGATAAATTCCGCCAAATAATGTAATTTTTCGGTTTCGGATTGGGTATCCAGTACCTTTAGCAGCGTTTGCTTTTTGGGAATATCGAGCGTATTATCCAAAATCTCCAGCCCCCGATCGACCTCTTCTTCAGAGTCGGATTGGAGGCTAAAGGCCGCCGCCCGAATCGCTCCCACATCATAGAGAAACTGCATGAGTAGGAATAGTCGTTCAATCCCATCTGCTTCGGAATCGCGGAGGGCTCGTTGTAGCAGTTGCACTTCGGCAGTTTCAGCGGCTGGAGCTAGATCAAGCCGAGCAGCATAAATTTGGGCCAGAAACTGAAGTTCTTGCATGATCAAAGTCTCGATTCCACTACGCCCCAATCGATCGATCCCAGCTTCGATGCCACTTTCATGGGGTAACCGCAGCAAAACTCGCAGCAACGTTTTCCGAGTCACTCCCCAACTGGTGATCAAGCGGGTGACTAAAATGTCGATCGCTTCAGGAGTGCCAATTTGCCCAATGGTCATCCAAGCTTGTTGCCGAACAATCATGGGTTTGTAGGGATCTTCTGCCACATCTTGTAGTAATGGGATGGCATCATTCTCTAACCGAACTAAAGCATGTTGGGCCGACTCACGAGTTTGGGGATAGTAGAGACCCCGTAACAGTGAGCCGTAGTAATCCTCTGCACGGGTCGCGGCGATCACGTCTAGCACTGCACAGCGGACATGCACCGATTGATCTTGCAACAGGGGTTTAATGTAAAGCCGCAATGACTGCAAATAGTCCGTGTCTCCTAAGGCCCGACAGCCCAACACCCGTTCTTGCGTTTGTTTATGCGTGAGCATTCGTCGCAGGACATCGGTGGCCGCCGCTTTTTCCTGCGGTTTGCCTAATCGCAGCATCAAGGCCGCTGCCGTACTCCGCAAGATGGGATTAACAGTTGGTTCGAGATAAATCCGCAACGCTGGCACATTGGGCTGCCCATCGGTCAACCAGAGATAGCGCATGGCAGCCGCTTTCACTTCTGCCCGCGTCGAAGATTGCAAAAGAGATTTCACCGAATCAGTATAAGCAGGTGACGGGTACTGCAACATACCTTCCAGAGTCTGACGTTGTAATTCCGGTGAAAGGGTCTGCAACAGGGGAGCGAGCATACTACCTGCGGTTTTGGGATCGGTGCGAATCAGTAATTCAATATAGGACTCACGATCGAACACATTGTTGGGTCGTTTTAGCACCTCTTCTAATTCGCGTTTTAGCCCCTGTACATCCACCTGAGAGAGGCGGAGTTGGCCCCAATCTGCACTGAGTACCAACACATCAAGATATTTGGATCGCAGTTTCACGACGATCAATAACCAACCTGCTGCCAGCAGAGCTGTCCAAAACAAAAACACCAGGCTTTGCCACTGTTGGGCCAATTCAGTTGAAAGTCCGGCTTGGCGAAACAGCCAGATGATCAGCAGCATGATCAATCCAGTTAACCCGGTTGAAATGGGTTCAGCGATCCCGCGCACATCTGCCTGTACCTGACTCCGTTGGGCTTCTGGCAGAGGTTGAAATAAGACGGGGCCTGTGCTGGCTACCAGTGTATACCGCAGCAGTTCATCGATGAATTTTAGCAGTACTATCCCAATGAAAATCGGGATGAGTTGCACCAAAACCAAACTGGACAAACCCAGGATCACGATCGGTGAAAACTGAGCGACCCGAAAAATGCCAAACTGCTCGACAACCCGCCCTGAAACAAACCATTGGGTCAACAATTCAACTGCGCCTAAACAAGCCCCAAATAGGGCTAGAAAATCCGCTATTGTTTCGACACTGATATTTTGTTCTAGCTGGCTGAGATATTGAAAGTCTACCAGCAGCAATAACACCTGCAACACAACAAAAACTGCCATGACCAGCCAGATATATCGTTGTAGTTTACCCTGAACGCGCCGCTGGGTAGCAGTTCCAGGTTTATCGCTCGATCGTTGTCGAGAAGCCTCCGGAAAAAACGATTGATAGGTTTGGGTGAGATAGAGCAACACGGCTGCTCCGCCACAGAGCATCAACCCGGCCAGCACAATTAAATTGGAGAGCCCGACCCAGTTGCGCAAGAGGGGAAATGATAAGCCACTCACCACATCTGCCGCCAGAATGCCGCTGCTAATGAGAGGGTAAGTGCGTTTGATTTCGCGGATGGTAAACAGTTGGTTAGCCGTAATCGAGGTATTGACCTCGTTGATCACATAGATCGCCTCTAGCCAGAGCCTGGTGAGAAAAATAGCAGAGCTGCCCAGCAAGATGGGAGACATGCCCGCCCGAAACACAAATAGTGGCAGAGCCATCAAAAACGCTGTCAGAACGAGCACATGGCGGAGGGGTAAAACTTTTTGCAGCCAACTATAGATAACCCCGATCCCCGTACCGATCGCTGCACTGGCGATATAAATCCAGGGCAGAGACTCAGAGCCATAATCTCGCAAGAATAATGCCGCAATACTCACCTCTAACCACAAGACCCCCACTGAACTGAGGGTGTAAAAGGCAAACATTAAAAAGGTGCGTTCGCTTTCTTCCGGACGAAGGTTGAGCCAGCGCAGCCACCAACCGCTTGCAGTACTCTGTTTTGATTGGGATGGAATCCGGTTCATGCTGTCCTGTCGCTCCTGGCTGGTGGTTGGGTTTCTCCACTGGCGCTCTGCAAAAGGTACCGCGAAAGGTACTGCGACCCATACGGCAACTCATACGGCAACTCATACGGCTGATGGCGCTGCCTACTATCTAATCATGCTCTTGGATCGAATCATGAGCTTGGTTATTCTGGGTAATGTTTGCCTGGAATGCTTGCCTGGCATATTTGACAATTTTTGATTATTCATAAAAAAATTCTGCCTGCTACTGGAATTCAGAGCAAGACAGAACTGGGAGTTGAGGATCGCCCTCAACTGATGATTGAGATCAAGCTGATAGAGTGCCAGCGTATGCGGCGGAACCTTGCCCAGCAAAATTCGCTCTTCATCAGTCGGTGGAGCCAGACCAGCAATCTACTTCTTCGGTGAAAGCATCATGATCATATTTTTGCCTTCTCGCTTCGGAGCCTGCTGAATCTCCGCCACATTCTGTAGATCGGTGGCCATCCGCATGAGCAGCGTCTCAGCCAAATCACTATGTTGGCTTTCCCGACCCCGAAACATCACCGTTGCTTTGACTTTATCCCCATCGCCTAAAAAGCCCTGGGCACGCTTCACCAAAACCTGATAGTCATGATCTTCAATTTTGTAGCGCATTTTCACTTCTTTGACATCAGAAGTATGTTGCTTCTTACGAGCTTCTCGCGCTTTTTTCTCTTGCTCAAACTTAAATTTGCCGTAGTCCATAATCCGGCAAACGGGCGGGTCAGCCTTATCGCTCACCAGCACCAAGTCAAGCTCCTTTTCTTCGGCAAGTCTCAGCGCATCTCGCGGCACCATAATACCAAGCTGGCTACCGTCGCTGTCGATCACACGAATCTTGGGAAAGCGAATCCGTTCGTTAATGGTTGGTAAATCTCGATTGGGTTTGGTCAAAGCCATGGGCAGTTGATATTCGTCCTCTTTTTGCGTTGATAGTTGTGTATCGGTAACTTTATGTATCTTTACGGCTTGACAACTTGGGCTAAAAAGAGCCTTCAGTTTCAACCCGTAAGGAAGATTTCGAAGCATTGCTGAGCTGTTACTCAGATTTAAGCGAGATAACAAATATGTTAAGCCCCACCACCAAAAGTGGAACTATAGATTTGTTACATGCTGCTATTTTAGCCGTGAGAACAGACTTCCTGTCCACACCGATCGAGTGATTTCAGATTTGAACCACTGAGATTTACGGTCTTGATCCTCTTCTTCATCCCAAATCCCCTGACATGCAGTCCTGGCTTCGATCGATTCGCTTCTTTTCCCATCGTTTTGCTGACTTGTGGTTGCAGTCTACCTGTCCACTTTGCCAGCGATCGGCTTCGCAACCGCTTTGCCCAGCTTGTGAACGACAACTCCATCAGCTACAAATTCCATCGGATCAGCAAAGCTGGCAGCCACCTATTCCCGTTTTCGCCTGGGGATATTACGGCGGCAGCCTTAAGCGAGCCATCGCAGCTTTAAAATATGATGCTCAGCCTCAACTGGCCCGCCCACTGGGAGATTGGTTAGGGCAATCCTGGTTGAGCTATCACTGTTTCAATCAGCGATCCCAGGAATCCCAGCAGTTAAATCAGCGATCCCCGCGATCCCTAATCGTCGTGCCGATTCCACTACATCCCCAAAAACAGCAGCAACGGGGATTTAACCAGGCAGAACTACTCGCCCAAAGCTTTTGCCAGCGCACTGGTTTACCCCTATTTGCGGCTGGATTACATCGCGATCGAGAGACGGTGGCTCAGTTTGGTCTTTCTGCCAGCGATCGAAAAACAAATCTGGCGGGTGCATTCTCGGTGAACCCGGATTTGCGGCGACGCTTCCCCCAGGCTGCGGTACTGTTGCTGGATGATATTTATACGACGGGAGCCACCGCAAACCAGGCAACCGCGATCCTGCGACGGCACCAGATCTCGGTTTGTGGAATCGTGGCTCTGGCTAAGGCAACTGCCCATCCGGCAGCATCACCCTAAAAGATCGGGAAAGATCAGGAAAGATCGGGAAACCACCCTCAATCGGTCTCTGCATTGAGTCGTGGATCGCCCTAGAATTAAGTTGTCTTTCTCCTGCTGAGTTTCAGCTATGCAGTTTGCCCATCTTTATCCCTGGGTTCATCGGTTATTAAAACCTACGTTTCCAGAATGCCTTTGGACAGGCGAATCCGGTTCTAAAACGATCGCCCTCACCTTCGATGATGGGCCCCATCCCACCCATACCCCCCAACTGCTAGAAGTGTTAGCTCGCTATCAAGTCCCGGCTAGCTTTTTTTGGCTGGGTGCTTGTGTAGATCGATCGCCCCAAGTGGCTCGATCGGTCTGGCAACAGGGGCACTGGCTAGGATTGCATGGTTATCACCACGCTTCTTTTCCCATGCTCTCTTTAACGGATTTGCAGCAGAGCCTGATCCAAACCCAGACTGCAATCTCAGTGGCTTGCGATCTTGATCGAGCCGAAGTGCAGCAACGCATTCGAGATGTGCGCCCGCCCAACGGTGTCTTCACGCCTCAGATTTTACGATCGCTGCAAGCCTGGAACTATCGACCTGTGATGTGGAGTGTGGTGCCGGAAGATTGGGTGAGACCAGGGGTACAAGTGGCGGCACAGCGAGTGCTACAACAAACCCAAAATGGATCGCTGATTGTGCTGCATGATGGTTACTGTGGTGGGGAAGATGTGGCGGCAACGGTGGCCATGATCATTCCGACTTTGTTAGATCAGGGCTACCAGTTTGTGACGATCGATCAATTTTGGCACGATCGGTTTTGGCACGATCGGTTTTGGCAAAGTCATCCGCAACCGTTCACGGGTTCAACTGCGTAGCTTCCACAAACTGCTTGAAACCAAATTCGTGGTGATATGTGCCACAATCGGCACTAACAGATTGCCACTATAAATGGCACTGAGCCCAAGCACGGCACCGATCACGGAAGCCCAGACCACATAAGACCAATGCTGACTGCCGCTAAAATGCAGGATCCCAAAGCAAAGACTGGAGATTGCCAGACCAAACCAAGTGAGGCCGATCGCGGGCAACATCACGCCTCGAAACAGTAGTTCTTCGCTCAAACCTGGTAGCAACCCTAGCCAGATTAAGTCCGGTAGGGCGAGCGGGGTAATCACCAGTTCTAGGTAGTAATCTGCACTTTGACGATAGGCAGCCCAGAGCCGATAGAGCAGCGAACTGGCAGCCGTAATCCCCAATCCAACTCCCCATCCAATCAAAACTGCTTGGCTCGACCACTGAACCGAGAGCATGTCTGCCGAAGCGTCTAGTACCAGCCAAAGACGGGCGATCAACAGCAATACGACGGCCGTCACCCCCATGGCAATTAAAATTTGCACACGGCTGAGCGATTCGAGATTGGGGTTGGGAGAACTGGGTTCAGACACAATGACAACCTAATGAAAAGCAAATTAGAGAACCTAATGAAGACGATTTGACCCGATCGATTCCCCTGAGGATTGATCGTAGAGCCGAATCGGATCGATCTGAGCGGTTAATGACTGAGGGTTCAGCCCAGACCGCAAGGCGGCAATTGCGCCGATCGCTTCCAGATAGGAATGAACCGATAGCCGAGCGATCCCCAATTGATCGGCCGTGACATGCAGTTGGGTGGTATTTTCTCGCACTGTAATAATTTGGGTGGGAGTTTGGCTGAGGCTGAGCACGGCACTGCCCCCACAAGCGGTCTCCGGCACCACCAGCACATCCACTTGCTCTGCCCAGATATCCGTAGACTGGAGACGACTGTGCCGATCGATCAACTGGGGAGCCTGACTTAATCCCACCAACACACAGGGTAGGAAGGTGTAGCCCAACTCCTCAGCCGCCGATCGGGGAGACAGATCGGGATCGATCGGCAGGGGAGACAACGCGGGGGCATGGGCACAGGGCAGGCGGAAAGTGCGAACAACTAAGTGGCTAATGATCGCTTCCGCTCCGGCTAAACAATCGACCCCTTGACCATGCCGGTATTCCTGCAAGGCCAAGCTACCGACATCATCCGGAAACCGAGCCACTACAGCAATGGCTTCGGCTTTGGCATCATGCTTGAGTTTTTCGACCGCCCGCAGCAAACTATCGGGATGTTGAATCGTGCCCCAAGTGGTGCCAGAGTCAGCCGTTTTTAAGGTGACTCCCAAGGGCTGATCAGTCATGACATAATCGGTGAGGCTTAACCCCAAGGTGGCCTTGGCTGCATCTGCAACTTGTAGGTGGCGCAGACGGAGATCGGGCTCGATCGCCTGATCCAGCACCAAACCAATCCGATTTTGTCGCACAGGTCGCAATCCCCACTCACCGGCGGCAAACTGGTCTAGACCGTAACCTTCGGTGTATAGCGCATTAGACAATGGCCAGTAAAGCTGGGCTCCATTCAATACGTTCGGATGGGTGATCAGCCGATCGACGACTTGGGACAGTCCTCTGGCCACCGGCAAAGCATCTCCTGCATAGCCACCGATTGCGGCTCCCACTCCTGTAGGAACGATCAGGATCGCGGTATAAGGTCGTCGTACAGGATCCAAACTCAAAACAAACCTCTTGCAGACAATCGCTTAGCCTCAAAATGCTGGGCTAAGACTGGACTGATACTGGGCTAAGACTGGACTAATACCGACTGGTGAGCGGCTCACACCCAAGTCGTTACAACTGAAATCCATGGCTCAGTCTCACGAGTCACTACCGCTTCTACCGTCACCTTGCCCCGCTCCGGTTCAACTGCCACGATCGCCCACCGGAGAGGATCGCCCATGGGTTGAAGAGCATCCAGAATGCGACGCTGGAGTGCGCTTGCCGGATGGCATAAATCCAACTCAAGACTAAGGAAATGAGTTTGCATCAGGTCTACTGCGATAGCGGGATTCGGGTAGCGGGATTCAGGTAGCACAATTCAGGCACAGCTACTTCTTCTGCTGAAACTGACCAAACTGAAGCTGATACACCGTATCCTCTTTGTCAGCTTCGATCTTCAAGTTGGATCGGGGATAGGACACGCAGAGTAGTGCATAGCCCTGAGATTGGAGTTCAGGACTGACTCCCATGCCTTCTGTTTGATCCACTTCGCCTGCCAAAATTTGGGCTGCACAAGTTGTACAAACGCCCGCGCTGCAAGAAAAGGGCAGATCAAGACCAGCCGCTTGAGCTGCCGCGAGCACCGTTTCGTCTTCGGCAACTTGCAGCAGATGGGAAGTGCCTGCATGAAGAATTTCAACCTGGTAGGTATTTGCCATAACAACACAAAGCGGGGATCATGCCCCACCGATCCAATTCAATAGTGACCTCTTTAACCAATAGCAGATTGGAGACGCATCCGACCAAATCTCGATCCAAATTTCGATCCAAATTTCGATCCAAATCTCGATCGAAGAATTGACCGTTTTACAGAGCGGGGAAGGTGCGTTTGAATTCTTCAATCAGCTCGTCAATTTCTTCAAGGGCCTGGTTGACATCGATCCGTAAAGTGCCCAAGTTGGGCTGTTCTAAGAGTCGAATCAGGGTTTCGCGCTTCTGCTCAATGAACTGAACGCGCTGGCGTAAGGCTTGGATATCAGGCTGAGCGTTGGTCATAATGCCTCGTTTTGACTGGGTTTGTGAACTCACTCTGGGGAAATCTGGTCACCGATGTCTATCGATGTCTATCGATGTCTATCAATGTCTAAGGGCGAGCTTGCCCCAAGCCTGATCCAATTCGGATCGGCCGTTAGAGCCAAGATGGTGAATAATTGTTAAGTATACGATTCACTCCATGCACCATGTTACGTCAAATTTCTTTAGGAACTGTGGGTTTAGTGGTTGGTGGCATCCTTTCGGTGATCGGATTTGCCGCCTATGCTGGGGATAATGCGACGTTAAACCTGGTGGGTTTTTTCTACGGCATCCCCATTTTATTAGGAGGGTTGGCTCTCAAATCAGCCGAACTCAAGCCTGTGCCCTATTCTCAACCTTTGTCTCCAGAGGTTCTTGCCCTGCGAGAACAGCAAGCTACCTCAACCCAGAATCAGATCCGCAAAGATGTCACCCGTTACCGCTATGGACAGGAGGCCCATCTGGACAGTTCGTTGGAGTATCTGGGTTTAAGCCCTACGGATGAGGAACGGCCGATGCTGCTGGCGATTCGAGAAGAAGCCACCGATGGAGCCTATACCCTTGTCCTGGAATTTGACTCGCCTTTAATTGATCTGGCTGTCTGGCAGAAAAAACAGGAAAAGCTCGATCGCTTCTTTGGTCAGGATGTCAAGGTAGTGGTGTCACAGCCCGAAGAAGAGCAAATTGAAGTAGCTCTCATCGCCATGCCGAGCCGTGAACCTGAGCCTGTGTCGAACCCTTGATCGGTGAAGAACCTGACTTGAGATCTCAATCTCCCGAAAGGCTCAGAAGGTAATCGCCTCTAGAAAGCAGATCCAGGCTGTTTGAGAAACTCGATCTCAGCAGCGGTGCTTGCTCTTTCTAAAATGCGGTTGCGGTGGGGAAAGCGACCAAACTGTTGAATCACCCGTTGGTGGCGCAGGGCATAGTCGTACACATCAATTAGGTCTGGAGCGGTTTGGGTCAAGGCTTGGAAGAGATCAACCGATCGCTGCTGATCGGTTAAGTCTTCACTGTGTTCAAACGGTAAATAAACGAAAATTCGCTCGATCGGTAGCAGTTGTTGATCATAGCCTTGCTCTACTGCAAATTGTGCCACTTGCCTGGCCTGAGGATCGGTCGCAAAAGCTTGGGGGGTATCCCGAAACATGTTGCGAGAAAACTGGTCGAGTAGCAGAATCAACGCCAAGCAACCTTGTGGTGTGTGTCGCCAATGGTTGAGCTGACCTGCCGCCGCCTGAGTGTAAATGTCTTGAAAATCTCGCTGGATCGCGGCATCTAATTCAGGCTGTTTGCCGAACCAAACTTGGCACCGCCGATCGTAGGTGGCTTCTTCTCCTGTGCTAAACCAAAACTGCAAAATTTCCTGGATGGGTTGATCGTCCACAAGGTCTATCCTGGGAAGCTTGGAAGCTCTATGAAGTCGTGCTCAAAATGAAGTCGTGCTCAAAGTATTAGAAGATTTCTCAAGCGCAAGAATTCATTAAAATCGCTGTCGAAATGCTTGGAGGCACAGAATGCTGTGCCTATACAAAATATTAAATTCAGGCTCTCCCCTCCTGTTAAGGCGATGGGGTTGCAGTCGAACCAGGAAGCGGTTGGGTTGCTGCAGCCGGACTGGCAGGATTGCTCTGCTGCTGAATCATCTGAAGTTGTCGCTGCCGGAAGTCGGAGGCTTCACTCCCCAGGCTTTCCTGCTGATCCTTACCGTATTCTGAAACTGTGCGGATGTTGCCCAACTGGACACGATGCATCATGTCAAAGAACGGCTCATAACCACTGTTCTGGTTCGAGAAAGGATCGGAGGTTTGCTGGCGGCTGACATCTAATGGGTCTGTACCCTGGGCAACAGCGGGCTGAGTTGCAATCCAGCCCCAACCACCGATCAGAATGCCGCAGCCCAAACCCGTGAGTGTTTGTCGTTTGTTCATCTTTGGCATGATCTCAAATCTCCTCACAAAAGACTTTTCGCAGTTTGCAATTGACCTGATATGGGTTAGCTCCTGGAACCGAGTTGGCCATCAGGTGAGGCAGCGTACTCAACCGCAAGACGCAACTGGCGATCGAATTGCTCCCCGATCTCTCCAAAGTGTAGCGAGATTTTTGAGGTTTGCATCGTTGGATCCAGAGCATCGCCAAATTGGGATTGTTTTATGGGGTTGAGCTGATTGCTGATTATAGTTAAACCAGTTCACCCACGCAGCAAACAAAGGATCGCCCGTTAAGCAAAGGATCGGCGCAATAAAGGCCGAATGCTAAGCAGTGCTACCGTACTGAAACCCAAGAGGATCAGCAGAGAAGTTCCCAGCGAGATCGCGCCAAAGGGAGCCTGCATCACAATGCTATTCCAGCCCCAATTGCTGTGGGTGTAGATATAGCGAATGGGTTCGATCGCGTAGCTGAGGGGGTTGAGGCTGGCCACAACTTGCAGCCAGGGCGGCATAAAGGAAAGTGGGGCCAGGGCGGTGCTGGCAAATAGCAAGGGAAGATTAGTGACAAAAATCACAGCAATCAGTTCGATATGTCCGGGCAGAGCAAAAGCTAGTCCTAGGCTGAGGGCAGTCACGCCGAGCACCAAGGTCATAACAATCAAAAGAACGAGCCCTAGCCCACTGAGACTCGGCAATCCAGCTCCGAGAACCGCACTCATGCCCAGAATCACCACGGTTTGGATCAGACTCAATGTGGCAATAAAGATGGCAGAAGCGAGAACGATCGAGAATCGAGAAGCCAGGGGAGCCACCAGCAGCCGGTTCAGGAAACCAAATTCTCGATCGAACATCACTGGGAGTCCAGCGTTGAGGGCTCCTCCGAATGCAGTAAAAACAATGACACCTGCCGCCAGAAATTGCCCATAATTTTGACTGCTGCCAAATAAGCCCTGGGGCACATTTTGAAATAATGCTCCAAACAAGATCAACCACATGACAGGTTGAATAATGCCTGCAAGCAGGGTAGATGGGCGACGCTGGAGTTGGATGAAGAGGCGACGGGTCAGGGCAAGCGTTTCTTGGGCAAAGTCACCATAGTCAGACTGCCTCGCCGTGGCTTGAGGTTGGTTTGAAAGCGGGTTCGTTGGGGTTGGAGTAGGAGTAATAGTTTGACTCATCTTGTCTGCCTCTAATTTGGCGCTTCAAGCTTGTTTTAAGCCTAGCGTATGTGGGGATGGCTTGGAAGGTTGAGGCACTAGGATTGGGTCAAACAGGGATTGGGTCAAACAGGGATTAGGTCAAGCAGGGATTGGATCAAACAGGGATTGGATCAAAGCAAGAGGGTCAGCGGGAGGTCGAGCCTGTTGAACTTGATATGTGTCACCTGCATATGCCTCAAAAGGGTTATGTGTCAAAAGGGCAGGTGGCTGAGTCTGTTGACTTCTAGCCGTTGCAGCATTAGCCAACCAATTGATGAATAAGCTACATGTAATCTATAGATCAATTAGAAGATCAATAGATTATATAGATTAATCCAGATCTATATTTCGGTTGGGTGTAATCATGTCAGAAGCCAGCTTTCAAACACTGCAAATCGCTGAAAATGCGTTTCAAGCCTTTTCTCAAGGACTCAGGAGTGGAGATTGGGTGCCTTTTCTGAATCAATTGAGCGATGATTTCACCTTTTGGTTTCCGGCTGGGCCGTTCAAAGGGTGGAATCAGGGCAGAGAAAGAGCACATGAATTCTTCAGTTTAGTCTCTGTGATGTTTCCGGAAGGGCTAACACTGACTATCCAGCAAATTACCTCTAATACCACCACGGTTGTTTATGAAGTTCAATCTCAGGGTATGCTAAAGGGATATCCCTACCAGAATCAGGCTGCGATCGCCTTTGAAGTTAGAGATAACAAGATTTATGCTTATCGGGAATATCTAGGCGTTATTTTTCAACTGGAACCGTCGGTGGGGGAAGACTAGGGATATCTCCAACCCCGTGAATGCCTAAAGAAAACTATGAATATGTACAGCTCCAATGCGACTGATCGCAGGATTAGTTTGAGGAATTTCAAGAAAACCTATAATTTGCGGGTGAGAGGCACGGATGCAATTTTCTTGGCTGGCCGCACGGATGTGACGATCCCACAACTTGGACGATCATCTACCAATTTCCCTCTGCTCCGGCATTCCTACATTCGCTCTGATTTTTTATCTGAAACAGTCCCTAAATCGATTCCAACACGGGCTGGTAGAGCATTTACGTTTAGAACAACAGGCACGATCGATTTTTTTAATGGTAGTGCTAGTCGTTATATTCCTGATGGTGGAGTTCCAAACGGCAGCAATCTATTTGGATTGGGTGGCATCAGCGGGTATCGAGGGGCAGAAGGAGCTTTGGTCGGAGTATTTTTGAGTGCTAAAAATCCAGCCACCCAAGCTACGCCCAGAAGGCTTAACTTCACCTCTCAAAGGTTAGGATTGTCATTCGAACAACTCTCTCCAAAATTAGGACAAGTGTTCTTCATTGGCGATGGTCGTCCAGGAAACGGTAGCGATCGACAACAAAAATTTATTGCTCCTCCAGGGGCAACTCGGCTATTTGTGGGAATTGCGGATGGTTTCGGATTTGATGGGCTACCAGGGGCGTATGAGGATAATGATGGGGCATATCGGGTCGTGATCACTCGGCGATAGCTACCTTAAATATGAGCCAAAATGTATCAAGTATATATTCAGCGACAGCCTAACGACTCGCGAGTTTCAACCCCTGTCACCGAATTGATCCCCTCAGCAGTGCGGCAGAGCTGGATGATTTGATCGCGATCCAGCATGGCATCACTAAAGTCGGCCCCCGTTACGGTGGCTCCCCGGAAGCTCGTTTTCAGCAGCATGGCCGAAGTCAGCACGGCATCCGTCAGGTCAGCTCCAGACAAATTGCTGAGGTAGGCAATCCCGTCACTGAAGTCTACGCCTCGCCAGTTAGCCTGACTCAAATTGGCTCCGTTGAAGACCGCTCCCCGGAGATTAGCTCCACTGAAGTTTGCCCCTACCAGCCGGGCATCCCCAAACTCAGCCTGTACTAAATCCTGCCCTGAATAATCCTGGGTGGTAGCTGCCACATCATCAAAAGCACGAATGGCTCCTGAACTGGCCGCATCAACCGGTTGGGCGATCGAAAATAGGAATGAAATGACCAAAACCAGTGCCAGAAGAGTGGACTGACACCGCCGCCGCAACTGAAGCAAGCCCATAGCCTTTCTCAAAATTTTACTTCATAAACCGTTACACAATCCTATTTTACGCGGAGTCTGCCCCTAAACCAAGTTTTCTGGCGATCAGTTTTCGATGATCAAATCACCCGTTTCCCATCTACGCATGAATTCAGCCTGAGTCTAGCTGGATTAGCAACTCCAGGTTCGTCATACTAGAGACAGGCTGCAAGCTATTCTCATACAGGTTGAGCGAGCAGAAGGTTGAACTGACGGGTGTTTCTCTGGGCTTGGGCATACTACAACATGGAATCCTTTCGGTAACTGGGTTGCTTCGGGTAATTTCATTACTTCTAGCGACTTTGTTTCTTCTAGTAACTTTGTTGCTCTTCAAGCAGCGCTATCCACCGAGTGAAATAGGGTGAAACACTCCACCATGATCGAGATTGCGACCCAGAGTGGTGCCTTTATTGCATTTGCCACAGTAGCAGAAGCGGTGAATGCAGCAACCAGTCAGACTGAAAAAGTATTGCTATTACAGTCCTACTTTTCCCAGTTGTGGGATGACCACTTACTGCATAGTGTCCGCTATTTTGCCGGACAGGCTTTCCCAGTGCATGATCGGCTGGCACCCCCGATCGGAGAAATCACCTTCATCTCTGCTTTTTCGGTCATCTCAGGGATGGAACCCGCTCGACTGGCCCATTGCTCTTCTCAAAGTGGAAGTCTGGCGGAGGTTGCCGCTACCGTGCTGACTCGCCAAACCGCACCCATCCTGACCCTGGAGGATGTGGCGATCGCGATCGAACAACTCTGCAAAACCAAAGGCAAACGGCGGCTGAATTGGGTGATTCGGTTATTAGAACGTGCCACTCCCCTGGAAGCCCAATATTTAGTGAAGTTACTCTCCAGTGATCTATCGATCGGGCTGGAAGAAGAAATAGTGGAACTGGCGATTGCTCAACAGACTGGGCAACCCCTTCAGCAGGTGCAATGGGCTCATACTCTATTGGGCGATCTGGGTAAAACAGCAGTATTGGCTCGGCACCGGCAGTTAGATCAGGCACGGATGCAGCTATTTCAGCCGATCAAGTTTATGTTAGCCGCTGTCCCCGATCCAGCACAAGTGTTGCAGTCGTTGCCGCGAAAATATGCCGTTGAACCCAAATATGATGGGATCCGGGCTCAAGCCCACATTGCTCCTGCCGATCGAGCCAGCGATGCCTTACATGACACCGTATTTGCAGGTATTCGGGTGGCATTGTTTTCCCGAACCCTGCAAGAAATTACCGCTGATTTTCCCGATCTATTGATGCCACTGGCCGCCTTAACCCCTCGCGCTTTGATCAGTGGCGAAACAGCCGGGTTGATTTTAGATGGTGAGATTGTGCCCTGTCAGGCTGGACAGATTTTACCTTTTGCTGCTCTTCAACCCCGCCTCAGCCCCATAAATCCAGATGAAGCGGTCGCTGCGATGCCAGTTCGATTTATGGTTTATGACATTCTCTATAAAGATGGAGTTGTGTTGATCGATCGACCTTATGGAGAACGGCGTAAGATGCTGGAAACCCTGGCATTGGAGACCTTGGCAATCGAAACTGAGCAAATCCAGATCGCTCCCTCTCACTGCCTGTTTGATTTCCATGGATTGGAACGCCATTATCGCCAGATGCGAATGCAGGGTCAGGAAGGCTTAATGGTAAAAGACTTCCAATCGCCCTATCGCCCTGGCCGACGGAGCCCAGACTGGTTGAAGATTAAACGTCCAATTGCCACTCTAGATGTAGTGGTGACTGCTGCCGAGCTTGATCCTAACATTCATCCCTCCCTATTCTCATGCTACGCCATTGCAGTTCGTGCTAGCGATACCGATCCATGCCTACTCAACGTTGGTAAGCTTTGCCTAGACTCATCTGCTTTAGCAGATCTAGAAACATTATCCAATTGGGCAATTCAACATACTATTGAGGAATTTGCCAATGGGCAAGTGCGGTTAGTGGAGCCTCAAATCATTCTTGAGGTTGTGTTTGATGCCTTGCTGCCTTCATCTCGCTACAAAGGCGGGTATATGCTAGAGGATCCCAAACTGTTACGAATCCGATCGGATAAATCGGTTCAAGAGGTGGATACGTTAGCGATCGTGTCCGATTTGGCAGAACTACAAGCAGAACTACAAGCAGAATTGCAAACAGAATTGCAAACAGACGCATGGTGGCACTCTCGCACATCATGATGGGAATGATCACCGTGAGCCACCCCACCGTGAGCGATATCACCATTGGATAAAGCTAGACCCAATTGAGTGAAATCTATGCAGGTTCAAGCAGGAAAGAGCGATTGAGCGAGAACGAGCAGGTTACTATAGAACGAAAGCTGTGACTCAGATCTCTCTATGCAATTTCCTCAGATGCAGGTGATTCAACCCTGTTCGCTGCTGTTTGCACCCAACGACCTCGTTCAAACGGCCGTCAGTGGCATGAGTCAAGCTTATTTGAGCTATGCACTGGTCGTTGAAGAAAATCGACTGGTGGGAATTTTAACGGAGCGAGATATCACAAAAGCAACGGCGATCGGTATCCCATTTGCAACGACTCCGATCTCAGAATTGATGACTACTCCTGTGATCACCTGCACAGAGGCAGAAGCGACCGATCTGTTGATGGTGATTCAGATGATGCAGCAGCATAAATTGCGCCATCTACCCGTCTTAAATGAGCAATCAGAACTGGTTGGTATCATCACGGCCAGTAGTATTTACGCCAACTTGAAGCCTGAGTATTTGCTTTCTCAACAGCAGGTGAGTCAGGTGATGACGACTTCGATTGTGCAGGCTCCACCCGATGTTTCCTTACAGCAACTTGCCAACCTCATGGTAGAACGGCAGGTGGGCTGTGTGGTCATTGTGATGGTTCTGGATGCAGAACAAACAGCAAAAGAAACGGTAGAAGAAACGGCAGGAACAGTTGTCTCTGCGGTTCCTACGGTGGATCAATCGGCTTATGCCGCTGCTCAGTATGCTATCCTACCCGGATCTCCCCCTCGATCGTCGCCCTGGCAGATGGATGGCATGGGTTGCTCTCCCTCAGTTTATCCGACCCCCCAGCCGATCGGCATTATTACTGAACGCGACATTCTCCAGTTTCAAGCGCTTGGGCTCGATTTAACTGCGATTCGAGCTGACAGTGCCATGAGCACACCCCTGTCGATGATCGATGCTCAGGCGAACCTGTGGGAAGCGCAGCAACGAATGCAGCAACTGCGGGTTCGACGGTTGGTAGTATCCGATCGACAGTATGGATTGCGGGGGATCATTACTCAAACTGATATTTTGCGGGTTATCAACCCGTTTACGCTGCATGAGGTGATTTATTCACTACAACAAGTTGCCGAGCAGCAAAACCAACTTTTGCAAGCAGCGCAGCAAGCGAAAGCCGCACTCACACAGGAACTGGTGCAGAGCAACCAACGGTATCAAAGTATTCTCAATCATTTGCCAGATCTGATTTGTTGTTTTCGTCAAGATGGCATTTTGACCTTCGCCAATCGGGCCTATTGCGAATACTTCAATCAACCCCTACAAGCCTTGGTTGGGCAAAGTATTTTGACAGGGTTGCCTGGAGATCGTGGCATTTCTACCCAGCACCTGGCCCGGCTCACTACCGATGGCAACCGTATTACCCATCGTCATCAGGTGATCAATGGCAAAGGGGAACTGCGCTGGATGGAATCTACCGACTGTGCCATTTGGGATGATGCCGGAAACCTCGTAGAATTTCAGTCTATTGGGCGCGATATTACCGACCAGTTAGAAGTGGAGCAACTGTCACGCACCCAAGAAGCTCGCAACCGAGCCATTCTCAATGCAATGCCCGATCTGTTACTGCGGGTTTTACGAGATGGTACCTGTCTAGATTGTATTCTACCTCCCGATCGGCAGGGGCATACCTTTCTACCGGTTCAACATCATATTGCAGAAGTCTTGCCTCCCGAAGCGGTACAGGTGCGGCTACGGTTGATTGAACAGGCCCTGGAAACCGGAGAACTCCAAGTGGCTGAAGATCAGTTCGTGCGGCAGGATCGAGTCATCTGTGAAGAAATTCGAGCGATCGCTTGCGGTCAAGATGAAGTGTTATTGATGGTGCGCGACATGACGCAACGTCGCCAAAGTGAAACCCAGTTCCGGCGGCTCAGTGAAAATGTGCTGGGGATCATCTATCGCTATCGTTTGGCAGCCGACGGGACTGAGCAAATGCTTTACCTCAGCCCTCGCAGCCGGGAAATCCTGGAAACCGCACCAGAGCAAATTTTGGCAGAGGTTCAATATCTTTGGGCATTGGTGCATCCAGAAGACATTGCTGATCTGCGCCAAAAGCTAACTCTCTCAGCCCAGACCTTACATCCCTATCAAGCTGAGTTTCGGCTAATCTTACCGGGTGGTACCAAATGGATTCGCATCTTTGCCCGACCGGAATGCCATGTCAATCATGACATTATTTGGGATGGATTAGCCTTAGATATTACAGAAGCCAAACAAGCGAATGAGGCTTTGCGGATCTCTGAAGCTAAACTTCGATCGATTTTGGCGCATTCTCCCAGTGTGATGAGTGTGATCGATCGACAAGGAACAACGCTGTTTATCAATTGTGCATTAATGGGCCGGGCAGCCGACACTTGGGTTGGCAGATCCATGACTGCCTATTTGCAGCCTGAACAGGAAGACTGTCTGGAGAACGCATTACAGACTGTGTTTGGGCAAGGGCGTTCTGCCTATTTTGAGGCAACTGGAATTGGCAAGACGGATCCGGTTGCCAACTATGAAGTTTATATTGCTCCAATTCATCCGCCTCGAGAAGATGAGCGTTCGATCGAAGCAGGCATTGTGATTGCGGTCGATGTTTCGATGCGCAAACAAGCAGAAACAACGCTCCACAAACGGGATGCTCAACTGCGTCTGGCCTTAGAAGCCAGTAAGATTGTCTGTTGGGAAACGGATCTCACAACTCAGCAAACAACTTGTATAGGGAGACATCTTTCTCATCATCAATGGCATTCCGAAACCTGGCAGTTGCCTTATTCAGACTTCCTGCAACAAATTCACCCAGACGATCAGAATCAATTTGCCCAGAAAACGCTTGAGGCGATTTCCACGGGTGGTGAATTTGAAGATGTGCATCGACTCTATTTACCCAATCACTCAATGTTGTGGGTATTGGTGAAAGCAAAGCTATTTCCCGATCTGCGAGGGCAATTTAACCGCCTGGTGGGCGTGTCGATCAATCTGAGCGATCGGAAACAGGCAGAAATTGCTCTGCAAGCCAGTGAAGCTCGGTTTCGGGCCATTTTTGAACAGGCGGCAGTTGGGATCACTCAGGCTACGCTGGCTGGACAATACATTCAGGTGAATCAGTGGTTTTGCCAGCTCTTAGGTTACAGCGAGGCAGAACTGCTGCAAGCTAATATTGCAGATGTGACCCATCCGGATGACTGGTCACATAACCATCGATTGATTCAGCAGTTAATTGCTGGTGAAATTTCCGCTTTGTCGGTTGAGAAGCGTTATATCTGTAAAGACGGTCAAGTTCGCTGGGTACATATCTCGGGATCGTTAGTTCAAGATGAACTGCATCAACAGCAATACCTCCTAGGGGTGATTGAAGATGTGCAAGAGCGGAAACAGGCAGAGATGCAAATTCAGTCGCAGCAAGCCTTTTTGCGTAAGGTGATTGATGCCGTCAGCAGTGCAATTTTCGTGAAAGACCCATGGAACCGTTTTGTGATCGCAAACCAAGCCTGTGCTGACATCTACGGAGTCACCGTAGAAGATTTAATTGGAGAGAACGATCTATCCTTTAATACAGATACGCAACAGGTCGAAGAATTTTGGGCCATCAATCGAGACGTTTTATCCAGCCGAATATCGCGCACCATTCATACACAGTCGATTCCAACTGCTGATGGTAAGAAAACCTGGTATCGGGCAACAATCAGCCCTTTTATTGATACGAACGGGCAAGCTCGCGGTGTGATTGGAGTAATTTCTGATATTACCGATCTAAAGCATACTGAATTAGCCTTACGCCAAGCCAAAGAGGCTGCCGAGGCTGCCAGTTTCGCCAAAAGCCAGTTTTTGGCCAATATGAGTCATGAGTTACGGACACCGCTCAATTCTATTCTAGGATTCGCCCAACTTTTAAATCGTGACCACGGGTTGACGGCCGAGCAACGAGAGTATCTCAATATCATTCTACGGAGTGGAGAGCATCTGCTTGCCTTAATCAATGATGTTTTAGAGATGTCAAAAATTGACGCAGGTAGTATTCCATTTAATGTCAATGGTTTTGATCTCTACCTCCTGTTAGATAATCTCCAGGAAATGCTATCGATTAAAGCAATTTCTAAGGGACTTGAGTTGATTTTTGAGCGATCTGATGTACCACAGTACATTCAAACGGATGAAAATAAGCTACGCCAAGTATTACTGAATCTGCTGGGGAATGCAATTAAATTTACGATGAGTGGACAAGTGAAATTGCAATTGCAATTGGCTCCCTTACCACCCTACTATTTATCTGAAGAAACCCATCGCCGTTGGCTAGCTCGTTTTACGACGGATGGGGTGGCTCGATCGCCTCACATGATGATGCTTTGCTGCAAGGTCGAGGATACAGGGCCAGGAATTGCTGAGTCTGAAATAGATCACTTGTTTAATCCCTTTGTACAGACGGAAGCAGGTCGTCGATCTCAGGAAGGAACTGGGCTGGGGCTCGCAATCAGCCACCGATTTGTGGAACTGATGGGAGGGAATATTCAGGTTCACAGTCAGTTAGGGTATGGCTCTTGTTTTAGCTTTCAGGTACCGATCTGTCCAGCAGAACCTACTAGCTTTTTAGATTCGAACCATGCTCAATCGATCGTCGCTTTAGCCCCCAATCAACCAGTTTTTCGGATTTTGATTGCAGAAGATCAGCTGACAAATCGCAAACTGGTGGTGGAATTACTGACCAAGTTGGGTTTTGAGGTACGGGAAGCGGGGGATGGGCAAATGGCGATCGAACAATGGGAACAGTGGTCACCCCATTTAATTTTGATGGATATGCGAATGCCAAATCTGGATGGTTATGAAGCGACTCGTTATATTCGACAGCAAGAAAGACGAATCGACATAATCGACGTGGATGTTCAGCTTAATACATCCTTGATTATTCCAGCAGAGGGTGAGCCCAGGTTATCTGCTCGTCTCTGTAACTCCACCGTGATTATCGCCTTGACCGCCAGCGCTTTTGAAGAAGAGCGCACCAATATTTTTATGGCAGGCTGCAATGGCTACATTCCGAAGCCTTTCAAGTCAGAAGAGTTATTAACGGTGATTGCCAGCTATTTGGGAATTGATTATTTATACGCTAAATTGACGGATGAACTCACCGCTGGCTCCTCGGCGATCGATCCCCTCTCTAACCTGATTCAGCCTCTGCAACCCATTGATCTAGCCGTAATGCCCACCGAATGGCGACAGGAATTTCAGCGGGCAGCAGCTCAACTTGATGTCGATCGGTGTGGGGTACTGATTCAAACGATCCCTACAGAATATGGGCAGTTAATTGAATCCCTCAAAGCCCTTGTTAATGAATTTCGTTTTGATCGACTGGTGGAACTCACTCAGCCCGGTTCCAGTTCTGAATAAGGCGACCCTGCCGATGGTTAGTCCTACATTTTTTAGTTTCTCAGAGTCGATCCTTGCAGAGGAGGGTATCCCTCAGAAAGCAGATGGGCGTAGATCAAAATCACGGGATATCATACGAGAGCGGATATCGCGCATCGCTGCTTTTCGCTGCCAATTTTTACGGCTCGTGATTGCGATTCGTGATTGCGATTCGTGATTGCGATTCATTTTTACGACTAATCTCTGCTGCTATGGAATTTGTTACCGATCCACCCATCGCCGTCAAAATTCAGAAAATGAAACAGCGAGTTCGATGGCAACACCCACTCATTGTTTCGCGTCAGATTGATCAAACCCAACTTGTGGTCGATGCACCCGATGTAGAAAATCCAGCCTTCTCGTTTTTGGTGATTGGGGATAGTGGTTCGGGTTCCCATCGTGACCATAGCCCCCAGCGTAAAATTGCTGAACTCATGCTGCAACATGGCAGTTCATCTCGCTTCATCATCCATACGGGCGATGTGATTTATCTGGTTGGGTCTCGCGAGTATTATGCCAGAAATTTTATTCAGCCCTATCGGGAGTTTATCGTTGGAGGCGATCGGCCTAAAGCGATCCAGTTTAATCAGATGACGTTTCGCCAGCCATTTTTCCTTGTGCCTGGCAATCATGACTATTATGATCTGCCTTTGCACTATGGTCTGCTCCTCCAAGCGACTGCCCCCTTTCGTTATTTGTTGCGTTCGCGGCTGGATTTTGATGTGGGTTTACAGGGCTCCGAACAGGGGAAGGCCTATGCTCAAGCTTTCCTAGATTACCTGTTAGCCATCGATCAGCCACATCAACTATCCGCCCACCTCGATCGGCACTACACGGCAACCGGAACCCAGGGGCGTTGTCTCCGCTATCTCCCCCAACAATTTACCCGTCTGCCCAATCGTTATTATCAATTTCGCTATGGTGGGATCGACTTTTTTGCCCTCGACTCCAACACATTCAATACACCCTTACCCCTGACCAATCATCCGGATGAACTGCTCCAGCGACGACGGTTGGAACAGCAGCGATCGAACCTTCAGCAGCAACAACAGGAATTAATGCAGCAGTCTATGCAGTTAGATCCGCATCAGCCTGACCAAGCAGAGCAACTCGATGATTGCCGCACCAAAATTGAACAGTTGCAAGAAGAAGAAAAGGATATTAACAAACAATTATCCTCTGATCAGACGGTTGCAATCGATACAGAGCAACTAGAGTGGCTGCAGCAACGCCTGATTGAATCCTGGTTCACAGATGAAGTGCGAGGGCGTGTCCTGTTTTTCCACCATCCGCCCTATGTCACCGAGTCCACCAAATGGTACCAGGGTCAAACATTGGCAGTTCGGCAACGGTTACGATCGGTCTTCGATCAGGTGGCAAAAGTAGTGGGTGAGCGGGCCCAAGGCCAGGCGATCGTCGATCTGGTACTGAACGGTCATGCCCATTGTTTAGAATATTTACGAACCCATGAAACTGGCCATGCTGATTCCCAGATCAATTGGATTGTATGTGGCGGTAGTGGCTATAGCTTGCGGCGACAACGCGCCGAGGGGGTAAATTTGTTTGAGGAGATCAATCCCTACCGACATCAGGCTGCAAAACCCATCGCAACTTCAAAACTGTTTGTCGGTCGTAGCGGTCAAGGATCCTCGAAACATCGTCCTTACTCATTCCTGCGGATCGATGTGCAAGCCGGTAGCCCACCCCGATTTGTCGTGCAGCCCGTGATTGCTGATCGCTACCAGCACCAGTGGTATGAGCAAAAGTTGCCAAGCTTTGAAATCACCAATTAGCCGATCGTCTAAATCTCCCAGAAACAGCTAAAGAGGAGATCTGAAAAGCCTGCGAAGATCACCCGACCCTGGAAAGCCTCTCAAATATCCTCTTCGATTGCTGAGTGGCATTTGACTCATCGGATCAACTCATCCACTCAAAAATTGGGAAATGGAAGACAGCGTATCAACTACAGTAAACCCGTATTCATGCCAGGCTTACCTGTGGCCAACTCCACTTTGACAATCTTGCCACCCATTTTCATGATGCGTTGTTGTTCCTTGAACCAGTTGTCGTAAGGAACCAGCTTCGTGAAGTAGGTATTTTGTAACTCGCGCTGGGTGCGAATCCGCGTTTGGCTCGGCACACAAGCCGTAATTTTGAACATCCGCATGGAATCTTTCCGCTCCTGGATAAAACTGGAAAACTTGGGTTGAATTCAGCTTTTTTATCGTTTTGAACAGGGCTTAATTGCGCTAAGCCTGGGAATCTAGCATCAATCTTAGACGATCATAGCCGTTGCCCAGCCATTGACGATCTAACACTCACACCAGACTTCCCAGACTTTCAAAGCTTCGAGGGTAGAGCTTGAGAAACCCAAACTCCTTAACTCTTCGCCACTGACCAAGTAACTGAACTAGCTCAAGCCAGAGCAGATGTAGTCGAGGTAAACACCCATTTCTTTGCCAGCATCAGCGCCCACCAAGCTAGCGGTCACTTCTTTGATGGCTTGAATTGCTTGCACGGTTGCAGCGATGGGTACACCCAGAGAGTTGTAGGTTTCTTTCAAACCGTTGAGCACGCGCTCATCCAGGATCGATACGTCACCCGCCAGCATGGCATAGGTGGCATAGCGGAGGTAGTAGTCGAGGTCGCGGATACAAGCCGCATAGCGACGGGTGGTGTACATGTTGCCGCCGGGACGGGTGATGTCAGAGTAGAGCAGAGACTTAGCCACTGCTTCTTTGACGATCGCAGCCGCGTTAGCGCTGATGGCGGTTGCAGCCCGAACCCGGAGTTCACCACTCGCGAAGTAGCTCTTCAGCTTGTCCATCGCAGCCCCATCCAGGTACTTACCCTGAACGTCAGCAGAGTTAATGACAGAAGTAATTGCGTCTTGCATGATTTTGCTTCCTTAAAACCAAGTTGTTGTCTAGTGTTGTTGTTTACGGCAGTTGAAAAGCGTTGAGCTTCAGGCTGTTCAACCAATGTTTGACGATTGGCGATGCAGTCTCAACTCGGGCAATTACTGCATTGCACCAATCACATAGTCGAAGTAGGTGCCTGCTTCTGAAGCATCGTCACCAGACAACAGAGACATTGCAACGTTCTTCATTGCGCGAACGCCTTCAGCTACTGCGTCGATCGGAGTACCCAGAGACTTGTACATTTCACGCACACCGACGATACCGATTTCTTCGATCGGGGTAACATCGCCAGAAACCACACCATAGGTGACGAGACGGAGGTAATAGTCCAGGTCACGCAGGCAGGTTGCGGTCATTTCTTCGCCGTAAGCGTTGCCACCAGGGGAAACAACGTCTGGGCGCTTTTGGAAAAGCTGATCGCCCGCTTGCTTGACGATGCGCTCGCGAGAGTCAGTCAGAACCTGAGCGATGCGGAGACGACGCTCGCCAGAGGTAACAAAGCCTTTGATCCGATCCAGTTCACCAGGGCTGAGATAGCGAGCCTCGGCATCAGCGTTCACGATTGACTTCGTGACAATACTCATTGATGGATTCCTCCGAAAAGCAAAATGTAACCAGGGGTAATTAAACTGCGGTTCACCACGGGCAGAACTGAGTACAAGGCAACTAGAGCGACACCACAACCCAGTGACTTCGACCAAGGCTGCTGATTCCGGACGAAGCCCGAAACGCAACCTGCCTCGACTCAGACATCCACCCCGATCGTCCGTCAAAATGACGGAGGCAAAGAGGGGGAGCCAACGGTTTGAACTCAGTCGCCTTCCCGAAATATTTTCCGGCATTGAGTTCACATTCTAAGGCGATCCGCAACATTTTGTAATATTTCCCCTCATCTACCCGATCGATTGCACCAGGGATCGATCGGGCAAAACGCGAGCTAAATCTGGCTATCGGGTCAGGTGAAACAGGGTTTCTCAGGAATTGATCGTCAATTTCTCTGGCTTGTCTGATTCTCTGACTTGTCTGGTTCTCTGACTTGTCTGGTTCTCTGACTTGTCTGGCAGCTTGATCAAAATCTAAAGTTATTTTTTCACCACCTACCAGTTGTGATCCCAGTTGTGATCCCAGTTGTGATTATCAAGATTCATTGATCAAGAATTCATGCAGGATCTGTCATCCAAGATTGCAAATTGGATTGAGTAATGGGTGGGATCGGTAAGATTTGGGACAGTTTGTCCATCTGTAGATTTATGTTAGGGTTCAGGAGCGGGATCCTGGAACTTCAACAAGTTGGATGAGCAACAGAAAATATATCTGCGCGACATGACTACACGACAGATTGTGAAGACAATTGATGAGTAGGCAAGGTTCTAGTTTGTAGGAACTTTGTTGTCTATTGGAATAATGAATGATCGGATCACAATCATTACAGCTTTATATACATAAAATTTGGATAATAGCTGGTTCGTTCAGCTAGCCCTGTGTCACAACTTCGATCCGACTACCCATCTGCAACTGCCCCTCGCCGCGATGAACTAGGTTTTGACCAAACAGCACATTTTTGCCAGCCCGTCGGTAGGTCGAAAGGGTTTTAATCGGTTCCAGGCTCGATCGCATGCCGGTGGCTTGATCGGTTGTAGTCACAACGCAGCGTTCACAGGGCTTGACGGCATCAAACAGGATTTGATCGATCTGGATTTGCCGCCACCGATCTTCTGCGTAGGCTGCACAGCCTGTCACAACCAGGTTAGGACGAAATCGATTCATCGGGATTGGTTCAGGTAACCGCTGGTTGAGATCAGCCAGGGAAGCTGCTGAAATTACCAGCAGGGGATAGCCATCTGCAAAACTGACTTGACCATTGGGTGCATAGTTAGGATTAGTGGGGCGATCGTAGTCTGTCCCGATACGCACTAAGCGACAAGGTGTTTTCAGAACCTGACTGAACCAATCAGCCGCTTGGTCGCCTTGATCGACCGCCAGACACTGATCCCGCCAAATCTCTACCTGCCGGACTGATCCGGCGTGATCAGCCAGCGGTACTTGTAGTTCAGGTTGGTCAGGCCCATGTAGGTGTAGGGCTGTTTCCCCGATCGCAGTTTCGATTAACGCCATTCGAGGCAGTTCACGCTGGGTTAAAAATTTGCCGGTTGGGGTGACAACCATCCAATTGCGATCATATTGTAGCCCCCACAGATTCAAGATTGCCCGATCGACCGCAAAGCCACGGCAGGATTTCACAGGATAGATGTAAATTTCACTAATTGTAATTGTCATAGTTATCCCTGAATATCTACCTATCTGGATCGATCCATTCTAGAGGGGTAATTTGTTGCTAATTTTTATGATTGAAATAGCTTGCCTGATGCTAAAAGTCAATCAGAATTAATCAAAATCAGTTGCCCATTCTGGATGCTGCCAATGTTCATAGAGACGAGCAATTTGAGAGGGAACCACTCGCCCCAAAGACAGTTCTGGGAGTGCATCGACTGGAAAAAACTCCACGGCATCCGTCTCGATACTGGTTTTGGGTTCTCCACCCATTAATTCGCAGATAAAAAATAGCTTGTAGGCATGAAAGGCCATGGGTGGATGGGGATGGCAATTGCGATCGTATAAGGCTGCTAATTTGACCGCTTGGGTTTCATAGCCCGATTCTTCAAAGACCTCTCGTATCACTGCTTGACTGGGTGGCTCACCAACATCGATCCAGCCACCGGGCAGCGTCCATTTTTGATCTTCCCGTTCTAAAACCAGTAAAATTTGCCCATCCTGAAATACTGCTCCTCGAACATCCATCTTCGGTGTAGCGTAGCCCTGTTCATTTTTAAATAGATCTAAAACATAGGTAGGCTCTATGTTGGTGTGGGCCGCAATCATTTCACTGGCAATCTGTTGAATTTGTTGATAGCGATCGATGTCATATATCCCTTCTGTATAAGTCAGCCCCACTTGAGCGATCGCCTGTAGTCGTCGTGCCCAATGCAACCAAATTATCTCGTTAGATGTTTCAGGCTCTTGCCAAGATTCCATACTTCATACCATTTTAGATTCATTGAAAAGGTATTAGCTTCAATCAGTCAAATGTTTGCTCCGGTTCTATGCCCTAAACCTTACTGAGATAACGATGAATAAACTGTACGGCGATCGCACCTTCGCCAACTCCTGAGGCAACTCGTTTGACTGAACCGAACCGGACATCCCCTGCAACGAATACACCGGGCACGCTTGATTCCAGCAAAAATGGTGGACGATCCAAGTTCCAACCTTTAGGACGGGAACGGGTTTGCAGGAGATCCATCCCAGTTAAAATAAACCCCTGCTGATCTCGTTCAACCAGATGATCCAACCAGTCTGTTTTGGGCATTGCCCCAATAAAAATAAACAGCGACTTGGCTGGGACGATTTCCTCCGTGCCAGTTGCACTATCAGCAATAACAATCCTTTCTAAGCTAGATTCTCCCTCCACTTTCACAACGCTACAGTAAGTACGGACATGAATATTAGGCGTAGCCGCAATTTGTTCAATCAGATACTGCGACATACTCTTGGTCAGAGAATCACCCCGCACCAGCATGGTAACTCTTGCGGCGTATTTGGAAAAATGCATCGCAGCTTGTCCGGCCGAGTTGGCACCCCCCACGACATAGACTTCTTCGCCCTGACAGGCAATGGCCTCGGTCATCGCGGCTCCGTAGTAAACTCCTGCACCAGAGAGGCGATCCATCCCAGGGATCTCTAGCCGCCGATAGGAAACCCCTGTTGCAATCAGCAGGGCATGACAGCTAATCTCACTGCCATCGGTCAGGGTGATAACGCGGTACGGGTCTTCAATACGCAATCCCGCAGCTTCCTGAGGAGTCAGAATTTCCACCCCAAATCGTCGGGCCTGGGCCACCGCTCGCCGGGCTAAATCACCCCCGCTTAACCCGCTCGGAAAGCCGAGATAGTTTTCGATGCGAGAACTAGAGCCGGCCTGACCACCCGGTGCCTCTCGTTCGATCATGACGGTACTCAGACCTTCTGATGCGCCATAAACGGCGGCCGCCAACCCGGCTGGCCCACCACCGACAATCAGCAAGTCATAAAAAGGACGTTCGGCCCGGGTTTGCAAGCCAATTTTTTCAGCAATTTGACTATTGTCTGGCTGCACCAACCGCGATCCATCCGGAAATAGCACCAATGGTAATTGCGATCGACAATCTTCAGCATAGGAAACCAGCTCACGCGCCTCTGGCAATTCCATGTCCAGCCATTGATAAGGCACCTGGTTACGAGCCAGAAAATCCTTGACTTGATGAGACTGAGGTGACCAGCGATTCCCTACGACTCGGATGCCATCAAAGGGGGGGCGGAAAGAAGCCAGCCAATCATCTAGCAGGTCATTCAGCACAGGGTAGAGTTTTTCTTCGGGCGGATCCCAGGGCTTGAGCAGGTAGTACTGCAACCGAGCCGAGTTGATCGCCCGAATCGCTGCTTCCGTATCGGCATAAGCCGTTAATAGCACGCGCTGAGCATGGGGAAAAATAGTGATAGCTTGTTCTAAAAATTCGATCCCACTCATCTGAGGCATACGCTGATCGACCAGAAGCAGCGCCACTGAATCATTGCGCAGCTTAAGCTGCTGAAGGGCTTCTAAAGCTGCCTGACCTGAATCTGCTCGGAGAACCCGAAAGCGATCCCCATATTGTCGGCGCAGATCGCGGCTGATTGCTTGCAATACTTCCGGGTCGTCATCAACGGTCAAAATTACAGGTCTTGCCATGGGGCGCTACACCAAGTTTTTAGGTCAAATTTTTCGGTCAATTCTTTCGGTCAATTCTTTCGGTCAATTCTTTCGGTCAATGCTCAGAAAATCAATCCAGAAAATCTAAAGATGACTCTCCAGGCAAACTGCTACAGACATGCCTTGGATACATCACTTGAATATATGCTTACTGAGTCATATCCTGAGATCCCTTGCTACTCTAGCATGGGTGCCTTATCAAATCCAACTTTCCCTACCTTCCTCCCTTTGCGCTTCTCCCTGATGTTCCGTGGTTGAATTCATCTTGAACTGGTTGAGCAATTACAAAGTTAGCCCATGAAAAGTTAATTCTCGTTAACTTGCGTTCTCCTTTCTCTATGCTTTATGATGCCTAACCATAAACTAAACTATTAGTCTTCATTTTTGGAGGTTTACATCAGCACTAAGTAGGGACATCTAGCAGAATTACTCGCAAAAAAGTTTGCTTGAAAAAGGGTTGTTTAGAAACGAGTTTGTTTGAAAAGAGCTTGCCTAGCTGCCGGGTTTATCTGGAGAGAAGACGCAGCGTATACTTGGAGTAAAGCTTTAACTCAACGATCGGATGCCGCATTTCTCAGGAGTTCGGTATTGGCAGCATTGTTCTTCGATCGGGCAAGCACTGACGGGAGATGCTTTCAAGCGGCATCGCAGAAAGAGCATACCTGAGGGAGGGATGTGACTATAACATTGCGTGAATGTATCGTTTGATCTGAATGTATTGTTTGATATGAATGTATCGTTTGTGACCAGTCCATTCAACAGGTCTGCTAGTGATACTCGACCCAATCGTTTGCCGGATAGCGCTTTCTAACCTGCCAACCTGCTGCCCCTTCCCTGTTGCCTCTTTCAGTTCTGAATTGGATGGTCTGAGATTTGGATGGTCTGAGATACTGTTCTCTGGGTTGCACTGTTCTCTGGGTTGCACTGTTCTCTGGGTTGCAGTGTACAGAATCTACTAGCACCTGTGGGATCGTGATTCCAGCAAAAGGTACAACATGTATCTCTGGGTTGCACTGTACGGAATCTACCAGCAAGGAATCTACCAGCAAGGAATCTACCAGCAAGGAATCTACCAGCAAGGAATCTACCAGCAAGGAATCTACCAGCAAGGATTTTATGAAGTATGCTACTAATCGATATCTGAGCGACAGCCAACCTCTAGATAAGGGTCAATTAAGTAACGGTCAATTAAATAACAGGCAATATTTGGGCAACAGTCAATTCTTCAACAGTGCCTTGCTTTACCGCATCTCTTGCCACATCTTTGCACGGATTCCATGCTGAATCAAAAGTGCTCAGTAATCTGCAACTTGATGGCACAAGTGTCCTTATAGACATAGCAAGCACCGGGGTCATGCGCAAGCCTGTTGTAACAATCTTTTACCAATTTGACCCGTGGTATTCAACGATCGGGGGAATCCAGACTTTAATTAAGACCTTTATTCAGTATGCTCCGCAGGAGTTTAAGTTGCGGTTGGTAGGGATCAATGGCGGCAGCCATCTAGCGATCGGGAAATGGCATGAGGCTGAACTGTATGGCAAAGCATTGCTGTTTATGCCGCTATTCTCTCGACCAAACGATAACATTAGGCATGTTGTACCAACCACGCTAAAGTATACACTGGGACTGGTTGGACGTAACCTGTCTTCAGATTTCATGCATTTTCATCGCATTGAGCCGACGCTGGTGACCCGGCATTGGAGTGGCGAAAAAATGCTGTTTGTCCATAACGATATGAGACAGCAGATTCAAGCCTCCGGCTCGGCCAAAGCCATGCTATGGAATCAGGTGCCTCAAATATACTTTGCTTTAGAAAGAAGCTTAATTGAGCAGTTTTCCCAAATCTTTGTCTGCCATTCGGAGTCGGTGCAGCTATATCGCAACCGTTACCCAAGGATCGCGCCCCGGATTAGTTACATCAAAAATACGGTCGATAGCGATCGGTTTTATCCCTTATATGCCCAACAAGAGCAGCACAGACTACTCTTGAGTCGCCAGTTAAATTTACCGGATCACACAAGATTTATTCTATTTGCGGGTCGGTTACATCCCCAGAAAGATCCATTGCTCCTAGTGCAATCCTTCGCGGCATTAAATGAGCCCGGTGTGCATTTGCTGATCGCAGGCGATGGAGAATTGCAGCAAGTCTTGCAACAACAGGTACGCACTCTAGGATTAACCCCCCATGTCTCTTTCTTGGGTGCTGTGCAGCAACCCCAACTGGTGAAGCTTTATCAAGTGGCGAGTGTGTTTGTTTTAACCAGTTTGTACGAGGGGTTGCCATTGGCAGTGTTGGAAGCACTGGCTTCGGGTATCCCGGTAGTTACAACGAACTGCGGTGAAACCCCCAACTTTCTGACTTCTGACAGTGGAGTGGTTTGTTTAGAGCGCCAACCTCAGGCGATTGCCGCCGCCTTGAGACAGGTTCTACAATTTCCAGAACGCTACCCCGTGTCTGCTTGCCTCCAGGCCATGCGACCCTATGAGGCAAAAATGCTGATGCATGAACTGTATGATGAGATGCTCGATCGCTGGCAAAGCCGCCTTGCGGCAATTTCTAAATCAATTTTTTAGGAGTTTTTCTATGGTTCACCCATGAGAGTTCCACGGATGCGTTAGGGCATTTCATGCTGCTTCCAGTTGTCATTTTTCCTATTTTGGGTTTTTCCTCTGCTGTTTTGTTTGTTGTGATTTAATCACTTATTGGGTTTCCGTCATCTAACTTTCAGTTTCCAGGCTGGCACCATGAAAATCGCAGTGATCGGCTCTAAAGGATTACCTCCCAAACAAGGCGGCATTGAACATTATTGTGCGGAAGTGTATTCTCGCCTTGTGGCAGCAGGGCATTCAGTAGATCTGTTTGCCCGTGCATCCTATACCCATTTATCCTGGCGCGATCGATACACTTACGAGGGCATTCGCGTATTTTCATTACCATCGATCGGCCAGGGCGGGCTCGATGCCTTCACCAATGCCGCTCTGGGAGCAATGATTGCTAGCCGCCAAGATTACGACATTTTGCACTTTCATGCCCTAGGGCCAGCCTTATTTAGTTGGATACCCCATTGGGTTTCACCGGCGAAAGTAGTCGTCAGTTGTCATGGGTTAGACTGGCAGCGTAGTAAATGGAATCGCTATGCGAGTGCAGTTATCCAAATGGGTGAACGGGTGGCCTGCCATTGTGCTGATGAATTGATGGTGGTTTCCCAAGATTTGCACTCCTATTTTTGGAAAACCCATGGACGAGAGACCGTCTATCTGCCCACTGCGCCCGCTAGCTATGTTGCTTCCGATCCCACCTTTGCCTATGGCAGTTCTCTAGGGCTGGCAGCAGGAAAATATATTTTGTATTTGGGGCGACTGGTGCCCGAAAAACGACCAGACCTATTACTCCAAGCCTTTCAATCACAGTGGGCAGAGTCAGTTTGGCAGGGTTGGAAGCTGGTATTGGTGGGATCAACCAGCGATCCATCGGATTTCACAACCCATTTGCTGCGATCGGGCAGAGCATCCGGCAACGTGGTGTTTACTGGCGAATTGCGCGGGCGACTGCTGTCCGAAATTGTTCGCGGAGCAGGGCTCATGGTGCAGCCGTCGGATCTAGAAGGAATGCCCCTGTCATTGTTGGAAGCAATGGCCGAAGGAATCCCCGTGATTGCCAGTGATATTCCGCCGCATCAACAGTTACTGGGGCTGCATCGAGGTTTGTTATTTTCCGCAGGACAGGTGGATGCTTGTGCAGCAGCCATCGCTTGGGCCATCCGGCATCCTCGGCAGATGCAACAGATGGCTCAGAAGGCGCGCCGATTTGTTGCTCAGCAACATAACTGGAATGCCATTACGGCTGGTACGCTAGAACTCTACCAGTTTCTCATCCATGCCCCTACTCTCCAGGATACCGCCGCTGCCACTGTGCCATTGCTACCTTAAACCGGCTGAAAGCATATTGCGATTGGTTTTCATGCGATGGATGTCTGTTTTCTCTTCTCGTTGACCAGTAATCTTCATAGTTGAGTTTGAGAATATGGCTTCTAGTTCACCCAACTCCCGATCGACTCCACCCCCGATCCGTCTGATGCCACGCCGCTCGATCCCGCGTCCTAATCGCTACTTCTGGTTGTGGTTAGGAACCAATCTGGCGATCTGGAGTACCGCCTTATTTTATGTGACGACCCGACCCGTGACCTATACCAGTCGCTGGTCTGCCAATGTGCCTTTTTCAACCAATTACACCAATGTTAACTTGCCAGGGATCGGGGCGGCTTCGGCTTCAGCGGATTCCCCTTACAAAACCTTTGCCGATCCCCGCGAGAGCTATAAACTGCTGGCCGAAAGTGACGAAGTGTTAACCGCCGCTGCCGCACAACTTCAGACCACTCCAGAACGGTTCGGTAAACCTCGCATCAAAGTAGTCGATAACACGACGCTGATGAACTTTGAAATTCGTGGTGAAACCCCTGAGATTGCTCAGCAAAAAGCAGTGGTTTTGAGTCAAGCTTTAGAGCAAAAGTTACAAGCATTACGCCTGATTGAAATGCAGCAGCAGGATCGCCATCTGAAGCTGTCATTGGGATCAGATCAGGCAAGGTTGCAAACAGCCCAAGAGAATCTCTCTGGCTATCGCACTGACTCTCCCTTGGTATCGGGCAATCAGTTGACTGAACTCACCATGAATTTAGAAGGGTTAAGACGTAGCCAGGCAGAAGCAGTGGCTGAATTACAACAGGTAACGGCCAAAGTTCAGCAATTGTCCGCGAGTTTGAGCCTGACTTCAGAACAGGCTGCTGCGGCTTTGGCACTTCAGTCGGATCAGCTATTTCAAGCCTATCTAGCTGAGTATAATCAAGCCAGTACAGCGTTAGCCAGCGAAAGTACCCGATTTCAGCCCACCAGCCCCGTGATCCGGGATAAACAGCAGCGAGTGGATGCGGCAAAGTTAGCGCTGTTGCAACAGGGACAGGTGGTTTTAGGAAGACCTGTTACGGAAAGTACGTTGACGCAACTCATTCTGAGTGGGGGTGGGGGTTCTTCCAGTTCGGCTTCTGAACGCGCTCGCCTGTTTCAGGAACTGATCGCCCTTCAGACTCAACAGCAAGGAGCCCAGGCCCAAGCCCAAGCTTTGACAGAACAGGTGACCCAGTTGGAGGCTCGCCTGGCCAGTTTGGCACAACAGGAATCCCAATTGGAAAATTTAGAGCGCGATGTGAAGATTTCGGAGGCGGTCTTCTCTTCGAATTTAACCAAGCTCAGTGTCAATCGGGCAGATATTTCTGCATCCTATCCGCAAATGACGATCGTGACTCAGCCATCGCTGCCCAAAGCCCCCAGCCTGCCGCGGATGTCGATCGCAACCCTTTTAGGCGCTGCTCTGGGATCGGTGTTTCTCACAACGGCCGTTCTGTCTCTCTGGCTGCGCGATCGGCAAATCCGCAAAATGCAGCAAACCGAATTGACTCCCCCGCCATTCACCCAACCTCACTCCATCCAAAACTGACCTTTTGCTGCATCCTGGCTAGCAATCAATTTGCTGGTGATGCATTCAGATCCTCCGTTCTGCCCAGTCCTTTGTCATGGTTTGGTGCCCTGTGAGCCGTTTTCCGATGCGACCCCAAAATTTTCCTGAAACGCTGGTGTGGTATAGCATCATCGGCACCTATCCGATTTACCTATTGGGGGCTCAACCGATTTGCTCGACCGGTCTGGCGACGGTTTTGATCGGTTATCTAATCTGGAAAACCACCCTGCCAACGGAGGCAACTCCGGTGCCTGGACGTACGGTGCCTGAGCGCATTCAAATCTCTCTGGTGGCGGTGGTTTGGTTGATCGCCACTGTAGTGATTGGGCTAACAGTGTTCGTCAATGCCTTCAGTTTAGAAGCCAGTCGATTTGATCTGGTCAAGAGCTTTCTGATCTGGTACACCACTTGGGGATTGATGGCTCTCTTTCCCTTAGCAGGGCATTTGCCCATTCGCCCTCAGTTGATCTATCGAGCGAGCTGCATTCTCGGTCTGCAAAGTTTGATCGTGATTGCGATCGGGGTATTGGGGGACTTAGCCGGCATTGCCAACGTGGGTTATACTTCTCCGCTGAATATTTGGCTGAAGCTGGCTGGCGGAGCCCCAGAGCAGTTTCAGGTCGATTTGCTCCATAGTCCCACCACTCGCCTGCGTTTATTTGCGGTCTGGCCGACTTTTTTAGCCTTGTTAGGCAACATTCACTTCTGGTTGGCCCGTCAAGAACCGGATCCCCGTTGGCGATGGATTGGCCTGTTCACCTCCGTGTTGATGGTGTTGGCTTCCCGTTCTCGCACGGCAACCCTCTGCCTGATCTGCGTTCCGGTGCTGCTCTGGTTCCTGACCCATATTTTGCGCCCCTGGGTGCAGTTTGGCTTGGCCATACTCTGCTGTTTAGGCGGCATGTTTGCCCCGATCTGGCTGGATGGATTGACTTTGCTACGAGATCTGTTTGACAGAACGCGAGCAGGGTCATCAGCAGTGCGTGCCACCCTCTACCGGCTGACCATCAATCGCTGGTGGAATGATGCACCAATTTGGGGTACAGGTACTCGCGATCGGGGCCCTGATTTAGTCAATCACTTGCCGCTGGGTTCTCACCAAACCTGGTTGGGGACTTTATTTTCCCATGGCATCGTTGGTCTTTCGGTCTTAGTCTTGGCATTCCTATGGGCATTTATCGATTTGTTCATCAAAGCCCAAACTTCTCAGTTGGGTCGGGTTGGGTTAAGTATCTTTTTAGTTTTAGTGATTTGCTCCTTTGCCGATAATTTGGAATTTATGTCCTATTTGATTTACCCAGGCTTGCTAGTGTTAGGCGCAGCCTTTCAAGAGAGCTATGCCACCGCGCCTTTGCCGACCCGCATCTCCTCCGATCGATTTTCGCTGAATCCGCCCAATCAAAGCAGCGAGTAAATTTCACCATGCCTAAAGTGCCTAAAGTATCCGTCATTATTCCAGCCTATAACGCAATGGCATTTCTGCCCGAAACCCTGGCAACTGTCTGGCGACAAACACTGTCTGATTTTGAAGTGGTGATTGTCAATGATGGCAGTACCGACGCGATCGAAGCCTGGGTGAGCCGCTTAAATGACCCTCGGGTTCGGTTGATTTCTCAAGCCAATCAGGGGTTGGCAGGTGCTCGCAATACGGGGATCGCGGCCGCTCAAGCTGAATATCTCGCCTTTCTGGATGCGGACGATCGCTGGGAGCCAACCAAGCTTGAGCAACAAGTACGAGTCTTAGATGCCCAACCCGACGTAGGACTGGTTTATACTTGGGTACGCTACATCAATGAAACTGGACAGCCGACTGGGCGCTTGTTTTGCAATCAGCAGCGGGGTTGGGTTTGGGACAGTTTAATTAATCACAATATTGTGGAATGTGGCAGTGTTGCGATGGTGCGGCGCAGTTGTTTTGAACGAGTTGGCCATTTCGATCGCACCCTGCGTTCGTTTGGTGAAGATTGGGATATGTGGTTGCGGATCGCACCAGTCTATCCCTTTGAAGTGGTACCCGAACTACTCGTCGAGTATCGTCAGCGAGCAAGCGGTACTTCCAAAAATTGGCTTGCCATGGAACAGAGTTTTCAGCGCATCCTCCACCAAGCGTTTGCCACCCACCCTGCCTCACCTCAGCAACAAGCCCGGGCCTACGGATTGGCCTATCTCTGTTTAGCCTGGAAACCTTTACAAGGACAGGAAAAAGTATGGCGACCTGCCAATAGTCTGCGCCAACAAGCTCTCACCTATGATCCTGCTCTTCGTTGGAGTCAAGAACATCTCAAGTTACAAGCTGCGATCGGTTTAATGCGCAGTTTAGGGAGTCAACGATACATGCAAGTTTTACAGTCTTTACATCAAATTCGCAATTGGAGAAAGGGGTAAAGAATAAAATAGGAGGAAACACTAACAGAAATAACCAATTAAGAATAACCGAACAGGAACGATGTAATTCTATCCTTCGCAGCTAACTATTGATCTCTATGCCTCAAATCTCTGTTATCATTCCTGCCTATAACGCAGCAAATACGATCGAGGAAACACTGAAGTCAGTGTTGCAGCAAACCTGGACGGATTTTGAAGTGATCGTGATTGATGATGGCTCAACCGATCATACGGCTGAAATTGTCAATCATTTTTCTGATCCACGCATTTGTCTCTATTCCTACGCAAATGGGGGATTGCCAACGGCTCGAAATCGGGGGATCGCCCAAGCAAAGGGTGAATTGATCGCTTTTCTGGATGCGGATGACCTGTGGACAGCAGATAAGTTGGAACTGCAACAGGCGGCTTTACAGCAATCTCCTCAGGCTGGGGTCGCCTACAGTTGGACAAGCTTTATGACCGTTACGCCTGCCGGTCAAATTTTTCAGCCCGGATCGCCCTATGCTTGGTCAGGGGAGGTCTACGCTCAACTTTTGGTCGCTGACTTCATTTTAAGCGGATCGAATGTTCTAGTGCGGCGATCGGCGATCGAAACAGCAGGTTGGTTTGATCCTGCCCTGAAATCTTGCGAAGATTGGGACTATTGGCTGCGGTTGGCGGCTCGCTGGCCCTTTGTGGTGGTGCCTAAGTATCAAATTCTGCGTCGTCAATCAACTGGAGCCATGACCTCGAATGTGGAGGTGATGGAAGCGGCAGCCTTGATCGCCATGGAAAAAGCCTATCAGACAGCCCCGCCTGAACTTCAGCCCTTGAAGCGCTACACTATGACGAATTTTCATCGCTACTGTGCCGGACTTTATCTGCAATATCGTTCTGGATCGCCTGCCCTGCAAGCAGCTCAAAGTCATCTTTGTGCAGCCTTACGCCTATCCCCTTTCACACTGACCGATCGACTCACCCAAACCCTCATCATCAAACTATTGCTGGCCCGCCTGTTACCAACTCATTTAGCCGATCGTTGTGTTCAATTCTTCCGTAAGCAGCAGCAAATTGCCGATCCCCGCCTTCCCTAGCCCTCTACTTCCTTAAATCCATGCTGAGCTCCCATTCCAATCCCCCAACTGTCGCTCTCTTACATTGCTATGACTTGATCGAAGATTTTTTGGACAGTATTGGGATCTCATTTGAGACCTACTGTACCGAATTCATGGGTAGTTGGATTTTTGGCTACGTAGATGCTTTGCAACGATCGGGTATTCGCCCCATTCTCATGTGTATTTCCCAACTCGTTGCCCAGCCAACACGCTATCAACATCAGCCAACGGGAGCCGTAATCTGTCTCATTCCCGCGGCCCGAATCTATGGGGTTTACCGGTTGGCGCAACGGCAGGGACGTAAGGCCTATGGAGGTAGTGAGGCATTGCCCTTTCGTAAAGTTGACGATTCAAACTACCTGCGGCGTAATATACTCACTTTTTTAAAGGATATTGCCAAAAGTATTGGCAGCTATATTTCAACTCCATTAGCCGTAATGGCAGAGGAATTACAAAAGGAAAATTGTATAGCAATTCTATGTCAGGAATATGAATATGCTCGCTTTGATGCGATGGTGCTGTTAGGGAAATGGCTGAGAATCCCCGTTTTTGCTACCTTTCAAGGAGGCGATCGTCCAGGTAGTGCGTTAGAACTTCCCTTACGGCATCTGACTCTACGAGCTTGTGCTGGATTGATCGTCGCTTCGCAGCAGGAGCAAAAACGACTGCAACAGCAGTATGGACTGGCGGCCGAGCGTATTGCCCCGATTTTTAATCCGGTCGATATTCAGCTTTGGCAGAGTATGGATCGATCGGTCGCTCGGCAGCAAGGGCGATCCAGATTAAACATTCCGGCAGAAACGATGGTGGTAGTCTGGCATGGGCGGATCGAGATAGAGCGAAAAGGGTTAGATGTGTTATTAGCCGCTTGGACGAGGGTTTGGCAGAAATATCATATTTTAGTGAATGATTTTAAACATCATAATCAGAATGATCAGAGTAACGCTCAAGATATTAACTTGCAGCTTTTGCTGATCGGTACAGGTAGTGACGCGGAGGAATTGGCGGAGCAATTACAATCAATCTCAGGGGTTATTTGGCTGAATGAGTTTGTCCGCGATCGATCCCTGCTACAGTGTTATCTTGCCGCTGCCGATCTATATGTGTTTCCGTCTCGGCAAGAAGGCTTTCCAGTTGCACCGATCGAAGCGATGGCTTGTGGTTTACCTGTGGTAGCCGCCAATGCAACCGGAGTTTCAGATATTTTAGAAGCCGGAGGGGTGATTGTTCCCTGCGGGGATGCAGCAGCCTTAGCAGATGCCCTGTTGTCGCTCCTGGCAAATCCTCCTGAGCGGCAAAGATTGGCCGGATTGGCTCAACAGCGTGCTGAAGGCAGTTTCTCACCAACTCAGGTAGGTCAGCAACTCTGTCAAGTACTGATTGGATCGAGTTAATTTCTTCAATTTATTAAATTTCATACTAATTGTGTATCGCGCCTATCTCAATTTTGAGTAAAAACTCGTCACTTTTGTCTAACCTAAAATGCTCAAACGACGATCGCTGCAAAATTTCTTCTCCAGTCCCTATCTACGAAATGTGGGCTGGTTGGGCAGTGCGGAGCTGGTGAATCGCATCCTGCGATTAGGAACCACGGTGACCTTAGCGCGATCCTTTAGCCAAGAGGATTATGGGCTGATGGCAGTTATTTACACTTTGCTGGATTTTGCGACCGTGTTTACGTTGCGGGGAGGTATTGGCGCTAAAATCATCCAGGCGGAAGCATCAGAAGTAGGTGGTATTTGCCAGACCGCTTACTGGCTCAATTGGCTGTTGTGCGGCGTGGTGTTTTTGGTGCAGTGTCTCATTGCTGTGCCGATCGCTCAGTTTTATCAAAATGACCAGTTGATTTTGCCAATCTGTGTTGCGGCTCTCACCTACTTGATGCTACCCCTCTATTTGGTACATTCAGCCTTGATCGAGCGAGAAAATCGCCTCAAAATCACTGCTCTGTGTAATGCAGCTCAATCCCTTGCCAGTAATACATTGACCATTATTCTAGTCATCTTCGGAATGAAGATTTGGGCGATCGTTTGGGCTATGGTACTGACTACTCCAATTTGGATTGTAATTACCTGGCGATATCAGGCTTGGCGACCTTCATCACAACCAACCTTCGATCGATGGCGAGAAATTGTCCGATTTGGAGGCAATTTACTGGGAGTTCAATTTTTGAATAAGGTGCAAGGCAATCTAGATTATTTGATCATTGGTCGTTTTTTAGGGCTGGATGCGCTAGGAATTTATTATTTTGCCTTTAATGCCGGATTGGGGATTAGCATGAATGTAATTAATACTTTTATGTCTGCCTTATTTCCTTATATCTGTCAGGTGCGCCAAGACTACCAAGCTTTTCGCCAGCGTTACCAAAGTAGTCTTCGCAAAATTGCTCTGACAGTAGTACCGCTGATTTTACTGCAAGCACTTTTGGCTCCAATTTATGTACCGATCGTGTTTGGGGCACGTTGGATTGAAGCGATCCCAATTTTAATTTTAATCTGCCTATCGGTGATCCCACGCATTTTCTCTTGGGCTGCTTCACTGTTGCTGAATGCGATCGATCGACCACAGGTTAGTTTATATCTAGAACTAATGTTTACCATCATTTTTACAATCAGTTTATTGATATCTGTGCCATGGGGGATTACAGGAGTTGCGGCGACTGTATTGATAGTACATGCTCTGGTTTTACCGATTATTGCTAGCTGGTCACAGCGTTATGCTTTCGATCAACGTTTTTATCCATAGTCTGATATCAAATAGTTGATTCAACGTTATGCCTATTATTTCTGTCATTGTTCCAGCTTACAACGCTGAGGCAACTCTACTGACAACTTTACAGTCCGTGCAGCAACAGACCTTTTCCGATTTTGAACTGATTGTAATTAATGATGGCTCAACTGATCGCACCTTGGAGATTCTGCAAGCATTTGATGATCGACGGCTGAAGTTTTTCTCTGTGAAAAATGGCGGCCCAGCCTGGGCACGCAATCATGGTTTAGCTGCTGCCACAGGTGAGTTTATTGCTCCACTAGATGCCGATGACCAATGGACTCCAGAGAAGCTTGAACTTCAGCTTGCTGCCCTTCAACAACATCCAGAAGCAGGAGTTGCCTATAGCTGGACTTGCAACATTAAAGATGGGCAGGTCATCAGCCGGGTTGAGCCTACTTACAATGGTGAGGTTTATGCTGATCTGTTGATGGGGAATTTTCTATCGAATGGGTCAAACCCGCTCATTCGCAGACAGGCGATCGAGGTTGTGGGTGAGTTTGACTGCAATTTTCCTTTAGTTTGTGACTGGGATTATTGGTTACGGTTGGCGGCTCAATATCCTTTTGTTTTGGTGCCTCAGCATCAGATTCTCTATCGTCTTTCGAATCAATCGTTAACTACACAAATTGAGATTCAAAAGCAGGAAAATTTACGGCTACTCACTCAAGCATTTCATCAGGCCCCACCTGAGCTACAAAAGTTGAAAGGCCGCAGCTTTGCTAATATATACCTCTATGCAGTAGAAGTATATGTCAGAAGTCGGGGTAATGCCCACCTGAATCAAGCAATTAACTATCTTCGTCAGGCCATTCAATACTATCCTCTTTGTCTATTCGATCGATACACTCAATTACTAATCCTGAAAGTATTTGCCATCCAATTGCTACCTGTTCAATGGCTGGTTCAACGATCAAAAAACGAGGATCAAAAAACGGGATCCTCTTCTGCGAATGCTCATCGCCTATCCTCTGAATCATCACTGACCAAGACAAGTAATACCCTGAGTAATACCCTGAATAATACTCTGAATAATACCCAAATTGGTTATCATTTTAATACTTCAAGTAGCATTCCAGATCAACATCAGCATAAAACTCAAACGATCGCTCTATTCCCCTGCTGTGACCTATTTGAAGACTTTTTTAGTACGATTGGAATTACCTTAGACAGCTTTTGTCAAGAGCTAACTGGTGGCTGGATGTTTAACTACATCGAAGCACTCCAATCAGCGAACATTCAGACAGTACTATTTTTCTTTTCAGATCAGGTTTTGGTTCCCACCTACTTTAACCACCGTCCCACGGGAGCCCAGGTTTGTGTGTTGCCACCCACTCGAATTTATCGTTTCTATCGTCAGCTTCGTCGGCGATTAGGAGTACAGTCGAACTGGACTGCTGCTGATCTAAACGAAAAAGCGGCGGCGGTCGGAAATTCTTCTGTCTCTAATCAAAGAACGATCCAGCGAACCTGGCAAAATACTATTGTTCAGGCGATTAAGCAAGCGGCGAATAGTGCCGGGATTTACGTTTCAACTCCCCTCGGTTTGCTCACTCATCAATTGCGTCAAGCGGGTTGTACTGCTATTCTCTGCCAAGATTATGAATACGCTCGTTTTGATGTTTGTGTGTTGCTGGGGCGCATAATCGGCTTACCCGTGTATGCGACTTTCCAGGGTGGCGATCGATTGGCGAGTTGGATTGAGTATCCTGGACGCTGGCTGTCGTTGCGTACCTGTGCAGGCTTGATCATTGCGTCGCAAATGGAGCGACAGCGAGTCTGTCAAACCTATCGGCTCTCTCCCGATCGGATTCACGGGATTGTCAATCCAATGGATGTTCAAACTTGGCAATCGGTTGATCGTCAGTCTACCCGTGCTGCACTGGGAATCACTGATGACACTCAAGTAGTCATCTATCATGGACGGATCCAACTCCATCAAAAAGGTCTAGACATCCTCTTAACGGCCTGGGATCAACTCTGTAGCCGCGCTGTACATTCAAATCGCCTACTGCTCTTAATAGGAACAGGGGCTGATGCACCGCAGCTACATCAGATGATTATGCATTTAAGTCATGATGTTGTTGCCAAGCCTATATCCGATACTGAAAATTTTTATACACTTTATCATCTCGCTAAAAACCGAATTGATCAGGCTAAACCCAATTCCTCTAATATTCTTTGGATTAATCAGTATGTGCGCGATCGGCAAGCAATTCAACGCTACCTGTCCGCCGCTGATCTATATGTTTTACCGTCTCGTAAAGAAGGATTTCCGGTTGCGCCGATCGAAGCCATGGCTTGTAGTTTGCCTGTTGTCGCAACGCAGGTAGCTGGCATCACTGATATTTTAGGTAAACCGGATGTTCAGAATACAAGAAATATTTTAGATGAGACGACAATCCTGGATGAAATAACACTATCTGGTGGTGTGATTGTTCCCACCGAAGATCCTCATGCTCTCGCCCAAGCTATTGAACAAATTCTTCAGAATTCATCACAGCGGCAAATCCTGGGTACCCAAGCCAGACAGCGCGTCGAAACTCAATTTTCCCTAGAAGCCGTCGGACAACAACTGCGAGCCTTGCTTTTTCCCACCCTCTAATTCGATTTAGTCCTCCACTCCCCACTCCTCTATGCCCACCATCTCCGTCATTATTCCTGCTTACAATGCTGAGCGCACTATCCTGGCTACAATCGCCTCGGTGCAACAGCAAACCTTCACGGACTTTGAGATGATTGTGATCAATGATGGTTCTACCGATCATACCCTCGCCCTTCTGCAGGAAATCTCAGACGATCGGCTAAAAATTTTTTCTTACACCAATGGTGGTTTATCGGTGGCTCGCAACCGTGGCATTGCCCAAGCAACAGGAGAGTACATTGCATTACTGGATGCGGATGATTTATGGACGGTTGATAAATTAGCCTGCCAGTGGCAAGCGCTAGAGCAGGATCAAACCGCGGGGGTTGCCTATAGCTGGACTTATTTCATGGATGCTCAAGGGCAAACATCGGTACCGGGGGCTGAGCATTCTTTCACGGGAAATGTATTGCCTGCGCTATTGGTGAATAATTTTATCGCCAGTGGTTCAAATCCGCTGATCCGCAAGTCAGCAGTAGATGCGATCGGTGGGTTTGATCCGGATTGTGCTGGTTGTGCTGATTGGGATTATTGGTTGCGGCTGGCCCTACGTTATCCATTTCAAGTGGTGCCTAAGCATCAAGTTTTTTACCGGCAGTCGATCGGTTCCATGTCTGCCAACATCCAGTTTATGGAGCATTGTGGGCTACATGTGGTGGAAAAAACCTTTCAAGCGGTGCCTTCCGACCTGCAACCACTCAAAAAGCAAAGCCTCGCTTGGATTTATCAATATACTTGCCAGCAATATTTACAGCATGGCCAACTCCAATGGGATGCTCTAAAGCAAGCCAGCGATCGACTCTGGCGGGCAATTATTCTGCATCCTGCTTTGATCTGGCAAGCCTATCCTCAAAATTTACTAAAGTGGCTGATCAAGCAATGGTTGCAGGCACTCTATGGTTACACTTTCAAGCCGGGGTTCGCCAAAATTACTCCCGATCAATCGAATTGAGCCTGAAAAGAGTAGCAGTGAAGCGAGGTTCATTTCGGGAGAGTGGGTGAATTGAATTCGATCGATTAAACTAGATGAACACCCTGTCATTATTATCTTTGTTTCACGATCAAAATAGCAAGGGTGCATCACTATACATCACCAAGGGTGCATCACTATACATCAAAATACGCAGAAAAATACACAGAAAAATGTGCAGAAGGGTGTCGTAAAATTGCAAGTTCCCTGCTTAAAAAGATCGGCTTCATCCATCGGTGCTCTAAGCGATTACCATAGAGAGTATCGAATTTTAGCGATCGAGTGCTTTGGCTAGAGTGCATCAAACAGCACTTTTTGAGAGGCCATGTTGAATCCTCAACTGATTAACTTGCTGCTACTGGCTTTACATTTTGGCATTACGCTTATTTTGGCAGCAACCTTAAATTTATGGATCGATGAAGCATACACGCTCAATACGACTAGCCAGTCGGTAATCCATGCGATCGAACGTAGCATCAACTACGAAATTCAGCCACCGCTTTACTTTGCCCTGTTAGCCCTTTGGCGCAGAGTTAATGGTTCAATTTTCTTTGCCCGCTGTTTTTCAGTACTCTGTATCGGGTTGGCGATCCTAGTCACTGTTTCCCTGTCTCGTCGCTATCTAAAAGGCATTGCTTCAACTCACGTAACTGCGGTGTTGGCTTTCCATCCCTATGCCATCTGGGCAGCCGTTGAAATTCGCTCTTACGCCTTTTCCATTTTGCTCTCCACCCTGTTACTCAAGTTTTTCTTCGATGGATTTTTAGCCGATCAGCCCGATCGCCGCAACCAATGGCTATATGGTGCAACCGCAATTGCAGCACTTTACACCCATTATTTTTTAGCCTGTCTGTTGGCTTCCCATGCCTTTGTGCTATTAGGCTTACGACGCTGGCGACAACTGGGAATCTATCTGGGTATGATGACGATCGTGACTGCAACGTTCCTACCTCTGTTCTCAACGTTGCTACTCCATCTTCAGGGCGGTGGCTTCTATACTGAGCATTCCGCCCAAACCGATCTGATCGGGCTACGTACAGCCTTAGGACGATTTCTGATCTACCTGCTTCCGACTGCGGCTGACTGGGAAGGGCTGAATTTGATGCGCGTTCTCCGTTACGGACTGATTAGTTTATTGGTTTATCTGGTGATTACCTGGCGATATTGGCTGACCCAGAAGCAGATGATCCTCTGGATAATGACCACTATCACAGTCTTGGCTTTTGGACTCGTTTTGAGTGTCACTAATACGGTCGATCTAGCCTATCGTTATAGCTACCCACTTTTTATTATTAGTATACTTCTTACATTCTCATTACTTTCCCTGGTGCAGGATCGGAAACAACAGCAACGATGGATGTTGGGTTGGGCGGGGCTCCTGGTTTGTGGTTATTTGACCAGCTTTTGGCTCACCTATATGCCGCTTGCCAAAGATGGAGACTGGCAGCGGGTGTCCAATTATTTGATGGCCAGTGAACAACCCAACCAACCGATCTTGGTTTTTTCGGCGGAAATTACGTTGCCCTTGAGTTACTACTACACTGGAGATAACCCAGTGATTCCTTTACCTCAACCGCTAAATCCGGATGTGTATGATCAGCGAGCTTTCGTGTTAACCAATCCAACCGAAATTGAAACGGCTCTGGGGCAATTCCCCGATCGCCCCTCAAGCCTTTGGTTGGTGACTGGGCCAGACTACATCGTGCATGGTACGGCGGGTCAGGCTTGCACCCTGCTTGGCTTTTCGTTTAATTGCCACATTTTGGAAGAATTTATCGATCGCTACTATTCAGTGGTTCAAACCCAATCCTTTTATGGCTCTCAGGTGCGGTTGCTCCAGCGCAAATGAATGATTACTTGACCGGAAACAGGCTGATTGGCTAGAGCGAACGGGGGCTGCATCGATCGCTCTGGCAATCGCTCGCCAAGCTGATTTGCGTTGCAGGTTACCATCCAAAGGCAGCGGGCGTACGGCAGAGCCATCGGCACGGGGATGAAATTCCGTTAACCAGCTATAGCGATCACTCAAGCCCCAAGTCACAAGCATTTTCACAGCCGGTTCATCCAATATCACCGATAAAAAGTCTTCATAGATACTCGCGATGATCCGATCTCGTACCTCGACGGATTGCGGCAATTCTCGATCGATCACGTCCAATTCAGTAATGAAGATTTTCAAGCCCAAACTGGCTACATCACTGAGAAACTGCCGCAATTTCTGAGGGTTAAACCGCAGTTCATTGCCGACGAGATGAGACTGTATCCCCAAGGCATGGATGGGTGTGCCTTGTGCCTTCAACCGTTCTAGTAGCTGTAAAACAGCCTGCCGTTTTGTTTGATTCTCTGGGGTGTCATACTCCAAACCATAGTCGTTGTAGGTAAGAACTGCCTTGGGGTCAGCAGCGGCTGCGATCCGAAACGCGAGATCAATATAGTCTGCATCGAGTAATTCCTGCCAAGGGGTTCGCCGTAACCCGTGAGCCTGACCATCCGCCGGTTCGATCGCTTCATTGACTACATCCCAAGATTGCACCTGTCCCGCATAACGTCCAACGACGGTTTGAATATGTTGCACCAACCATTGCTCCGCATTTTGATGATTCACCTGTTCCGTGAACCATTCCGGTAAACAGAGATGCCAGACAAGAGTATTCCCCCGCACTTGCATAGCATGGGTTTGGGCAAAATTGATCATCTCATCCGCCATGGTGAAATCAAACTGGTTGGGTGCTGTCCGCAGTCGGGCATTGCCAGCCGACCATTTGAGTTCCCATTCTGGAGCTAATAGGGCACATTCAGTCCTATAGTGTGTCGCCAAAGTACGATCGGTCATCAAATCCTGGTGGCGAGCGGCCGCACCATAGATCAGTCCTTTGGCTTGAGCCCGCTGCTTCAGAGGAGTTTCACCTGCTGTCTCAAAGGTGCGATCGGGGTTATCCAGTATCTGAGCCTGATAGTGACGGTAGGCAGCTTTCACACCGGCTTTAGCCCCAATCACAGTGCCAATTCCGCTCAAAACACCTGCTCCTAAGGTTAAAGCACGCCGACGCGAATAACGAGAATACATTCTCTATACTCCTGTGAGAATCAATGAAAACAGATCAGGAATTTTAGTAGTATTCAAAAGAAATGATCCTCCCCCATGCAAAGAGTCATTGAGGAGAATCTAGTCTGACATGAATGATGATTTTCGCGAAAGCCTAACCTTGAGAATACTATTCCTTAAAATTGGTTGACTTGAGCACTAATCCACTTATAGGTTTCCAGTAGTCCGGTTTCAAGGGAAATATTGGGAGCCCAACCTAGTTTTTCCTGGATCAGGGTGTTATCGGAGTTTCTACCACGAGGACCAACTGGTTTTGAGAGATCATATCGTCGCTGCACTGTTTTACCCGAAATGGCTGAAACGATATCGATCAACTCATTGATCGTGACCATCCGATCCGACCCTAAGTTGATCGGTCGATCCAGATTCGATCCCATGATTCGCAAACACCCCTCCACGCAGTCATCCACATAGCAATAGGAGCGAGCTTGGGTACCATCACCCCAGACTTCAATTTCGCCACTGTGGCCCTGAAGTTTCGCGATCTTACGACAGATCGCCGCCGGTGACTTTTCCCGTCCCCCATCATAGGTGCCCAACGGCCCATAGATGTTATGAAACCGAGCAATTTTGATATTCATGCCATAGGACTTTTTGTAAGTCTCATGCAAAATCTCAGCAGTGAGTTTTTCCCAACCATATTCCATATCAGGATCGGCTGGAAATACCTTATCTTCCTTTAACCCCGGACTATCGTTCGTTTCTTGCAAATAGTTCGGGTAGACACAAGCCGAAGAAGAATAAAATACATTTCCAACCTCGTTAATGCGGCAGGCTTCCAGCGTATTCGTGGAAATCAGCAAGTTATCATGCATGATCGAAGCAGGCGCGGCATGAGTCCAGCCAATTCCCCCCATATTGGCAGCCAGGGAAAAAACGGTATCGACATTGCGAACTGCCTGTAAAGAGTCATCTCGCTTTCTCAAATCCAAAATCTCAAATTCATCTGCTTCAGTTTTACTAAACTCTGGGTATTTAATATCTACACCACGTACCCAATAGCCTTCTTCTTTTAAGCGTCGCACCAGATGAGAGCCAATAAAACCGCCTGCGCCAGTAACAGTGACTCGCTTCATTTAAAATTACTCCTGAGATGGTGAGTGGATTGGTTGATGTTCAACCCCGCAGCATCAATCGAGGAGACACACGTTGAGGAAAAGTTAGTGGCTCTGGGAGGCAGGTAGATGATCAAACCGCTTCAACCGCAGCACTTGCAGCAGAAAATTCCAGACAAACACCAGGTTATAGAGCGTATAGCGTTTCCAGAGCCGCTTGGGATCCTGGGTGAGCCGGAATAGCCACTCAAAGCCCGATCGCTGAATCCAATAGGGGGCTTGGGTAATCCGGTTACTGAAGAAATCAAATGCCGCACCCGAAGCAATCATGATTGTGCCTGGAATTTTAGTTAAGTGGTCTTGAATCCATCGATCCTGCTTAGGTGATCCAAGACCAACAATGATGAAATCAGGCTGGAGACGGTTGATCTCAGCACAGAGAGCAGCATCCTCTTCAGCCGTGAGGGGGCGAAAAGGCGGAGAGTAAGCACCGACAATATTGACCCCTGGAAATTGGGTTTCCAGAAACTGTTGCATGGCTTCTGGCACACCTTCTGCCCCCCCATAGAGGTAAAGTCGGTAGTTACGCTGTACAGCTACTTTGCACAAATTCAGAATAATGTCGGGGGCATAGAGTCGATCGCAGGGTTGTCCGGTCAGCCATCGCATCCAGTAAACAAAGGGCATACTATCTGGGCCAGAGATATCTGCTTTGCTAAAAATGGACTTAATCTCTGGGTTCAGATGGCTCTCTACAACGCAATTCACATTGACACAAGAAATATGTTTCGATCGATCAGCTTTATTCTGAAGCCATTCATGACACTTCGCAAAAAGTCGATCGTAAGTGATCACATCAACGTCTATACCAATGAAGTTATATCTTTCCATGTTGGGTTGTAGCTAAACTTCCAGAATGATTCACGCTTCACAGGTAGACACACAGACCCAAACTCAATTTAGATACTAGCAGGATTGATTAATTATTTCAACCCAGAAACCCCCTATTTATGTATATTTTACATATTCTTTCTATTCAATGACTCACAATTAATCTATATGAAATTAGCATCTCTTTCATATATTGGTTGACATCCAATTGTTTCACCGTCTCTCTAGCAGCTTTACCAATTTGCATTCTTATCGCCTCACTCAAGACAATTTGACACATCGCTTCCACTAACTCAGATTGCTGTCCAGGCTGAACTAGCAAGCCATTGACCCCAGACTGGATCACCTCTGGTATCCCACCGACTGGCGTGACAATCACTGGCAGTTGCCAGGCCATTGCTTCTAACATCGACATGGGTAAGCCTTCGTTATAAGAGGGCAAAACAAAGGCATCGGCTTCAGCTAATAATCGATCACGCTGAGCCGCATCTAACCACGAATGCACCCTGACTGAGTCAGTTAAGCCTAACTCCTGAATTAAACTCTCCGCTTTTTCTACATCGCCATTCCCTGCTAACACTAACCGGGCTTGATCACGAACGATCGGGGGCAGAGCCGCAAACGCACGAATTAGATCGAAGCATCCTTTATCCTGGCGAGGGAATGAGATCACCGATCGCATCATATCTAACGCGCCTCCGTGAGCCCCAATCCGTCCTAAAAAGACAAAGGTGGTGACTTGACGACCATGGCGATCGGGGATGGTAGAAGGCAAAATGACCGGATTCGGCATCACAGTTATTTGATCTGGAGTCAGCGCAAAGATTTTAGCGTAGTAATCCCGCCAGCTCTCGGAGAGGGCAATAAACTGAGCACATTGGCTAAATACTGCCACAATCATGCGTTTAGCCCAAGTCGGCACTTTGGCATAAAACTCCCGGTAGGCCGCCCCATGACAATGCAATATAAATGATTTATGGAACATGAGAACGATTGCTGCCAGAATTAATTTACGTAACGTGCTACCTCGATCGGAAAAATGAATATGGACAAGATCAACCTGATCATGCCACAGCATCCCGATCAGTCGTAGCATTGCTCCTAGATAAATTCGTAAATTCCGTAGGGTAGACCCTTTAACAAAAGTTGCTACATGGAAAATTTCTAGCTCAGGCGGTGCATAGTCCAGCATTAGTTTCTCAACAGAAGTAATCCCGCCTTGGACATCGAGTCCAGCACCTAGCATGAGCACACGAATCGGTTGAGATTGAGCGATGGATGGAGTCATAGTTTAAGGTGAAGATATTACAGAAGACGGTGGAGTCAAAGTTAAAGTTGAAGTCAAAGTCGAATTTGATGTTAAAACCTGCTGCTTTTCGGGTGGTATTGTCACCCTGGCAGTTGAAGCAAGAATAATCATGCTATACAGAACCCAGTAGATGCTATTGCGATCGAGCAGTGTACTCTCCGTTAAATTAGTGAATACCGTGTAAAGCAATGACAAAAATGGGAGGAAGAACTCTGGGGTTCGGCTTTGACTAATCAGCGAAACAGCTCGAAATAAGCCACAGAAGAATTGCAGGGCAAAGATACTTAAGCCAATGAAACCCAGTCCCAACCAAAGTTCGAGAAACCCATTATGGGAATTGGGGGCTTCCCAACCTACAACACGCCAAATGAACCCAGTTTCACTGCCCAAACTTGACCATTGCGAACTATAGCCGTAACCTAACCAGGGACGTTCCTGAATCATATCCCATGCATAACTCCAGATCCGCGATCGTCCCGTAAATGTTAGATCTTTACCCACTAAGCGCACTAAGGATTCTGCGTAAAGGATAACCAGACTCAAAACACTAAACCCAACCACTGTAATTAAACTCAATATAAATGTGCGCGATCGATAACGCCAACGCAAGGTGCGAAAAATAAAGAAAGTGGGGACTAAGAGAATTAAGTGACTCAGCGGTGAGGTCGATCGGGAAAGCAGCAGTAACAGAAAAGAGAAAACCATCCCTAACCACAGGAGCCGCCTTTTTGCCCCTACCGCCCGCAACAGAAAGACAATGGCACTGAATGCCATCATCGACCCCAGAGTATTTTTGTGAGTGTAGATGCCTCGCCAGGTTCCCGCGTGGGTTCCCCCCATGATGCCATACCGAGGAAGCCCAACCGCAAATAAAATACTGAGCAGAATTGCTAAGCCAAACATCCAGGCTAACAAATGTAGTTGTTCTTTGAGGCTATAGCGAGTTGCCAAATAAATTCCGAATAAAGTCGTCCCGATCAAAGCAATGCTGCGATTGATAGTGAGCGATGGATCGGCAGACCAAAAAATCGATAGCACTACCCAGGCTAACAACACCAGTAGTAATTTTTCCTTAACCAATAGGTAGAGCGCTCGTTTCCAGTGAGGTAGAAGAAAACAACAGGTGATTAAATAAATGAGTAGGAATAACTGTCGTACTAAGGCAAAATCTAAGGGAATGCCTGCCTGACCTTCACTGCGTCCACCTGACAAAATCACCACCAGTGGGCCACCCGAATACATTAGGAGGGCAAAAATAGTGAATACTCGTTCTGCAATATTCAGCAATGTTCTCATAAGCAATTCATCAGGTCACGATCGCGCTAAAACAAACTTTTTGATAAACCTGGATAGTTTGAGCCGCAATGTTTGTCCAGTTCAGATCCTGTTGGCAGCGCATCAGGGCTCCTTGCTGGAGGTGAGCTTGCAGCGCTCGATCCTGCAATAATCGAATAATGGACTGAGCCAGGGTTAAACTATCGGCAGGCGGAACCAGCAGACCATCCTGTTCGTGATGTACCATTTCCGCTAATCCACCGATATCAGAGGCGATCACGGGGGTTCCTGTCCCATAGGCGATCGCTGCCACCCCACTCTGGGAAGACTCAATATAGGGCAAAACAACGGCTGCACTCCGTTCAAATAGCCCCGCTACAGCTTCAAATGGGATGAATTGATTCAACTGTTCATAAGGAGTTAGATCGCAGCCCTGAGGAAAATATTGCGTCAGGTTTTCACCTCGACCTGCAATCACCAGTTTGGCAGTGGGAATGACACGCCGCACGATCGGCATTGCCTCTACAAGATACTTCAGCCCTTTATATGGCCAGATTCGTCCAAAAAATAGCAGGGTATGGGGATCGCGATCGAGCACCTGAGCAACCTCCATGGGGGCAAACTGTTGGTAAAGGCTGCCTAACTCGCCATGTGGAATCACACTGACCTGCTGGGCAGGCACTTGGAATTGTTCAATCAACACCCGTTGCAAAAAATGAGTATGCACAATCAAATGGTGCGATCGATGATAAGCAATCCGACGAGTGTATTCTGAGCCAAAAACCAGATCTCGATCCCCTGGATGGCGAAAGACATCATGAATTGTTGTGACCAGTGGTGTCCGAATGGGGGCTCTTTGAAAAAGCAGAGATAGGTCATACCAAAAGTTATTGGCTTCTTGGACATGTAACACATCTGGAGCAAGTTGATGCACGATCTGGGAGATCTGATATAGGGTTCGCAGATTGCGCGGATCGCGAATGCGCGGCTTCCAAAAACTGATAGTTTTAATGTTGGGATCTAATACTTGTTGGTAGCGCTGCGATAGCTGTTCTGGGTGAATCAGAATTACCTCTGCAAATTTTGCTAAGCCATTCGCTAAACCGACCGTATAATCTTCAAAGCAAAAGTGAAGTAATGCAACTTTAATCATACATCTCCTCGCTTTGCTAAATTTCTGAACAGCTTACTCTTTAACTTATTTCTTGTAACAGTGTAGCCTCCCAACATCTGAATGCCATAGAGTATAACTGCCATACCATAAACCGTCATTGCCAATAAAATCGTCATGATCAACGACCATGAAAAATATTGAGCCAGCCAAAATACAGCAATCATGATGATGGCTAGCCCGATCGATCGGCGAAATATTCGCCACCAGTGCAATCGAAACAGTTGCTTCCGCACGGCCCAGTTGAACTGACTCAATGCGATCAAATTAGTAACGATCGGGGCCATTACTGCTCCCATCAGTTGAAACTGCCAGATCAAAAAACCAGTGATGATCCCACCAACGATCGTATCAACGACTACTTCTCGTAGATTAATCCGTTCTAAATTACTTGCAATCAAAGCTTGACTCAGGGGTTTATTGACTGCGATCACAATTAACGAGAGAGCCAACCAGCCCAATGCTGATCCTGCCGCAGAAAAACTCGAATCTTGATAGACCCCAATCAGGAGGGATTGACCGATAAACCATAGCCCTACCGCATAGGGAACCGCGATGCAGAGGGAAGCATCCAGCAGATGTTCCGTTAGATGGCGCAGTCGATCGCGATTAGTTCCTAGCGCTTGAGATAATTTGGGAAACAGAGCCAGAATAAAACTCTGAATCACAATATCAAACGGCATTAGGAATTGAGCAATTGCGCCAAATAGTCCAACTGCCACCTCGCCCCCAAATAGTGAGAGTAGGATCAACTGACGGCGGGAATTGAGGACAGCAATCGCTTCAATCGCCAAGAAAGTGCGAGCTGCTTTTGCTACTTGCCCGATAAAGTTCCAGTCAACCCGCCAACTAGGACGAATCGATCGCAGCATCAGTCCCCATTGCAATAGCAAGATCAGCAATTCCGATAGGACAAACAGCAGGGCAACTGTTTGGATGCCATATCCATGTAGCATCACTGCAATCATTGCTCCTACCCGGACTAGATAGACCGGCACTGTACTCATTGCAATCAGATGCATTCGCTCTTGAGCCTGGAAGATCGCTTCAGTCACATTGGACAGTGAGAAGGGAATCAGCGCCAGCCCAATCAGATAGCAGAGTTGGATAGTTTCTGGGCTATAAGGCAAGAGTGTTACCACGAACACTAACAGACCATAGCCAAGCAGGCTAAAAACAAATTGCAGCAGACTACCACTGATTAAATATAAAGGAGTGACTGAGGGATCACGAGCCAGCTCCCGGATGAACAGGTTCTTGAAGCCCTGGGCAACCACATTCATAAACATAAAATAATAGGTAAAGCCAATTAGGTATTGACCTAGCGCTTGTGCTCCTAAAAGTCGAGCGATCGCTGCTGTGAGTACAAAACTGGCAATACTTTGGGTCAGGCGATTAGACATAACCGCCATGGAATTCAAAATTAACTGTCGCCGTTCAGAGAGCATGATTTTATTTAAAGAACAGCGTATTTAGCGCAATGGTGAGCGAGAGGTTCGTGACTCAGAAGTTTTGAGGTCAGAAGTTTTGAGGTCAGAAGTTTTGAGGTCAGAGGATTGGCAGTCAGAAACCTGCAAGTTAGTGAGGTTTGACTCAGAGTTTTTTGTCATCTGGACTTTCCGGACAGTTGGTTGAGGCAACATTTCATAAGCCGATCGGTTTCCCAAGAGGTGATATTGCCATCGTCGAGCCACAATACCCGGTAATTGCGTAACCAAGCGTTGCCAAAAGGCTGGTTGAGTTAACATCGCTTGGATAGCCGCAGCATACTGTCGTTGTTTCCACGGCTGTATAACCTGATAATACGCTCTAGCCTGTTGAAACACTTGCAGCCGTTGTGCTAAAGCTGGCAGGAGTCCAGGATACTGATGCACGATCGACCGCTGCATAAATCGTTCTGTTGCCTGGCAACAGTCATTCAACCAGGCAATTCGATCGCTGGATACCGCCGATCCGGGACGTGATCGATAGAAATAGTAAGGTTCAGGCAGCAAGATGAATCGAGCCCCATGTACTAGACATTCCATATCAATCCAAAAATCTTGCACGACTCGCAGGCTTTCGTCATAACGAATCTGATAGCGATCGAGGAAGCTACGTCGAAATAGAGGTTTAGATAAACCGAGCCGCAGACAGCGCCGTTTACCATAAACATCAGTCTGGACAAAAAAAACCGGATCGATCTGAATGGGGCCTTGAAATGCTGCCCCACTCTCCTGTATCAGGGTACTCCAGGGTTCCGTTTCCCCGTCTCGGATCAGGTATAAATCATCGATCACGACATCGGCATTTTCAGCTTGTGCTACCTGTAACATTCGTTCCAGCCGTTCTGGAGCATACCAATCATCTGAATCCAAAATGGCGATCCATGCCCCTTTAGCTTCTGCAATGGCTCGGTTACTCGATAGCGTGATACCGCAATTTCTCTCGTGATGAATCACTCGAACTCGTTGATCTGTAAAGCGACTGGCAATTTCACCCGTCCGATCGGTAGAACAATCATTGATCACGATGACTTCAATGCGGTCAAAGGTTTGCGCTAGTGCCGATTGAATTGCCTGGGTAATATAAGCCTCTGTGTTATAGGCAGGCATGATAATTGAAACTTCAGGCTGCACAAATCATCCTCCGGTGCGCTGGAGTACAAATAAAATTTCGAGTGTAAAAGGAATCAAAACACTCACACAGATTAGTACGATCCCTCAATTTAATGAGGAGCTAAAAATATCTAGATTGATGAACGTGACTGGCAATTTCTGGGCTCAGGAAGTGCGCAGCAAAAACATGCAGTCAGATTAGTTAGACAGTACGCTCAAACAACTCGACCAGTTCGATTCAACGATCGGGGAAGTTTTCCCCTTACAGGAAACTGTAACCACCTTTGCGTTATCGCAATTTTCACGCAGCAGTCCTCAAATCATCTTCTTTAGCAAGGACTCACTAACTCAGCTTCCATCAACAGTGCCACTTCAGGGTGACAGGAAGGGGGAACCAAACGGTTAGACTCAATTGATTACGTTGCGGCGAAGTGTAGCACGATTTACCCTGGGTTAGTAATAACCTGGATCACACCCTAACTTAAACGATGCGCTGGAGCTCATGTCCGAATGGATTCGGACACACTATAAACGCAATCGCCAAACTTCTCTTCTTACGCCAAGGTACATCACGGGTTTCACACGGATATACGCACCATTTCACTCTGATCATAGCAGGCATTCTTCGCGATCGATACTTCCTAAAACCAGGAGCCGCTTGAAAGCCTGAGACCGTTGGAACCGCTTAAACATTGGGCAGGTTTTTGTGAAATACCTATCAACCGACTTTAAGCAATCCAATTCTGCCGATAGCCAACTGCTCAATGATTTGCGTATATCTACAGAGCCACACTACGTCATAGTTTTAACACAAGTGAATCCAAGGAGTTCGGATTGAGTCACCGTTTCACAATAGCTTTAAATTTCGCTGAAGCAAACTACTATTCACCTCAATTCATGAAGCTGTCATCAAGCTCACTAACAGCAAGTCAACTGATATCACGTTGGTTGATATCACAGATGGTGTCATGTCAGGATGTTGCAATTGCGGATGTTGGGATGGCAAATTCAGTTATTCCAGCAGGCAGAAAACAGCAAAGATATGCTTCGATCGCATTTCACCCGATCGCATTTTATCTAAAGGTGATTAAACAAAATCTGCCGCAGTGATGAGCTTAATACTGATATTGCTGATCAGAACTAAATCGGTACGACTGATTTGAATCATCACATCTCGCCCGGACGGTTGAATTTTTAAGCTGCCAAAGCTGATGTCGTTCAGTAGTTCTATTTTGTCGATGCCATCTTTAAAGTCTCGAATTCGATCGCGCCCTGCACCATCGCCGATCGCAAAAATATCATTGCCTAAGCCGCCAGTCATTGAATCGTTACCAGCACCGCTGATCAGCCGATCGTTGCCTCGCTCACCATTGAACAGATCGGAACCCCCACCCCCAATTAGCCGATCATTGCCATCTCTACCTAACAAATAGTCATTGCCACCTTTACCATCCAGGAGATCATTTTGCAGGGTGCCCCGCAGCGAATTAGCACGACTATCGCCCGATCGCACAATGCCATTCACTCTTTCAGTGTCACCACCTGTGCCGCCACCTGTGCCGCCACCTGTACTGCCACCTGTGCCACCTGTGCCGCCACTACTATTCACTTTGAATTCCACTGCTCCCAAATCTCGACCGCTTCCCTGAGGACGGGGTGTGCCAAATCGATCGACTGAAACCTGAAAACCGCTACTCGCTCTATCCAGTGCTGGACTATTGTCCCTTAAGGAAAAGTCACCTGTTGCCGGGTTTACGAATAGCGGATCCAGTCCTACCCAATTGCTGATGCCACCTGCTGGATTAAATCCGGTACCACCATAGGCGAGATTATAGTCATAGATGACATTACTGGAGTTGGACACCTTGTTGGCAGGTGCATCAGAGATACCGTACAGAATATTATTGAACACTTGAACGTCATAAGACTCGATCGTTGTGATTTCACCATCCTTGACAGCAGGATGTAATGAGTTTTGGAAAGTAGTGTTGTGAAGAACATCAACGTGATTACTCTTATAAGTATGGATGCCACGCCCCCCATTATTCGTCACAATGTTGTTTTCGATTAGGGTTCTCCCACCATAGGGCCCACCCGTTACACCTGTATCACTATTGCGATTCGTATCAACAATAATGCCATTCCCATCGGTGATCGCACCCACTTTATACCAGGGCACCAGTTGCTGATTACGGTAAACAGTATTCCCTCGAATAATAATTTTGTAGCCCTGGTTGTTATCTGAATTCCAGCCTCCTACAGAAATGCCACTGTTGCCATAGGGAGAATACCAGGCATTATCATGAACACTATTATTCTCGATCGTCACGTAATCTCCCTGCCCAGCTTGAATACCCGCACCACCAAACTTATAGATTTCATTGTTACGGATCAGGATGTGGCGTGGGTAGGCTCCAGTGCGGCTTGACTTTTTGACTGAAATGCCATTCCCAGAAGTTAGGGGATTGGTCAGATTATTTTTTTGGGCCATCGCATAATTGAGGGAAATATTGTCATTGTTGCCCTCTAACTTCAAGCCGTTGATCACAATGTAGGATGCTCCCTCAATTTCGATCGCATTCCAGTTACGCGACAGTAGTTTTGGAGTGTGACCGGGATAATTAGTATAGGTGATCCAGCCCGATGATGTGCCAGAGTTGCGAATGGTCAAAACGTTATCAAACTGATTGGCTTGAGTATATGTCCCATTCATGATATATACTGTATCCCCTGGGCGTGTTAGCTCCGCCGCTTGCTGCAACGTTCTAAATGCGGCATTTTCGCTCAGCCCATTATTCCGATCGTTCCCAGTTTCTGAAACATAGTATGCTGTCGCCATGATTCAAGTCCTCCCCGTATCATTGGTTTGACCGATCCATCTTTCATGGATTGATTTTGCAATCAGGACTATTTGATATCACCAGGGAATGTAAAACTTGATACTCAATTAAGTCAAAAAATGATATCCGCTGCCGTGAAGCCCTTACCCCTGTAAGCATTGAGCATTCACCTTTTTCAGCATTCATCTGTATGTTTCCCAAACTCGTGACAAGAAACACCCGATCGCTGTGAGTAAGATCACCAGACGACCCCTATAAGATCACATCAATCCTGGGTAGCTCCAAACCTCAAAACCCAGCAAGCGTTAGAGGGTGATTAACCGAGCTGCAACAAAACTCAATCAAGTATCAACAATTATAAAGAAATATAAATGATCTTGTCAGAATATACCGGGTTGTCATAGAATATTTTCGATTATTAGCCTGAATTATATAGTTTTTATACTATGATTTTTAGTTTGATTTTTAGTTTGGATACCCAGTTAGTACTTAATTAGCACCTCAATTGATTAGCACCTCAATTGATTAGCACCTCAATTGAGGCTATTAAAATTGAGGCTATTAAAATTGAGGCTATTAGGTTAAAGTACTTAAAATTTAAGTACTCAAATTAGAGTACCGAGATTTCACTATCCAAATTTATCGTGGATCGGGGTATTGAGTATCCTGGCGAAGAAAGTTTAGGATGCTTGAAGCAATGGAATGCTCAAAACTTGGTGATGCCTCCGATGTTGAAGCGATGCCGACTATTCGACAGTTGCCCAACCTTGGCTCAACATCAACCCGATCGACTGACTCAATCCGTCTAATCCCGTTTTCAGTGCCAGCAGTCCTTCCTTGTCAGCATTAAATTATGCCTTTCTGGAGCAATTTTAGAAAAAAAGTGGCTGAAAGTAGTCGAGATGACAAGTTTTTAGGAATCACCTATTGGGTGGAAAATGTCTCGGCTAAGGTTTTGGCGATCGCCCTCAGTATCGTCATTTTGATCTCTTTAACCGATCTGGCAATCATTTTGATTCGGGATCTGCTAGAGGATCCGATCGGCTTTTTCGACAAAACCTTAATCGATATTTTTGGCCTATTTCTGAATGTGCTAATCGCACTGGAATTGCTCGAAAATATCACTGCCTATCTCAAGAAACACATTGTTCAGGTTGAACTGGTGATCGTGACTTCTCTGATCGCGATCGCCCGGAAGATCATTATTTTTGATTTCACAAAATACAGCAATCTGGATCTGTTGGCTCTCGGTGCTGCCATTTTGGCTCTGTCAGCCAGTTATTGGTTGTTGAAGAAAATGAACAAACCGCCTCGTCCGCCCAGTTCTGAGGCATAACTTGCCCCTTGCAACTCTGCAATGGTCAGTTCACTCCTCCTTGCCTGAGCGCCATCACCCGATCACAAGATTCGCGATCAACGAACTCTGCCCATAAAAAGACCCAGTCGAGCGCGTTGACTGGGTGCTTAATCCCGTTTTGTTGGATTTAATATATCAGGCAAACCTGAAAATTCCCTGAGAGTTTCAAACTTCAGTTCGACTCCCTACTGGCCAGGTAGAAAAATCTTGGCAAAATTGGTCAAGTCCAATGCAGTGGATTCTGGAATTGGGAGCGATCCGTGCCCGCTCGGTAGCCGTGTTGTAGCCCCATGTCGCCAAAAATAACTCCACCTCTGCCAGATCAGGATATTGTTCTACCCCTTCCAGGGTTTTGAGTCGATCTTCCACAAACCAGAAAATTGAGGTAGCCGATCGCGTCGCTTTTAACGATCGTAGAATTTCGTGCTTGGGCTGTTGGACTTCTTTGCCAAAAATCTGTAAGTGGGTCAGATCGATGCCTTGTCGCTGTAAAAGTTGTTGAATAAACCGGCCTTCTTTAGTACTGATGATCACCACCTCCAGGGTTTGCAGCCAATGGGCGAGTTGGTCGATCACCCCTGGATAAAAGACTTGTTCCGCCAACCAACTTTCTGGATCGGTGGCGATCCATCGATCGCGAATCCCATCTACCTCAGCAGCTAATTGGGTTGGAGCAATCCCTTCCTGAACCAAGAGGTTGGCCGATAACCCTTCCCAATTTTGCGCCATCTCCGCTTCACTGTGTCCCGTCAGTAAAGCCCGTAGCAGCATAGGCATTTCCCAACCCGTGGCAATCAATGGCCGCACCCGATAGAACTGTTCGGCTAATCCGATCGGGGGGGTCGGATCCTTGAGTTGCCAGAGTTGGCAATAAGCCTGCCAGGCCGTGCGAAAATATTCCTTCATGCCATCACAGAGCACGCCATCATAGTCGAGTGCCAGTACGGTAGGAACCATGCCGATCGATGAATCTGCCATACTTTATCCTTCCTCCTCCAATTCCTATCACCCTACCGCAATCCATCCAATTCAGGTTGTCAGGCAGAATTCATTCGGATCGGTGGAGCCGAGTGATTCGATTCGATCTATCCCTTACCTCGATCCCTTAGCCCCGATTGGAGCAAACCTCTCTCATGCGCAAGCTGTATTTTCTCTTACCTGGACTGGGCGGACGTTTTGCCTGCGGTGGACTGTGGGCTGAGTTGAAAACCCTGCGGTTGGTGCAGCAGATTTGCTCAGCAGAAGTAGTAACTTACCGGCAGCGCGAACCCAATACCTGGTTTTTGCCGGATCTGCTTCAGTCTCGATCGCCTGCCTCGTTGCAAGATGTGATTTTTGTGGTGAGTTGGGGGTTTGATGTAGCCAAGCTGATCACTCAGCTTCAGTCCTATCCGGTGGTTTACCATGCCCACAGTGCGGGCTATCGCTTACGGCTTCCAGGCCGGATCCCAATTATCACAGTCAGTCGCAACACGTTGGGGTATTGGGGGCAACAGGCTCCCCATTCGCTGATCTACTATCTGCCTAACCAAATCTCTGATGAGTTTGTCGATCGCCAGCAACCCCGCGATCTAGATGTGCTGGTACAAGCTCGTAAGTCTTCCAGCTATTTGCTCCAGCAATTGATCCCGGTTCTGCAAAAACACTGCCAGGTGACGGTGATTAACGGCTATGTCGAAGATCTGGTCGGCTTATTCAATCGAGCCAAGATTTATCTTTACGACTCGGCGGAATATTGGGCGCAACAAGGCGTGAGTGAAGGCTTTGGACTCCAACCCCTCGAAGCGATCGCCTCGGGTTGTCAGGTATTTTCCAGCCTGAATGGCGGGTTATCGGACTATTTGGATCCAGGGTTTAACTGTCATAAAATTGCGGGCTATGCGATCGATTATGATGTGGAACGCATTCTCAAGGTGCTGAAATCGCCGTCGCCGCTCGTACCGGACTCTTTGCTGGCCGAATACCGGGCGGCTCACATTTTGCAGCGGCTCCCGGTGATTCTGGGTGAAATCAACGACTTTTTCGATCGATATGCTCAATATCAGCAGTTGATCCCGCCCCTTACCCCTAGACGGATCGCCCAACTCCGGGCCCAGCAGTTTTGGCACAAGTTGAACCGCAAACTGCAACGTCAACGGTAAAGCATAAATGTGACAAGATGGGAAAAGGGTGCCCTGGTGCGATCCCCGCTTCGATTTTGTAGCTGAGTCGAGGGCTGATGGGGTAGACCATTGCAAGCACCTCATCCCATGAACGCTTTATTGCTTGTGAACAGTACGATTCAGACCCATGTCTTCCAATTCCTCCAATTCATTAGATTCCTCATTTCAACGGCTGCGTGAGTTGCGATCACTGATGCTGCGATTACACAAAGCCTTACTGCATTCAGAGCGCATTGTGTATGAACAATTCTATGGGCGCATTCCTTCCAGCGGTGAGTTTTTCCGGCTGGTGATCGAGCATGAGTGGTTTAGCTGGCTGCGTCCCATGTCACAGTTTATTGTCCAGATCGATGATGTCTTAAACAGCAAAGAACCGATGACCCTGGGGCAGGCGGATGAGTTGCTGGATCAGGCCAGAACGATGCTGCAACCCTCTGCCGAAGGCACCTCAGCCGAGAAGCGCTATTTCCGGGCCATCCAGCGTGATCCAGATATTGCCCTCATGCATGCAGAAGTAACTCGACTCCTGGGTTGATCTAGCAAATTTGCGGAATCTCCTCGATCGAAGTTGTTACTTCCGGTCGGCTCAGTGGCACACTTGCAGCAGAAGCCTATGCTGATTTGCCGCCATGTGGAATCAACTGCGCGCCCAAATTTTACTATCCAAATTGCCCAAAGCTAGCCTTCGCCAGGTTTTGGTCGTGCCGTTTGTGCTGCAAATTGTCGGGACAGTTGGGTTAGTGGGTTATCTCTCCTTTCGGAATGGGCAGCAAGCAGTGAATGATTTGGCGAATCAGTTGATCGATCGATCGAACCAGCTCGTCACTCAGCATTTAGACAGCTACCTGGCCGTTCCCCAACAGATCAACCAGGTCAACCTGAAAGCGATCGAACTGGGCATCCTAGATGTGGATGACTTCGATCAGATGGGGCAGTATTTTTGGCAGCAAATGCAGGTCTTCCCGGTCGATTACATCAACTATGCCAACCAGCAAGGAGAGTTCATCGGAGTTGAGCGGACGGATGAAAATCAATTGCTGCTCCATGAAACCCTCAAAACAGATCTAATCCAACTCTCGACCTATACGCTGGATGCCGCCGGAAATCGTCATCTGGTGCGGGTGGATCCAGAAGCAGCAGAGCCGATCCAACAAGAGGGGTGGTATGTGGCAGCAGCCCAAGCCCAACGTCCGGTCTGGAGCGACATTTACCAATGGGATGATCAACCGGATGTGCTGTCGATCTCAGCTAGCTATCCGGTGGCTAATTCGCAGCGGCGGTTGATTGGCGTGATTGGCGTTGACCTACTATTGTCAGGAATTAGTAACTTTTTGCAGCAAATTGAAATTAGCCCCAATGCCCGAGTGTTTATCCTGGAGCAAGATGGCAAGGTAGTAGCCACCAGCACCAATCAGCCGGTCTATCACACCTTCAACGAAGAGGTACAGCGGCTGAATGTCCTCCAGAGTCAGGATCGGTTGATCCAGGCTGTCGCTAGCCAGCTTCACCAGCAATTCGGTAGTTTCTCTGTCTTACAAAGACCTCGCCAACTGACGCTGTGGATCGATCAAGAACGGCAATTTGTCCAAACTATGCCTTGGCAGGATGCACTCGGACTGGACTGGCTTGTCGTAATTGCGGTGCCCGAACGTGACTTCATGACCCAGATCAACCAAAACACCCGGCTGACTCTACTGTTGTCCGTCCTAGCAGGTTTATTATCGATCGCGATCGGCATTTTAACCACTCGCTGGGTTCTCCGACCGATCTTGCAGTTGAACCAGGCTGCCCGATCGATTGCGGCGGGTCAGTTGGATCAAACCGTACCGATTCAAACCCGTGATGAGTTAGGCGAGCTAGCCATCTCGTTTAATCGCATGGCCGCACAACTGCGAGCTTCTTTTACAGCTCTAGCCAATACCAATCAACAACTTGAGCAGCGGGTGCAGGAGCGTACGGCTTCCCTGCATGAGAAAAATGACGAATTGACTCAAACCCTGCGGCAACTCCAGACCGCCCAAGATGAACTGATTCAATCCGAAAAAATGGCCGTCTTGGGACAGCTCGTTGCCGGAATTGCCCATGAAGTTAATACGCCGCTTGGGGCGATCCGCGCTTCAATTAGCAATGTCACCGCTGCGGTTGATGCTAGCCTGCATCACCTTCCCCAGTTGTTTCGTCTGTTGACTCCTGCTCAGCTCGATCTTTTTTTAGACTTGCTGCATGAGGTACAGCAGCCGCAAGCGTTTTTGTCGTTTCGCGAAGAACGCCAACTGCGCCGCCGTTTGAAGCAGGAGCTACTCGATCGCCAGATTACACCGGCCGAACCCCTCGCCGCCAGTTTGAGCAAAATGGGGATTGCCACCGACCTCGATCGCTGGTTGCCCTTGTTGCACCTCAACAATAATCAGGACATTTTAGAAACGGCCTATCAGCTTTCGGCCCTGCAAAGTAACAGTCAAAATATTGTCCTTGCCGTCGAGCGGGCTGCCAAAATTGTGTTTGCGCTGAAAAATTACGCCCGTCAAGATAGCTCACCTATGCTCGTAGAGGCTTCGGTTGTAGATGGCATCGACACTATCCTCACCCTCTACTACAATCAGCTTAAGCAGGGTGTCGAGGTGCATAAGCATTATTTCTGTCAGCCCATCATTCCCTGTTATCCGGAAGAGTTGACTCAAGTTTGGACAAATTTGATTCACAATGCTTTGCAAGCTATGGAATATCAAGGTAGTTTGACGATTACAGTTGAGCAAATTAAACAACATATTGTTGTGAAGATTAGTGATACAGGATGTGGTATTCCACCTGATATTCAATCCCAGGTGTTTAAGCCATTTTTCACAACCAAGCCGATCGGTGAAGGGAGTGGTTTAGGCTTGGATATTGTGCAGCGCATTGTTGCAAAACATCATGGTAGCGTAGAGTTAGAGAGCCAACCTGGGCATACTACATTCAGTGTATGGTTACCAACCACACAATCTTAATTCACCGCCCGGCCTTCAATGTTTAGCCAATTCATTCGCCAATCCCAATGTCAAATCAGGCAATTTTGTGTGTTGATGATGAACGAATTGTCCTGCTGAGTTTGCGGGATCAAATCACGAAGTATTTTGGTGAGCGCTACCGCTATGAATTTGCAGAAAGTGTCGATGAAGCCTGGGAAGTGATCGATGAACTCTGTTTTGACCAGGTACAAATTCTCATCATTGTTTCAGATTGGTTAATGCCAGGTATGCGAGGCGATGAATTTTTGATCGCAATTCACAAACGTTTTGCAAAAATTGTGACGGTCTTATTGTCTGGACAGGCCGATGATGCTGCGATCGAAAATGCTCGCCAATATGCTAATCTCCATGCCTATATTTCTAAACCATGGGACGAACAGACGCTTATTGATGTCATTCGATCGGGGCTAGGAAATGGGGATGAATAAGGGAACGATCGTCTGTGTAGATGATGAGCGCCTTGTTTTACTAAGCTTGCGCGATCAACTGACTCGTCTACTCAATGATGAATACCAGATTGAACTAGCAGAAAGTGGCGAAGAAGCGTTAGAACTTTGCCGCGAACTATTCCAGGCTCAGGTTGAGGTTCCATTGATTATCTGCGACCAAATCATGCCAGGAATGAGTGGAGATGAGTTGCTGATTCAGCTCCATGCCCAATATCCAGACATGCTCAAGGTTCTGTTGACTGGGCAAACCCGGCTGGAAACAGTGGTTAATGTCATCAATTCTGCTAGCCTTTATCGATATGTTGCGAAGCCTTGGGACGAAACCGATCTCTCCTTAACAGTTCGTGAAGCCCTCCGCAGCTATAGTCAAGCAAAGCAGTTGATCGCCCAACATGCAGCCATCATGCAAAGTGAACGCAGATTGCGGCAGTTTCTGGAGGCGATCCCAGTAGCAGTCGGGGTACAGGATCGGTGGGGCAGAACCTACTATACCAATCGGCAGGCCCGTCAACTGTTGGGCAATACTCATTTGCCGGGAACCCTGGATGCCTCGAATTTCAACTTGACCTTTATTGCAGGAACTCAAAATCAATATCCTGCCGATCGATTACCCAGTTTGCGTGCTCTCCGGGGTGAAAGTGTGACGATCGATGATGTAGAGTTAGAACAGTCCTCGCGCCGCATTCCCTTGGAGGTGTCGGGCACCCCAATCTATAACAATGAAGGGGAAATCATCTACGCGATCGTGACCCTGCAAGACATCACCGAGCGCAAACAGGCAGAAGAACGGCTGCGCTATGGAGCGTTTCATGACACCTTGACCGGACTGCCCAATCGGGCGGCCTTTATGTCTGCTTTAGAAGCCGCAATCTATGAAGCTCGCCATCATCCCAATGCTCACTTTGCCGTCTTTTTGTTGGATCTCGACTCGTTTAAGTTGGTCAATGATAGCCTGGGTCATGAGCAGGGTGATCAGTTGCTGAAAGAGGTGGCGCAACGGTTACAAGCCTGTTTAAAGGGGCGATCTGTTTTAGCAAGATTTGGGGGTGATGAGTTTACCATCTTGCTGCAAGATATCAACAATTTAGCTGATGCCACGGCTGTTGCCGATCAGATTTTGGCCGCGATGGCCCAAACGTTTAATCTGGGTGGCTATGAAATCTTCCTCAATACCAGCATTGGCATCGTCCTGAATAGCTATGGCACCGAGCAAGCAGAAGATTTTCTGCGGAATGCCGACATTGCCATGTATCGGGCTAAGGCCGAAGGTAAGTCCCGCTATTCGGTGTTTGATCTGGTCATGCATGATCAGGTCGTCCAACGGCTACACTTAGAAACGGATCTGCGGTTGGCGATCGATCGGCAGGAACTGCGGCTGCACTATCAGCCGATCTTGGGCTCTGTGACCCAAAAAATCGTCGGGTTTGAAGCGCTCCTCCGCTGGGCTCATCCAACTCGCGGCATGATTCCACCCACCGAGTTTATCCCAATTGCGGAAGAAACCGGGCTGATTATTCCCATGGGGCGGTGGATTTTGTCGGAAGCTTGTCACCAGATGCAACGCTGGAAAGCTCAGTTTCCGGATAGTTCTCTGCAATACATGAGTGTTAACCTATCGGCGCGGGAATTGTTGCAACCCGATATTATCGATCGCATCACCCAGATTTTGGATCAAACCCAACTCGATCCGAGTCATTTAAAGCTAGAAGTCACAGAAAGCTCGCTGATCACTAACACGGAAGTTGCAGGGGATCGGCTGCAACAACTGAGTACAACCGGCATCAAACTCAGCCTGGATGACTTTGGTACTGGCTATTCCTCGCTCAGCTATCTGCATCGATTTCCAGTCAATCACCTCAAGGTCGATCGATCCTTCGTTAAAGATCTGTGCGACAACCAGGAAAGTCTGAAAATTACTGAATCGATCGTGGTATTAGCCCATAGCCTCAACATGAAAGTAATCGCTGAAGGAGTAGAGAAACCATCGCAACTGGTCCAACTGCAAAATTTAGGCTGTGAATATGTGCAAGGTTTTCTCTTTTCACCCGCTGTTCCGGCTGAGCAAGCCACCCAAATGCTGCTTACGAATCCGTGTTCGTGATCTCCATGGCACTAAGATCCACAGATCCCCATAGAGGGATTAGATCAAGATGGGGCTATTCTGAAGAATCAGCATAGGGGATACAGAACGATCGGATCAGCATGTGCAGTCGATCGACTCAGTACGGTATGATCCGGAAGATCGATTCTGGCTCCGGATATCATGCGGTTCAACTCACCTGAGTTCATCTTTGTATTTCTGCCGATCGTACTCTTGGGTTATTGGCAAGTCGGGCAGCGATTTCGTTCCCATTGGGCGATCGTTGGATTGATCGCAGCCTCTTTGGTTTTTTACAGTCTTTGGAGCCCAATTTATCTCTTAATTTTGTTGGGATCCATTCTGGTTAACTATCTATTAAGTGTTCAAATTAATCGTTTTAAAGCTGTTTCCAACCGTCGCATTATTTTAGCAGTTGGTATCATTCTGAACCTGGGGCTATTAGGCTACTTTAAATATACAAATTTTCTACTTGAAACCTTATCAACTTTTGCACCGATCCCATCTGAGATTCGGGTCACATGGTTTCCTGTTGGAATTTCCTTCTATACATTTCAACAAATTGCTTATTTGGTCGATTGCTATCGCCGGGAATCTACTCCAGCTCGTTCACTGCTGTCCTATGTCAGTTTTGCCACCTTTTTCCCATCATTAATTTCCGGGCCATTGCTGCGATTTCAGCAGATCCAACCGCAGTTTGACCAATTGCGCGATCGGCTCACCCTGGAAAAGTTACTGGAAAATTTAACAGTGGGCATGATGTTCTTTGCGATCGGGCTCTGCAAAAAAGTAGTCCTGGCAGATGGAGTCGCTCCCTATGCCAACCAGGTGTTTGAAGCCGCTGCAACTGCACCGCTGACCTGGCTGGAGGGATGGTTAGGAGCATTGGCATTCACGCTCCAACTCTACTTCGACTTTTCAGGCTATTCGGATATGGCGATCGGTGTGGCTCGCATGTTCGGTATTATTCTGCCGGTTAATTTCGATTCTCCCTACCAAGCCATCAGTATGATTGATTTCTGGCGACGCTGGCACATCACCCTTTCCAACTTTCTGCGCGATTATCTCTACATTCCCCTAGGCGGCAATCGCAAAGGAGCACTCCGGCAAAGCGGGAACTTGATGCTAACCATGCTGATTGGCGGGCTTTGGCATGGGGCAGGCTGGAACTTTGTTATTTGGGGTGGATTGCATGGTATTTATCTAACGATCAATCATGGTTGGCGCTCACTCCAACGTTCATGGCAGCCCGATCCAGCCCGATCAAATTACTGGCATGGATTCGGCAGGTTAGTCACATTTGTGGCAGTAGTGATCGGCTGGGTATTTTTCCGCGCCCCTTCGTTGACAATTGCATCAGCTATGTTGCGCAGCATGATGGGTAGGAATGGACTGTCGTTACCCACAGATTGGGCTGAATCATTGGCGTTTTTGCAACCGTTAGGGGTGCGATTTGATCAGCTTTTGCCCCATTTATCGATCGAAATTGCTGGCATCGAAGATACCCAAACCCTCGATCCAACCACACCTCTCCTGACGATTCTGGTGCTGCTCTTGGGGGTCTGGTTCATGCCCAATTCGCAGCAATGGCTAGGGCGTTATCAGCCAACGCTAGAGTCACTTTCCAATCCAGCCAATCCAGCGTTGGATCGGGCACCCAAACGAGCTTCTCAGCCTGCTTCAAATTCAACAGGATCCTGGTGGCAGTGGCATCCGACTCTCACTTGGGCGATCGGCATGGCAGGAGTAACGGTTGTGGCATTGCTCCATTTAGCGAGGGTGAGTGAGTTTTTATATTTTGAATTTTGAATTTTGTTTGAATTTTGTTTGAATTTTGCATAGCAACCATGAAAGCTTTATCAATTCAATCCTATTTGACAATCTACTGTTCAATAATCCTGATCATATTGTTGGGTGTTGGGCTCTTAAATCGCTTGATCGATCCACTCTGGTATTTTCAAGGCAATCAGCTCACCGGGATCAATCTACCCTGGAACGAGCGGATCACGAAGACCAATCAGTTGCTGCAAAGAATCGACCAGTATGACTGTGTCTTAATGGGAACTTCCCGCAGTACCTTGTTCAATACAGAATTGTTACAACAAAATCGCTGCTTTAATTATTCATTCAGTGGCGGCAGAATTGAAGAATATATCAACTACGCTGAGTATCTCAAAAGCCTTCCCATACAGCCCCAAAAAATTTATCTGGAAATTGAGTTAGAGAGTCTGAATCGCCGCAAGCAATCGCGCACTTATCCTGCGGTTACGGATCCCATGCCAGTCTACCAAGCCTATCTGCTGTCGGCCAATGTGCTTCAGCTCTCCTATCGAACTTTAATTCAAGACTTTGGGTTCGCCCGCTGGTATGACTCTGCTTTTCGGGGAATCGTTGCCCCATCAGCTCCCACCTATGAACCTGAGTTACGCGATCGACATCCACCCAGAACCTGTGACCCCGATCGACTGCGGCTTTATCAACAACTGCGGCAAATCTTTCCAGAGGCAGAATGGATCGGCTACGTGGCTCCTGTTTCAGCCTGGTATGTCTTTAATGACAGTTATTTACCTGGGCTTCTCGACTGCCAATTAGCAGGCATGAAGGAAATTGCCAGGTTGCTGGATGGGCTCTATGATTTTGCCGTTCCCTCTGCCCTGACCAGCCGCACTGATAATACCTATGATGGTAATCACTACTATCCAGCAGTTTATGAACAGGTTGCCGTCAGACTAGAAGGGCAATCAACCGATCCGGGGATGACCGACTTTGGGGTGAATGTGCAGCAGTTGAACCTACTCGACTATCAAGCCCTTTACCAACAACGCCTCCAAACCTTTTTAAGTCAAGTGGGCGAGTCCGATCGACTGGCAGATTCTGCCGATTGAGATAAGACAAAGGAGCGATCTCACAACGTTTTTGGATTATCTTCCAGATCATTATCTAATTGGTTCGTTAATGTCTCTGGATCCATACGACTTTCATGACCAAATCGCTGTTCATACCAGTTCATCAGGGGAGTAGCGCTCATACCATGAATTACTACAGATAAAGCAACTGTGAATACCGTAATCCAACTAATTTGAGCCCCTAAGTCTTCTGGTAAACCTTCGCTCAGGGCATAGGCCATATAGTAGAGCGATCCAACACCTCGGATCCCAAACCAGCCAAACAAGAGCCGGGTGGCCGGGCGCAAATCATCACCTAGGGTACTGATCCAGGTGGCAATCGGGCGAATCAACAAAATCAATGCGAGAGCAATGAGCAGGGCTTGTCCACCGAAGGTAACGATCGGTTCCCACCGTAATAGCACTCCAACTAGCAAAATCGTGCCAATTTCCAAAAGTCTTTCCAGAAGTCCAGTAAAGTGAAGCTGGGATGCTTTCTTATCGGCTCGGATCGATCGATTGCGACGGACGGTTACCCCTGCTACAAATACGGCTAAGAAACCATAGCCATTGATCATTTCCGTCAACGAATAGGTCAGCAAAATAGTTGCAAGAGCGATCAAATCCTCTACTTCTTCTTCAATACTCGCTAACCGACGCGATCGTCTCTCTAATGCTCCGATTAACTTGGCAACTAAAATTCCCCCTAAAATTCCCGCAAATATTCCCCAAATTAAGTCAATTCGGAGCCAATCACCCAGCCAAGCTTGCCAGTTTTCATCATCCAACAGATATAGTCCAAAATAGACAAAAGGGAAAGCTAAAGCATCATTGAGTCCACCCTCCGAGGTCAACCCAAACCGTAGTTCATTGGGGTCATTGGTGTGAACTAATTGCACCTCAGAAGCCAAGACGGGATCGGTCGGGGACAGGATTGCCCCTAGCAAAATGGCAGCACCCCAGCCGATCCCTAGCGCAAAATGAGCAACACCTGCAATAGCCGCGATCGATAGCGGCATCAATAGCCCGATCAGACGTATCGTTGAATGCCAGGCCGACCAAGTCAGCGGTCGATTCATTTTAATCCCGCAAGAGAACAGCGAGACCAAGACCACAATTTCAGTGAGTCGTTCCAGAAATTCGGCATCTGGCTTCAGGTCGATAATATTAAATCCATAGGGCCCTAAAAATATACCTGTAATCAAGTAAATCAGGGCATAAGATAGCGGCAAGCGAGTAATCCAGCTTGAGCCTAAGGTGATCCCTAGAAGCAAGAGCCCGATCACCAAGAAATCCCAGATATAAAGCGCAATTTCCATCGCAGTAACCCAAGCAGATCCAAAATTCTAAAATTGATACCAAGTGTCTAGCCGCCAGAATATCAATAGTTTTGGTGTTTCCGCTTCTGCCACAAGGCGCAGCTCTGAATCTCAATTGAGGATCAGGCGTGAGCCTCACAATTTGCCCAATCCTCCCTTCTGCCCTTTATCCCTCTACCAAAGACGGGACTGTAGGAAGTCGATCGATCACGGCTTTCACCTTCTGGCTAGCCTCTAAAGCGATTTCTTTGGCGCGAGGCGAGTGAATCATCAGAAACATGGCCACTGGATCCACGGCTGAAACTTCCACGCGACCATCCTCATGCTCCTGCACCACAACATTACAGGGGTACAAAACTCCCGCTTTATCATCTACTTGCAGCATTTGGTACGCAGTCTGGGGATGACAGGCTCCCAAAATTCGATAGCGGCGGAAATCTACATCTAATTTTTTCTTGAAAGCAGCCTGAACGTCGATTTCGGTCAAAACCCCCATGCCTTCCTGTTGCAGTGCGGCAACCACTTGATCGATCGCCTCATCAAATGAACCAGCAACCATTTTACTAAAGTGATACATGATGCAATCTCTAATCAACGATAAAAACAAACTAAATGAAATCATCGAACTAAAATCATTGAACCGAAGCAGAATATCCAGCTAACAGTTTCATTCCACTAGGTAGGATATCCCATGCATAACTTTATATAACTATATAGTTGTTTTGTCAATAAGTTCTTCCTGCCTCTTCACTTTTGCCAGGGATTCGATCGCCACTGAGGCTGACGAACTCGCCCCTGTTTCTCGATTCATCGAGTCACATTATCAAGTCATAGGAGGGCTGAAGTAACGGAATATAAAACGACTTGATTTTTTTATTGCCACATGGTTATATAGTATCAAGGTGGTAATTCAAGTTAATTTGAGGGGATGCCATACCTGGTTCAATCCCCCAGTAGGTTTTTGACTGATTCACTAATCAACTGATTCACTAATCAACTGGTTCACTGATTGATTGGTTCACTAATCAACTGGTTTACTGATTGATTGGTTCACTGATTGATTGGCTCACTAATCGACTGATTCACTAATCGACTGATTCACTAATCGACTGGTTTACTGATTAGTTTACTGATTGATTGGTTAACCAACTAATCGACTTCTGATTAATTCATACCCTCATTATCAGTTTACTACTGAAAAATATTTCAAAAATTATCTGTTGCATAAGCAGATGATTTTAAAATACAACCGAAAATCGGTTTATCCGACCTCAGGAGCATAGTTAAAATGGCACATATTGTTGTGATCGGTGCGGGATTAGGCGGATTACCCACAGCGTATGAGTTGCGACACCTGTTGCCTCCTCAACACACCGTGACATTAATTTCTGATCAACCCAAATTTACATTCATCCCTGGTTTGGTACGAGTTGCACTGGATATCACACCGATCGATCACTTTCAACTCGAGTTAGCCCCTTTAGCTCAACGACAAGGCTTAGAATTCATCCACAGTCGGGTCACTGCCTTTGAGCCTCGTAGCAGGTGCATCACGCTAGAAAATGAACAGACGGTTCATTATGATTACGCAGTGATTGCTACCGGCCCAGGGTTTGCGTTTGATCGGGTGCCTGGACTAGGCCCCCATGGGGGATATACTCATTCCATCTGTTCTGCTCCCCACGCCTTGGAAGCTCGAACAGCCTGGTTGAATTTTCTGGAGCGTCCAGGACATTTGGTGGTTGGAGCGGCACCAGGCGCAGGATGTTTTGGGCCGGCCTATGAATTTGTTTTAATGGCTGATTGGATACTGCGGCAGAGAGGGCTACGGGACAAAGCAACCTTGACCTTAGTCACTCCTGAACCTTATGTTGGGCATCTGGGTGTGAGTGGTGTAAAGAATGCTCAAAGACTAACTGAGAAATTATTAAGACAACATCAGATTGAGATTATTGATAATGCAGAGATTACATCAGTTTCTCCTGCTCATATGACGCTTGACAATGGGCGCACGTTGCCCCAAACCTACGCCATGATTCTCCCTGCCTTTCGAGGTGTGCAGTTTATATTAGACACTCCAGGTTTGGCAACAGAAAAAGGGTTTATCCCCGTTTTACCCACTCAGCAGCATGCACAATTTCCAGAGATTTATGCGATCGGGGTAAGTGTGAGCCTAACACAGCCAGAAAAAACGCGAATTCCGATCGGAATGCCTAAAAGTGGACAAATGACGGAGGCGATGGGCATGGCCGTTGCCCATAACATTGCAGTAGAATTGGGCGTGCTTCCAGCCCCTTTGCAAGTACCTACTCTAGAGGCGATTTGCTTTGCCGAATTTGGAGACACCGGAATTCTCTATGTGGCGGCTCCGGTGTTACCCGATCCAGCCACCCAGCAACGGCGTTATGCCTATGCCGTCCAAGGACGATGGGTCGTTTGGGGTAAAACTGCTTTTGAATACTACTTCATGGCTAAAATGCGGCAAGGGGCAGCCGTACCCTGGTTTGAGCGATTAGGGCTGAAAGCATTGTTTGGAGTGGATTTGGTGAAGCCGATCCCCCATCTTCAAAAGACAATTGTGAGCGCTTGAATTGCTCCAGCCCTATCCCATTGATCGCGCTATGGGAACACCGAATGCTATGACGACTCATCCTGTCAATTATCCTGATCGCCCAGACAAAACACTCAACATTCCCATCAACATTCATGAATTTGAACAACTGGCGGATCGCTTCAAACTATTGGGTGAACCAGCTCGGTTACGAATTTTAATCTGTCTCTGTGCAGGAGAACGAAATGTGCAAGAACTTTGTGAACAAACGGGGTTACTACAAGCCAATGTCTCTAAACATCTGCAATTACTAAAAGCAATGGGCATTGTCGCTTGTCGCCGAGAAGGTATTTTTCGCTATTACCGCTTGATCGATACAGCATTAATGTCTGTATGTCGTAGTCTGCAAGAAGAACTAGCCCAAGAACGCTATGACTAGATTGCACCAGACTTCTGGCTAGATTGTAACCAGACAGAGCCTTGGAAAATAAAACGGGGAAAGATATGTTAACGCGCATTTATCAGATTATCTTGAGTTTAGGTTTGGGTTTGGCGATCGGTCTATTCAGCCTCAGTCCATTGCCTGCTCTGGCACAGACCAATCCCAGTGAACTGGCAAAGTCCGTTCAGGAGATCGAAGCACTGGATAGTTTGCGATCGGGACTGGCTTCTACCTTGGAGGGACGCACGGAAGAACCGACCTTGCAAACGATGAAGGAAGTCTGCAAACCAGTAGGAATGCGAGCCATGCAACTGAGCCAGGAAAATCAGTGGCAAGTAAAACAAATTGCTAGCAAGTATCGCAATCCGGATCATGCCCCAGACAACCTCAACTCCAAAATCGCCTTAGCTCGTTTTGAACAAAATCCAGATCTGATCGGTTTCTGGGATCGGGAAACCATAGATGGACAAGCAGGAACCCGCTACTATCGCCGCATCAATGTGGAAGCAAGTTGCCTCGCCTGCCATGGCTTACAAAACAATCGTCCCCAATTTGTCAAGGATCACTATCCTCAAGACTTAGCCTATAACTTTCACGTTGGTGATTTACGAGGTATGTACGCTGTGTTTATTCCTGATTTGAAAGTAGCGATCGAGCAGGCTATTGAGCCAGACATCGAGGAGTAACAGGCATGTCTACAAATCACCCAACGCTAACGCAAGATTCCGTAGAGGCAGAGAACGATTGAATGGAATTTTTGGAATACAGGAGCAGAAAGATGACTGTAACTTTTGTCACCCATTCCCTCACGACAG
>JALOOM010000136.1 GCA_025454395.1 Elainella sp. Prado103
CGCGTGATCGCCTCAACTGCCGATTCATTGGCCCGCCCAAAGGAGCGATCGAGCGCCAAGGACTGATCCTGGAACAGTAGCCCAACACTGCCGATCGGTGGGAGTTGGGTGGCATCAGCATTTTGCGATCGGTAGGCTTCGGTGAATCGGGCCAGCAGGTAATCGATCGGTTCGCCCTGATTCAGCGGCACCAGCTTGATAAAGCGACTATTGCCCAACGCTGAGCGGATATCGGCGGCTTCGCTGTCTAACGATGGGTCAACGCCCAGTTTCAAGGTCAGATCGGTAGGCATGCCGATCACTTTCTCGCGTAGCAGTTGCCCAGCTTGCACCGTTGCCGGATCGCCGCTGACTAGCTTGCCGTAGCCATAGAGCTCCCGTCGATCGGTCTGCTGAATTTCTGCCACGGCTTGCCCCTGCCCATCCAGCAGAGTGAACCGATTGCCCTGACCGGCTCCCTGCAAATTCTGAGAAGAGACACCACCCAGCCAAAACTCGATCTGGTTGGGATCGACTTGCGTGATCACGGCTTCTGAGGCGATCGGCTGCGGTGATAGAAAATAGAGCGGCTGCTGAGCGTTGCGGGCCGGGTTATATTCAAACACTGGGATTTGAGGGGTGCTGCGTTTTTCGGCAGACAGGCTGGTGGTGCTGCGTCTCAGGTTGGCGTAGACGGTATCGGCGCTCTGTTCGCTGGTCATCTGCCAGAGGTAGCGAGTCAGCAAGTAGGTAAACCCACCGGCACTGAAGCCCTCAAAGCTAGCATCGATCGCCAGTTGGTTCCGCTCAGCCGATCCCAAGACGACTCCTTTGGCAATTTTCGATCGCTGGGTTTGAAACTGCTCCGGCGATAAATCGAGGCGGCTGAGCCACTGCTCTTGATAGGCGAGTTCCTGCTGGCTGGGGACAAGCTTTTGCTGATTGCCCGATCGCAGCCGGGAGTTGGCTGCCCGCACGATCACGTTGCCTCTCGTTCCGGCTCCAGAATGGCAGCTATCCAGAATCGCGGTCAGGTTGTCGGTGTTAATGGCGGACATCAGCAGAAATAAGCTGCGACCCATAATGTCGGGTACGGCAACGGTATCGGCGGTTTCCTGCTCTGGAGCGGCATCGATCGGCACCATGGTTCCGTTCAGGTCGCAGTCTTTGGTCGGACAGTCTGCCGTACCGAGCGGGTTGGGATCAGCAATTCGATCGCCATGCCCAGAATAATGGAACAGCACTACATCGCCCGGTTTGGCTTGCTGGATCAGGTGTTCTTCAAAGGCGCGGAGGATGTTCTCGCGAGTTGGGGCTGCCTGGCTGTCAGATCCATCGGAAACGATCAGGATATCGCCCGGGTTAAAGCCAAAGCGATGGATCAGAAGATACTTTTGTAAATCAACATCGGTGAGGCAGCCGTTCAAGGAATTGACACCACCTTGATAGCCATTGATGCCGACGAGCAGGGCCAGCTTGCGGGGGGTAGACTGGGCCAGAGCCTGACCATAGCGATCGGCCTGGCGCAGAAAGTCGAACTGGCTGAGTCCGATCGCGGCTAGGGTGGATCCGGCGAACTGGAGAAAATGACGACGTTTGAGGGTAGACATGGCTGTAACCTGATCGATTTTAGGGAGTGAGTAAGCTGGACGTTTTTAAAATCTGTAGCGCGGACATTTTGTCCGTCATCTTATTATTTCGTTGAATCGAGTATTCATCAATCTATTCATAAACCATTCCCAATTAAAATAAACGGAGCCCAATAGTAGGGGTGGCTGAGCCGATCGGCCACAGCTACTGGTAAGCCGGTCTGGGTACTCACCACGCTAATTTCAGCGCCTCGATCTTGCTCCCTCCGCTAACTGATGGCTAATCTCCTGAACAAGATTCAAAGTTTGTTGCGCTTGTGATAGTGAACCAGAAGAACGTCCAATCGAAATATCGGCTTGCTCAACAACCTGCTGAAAAATTTCCAAAGCCTGCTCATAGTAGGCTAATGATTCTGAGGTTTGTCCTAGCAACTGATAAATTTCTGCAATCTGATTAAGAATGCTTTTTTCTCTTCTCTGATCACCTATCTCTTGAACAATTACTAATGCTGCTTGTAACTGTATACCTTGCCGAAATAACCGATCGCCCTCCGCTTTCCGTTCTTCCACCGTTTGCGCCCAAACCACCGATGCAACCAGCGGCACAGGTCGATCGAGCGGAAGCAGGGTCAGGAGAGCGGTGAACAGCGCCAAGGAAACGACCGAGACAGGGAGAAAGTAGCGCATAGGGGGGATGGATCGGTTTAAGACAATTTATCGAGTTGGGATCGGCAGCTATGCAGTGAACAACTGTTCTACAATAAATGGATCGCAAAATGGATCGCAGAGCTAGGAATGGTAGACGAATGACACCTCAACTCATGATTCAGCCTTCAGCATTCATGCATAAGGGGATCCAAATTGTGCAGGCTAGTGATTTTGCCTTGTTCCGGTTCACGCCGCAACTGCAAGCCCGTTCTGATGAACTGATAGCACGCCAGCAAGCAGACCTGTTGACCCCAGATGCTGATTGACTGACCAATCTTTTCCCCTCATCCCTAAATCCCTTCTCCCACTAGGGGCGAAGGGACTTGCAATCAAATCCTGGTTCGAAAGCCCCTCGCGTCAGTCAATCAGCCCCAGATGAGTAAGCAGAACTCACTGGAATTGATGAACTCTCCCGCATCTTCACATTCATTAATGCTCAACTTGCTGCTAAAGCCTCATGGTGCCCGAACATTATAAATTAACGGGTAGCCGCCTGAATCTGCTCCACAATTCGATCGATCCGGGTGGCAAAATTGACGATTCCGATTCCCGTCTCTGCCTCCGTTCTTTCCGAAGAATTCACAGCCACGATTGTATATTCATCATCGATCACTGCTAAAATCGGCCCGCCCGATGAGCCGCCGAACGTATCGCAGTTGTGGCGCAGCACCTGATCCGCCATGCCGCCTAAAATGCTACAGCCTTTATGCGCACCTGCCGTTTCGCCCGGATTATCTGCCGGAAAATCTGCCGAATAACCCACCAGAATGAACTGCTCCGGATTTTCGATCAGCACCGACGGTGGCACCGATTGCCAGCCGATCGTCCCGTAGGTTTCCCCTAGCGGTCGATCCAGCTTCAGAAACGCCCAATCATCCGGATGCGGCGGCTCCGATCGATCGCTGAAGTCCGTGCCTGCCCAGAGGTCAATCACTTGCGCCCGATCGCCCCCTGGTTTCAAGCTGCCATCAATCAAATTGGGAGCAAACTGAATATTCTCATAGACCGTCTGGGTGTCCGGATCGACCACACAGTGCGCATTCGTCAACACAATTTCCGGCTTTACCAGCGTGCCCGTACAGATATAGCCGTCGCCTTGACTGTCCTGAAACTCCACCCGCCCGATCGCCGACCAGGGATAGCTACGGCTGGTGACAGGAACGCGATCGTCATTGCGAATCACCGCTCGACTGCCTTCCGCCGGATTATTCGACTGCGGCAAACCAGTTGGAATGAACGAGGCAAGGGTGGCATTCGTGGGCAGAGCCAGAGCTGTACTCGGTTGGGTGATCGATCGAACCTGGGCGATGGCTGAACTCCAGTCCGGACTGAATGCTGCTGAGCTACTGATGGCTAAAACTAAACCCAATACAAACCATAGAAACGATCGCAGTATGGATCGCGTAAGTTTTATCAACATAAATCCAGTTAGATTGACAGAAATATGAGTGCTAAATTTGACTGATCAGTACATCGGTAAACCCATTGAACCATGCTGAAAGATGAACGGTCAAACGTTGAACTTTCGTTCTTTGAACTTCTGCCCAATCTGTCAATAATTCATTGTTTGCCATTCATCTGTTGGTATTTATGCTGAGTTTATCTCCAATTGGAAACGATCGAATCTATGCTCCAAAGAAATTACCGAATACCTGTCCAGATGCTAGACGGAACGTACTTGACGGTAAACTAATGACTGAAGTTGTGCGGACATCAGCGATCAGATCGCGAACACCATTGCGAATTACGTAGAGGTCAAATCCTGCATTGTCTCGTTGGGCTTGGTAAAAATCTCCTGCCCCGATCTGGATCAGATCATTAGAGCTAAAGTCAGTAACGACAGCATAGTCACTAAAGCCACCATTGCGATAATAGGAGCCACTTCGATCGCCCAGCACAAACCCATCTCGATCGCTACCACCCGTCAGCGCATCGATCTCTCGACTGCCCCGAACAGCGGCATCGGTACCATTCAGCACATCGATTCCGGCTCCGCCAACCAAGCTATCATTGCCACCACCGCCGGTTAGCGTATCGTTGCCGCTCCAGCCATCCAGAATATTTCTGCTGCTGCTCCCCACGATCGTATCTGCATTCACTGTGCCTCTGGCATTGACAAAATTTTGCATTCCAAAGGTGAAGTTGCCAATCCCCGGTAGATTGTTGACGGTTAAGCGATTTGCACCCAGGTTAATGTTGAACGAAGCGAATCCTCTGCCGCCCGCGCCATCGATTGTATTGGCCTGACCCACCGCCCCAATGATGCGCTCAACCCCATCTAGGCGATCGACTCCCAGTCCATTCTTGCTGACGAAACCCCCTGGCAGCACCGTGACGGCTCGCCCTAGACCGCTGTAATCTGCTGTGTCAATGCCACTACCGCCGACCATTAAATCATTGCCTGCAAAGCCTCGTAGTGTATCATCGCCGCCTAAGCCATACAGTTCATCATTGCTGTTGGTGCCAAATACCAACTCTGAAAAATTTGTGCCAACTACGATTGCCATAATTTCCTCTCTAGCCACGTGAAATTGCTGTATTCACAACATCTGTATTGAAAGGAATATTCCACTTATGCAGTTAGATAATGTCCTGAGTCGATCAGTCTGACGATCGCGCTCTGGTCTGAAATCAGATCTGGGCGCATGGTATACGCTCTGGCAATCCTTGAAAGCAAGAACCTGCATAAGCACTGAGGAGCGGCAAATAAGAAAGCATTGAAACCATGAAAATTTGGAGTAAGTCAATGCTGGATCTAGATCATTCTGGGTTATATCGGGCTGGATCGGGTCATGTTGAACCATGGCAGGGGCAATCCTCTTCCCTCAACCCTACTGCAATCGATCCTGGCTTGAACTTTTTGAGCCGTAGCCCTAATCCTCAGAGCCTATCCCCCAATTGGGTCAACTGGGATGCTCTTGAGTTAGAGGGATTCTGTCGAGATGATCAGTTCAACAATCAATTTAACGATCGGTTTGACGTACCTGATCATATTAGGATCCACAGCAGGGTGCCCCATAACCGTATAGCGAATGATCATCGTCTGCTTCAATCGGCTCAAGATGCAGCGGCATCGGCGGAGAGAGATGTCCTGGCTGGACTGAGTACCGGATCGCTCCAGGAGAATCAAGCTCGATCGCGAACGGTTGCTATGCGTCGAATTCGCTCTGGGCAGTTAGAAGCCGATGATTTGCTGAATCCAACTCGTATCGATCGCTATCGGGATGATTATCTGCTCCGTACCCCTGGTGGCCAAGTCACAGTGCAGCTCAATTCTCCAGATTTTGATGCCTATCTGCAAATTATTAATCCCACTACGGGACGAGTAGTTGCCGAAGATGATGATAGCGGTCTCGGTTTTTCTGCTCAATTGAGCTTGCCGACCCAAGCTGGCGTAGATTACGTGGTGCGGGTCACCAGTTTTCGGGATGGGGCGATCGGTAAATATCAACTAGTGGCTAACCCCACAGGCAATGCTGCAACGGCTATTTCTCCCCTTGTTCCCTTCACCCGTTCGATTCCCTCCCCTGATTTTGCTCGCTTCCAGAATGCAGATGGCTATGGCTTAGTGGATGCTGCAGCGGCTGTATCCAGGGCGATCGGCAGTGCCCAATTTGCGAGTTTGCCCGATCTGGGTGGGAATAACTGGGGAAATGATCTGGTGAATGCTCCGGAAGTCTGGCAACGAGGCTTTGATGGTAGAGGTGTTGTCGTGGCAGTGATCGATACTGGTGTAGATGATACTCACTTTGATCTAAATGATAATATCTGGATGAACTCTGGAGAGATTGCTGGTAATGGCATCGATGATGATTCTAATGGCTTTGTCGATGATCTCCGGGGTTGGAACTTTATGGATAATAATAATCAGCCGATCGATGATCAAGGTCATGGAACTCATGTGGCTGGAACGATCGCAGCCGAAAATAATGGAGTGGGGGTGACGGGAGTTGCTTATGATGCTCAGATTATGCCGGTGAAGGTGCTCGATCGGTTCGGTCAGGGGAACACACTATCAATTGCGGCTGGAATTCGTTATGCGGCTGCTAATGGGGCGGATGTGATCAACTTAAGCTTGGGTGGAGCTCTCCCTTCCAATACAATTCGGGCTGCGATTCGAGCAGCGACTGCCCAAGGGGTGGTAGTGGTGATGGCGGCTGGGAATGAGTCCCGGCTGATTCCTGGCTATCCGGCACGTTATGCGGTTGAAGCAGGCATTTCAGTGGGAGCAGTTGATTCAACTCAAGCGATCCCCAGTTTCTCGAATCGAGCCGGGTTTGATAGTAACCTGCGACATGTGGTGGCACCGGGGGTAGGGGTGACTTCAACGCTACCGGGTCATCAGTATGGGACTTACAGCGGCACTTCTATGGCGGCTCCCCATGTGGCTGGTGTAGCGGCGTTGATGTTGAGTGCAAATGCCAGTTTGACCCCGGAACAGGTGCGGCAATTGATTACCAGTTCAGCGACTCGGATTGATCTGTAAAGTTTTAGTCAGGGAAGGTATCTTTCAGCATTATTAGTCTCCGTTGATTTTGATCGTGATGGATGATGAAGATCCCTAAAAATCAACGGGTTGTTCCAGTTCGGCAACCGCTTGGGCAAATGCCGCTCCTAAGCCATCTGATCCATAGAGCTTGACCAACTCATGATAAAACCAGAGCATTTCCGATCGCCCTGCCCCAAATGACTCCCAAACTCGTTCTCCTATTTTTTGACGATCCATCAATAGCGATCGTAAATTATGCAGCTTATCTGCCAGGGAAACCCGTCGTACTGACTCGGACGCTGTGCGTAATTGAGCTAAATATTTCAACTTGCGCTCCTTCCAGGGTGGTTTAGGAGGACAGTCCCATTCGGTGCAACCTGCAATAATTTCCACTACTCGATCGCCAAATTTTTGCCGAATGACTTCTCTCGTCGGAATTCCCCCCTGGTCTTCAATGGCATCATGTAATAATCCGGCAATGGCTTCATCCTCATCACCCCCATCTTCCAGAACCAGAGCTGCCACACTCAATAAATGGGTCAAATAGGGAACTCCGCTGATCTTCCGTCGTTGCTCTCGATGTAGTTCGGCCGTATAAACCAATGCTTCCGAAAACTGTTGGCTTAAAATAGTGTTACTCATAGTATTCACGCCTTTGAATGGAGGTGAATGGTTTCTAATCTTGATAGAACGATCGCTCTAATTCTATTTCGCGGATCATTTGTTGTCGTAACTCCCAAGGTAGTAATACCTCTAACTTCGGCCGCCAAGCCCGTAAGCGTAGCCCAACATTAGTATCGCCCATCCGGTAGTTGACTCGATAGTATGCATCTTGATCCGATCGTTGCTGAATAATCTTCAGTAAGGCTTGTTGTTCAGCTCCAGCCCACTGGTGAATCATCTGGGTAACTTCGGCATAACTGAGACGTGCAAATGTGTGATGTCGAAATGTGCCTTGAATATAGCGATCGTGGAAACTTTGTTCAAATCGTAAGAGCATTAATTGAGCAGGCAAGTAGAAATCGAATCCCCAAGCCGACCGCATTTGCTCGCGGATATATTCTGGTGTTGGTAGAGTGGTGCGGCGTTGGCGGAGAATTTTGGGAATTGATCGATCGTTCCATGCCAGTGGTTCCATCTGTGTAATTTTATCTAAACGATAGTGATACCAATGGCCTTTGAGGGGAGTCTCACCAAAACCACATAGATAAACCGCACGTTGTGCATAATAGAGACAAACCGGGTAGATGATGCAGATTGTGATCCCAAATTTTGCACTCTGATAATGTAAGCGAATGGGTTGTACAGGGTGTACCTGCCACAAGGCCTTGAGCTGTTCTAACCAGCCTTCTAAGCGTCGCTGTGACTGAGACACAATGTAGTCTACTTCCAAGTAAAATCGCTGCACCTCGGCGATGGGGTGGGCTAAACTCTCAGCGATCGTTTCCAACTGTGGATTTAAGAAACCAAGTTCCAGAAGCTCTAACGGTTCCATGGTTTCCGGAGCCGAGGGGCGAGTGGGTAGTCTGAAGACCAGAGCATAGCCCTGAGCCGTCATCGTCAACCAGCCCAACTCCGCTAAAACTTGCAGATCGGCAAACAGCGATCGGCGCGTGACGGCAAACAAGCGTTTCTGTAACCAATCTTCTATTGTTGCAGGGCTGGCTCCGGTTTGTTGCTGAAGTAATTGTTTCCACTCTGGGGCAAGGAGTCCGGTTTGGGCCGTAAATAACCAGCCTGCGGTTGGCTTGGCACAGGCACAGTCTGGATCATGTAAGGTGGGTGAGGACTCTCCTTTGGGGTGGGTTGAACTAAAAAAGGCATCACGCCAATCGGTATAGGTGAAAGATGCGGGTAGGTCAAGCCGGTGATGACCATAGAGAGATTGTAGCCAAACCCAGAGGCGGATCGATCGCAGCAGGTTTTGCTTCAGCGATCCCCGTGCTAACCATTGCAACAGCTCAACCTGGGGTGCATCTTCAAACAAGGGAATGGGATGAGAATCATTAGACATGGTGTGAACCTATTCGCCTATCTCTCAATAAACTTGTTCAGCTACTTTCTCAGTGATATATAGCTTACCGTATATTGGAAGAAGCTTCTTCCAGGGTCTGCTAGACTAATCAGTAACTGATAATTATCCTAAAGATTGGAAGACTCCTCTTCCAGATGCCTTTATCATACGAGTATGAAGTGTAAATTGTCGCAAATTCGCTAACATTACCGCCTTATCCTCCTATCTCTAATGACCACTTTCAAGATTGAATGGCTCGATCCAGTACTGAAGATTGGTTTTGGCGAACCCGCTCAGAATGATCAAATTGTGCAAGATGCTGCTCAATGCCTCGATCAGATGATTGCCTCCGGTCAACTGTCCGGTGGTGCTCTACTCAAAATCAACGGCCCGGCTTCCTTGCCTGTGGCTTTTGTGATCGCCCACAAAGTCGCTCATCTCTACGGTGCCGTGGCCTGTTTCGACCCTAAGTTAGCGCGTTATGTCGTTTGCATCACCCATGATCCAGCCCGTAAGCTGGGTGACTTAATTCCCTAGTTCACTTTCCGCCCTTCTCAAAATTGATTGCCATGATGAAAGTTGTTCTCTGTGGTCCACCCCACTCTGGAAAGTCTTGCCTGCGCGAAGGCTTAAAGCAAGCCCTCCTCATCCTGCATCGGGTTGGACAGGCTCCCTATCCCTATGTGTTAACGGCCTGTCCAGATGGAGAAGGAGCCTGGTATGCGGAAGCGGCTCAGCGCGATCCGGATTTAGCTTACCAGCTCAAGCAAGCCTATAAATCAAAATTCACGCCAGAGTTTGCCCAAGAGAAAGCCAAGCAGGTGCAACAACTCGATTTGCCCTTAACTATCATTGATGTGGGGGGCAGAATTGATGATAAAAATCGTTGGATTATGGCTCCTGCGACTCATGCGGTGATCTTATCAAATGATGTAGCGGGAATTCCAGAGTGGCAACAGGTGTGTGATGAACTGCATCTTAACGTGATCGCGATCCTCTACAGTGACTATCATGCTACTGCTGATCACATTGCGGCAGAAACACCGATCCTCCGAGGCGCGATCCACCATCTGGAACGGGGTGAACCCAATCACGATCGTCCTATGATCAAGGCATTGGCAGCTCGTTTGGCGCAGTTGAGTGTAGCATGAATGCGTTGATGTGATGATTCGATCATCTTTCCTTATATGTAAGTTTAATGTTCTACCTTCATTCAGCCGTTTTGGTTTTTCTCATCTACAGGTTTTATGAAATCTCATCCCAAAAAACAAATTCAAATTGCAATTGCCTGGTGTTTAGCTTATACACCCGATCAACCCCATCAAGAAATTCAGCGAACCTTGCGTCACGCCTTTAATGAGCATGAGCCTTGTACAGGTGAACTTGGGAAAATCGTCGCAGCGGTGCGAGAGTTGGGCGAATTATCGTATCCCAAAACGGTGCAAGAGCTTCAGTCCGTCATTGCAACTTATCCATTGCTATGGCAGAAGAAAATCGGGCTGGTGTATGGAGGAGCTACCAAAATTAAACCCTACGTTTTTGATGCGCTCAAACTGCATGAAATTCGCGGGGCATCGGCGCTGTTAGACAACGTTAATCTAGTAGACCTACCGGCTTTCTTTCATGCCGATCGCTCCAGTGAAGTTCGGTTTGAAGCCTGCCGTAATGCTGGTAATTACTGTGATTCAGTTCGTCAGTGGTTGAGCGATCACGGATATGCAGCACTGCATGAGGCGCTGATTCACGAACTGATCGTTTATTCAACTGGGGGCAATATTCTGGCTTTCTGCCCGCCGGATGTGGTGATACCTTTGGCTAATGCGATCGAGCAACGCTACACCCACGAAACTTTGACTGCAAACTCCTGTGCCGTCGGCAAAACCTTCAAGCCGCTTGAGCTTCAGTTTGGACTGTTGCCCGATCCTATCCCTGATGATTTCCCTTGGCTCGAAGATTATCAGCAGCATTCTGATCATGAGTTGGTGCAGGCTTATCTTAAAATTAAATCAGATACTCCGCCGCAAGAGATCGAAACCCAGTTTCAAAATCGCAAAAGTTTTAATGAGCTGACCAGTCAACTCGCCATTCTATTTAACCAGCGTCGAGCCGGAAATGATACCCCCGATCGCGCTAGCCGTCGCTATCCGATCATGTTTGAAACCCATCCTTACCTGCATCGAGATAATACAGAAAAGCGATCGGCTGTTTTGCAGGCAAATGGTTTACCCAATGATCCCTGGTATTCTGAACCTACGGCCCGGAAACGCTTGATGGGACAGATCACTAAACGAGATGATGCCAGTCGGAATTGGTATCGTGAGCT
>JALOOM010000063.1 GCA_025454395.1 Elainella sp. Prado103
GAGGGGCTTTCGAACCAGGATTTGATTGCAAGTCCCTTCGCCCCTAGTGGGAGAAGGGATTTAGGGATGAGGGGAAAAGATTTGTCAGTCAATCAGATTAGAGCTGTCAGAATTCACATAATCTAGGCAGAATGCTTTCCGCTGGTTATAGCCAGTACAGCAAATACGGCAGATACTGATCGACTGAGCATTAGGACGACTATTTGTAGCTCCAGGCAGCCATCGCCAAGCAGCCCCAGCCGATCAGAAATGCGGCTCCACCGATCGGTGCAACGGCACCTAAAATCTTAACGCCGGATAGACTCAGAGCATATAGGCTGCCGGAAAACAGCAGAACACCTGTGATAAATGCCAGTCCGGCAGTGGTTAGCCAAGCCTGAGGTTGAGAGGAATCTCCTCGCAGCAACAGAAGTGCTACCGCCAGCAAAGCCAGCGCATGATACATCTGATAACGGGCTCCGGTTTCGAAAATCTCCATGGCCCGATCGGTCAGGGTTTCCTTTAAAGCATGGGAGGCAAAGGCTCCTGCTGCCACCGAAGTGCCGCCCAAGATGGCCGCCACTGTTAAAAACAAACGCACCATGGTTGCTCAACTTTACAGGATTTAGGAATTTCCCTCAGCATTATCTCTCAAGTCGATTGTTCGTGCTACAGCAAGCTATAGTCTCCTAGCGTCATTTGCTTGAGCGAAAGTGCAATCCCATTCGGCAGATCGGCAAATAATCCACCGCGATCGAATCCTGGCGTTGACCCATTGCTGTTGTAGTAAAGTCTACCTGTGCGCTGAATGTAAGTGAGTTTAGCAGGGCTACGTTGGGCTTCAGCTAAACTATCGACTTGAGCAAAACTCGTTTTGACCAGCCGTTTGCCTAAGCGAGGAAAGGTCTGACGATCCAGACTGATCTTGTCCTCTCTCAGGGAAAAATCTGTGATCTGATCAATGCCAATCCTGCGGCTAAAGGGTTGGTCAAGCCGAAACACAAATCGATCTTTGCCTTGTCCCCCCGTTAAGCGATCCTTGCCTGCTCCCCCAATCAAGGTATCTCGACCGCCTAACCCAATCAGCACATCGTTGCCGCCTCGACCATCGAGCAGATTGTCCTGGTTGTTGCCGGTGAGGCGATCGTTGCCATTAGTCCCTCGGATGGTCAGGTTGCCACTCACATTTAGTAGCTCATCGGATAGATCATTACCGCCGACTTCCAGAATACCTTTGGATAAATCAATGGTGACGGATCCCTCGACTTGGCTGGAGGCATCAATGGCTCGACCGATCGCAATGGCATCCGTGGCTGTCGTCACATTTAGCCACACAACCACTTCGCCCGTTCGCGTATTAAGCAATGCTAAATCTGATTTGCCATCCCCATTGAAGTCTTGCACCACGGAGCGGCGATCCTGCAAAGCAAAACTGGGAAAACCGGCGATGGGGATCGGGGCATCTAATTCACTGAAATTTCCTTGCCCATTGCCAAATTGGACGGCGATCGCTGTGACTCCGCTGTCGGTAGCACTGTCTTGCACCAAATCAACCCGGCCATCACCATTAAAATCCCCCAGTACGCCTGTGGTGTCTGTGCGACGAAGGGGCAGAGAGCGTAAATTACCACTGCCATCCCCCAAGAAAGTGCTGCCACCACTGAGCACATCGGGGATCCCATCTTGATTAATATCAGCAACAATTAAACCACTGCCCGCAAAGGCAACCACTGAAGTGGGAGCTTTGAATCCGCCAGCGCGGTTATTCAGCAAAATGGATACTCGCCCTTGGGAAGAGTAGTCATAATAGCCACCTGTGATCACTTCACTGTTCACCACAAGATCACTCCAACCATCTCCATCAAAATCGCCCGTGCGAACTGTGGCATTCTCGCCCGGAACATCCAGAATCGTGGGAGTGCTGAGTTGCCCGGTGCCCTCTCCATAGAGCACAGCCACATCTTGCGCAAAGGTATTACCTGCTCCTGAAATGTTGGGACGGGCTGTGACAACCACATCAAGTCTGCCATCCCGGTTGAAGTCCGCCACTGCCAGCGCAGTCAAATCTTCCGGAATGGGTTGCCAGGTCTGCGTGGGGCTGGCAAATTTGCCCGTACCATCACCGTTCAGCACAGTGAGAACCGATCGCGTCACAGTTCGGGTGGTGCCATCGCTTTGCAGTTGGGGTTCTCGGATTAACCCGATCGCAATGAGGTCAGTCTTGCCATCTTGATTCAGATCGCCGGTGGTCATGGCTTGCAGCGTCAGGCTGGTGGTAGCAGCAAATCCCGGCGGTGGGGTGAAGGTTGACGTATTCCCCACACTAAACCCACCATTGCCGTTGCCCAATAAAACGGTAATGCCATTCGTAATCAGGTCGGGGTTGCCATCCTGGTTCACATCAGCGCTGATGAGAAGTCTAGAACTCTGACCGATCGCAAAGGTTTGAGTCGGACTGAACTTGATCGGCATGGAACCTCGGCTTGACAATACTGGAAGGAACACATAGCAGAGCTTACTGCCTAGTCCCATCCATGCCCCCATGTCATGCCAATTCGCTCCGAACCAGCGAGTCGAACACCATGAGAGGGATAGCGACTATCAGTAAATGCTCCCGTCTCGATTATGCCGCTGCCAGGTGATTGGAGTCAGGGGGTTTGCAGACTCTTTAAATGCTTGCCATTCCAATTCCTGCCATTCCAATTCCTGCCATTCCAATTCCTGCCGCTCCAATTCCTGCCCTTGAGGCTTTTGAGGTATGAATGAGGCAGTTCTCGACTGATACCAATTTGATATGAGCTTGCGTAGAATTAATGCTTGCTCGGCAAGGGGCTTCAGCGGCTTGTTCGACCCAGCTTCACAAAGAATTGGGATGAGCCAGTTCTCGGCTGTTAAGCTGAGTCAGGACTACGAATTTTCTCCTGGATCAGTTGCTCGGCTGCCTATCATTTCAGCCTGAGTGAGGGCAAAGTGATAGATCAGATCGCCCTCGGCGGTAATGTGATAATCCGCATCGAACTCCTGAGCCCACTGATTGAGGTAGGCTTTGGCTGCGGTGCCATCTAGCCCAGTGGCCATCGCTAACTGAAGCGGGGTTACTTGACCATGGTTGTGCTGTAAGAGCTGAAAAAAAGCCTGCCGTAACTGTAACTGCAATTGGGTTTGATGCTGTCGATGTCCCTGCCAAAACAACCAACTGCCGATCGCCGTTAAGGGCAACCCCACTATCACCAAATTGGGGATCGCTTCTTCTTTATCATCTTCATCAACCTCTGGGCTAATCAACTCGGCACTGTGGAATAAAACAACCAACAGCCCTAAGCCCAACATTGCACCAGCAGCAAGTTTTTGAATCCGCTTCATTTCAGATCCCAGAATGCTCGCTGCTATCATATCCCAGTTTAACGAGTGGCTTCTATCAACCGAGAGAAGTAGAATCGGGTTTTGGTCATGGCATTGCGCTGCACCTGAAACCCATTGGCTTCTAATGCTTTGACAATGTCTGCTTCCCGGTGGAGGTAGGCACGGGTCGCCTTACTGGGGCCAGGGAAGAAATCACCAATCCGCTTCAGCAGAGTGTAGAAACAGGTTTTGGGGGCAAAGCTCAAGACTACCCTCGATTCGCTAAGAGAACTCAGGTGGCTGATCATCTCCATCGCCTGCTCTTGAGGATAGTGGATCAACACATCAAGACAGACGACAGTATGGTATCGTCCACTCAGAGTCTCCAGATCTTGCACAGCGAAGGTGGGGTTGTCAGATTGTCCCAGTTCTGTTGCAGCCCGCTCCTTGGCTTCCCCAACCATCTTTTCAGAAATATCACTCGAGAAAACGGTTGCTCCCAGTTGAGCCAGAGGAATACTCAGACTGCCGACCCCACATCCCGCATCACAGAAGGTCATACCTGCCAGATTATCATCTGCTTTCAGCCAATCCAACAGGGTATCCACGGTTTTCTGATGCCCGATCCGAATATCGAGCTGCACTTTATTGACTTCACCATCACCATAGATGCGTCGCCAGCGATCGAACCCAGTCGCATTAAAATACTCTCGAACGATCGTTTTATCGTCGGGAGTGGGGGTAGAAGGGTTGGTTTGATTGTTGAGTGCCGTCATGTAAAGCGTTTTGTAATCTTTCAGATCATCATCCTATCCCGATTTTGAGCCATCCAATGCAGTCGGGACAGGAATTACCAAGGCTAATGGTCAATGCGGCAGGAGGAACAATCTCGAAATCTCGAAAACAGAGACAGCTTAAAACAGAGACAGCTTAAAACAGAGACAGCTTAAAACAGAGGCGATACAGAAACCTGTACCGCCTAGAATCGAAACTATCGAAGAAAATAACCGAACCGAAGCAACCGATCGACGGAATCCAGGTGGCCCCGAAATTACCGTCTCTGCGCAACCTACTTACTACCCAATACTTGCTCTTTGAGAGCGCTAAAATCGGTGGCTAGCTGTTCACGGGTGGAAGCCTTAAGCAAATAGCGCCAGACAAACCAAGCAGAATAGCCCATGCCAATCAGCTCAAACAGAGAAGAGAAAATCGGCAGATCGTTGATTGCACCCAGAATCGCCAGCAGTAATTTGATGGCAATCAAGGAAGCAATGATCAAGCTGATCGTGATAATCGGACGACGATATTCACCAAAAAAGTCAGACAGGTAGGCAGGTAGATCGGCCAGAAAATCGGAAACTTTTTCGCCAATCTCCTTCCACTGCTCATTGGTCGAGTCAGGTGAAACCAGCTCGATTTCGGAGGAGGGATCGATTCTGACCGTCTCGCTAAGGGAGACAGGCTCTTTGTTCACATCAGCAGACTCCATAATGACACCTTGGAATAACCTAAACAACTATTGCGGGACGTGAGAGGAGATCCCAGTCTAGGATAGAACCAGACAAAGATTATAGCTTCTGTTTTAAAACCATCTTTAAGTCTTGGCGAACATCCATCTTTAAGTCTTGGCGAACTTTAAGTCTTAGCGAACTTTAAGTCTTAGCGAACTTTAAGTCTTAGCAAACATATAGACACTAAAGCAGGCGATGCATAATTGCAAGGGATAGGGCGAGAATTCATGCCCAGGTAATAAATCGGCGATTTTTCCTAGTTTTTCTGCCGATTTGTAGATTTCAGCAGCTCTAGGATTTCCTTGGCTGCCCGATCGCAGACCCCAGGCTCTCCCAGCTTTGCTCGCATTTGCCGATAGTGATCCCGCATTTTGGCTTGTTGCTCTGGTTGTTGCAACAAGTTGAGGGCAGCTTGAGCGATCCTCTCTGGGGTGGCTTGATATTGCAAAAATTCTGGCACGATCGGCTGCATCATCACCAGGTTGGGCGGTGAGACAAAAGGAGCAGAAAACTTTAACAGGTGCTCGGCAATCCAGGCGGTAACCGGATGAACTCGATACATCACCACTTGCGGAACTTCCAACAAAGCGGTTTCCAGATTGACGGTGCCGGATTTAGCAATGACCAGATCGGCTGCTGCAATGAGCGTTTGAGATTGACCCGACACAATCGTGGCTGATACTCCAGTCTGGTGCAGGGCAGTTTCGATGGCGGTTCGGTATCGCTCTAACGAAAGGGGGATCCAGAATTGTACTTGGGGCAGGGTAGCCTGAATCTGGTTGGCGGCTGCTAGCATCACTGGCAAAATATATTGCAATTCCTGCTGCCGCGAGGCGGGGATCAGAGTGACTACTACCCGATCGGCTGCGATCCCCAGTTGTTGCCGTGCCATGGTTCGATCGGGACTGGAGGGCAATCGATCGATCAAGGGATGCCCCACCCAGGTGACATTTCCCCCTTGAGCTTGATAATAGGTGGCTTCGGCTGGAAAAATGGCCAGCAGCCGATCGGTAATCTCTAAAATACGCTGCGTGTTGCGTGGACTCACGGACCAGACCCACTCTTGCGGCGCAATGTAATACACCGTGGGCACCTGAGGAAATTGCTGCCGCAAAAACCGTCCAAGGGCCAGGTTGGGCGCAAAATAATCGATCATCACCACGAGATCAGGCGGGTGCTGCCGCAAAAACTGGCGAATGCGCTGCTGGATCTGCCGGGTTGCTCGAATATAGGGGAGTGACTCAAATAGCCCGATCGAACCGATCGCACTGGTATTGGCCAGTAACTTTGCCCCTGCCTGAGCCATCCGATCCCCGCCGGTTGCCACCAATTCCACTTGGATCTGAGCCTGCTCCGCCTGTCGCTGCAATGCGGCAATCAGCAAGGCACCCTGCAAATCTCCGGATACTTCGCCGGTGCTGATTAAAATTCGATAGGTTGCCTCTGATTGGACTTCTGATTGGACTACAGATTGAGCCGATCGGACAACTGCTCCAGGATCCTCAGCCATTACTCGTCGTCCTGTTTGCCTCGCAGCCGCCGCCCTGGGATAGAACCGCGTCGGCCAGGGGTATGGCTGAGGGTCAGAAACTGCCGTAAATGTTGGATAGGCTCCTGATCAGCCAACAGATCCAGTTGGAGCAAGGCTTCCTGCAAGGTCAAGCCCGATCGGTAGAGAATCCGAAACGCTTTTTTCAGCGCTTGCAGAGTAGTGCCGTTGTCTGCCGTTGTCAGCCCCGATCGTTGAAGACCCACTTTATTAAGAGTACGGACGCGAGCAGGGTTACCTTCCACCAGCATGTAAGGGGGCACATCGCGATTAATCCGGCTCATCCCACCCACCATAGCCAGCTTCCCAATATGCACAAACTGATGGACTCCTAACACACCACTGATGGTGGCACGGGATTCAATCCGGATATGTCCAGCCAGGGCGGTGCTATTGGAAATAATCACCCGATCCTCAATTTGGCAGTTATGCCCAACATGCACATAAGCCATTAGTAGATTGCGGTTGCCAATGGTGGTAGCTTCTCCCGCTCCCGTCGCTCGGTTAATCGTGACATATTCCCGAATCAGGTTGTCATCACCAATCTTGACCAGACTCAAAGAGCCGTCATATTTCAGGTCTTGGGGCTCCAGCCCGATCGCCGCCCCCGGAAAAATCTGGTTCCCGGAGCCAATTTCAGTCCAGCCTTCGATCACCGCATGATGACCGATGACTGTTCCGGCACCTACCTTAACCCGTTCGCCAATCACAGCATAAGCGCCAACTTGCACAGTGGGATGCAGTTCGGCCCGGGGATGAATAACAGCAGTAGGGTGAATGAGAGTAGTCAAGGGAACGAGAGGTGGTAGAGAGAATAAGAATGGAGATGCGGATACCGATCAGAGTCAACCACTACAAGTTAACCCCTACAAGTCAACTACCGAAAAGAGGAGTTCTCCTTCGGCTGCCAGTTGCCCATCAACTTCAGCTCGCCCTTGCATTTTGCCAAAGCGTCGCCGAATGGACAGTAGCTCCACCGTCATGACCAGTTGATCGCCAGGAACCACAGGTCTCCGAAATCGAACTTTATCAATGCCAGCAAACATGAACAAGCCATTTTCCGGAAACTCCGGCATTTGGGTTAAAACGACCCCACCCACTTGAGCCATGGCCTCCACAATCAGCACCCCTGGCATGATCGGCCGACCAGGAAAATGTCCTTGAAAATGGGGCTCATTAAAGGTGACGTTTTTAATGCCGACAGCCAGCTTTTCTGGAACATATTGGATAATTCGATCGACCAAAGCAAAAGGATAACGATGAGGCAGAAGGCGCTGGATTTCTTCAACTGGAATCACAGTTGCCTGCGGTTGTTCTGGCTGTCCAGCTTCAGGATGGGGTGCTGTAGTGTGAAGGTCAGTCAAAATCGCCATGAGTAAATTTCGAATTAGGGCTAATTTGATTAGGGCTAAAAATGGGTTCGAGCAGCAAACAGGTGGAGGAATGCCAGGTTGGAAAAGTCTAGTGGGTCAATGCCAGCGGTCAATTGACTGGGTTGATCGATCCGGATAGTCCAGGTGAGCCGACCCTCAACCACCCCAACCAACAGTTCGCAAACCTTGCTCCAAGCGCAAGCATCCAGCAGACCAAAACCCTTTAAGATAAGGCTGACTGGCGTGCGGATTCTAATGCCTGAGCTAATTGGGTATGCAATCGGTGACTCGCCTTGTATGCCAGAATATGAGCACAAGGCAACTCTCCCAACAAACTTAAATCTCCTACTAAGTCTAAAAGTTTATGACGCACGGGTTCATTTGAAAATCGCAAGGGTGGATTAAGCCAACCTGAGTCACCACAAACTAAGGCATTGTCTAAACTGCCCCCCTGGATCAACCCTTGTCGCTGCAAATGCTCAATCTGGTGGGCTAAACCAAAGGTGCGGGCTGGCGCGATCGCCTCGGCAAAATTTTCTTGATTTGGCGACCAACTATACCATTGATTGCCGATCGCTGGCAGGTCAAAATCGATTCCGTAGGTAAACCGCAGCTCGGCAGCGGGCAAAGCGGCAACAAAAGCATCGTCGGATCGCAGCCAAATGGGTTCGAGCAGATCAAACCCCGATTTTTGGCCGGGTTGCGATTGTAACCCCACTTCCATGATCGCAGTGACCCAATCTTGGGCGGATCCATCCAGCAAAGGGACTTCAGAACCGTTAATCTCAATGCGGGCATTATCAACCCCCATGCCGAACAAGGCAGCCAGCAAATGTTCGATCGTTCGCACCGTGGCAGTCCCCACTCGCAGTTCCGTGGAAAGCGTCGTTTGACCTAGGGCGGCAATGTGGGCTGGAATGAGCGGTTGTTCTGGCAAATCAACCCGGACAAAATAGCGTCCCGAACCGGCTTCAGCGGGGAGAACATTCACCTGCACAGGCAGTCCAGAGTGTAATCCAATCCCCGATCGCTCAAACCCAGCGGCCAACGTATGTAAACCCGTTGGAGTCACAGCTAGTGATCGCTCAGAGCAATGGGTGGATCCCGATGGAACCGAATTCTGGTATTTGGCTTGTTCAACGATTGACCAACCCACACCACTCATGCCTCACCTCACTCCTGATTCAATTGGATCAATGAGCCGCACTGAACTTGCGTCACCTGCTTGACTGACTGCTGACACTCACACACTTGACGTTTTATGCCTCATGGTTCATGCCTCATGGTTCATGCTCCACATTTCCGACTTCGCATTTCCGACTTCACATTTCCGACTTCACATTTCTGATTTCGCTACCGAGGACAAGCAACGGTTAGAACCGCTCGCCAATGCCAAAGTGGATGCGATTCTCTCCATCATCATTGATGGCATAATCCACCCGAATTTGCCCTAGGGGGGATTGCACCCGGACACCAATTCCGTAACCAAACCCCGATCCTGGTTTCTCACGAATCCCCGCCGGATCGCCTTGCACTTGATCCCCACTGCCTAAATCCGTTCCCGCATCCAGGAATAAGGCACCACTGACGATACTAAAAATGGGGAACCGATATTCAACCGTGGCCTGCAAATAACTTTTACCACTGCCGAGATCACCGGCATCATAGCCCCGAATCGAATCAGTCCCCCCCAAGGCAAAGGCTTCATAAGGTGGGAAGTCACCCAGAATAGTGCCCCCTTGCACGTTGAAGGCCAGGGTTTGCGGGCAGTCGCTGGGAGCGGGATCATCCTGTTGACAGCCTTCGGTAAATCGTGCAAGCCGGACGGGAATGTAATAACTGTAGCTTGCCCGCAATCGGTTATAGAAGATACTGTCAATCCCTAAAGCCTGTTCCGTGCTCAATCGCAGCACCGATCCACTGGTAGTTTGCGCTGGATCATTGCGTCGATCCTGGGAAGCAGAAAATTGCAACGTGGCAATGTTATCGATCCCGGATCGGTTGTAGCTCAACAAGTTGCCGAATTCATCCCGTGGGGTGACTGTGCCATCCAGATCTCGGATCGAGACATTCTGGTATTGCAAGCCCAATGAGGCCCGCCAACCATCATCCAACGGCCGGGAAAAACTCACCCCGCCCCCAAACCGTCGTACGCGAGGGCGATCCCCATTCGGCAAATCCACATCTTCTTCGCCACCGTCAAAAATCAGCGAAATGGATTGGCGACCAAAGGCATTGACTGTATAGGAAGTTCGGTTGGGATCGGTAGCGATCCAGGGATCGGTGAAGCTGAGGTCAAATAAAACATCCCGTTGTCCAATCTGAACTTCGGCGTTCAAGCGCTGGTTGTTACCCCCCAGGTTTTGCTCCTGCAAACTCACAGCTCCAAATAAGCCACTCGCCGAACTAATCCCCACACTGGCTGCCAATGAACCTGTGCGTCGCTCGGTCACATTCACAACCACATCCACCTTGCGTGGATCTTGACCGGGGTTAAGCGAAATATTCAAATCTTCAAAAATGCCCAGCCCAAAGGCACGTTGTAGATCGCGCTGAATTTGATTTTGGTTAAAAACATCCCCTGCTTCAGACTGAAATTCACGGGTGATGATGAAGGGGCGGGTGCGGCCGCGGATCGGTTCACCTTCTTCATCCACAGCCTGTCCATCTCGATCCAAAAAGCGGATTTCGATATTTTCGATCTCCCCTTCAGCCACCTCTAGGCGGGCAATTCCATCTGCCCCAATCTCAGGAGCAGCAATCACCTGAGCCAGCACATACCCATTGTCTTGATAGAGCTGGTTGAGTTGCTCAATGCCAATTTGCAAAGCCTGTAGGTTGGCAGTTTGCCCAATTTGGTTGGCAAAGATTCGATCAACAGCAGTTTGCAGGGGCATCAACTCTTCTTGATACTCCACCTGGGGCAGATTCCCATCCCCATCGGGTTGAGTCAGGCGGCTATTTTGGAGCTGCACTCCTTGCAGAACGGCGTTTTGCTGTACCACAAAAGTCACCCGCACCCCTAACGGTGTATCCTCAGGAACAGCCTGAACGTTGGAGAAAAAGCCAGTAGCAAAAATGGCGTTGATGTCTTCTTGCAGTTGCGATCGAGTCGTGGTGCGACCAGGACGGGTACGGATCACCTCATAAACTTGTGTTTCCAACTCACCTGCCGCCCCTTCAACTAACACTTCTGAAACTAAGACGCGCGGTTCAGTCGTGGGAGTTTGGGCTGGAGTGGTCGGCGCAGGGGGACTGGGGGGTGCCGTTTCGCTGCTAGGTGATGGGCTACTGGGGGCTTCCTGCTGCAAATCGAAGGGTGCAGATGTGGGCTGAGGAGCCTGAAAATCAAACTCTAGCGTTTCGGGTTCAACCGTCGGATCGGTCGGATCGGCCGCAGAATCTTCCACCTCAGGGTTCTCAGTTGGGGTGGCTTCAGGATTCGTCTGGGCAATGGGCTCACTGTCGGAAGAGGCGTTAAACTCAGCCGGTGGATCGACTGCCGCGTCTGAAAAGTCCACCAGAAGAGTTGGGTTGGACTGAGCCTCCTCAAGGGCATCGATTGCCTGTAAGTCTGATGTCCTGTCGTCGTGATTCGCCTCATCTGCCGCGTTACCCGGAAGGTAATCAGACTGGCTCGTTGCGGACTGTTCTGCTGCGCTGGATGGATCGGAAACTGCTGAATTGTTGGTTTCCAGGTGATAGGTCGCTTCAGCCGACTTAGACGATTCAGATATTTCTGCTCTTGCTGGTTGAGCTACACCAAAAACTGCGGAGGCAGTCAGAGCAGTAAAAACGAAAGGAGAAAAGCGCATACGGTTTAAATAATGGGGCACTTCCACACACCAAACAATCGGGCAACTGCAAGTCTGAAATTGGGCAGGAATTGATGAAACACTAAATAAATGTAACGGGAAGATTTTACAGCATTGCTTCCCCTTCCGGTTGAATTGGTTGTGCCAAAACCCGTTCTAATACCTGACGATAAGCATCTTCCACATTACCTAGGTCACGGCGAAACCGATCCTTATCAAGGACTCGCTGTTCCGGATCGGCGGAGGACTGGTTCCATAATCGACAAGTATCTGGACTGATTTCATCCGCCAGCAGAATGCTTTGCTGCTGATCCAGTCCAAACTCTAACTTGAAATCTACTAAGGTAATGCCACATTTCCCGAAGAAGTCAGACAATATCTGATTGATCTGCAACGCTTTCTGGCGAAGTTCCTCCACCTGAGCCGAGGTAGCCAACTCCAGCAGCAGTAAGCGATCGAGGGTTAACAAGGGATCACCTAAAGCATCATTTTTGTAGTAAAACTCCACCAGTGGTTCCTTCAGCACCTGCCCTAAGGGTAGACCGGTCTGTTGACAGAGACTCCCGGCGGCAATGTTCCGGATCACGACCTCCAACGGCAAAATCTTTACAGATCGGACGGTCATTTGGTTGGGCGCGGGACATCCCAACCAGTGGGTTGCGATCCCTTTCGTCTCTAGGAGCTGAAACAGGTGGCTAGAGATGGCGCAATTCATCTCCCCTTTACCGGCAATACTGCCCCGTTTCTGGGCATTGAAGGCAGTGGCATCATCTTTAAAGTGGGTCAGCAAGACTGCTGGGTCATCCGTCGCGTAGAGAATTTTGGCTTTGCCTTCGTAGAGAATCGAATTGGGAGACATCGCAGAGGAATCGTGGAAAAAAAATTGGAATTTTTGTCAGCCTCACCATTTTACCGGGCTAAGTCACTGGAATCGCTGATTCGGTAGCGAAAGAAAGAATTGCGCCTGGGGAGTAGGGCCATTTAAATGTGCTTCTGGGAAAGCTCACTCCCAGGAATGATTTGAATCCCTGAAGAGTTAGGTTAAGATAAGGTTAAAAGAAGGTAGAACGCATGTGTTATTTCACCAGTGAATAGGGGGAAACTATGGTCGATCGCTCAGATTTTCTGTATCCCTACAGCCGTTATCGTGGATCGGTTCACCCTGAAAATTTAGTATTTAATGCCAATCTTCAGGAGTTTTCGCAGAAAGTCAGCTTGATTTGCGGTTTACAAACCAACGGTAAGCTGACTCCTGAAGAGTCGTATAAGCAAATTGACAGTTTATGGAAGCAACTGCAACGCAGCAAGCAGCAGCTTCACATTGGTGAAGATTGGTGAAGAATTTGTAAAGGAATGGTAAAGAATAGGTGAGTATCGGGTTCAATGGGCCAGCAATCAAGTGCAGCCATAGCCTCGATTTAATAGTCGTGATTTGATCTAGCTTGAGCTGCAAAGCTGAGGTTACAAAGCTGAGGCTGAAGTTACAAAGCTCAGTTAGGGATTTCCCTGTTTGTTACTCCACCTGTTACTCCACCATTTAGTTAATACTGAATTAATACTGATAATATTGGAGCCCCATGGGTGGATTTAGATTAATCCGATCGCAGCATGGGGCTTTTGCGGTTAGATGATAGCTGGCGATTAGGCCAGTCGATAGGTGTAGTTGTGAATTTGTCAGGGTGTACTCTACGGAAGTAATGCCGGTTAGCCCCGCCGCTAGTTTATTTCTCGGTTAATGTCCAGACTCCCTCATCCCAGCTTTGATCGGTGGGTGGGTGATGTAACCAATACTCACAGCGCTTTAGATGCATTTGAGCCGCTTGATCGGCAGGGTTCACTTCTCGGAGCAAGGTTTCAAAATTCAGTAAAGCGCCAAAAAAGTCCTGCTTGAGGTAGAGCTGCCGTCCTTGCCCATACAGTTCGATCGCCTGCTCCTGCTGGCATGACAGGGGTTCTGAGCGCGATCCGACCAGCTCATAAATGCTAACTGGCTGCTGTTTGCCCTTCACCCGGATACAGTCCAACTCACGCGCCCAGACCCGATCGGCACAAAGCTGATAGGTGTTCTCGCTGATCACAATGTCGCAACCATAATGCTTACTCGCCCCTTCGAGGCGGGAACCCAGGTTTACCCCATCCCCGATCGCCGTAAACTCCATCCGTTTACTGGAGCCGATATTACCGCTGATCACAGAGTCAGAGTTGATGCCGATGCCGATCCGGATTTTCCGATCGATGGGGCGATCTAGATTAAACTCTTGCAACCGATGCCGCATTTCCAACGCAGTCTGGACTGCCATCCAGGCATGTTCATCTAACGGCAAAGGCGAGCCAAACACCGCCATAATGGCATCCCCAATGTATTTATCCAGGGTGCCTTTGTGGGCAAAGACGGCATCCACCATGGTCTCAAAATATTCGTTGAGCATGGCCACCACTTCTTCGGCTTCCATGTTTTCGGTCAAGGTGGTATAGCTACGAATATCGGAGAACAGGACGGAGACTTCTTTGCGATCCCCCCCCAGTTTGGCATCGCCACTGCTGAGCAACTGTTCAGCCAGCTCTTGGGTCATATAGCGATACATGGTGCTTTTCAGCCGCTTTTCATCGCTAATATCATCCATCACCACCAGCGCCCCAGAGACTTTACGGGGATCATTAGCATCCGCAATGGTATTGATCGACAAATGGACACTATGCTGCTCCTGTCCTGCGATCGGTAGGAGGGTTTGATCAGGGTAATATTGTTGCCGACTCTTATCATCGACGGCGGTAAGGGCTGCCTGGAACCACTTGGGAAAATCACCCTGTTCTAGCTGAACCAATTCTGATACCAGCCGACCTTGCAACATGGCAGCAGTATCTAATCCCAATAGTTGCCGAGCACTTTCATTGGCGGCAATGATCCGGCCTTCCCGATCGGTAGAGATGACACCATTGGAAAGAGAACGGAGAATATCCCGCTGAAGTTGCTCTTGCTGCTTCACCGTATCAAACAGTTTGGCATTTTGTAGGGCCACCCCCGCCTGGATATTAAAAGCCTTCATGAACTCCTGATCATTGCTGTTAAAGCTGGCTTTCCAGCACTCCGGCGCTTCGGGATAGGTAGCCGGATCGTAAGGGGGAAAATCGCCCTGTTTCCGCTTATTGATCAACTGTGTAACAGCAATTAGCTCACCATCAGCATTAAAAACCGGCATACAGAGCATACTGCAAGTGCGATAGCCCGTTCGCTGATCCATCTCCTTGGCGGTTTCCGCATTGGGATGCTCATAGAGATCAAACGGAATTAACACTGGTTCCCCAGTAGTAGCCACTTGTCCTGCGAAACCAGCTCCGATCGGGATGCGTTGTTCTTGGACTTTGCCGTCGATCGGGAGTTTTGTCCAGAGTTGGGCATTGTCCTGATCGAGCAACCACAAAGTACTACGATCAGCCTGCATCAACTCTTTGGCCTCATCCATCACCTTACTCAGGGTTTCTTCTAGATCCAGGCTGCTTTGACTGAGGGCTTTGGTGGCCTTCATCAAGGCGGAGGCTGCCCGCTGTTGCTGCATGGCCTTATAGAAAGAGCGAGAAGACTCCAGAATCAGGCGAATCGAAGGCGCAAAATCCCGAAATACCTGCTCATCTTCAGGGGTGAAGCCTCTGGAATCAATTTTTTGCTCCAACGGAGCCATCGCATCGTGAACTGGCTTGAGTTTATTAATAAGCTGTACCACCGCTACCAGATCGCCCTGATCATCTAAGAGGGGTAGGGCCAGCATGGTGTAGGTACGGTACTGATTTTTTCTGTCAAATTCTTGCGCTGTGCTCGATCGCTGATCTTGATAGAAATCGAAAGGGATATTGACCACGGTTTTATGGGTGGCCACCTCGCCTGCGATGCCAGCCATTTTAGGAAAGCGAAGTTCTAAATTATTACCGCTCTCATCCTTCGCCACGATTGACCACAATTCGTCCCGTTCCTCATCCAGTAGGAAAATTGTGGTGCGATCAGCATTCAGTAACTCTCCCGTCTTCAGGGTAATCGATCGCAGCATTTCGTTGAGAATGGCATCAAACCCCTGTGACTCCAGAACATTATCGAGCACGGAGAGGGTTTGGTTCACGACTCTCAGCTTCTGCTCGACATCGGTAACCACTTGTTTGAAGGTGTCTTGAGTTAAAGGAGCCAGCAGGTTAGTAAATGATCCACGGCTCTCCAACTTTGCGGGTGCAACGAGGGTACCGGACTGAAGACCCGCCTGACTGGTAGTAGTGCCTACGCTGGGAAGACTAGCTGTTTTTCTTGGAACCAGGGAAGAACTTGCAGAATCAATCACCATGGGAGATCCAGAGGGCTTAACATCCAGCGCAAATCGGTCGCTGCGGGCATTGATCGGTAGATTTAGATCAACCCAGTCCTGATGGGGCAATTGGGAGAATGAAGCTGTCATAGATGCTGTATTGGCTGCTTCTAGGTTGAAAATAACCCAAACTCGCCGGTTCCCCTACAGCGATATCAACGACTTTACCGACGAGGCTTGGTCACATTCGCAACGAATCATTGAGAGGGGAGAGACCCCCATTCCGTTGGTTCAGATCGCCAGCGTTCACTGCGACAAGTCGAATATCCGCAGGTAATGAACCCGGAGTTCAAATTAAGGGTTCCCACCATCTTGACGAAACTAGCGTCTCAGTATTATTTCGATGCCAGAAGAATTTAACGCAAGCTCTTGTGTTGCTCAGAACGACCAAAACCCAATGGGCACACTTAGATCAACAGCATGACTAACACCAAAAATCCCAGGAAGGATAAACCGGATTCCACAAAAATTTCGGTGGCAATGGAGGAAGACAAAACATGGGGTTTCATAATCTAAATCTCCTGAGTGAGATTAAGCAGATGACACAATATCCCAGATCTGCGTGAAGTCTAACTTCCAAGGCATTGTGGCTGCTGCTCGGTTCTATTCCTAGCTATTTTTATCTACAACTGGGTTCAGCATCGTTCCAGGAATTTTAAGCCTGGGCTGACTATATTTTGATATCGCTGATCGATCGCTGATCTATTACCTGATCGATCGCTGACTCCAGCAGGGAATGAAGGGGGTAATTCCGGATCGAGAGTGTCTGATTGCTCAGTTTGACTCAGTGCCAGCTTCAGACTTCTGGTGTCTCATCGTTGTTCAGCACCTCTAGCTTGATTTACGATGCCGTCTGAAGGATGAAACCGAACTGTGTCGTCCTAAGAAACTGGCGATACCTCTGTAATAACCTCTATGCCTGATCAACTGGAAGCAGTTCGTCGGAGGTTCATCGAAGATTTAATTTGAGATAAATTTTGCTTCAGCCGATCGAGGATCTACGTAGAATCCTGTTTGATTCATTTGATTCAATAGATTGCCAACGATGACACAGGATCCATCTGAATACTAATTAGTCAAAAATATTAAGATTTATTAATTTTTTAGTTCAGGCTGATTAGATTCATGGGGGCTCAAACCCCCTAACCTGGGCTGCCAGAAAGGATGGCTTATCTGCGAGCATCTTCCCAGAAAAATGAGAAGCCGATCGAACGATGACAGTCCGATCGGTATTTTTGAGTATGGAAGACCTTTAGAAATGGTTCAGCCCAGCAGGTTCAATCCCATGAATTAGGCTTGAACTCTGGCGCAGAGCCGCACAAATTAGTGATTCACCCCAAAGACTAGGCGGCCGAAGGCATTTCAGCCAACCGGATCGATCGGTAAAACCGCTGCAATTGTTGGGTTGCGGCTGCCCAGCCCCAACGCTCTGCTTCTTGGCGGGCATTTTGCCGAAGTATTTCTCGTTCTTGCTGATTGGCCAGTAATCGTTGGGTTGCCGTAATGGCACCCTGGTCATCTTCGGGATCAAACAGATAACCGTTAATACCATCGGTGACAATATCGGGAATACCACCAGCATTGGCTGCGATCACAGGACACCCAGCCGCCATGGCTTCTAGAAGTACCAATCCTAGCGTTTCGGTGCGGGAAGGGAAAATAAACGCATCAGCAGAGGCAAAGGCCGCCCCCAAATCCCTACCAGTGAGATAGCCCACAAAATGGGTGGGAGTATCTGCGAAATGCTTTTCTAACTCCAAACGGTAGGGCCCATCCCCCACGAGCGCGAGTCGAGCGTTGGGAATGGCTTCTAAAACAGGCTTGATTCGATCGATCTCCTTTTCGGCTGATAAGCGGCCGACATAGAGCAGAATTGGGCTATCGGGATGCCCTTGCGAGAGGTGGGATCGCACCTCCTGGCTCGCCAAACTAGGATGAAACAGTTCCGTGTCTACCCCTTTTTGCCACACCTCAACCCGTTCAATCCCATGGGATGTCAGGGCATCCTGCATGGCAGTGGAAGTACATAGATTGATCTGAGCCTGATTATGGACTACCTTCAGTAGCTCCCACATTACGCCTTCCAACATTCCCAGGCCATAATGCTCTAAGTATTTGGGAAGATGGGTGTGATAGGAGGCAACAAGCGGCACTTCTAGGGACTTAGCATAGTAGAGCCCTCCTAAGCCCAGCACCGCAGGGTTAACAATGTGGATTAAATCTGGCCGGAATGACGCTAAGGCTTGCCGAATCGAAGGACGGGGCAGCGCCAATTTTAGTTCTGGATAAAGCGGCAAAGGAAAGCCTGGTACTCCAAAAATAGAGGCTCCCTTATATTCCCGCAACCCACCGTCGGGAGAAATAACCAACACCTGATCGCCCGATCGTTGCAGGTGATCGACAGTGTGACTGAGGCGCGTTACGATGCCATCAACTTTAGGCAGGAAGGTTTCAGTAAAGAGCGCAATCCGCATAGAAACGCCAGATAAAAACTCCAAAAGATCACGGTGATCCGATCGATCCATTGCCCTGGGCTTACTTACCCGATCAACCTGAGCGCGTCAGGCTGTCTTCAGGGGATGACTCCAATGAATCGATCGAATGAATTCAAGCACTTAGCCTTTCCACTTCACTTTGGGCAGAATCTGCTTCTGATCAATTCGTGCCTTGTATTTCACGCTGAAGTTAAGCAGTGAATCGAGCAGCGAATCAGACAGGTAATGGGGCTGCAATCCTAAGTCAATCAGCTTCGTGTTCTTCGCGTTAAAGTAGTGCTCTTCCTTCTCAATGCGAGGATTTTCCAAATGGTTGATCTCCACGTTCAACCCCAGGGAGTTGCCCGCTTTTTTCACCATCATGGCCAGATCGCCCACGCTGAACATTTCCGTAAACTGGTTGAACACTCGGAACTCACCTGCATCAGCGGGGCTGTTGAGGGCGATTTCAATACACCGTACCGTATCCCGAATATCGAGGAAGCCACGGGTTTGCCCGCCTTTACCGTACACCGTGAGTGGATGCCCGATCGCCGCCTGGATACAGAAACGGTTCAGTGCCGTACCAAACACCCCATCGTAGTCAAGCCGGTTGATCAGCAGCTCATCCATGCCAGTTTCATCGGTGAGCACTCCATAGACAACCCCCTGGTTGAGGTCGGTCGCCCGGAGCCCCCAAATTCGGCAGGCAAAATGGATGTTATGGGAGTCATGCACCTTACTGAGGTGATAGAACGATCCAGGCTGCTTCGGATAGGGTAGGGTATCTTTTCGACCGTTATGCTCGATCGTGATATAGCCTTCCTCAATGTCAATGTTGGGCGTGCCATATTCACCCATCGTGCCCAGCTTGACTAAATGACAGTCGGGGAAGTGCTCATGCATCACATACAGCAGGTTAAGCGTGCCCACTACATTATTTACCTGGGTGAGCACCGCATGTTCCCGATCGATCATGGAGAAGGGGGCTGATCGCTGTTCCCCAAAATGCACCACCGCTTCTGGTTCAAAGCTCAGCATCGACTGCTTGAGAAACTCGTAGTTGTTGATGTCTCCAATAAATAACTCGATGGTTTTGCCGGTCAGGTCTTTCCATCGCTGCAAGCGAGTTTGAATCGGTGCGATCGGTGTTAGGGTTTCAATACAAAGCTCTGCATCCCAATGCCGACGAATCAAATTGTCTAAAATGGCAACTTCATACCCCTTGTTGGACAGGTAGAGCGCAGTTGCCCAACCGCAATAACCATCACCACCAATAACTAGGACTTTCATGCGCTGATCTGCTGAGTTGATCTACTTACGGATACTCCGCTAAATCTACCAGAGTTTGTGCACTCTCTCACCTGTCGATCGGAAGGAAAAGCGAAACACCCAAATGATTTCTCCGCTCAATTTCCTGTGGCAGGCTACATTAGGAGTAGAGAGATTAAGCAATATTAAAGCCAGCATGGATCAGGAACCCCTCATTCTTATGTCGAGCCGCGAAATTGAAAAGATGCGTCAAGCGGGACGTATGGCGGCTGAGCTTTTAAAATATCTGGAGCCGATGGTGCAACCCGGAGTCAGCACGCTAGAGCTGAATGATGCTGCCGAAGCCTGGACGCAGGAACGAGGAGCCAGAAGTGCGCCTCTAGGATATCCCAGTGGCAGTGATAATCCTTTCCCGAAATCAATTTGCACCAGTGTGAATGAAGTGGTCTGCCACGGCATTCCCAACCCCAAGCAGATTCTCAAAGTTGGGGACATTATTAATATCGATGTAACTCCACTGGTAGATGGCTATCATGGCGATACGTCGCGTACTTTCTTCGTGGGTGAACCCTCACCATTGGCCCGCAAGCTGGTTGAAGTGACGGAAGAATGTATGTGGCGAGGCATTCGTGCCGTCAAACCGGGTGCGCGGATTGGTGATATTGGCGCAGCGATCCAGGAATATGCAGAAGCACAAGGGTTTTCTGTCGTCCGTGATTTTGTCGGGCATGGAGTGGGCAAGATTTTCCATGCGGCACCTCAAATTCCCCACTATGGTACTCGCGGGAAAGGCAAAAAGCTCAGACCAGGCATGGTATTCACGATCGAGCCCATGATCAACGAAGGGACCTGGGAAGTGGAAATGCTGGCGGACAAATGGACAGCCGTGACCAAGGATCGCAAGCTTTCAGCTCAATTTGAGCACACGATCGCCGTCACAGATACGGGCGTAGAAGTTCTCACTGCCCTACCAACCCTGGTTACAGTCTGAAGGTGAACTGCCGTCGGAGGGCAAACCCGATCAGCCGGTTGGACACGGTTGAGCCTTGTAGCACTTTGAGTCGGAGAAATTTACCGATCAGTAATCGCAGGATTCCTTTGAGTCGTGCTTTACTGCGGATCCAAGTGTAGGTCAGTTGAGGATAGGCAGTTGCTTCGGCATAGGTGGGTGGAAAAGCTAGCTGCCCCCACAACACATCAGCACGGTGATCGCGGCTTAATCCATATCGATAATGTTCTGGATTAGGTTTGCCGCCATGCTCTCCATAGTTGCGGAAGGGAATATAGTTGCGAAATTGCCGCGATCTCAGAAAACATTCGATTTGCGAATCAAACGTAGTGTAGCTATTCGGCTGGGAGAGGACATGGGCAAATTCACAAAGCGCTTGGGCTGCTTGCGGGGTGAGAATGTAAGCCACTAAACCAGTCGAAAAGCCATGGGCAAATCCTTGAGTGCTGACGCTATAGAGCTGGGGTGCGCAAGTATATAGCCAGCAGATCCCAGCCTGGGGCTCCGTTCGATCGAAAGGAAGCGGGAGCTGTCCAAACCCAACCACGGGCACAAAGTCCGCTTCAACGATCAACGTGAGCTGACAAGATCGGGCTGCCCGTTGCCAGGCTTGTTGATGATTTAAAAAGCACCGATAACTAGAGGAATAGCGTTGATATTCTGGGCAATCCGCTTGTCGCAAGACTTCACAACTGAGCCCTGCTTGCTGTAATACCTGCTCTAGTCGATCGGTTTCCTCGCGATAGGCAATGATATAAGTCTGAGCGATCACCTGAACCAGAGGAATTGGATCCTGTGGAGGCAGAGCGTTGGGCTCAAGCAGAGGCAACGAGGACTGAGTCGGACGGAGGGCTGGCATTTTCGGGAGCACAGGGGCTAGCCTGAATGGGTAGCGGGTCATGAACTTTGGATCAAGTGAAGATGGCGACATCACGGCACTGGCTCTCCCAGATTGCCCCAAAAGTGAGCTTGCTAGTTCAGTAAATCTGGGTAACTTATGGAACTCCTGCTCAATCCAGTTCAGAATCTATCAGTATCTATCGGCATCTATCGGCAATCTCGGAAGAAATCAGGGGCGATCCTTGCCTAGACTTCATCCTCTGGATCCCGACTGCTGTTAGAGTGAGGGACAGGCTCTACTCAGTGAGAGAAAACCTGAGTCTTCGACCAGAGCCGATCGGTAGAACCCTACTGATTAGGCACTGTCTGCGAATCGATTCGCAAATCTATCCAACGAATTTATGAGTTCGATCGTTCAAACCCTGGAAGCTCTGCTCGGTGCCCATGCCGTTATCCCCTGGAATAACCTGGATTCCTCCCTTCAACATCAGATCGATCGAGCTGTGACCGATGCCTCCACCCCCTGTGTGGTTTACCCCAACACGCCGGAAGAATTGGCTGCCGTTGTGTCTTGTGCGCAGCAGAACCATTGGCGGTTGTTGCCCTGTGGTCAGGGAAGTAAGTTGCATTGGGGAGGGATGACGAACAATATTCAACTGGTAGTCAGCACCGCTCGGCTGAATCGCCTGATCGAACATGCCAGTGGCGATCTGACTGTCACAGTTGAAGCAGGTTTAAAGGTTGCCGATCTGCAAGCTCACTTAGCCAATGCGGGACAGTTTCTGGCGATCGATCCAGCCTATGCCAATCAGTCCACCTTAGGCGGAGTGGTAGCCACAGCCGATACGGGCGCATGGCGACAGCGCTATGGTGGCATTCGAGATATGTTGATCGGGGTGAGTTTTGTGCGCAGTGACGGCCAACTCACCAAGGCAGGGGGGCGCGTGGTCAAGAATGTTGCAGGCTACGACTTGATGAAGCTGATGACCGGCTCCTATGGCACTTTAGGAATTTTGACACAGTTGACCTTTCGGATTTACCCCTTGCCTGAGACTTCTGAGACGGTGGTGCTAACGGGTGAAGCTGCCGCGATCGAACAGCTAACGGCAACGCTTCTGGCTTCGGCCTTAACCCCAACCGCGATCGAATTAATTTCCCCCGCTTGGATCTCCCAATTAGAGTTGAGCGATCGTCAGACTGCCATGGGGGTAATTGTGCGGTTTCAAAGCATTGCCATCAGCGTAGAGCAACAAGTGAATCAACTGCATGATTGGGCTAGACAAGCTGGACTCGGTCTACACTCCCTCAAGGGAGAAGCTGAAATCGCTCTATGGCGACAATTACAAGAACGAATCGAGACTGCCCCCCAAGAGACAGCGGTGACCTGCAAAATAGGAATAGTAGCCAGCCAAGCCGTGCAGGGTCTCCAGCAGCTTGAGCAATTTGTTCCGCTGGGAATCTCCGGTTTGGCCAGGGTTCATGCTGCCAGTGGGCTAGGTGAGGTGCAACTCTCAGGCGCAACTCTGCCAACCCAGATTGAAGCATTGGCGACTCTGCGACGCTTCTGCCAGGCGCAAGGCGGGTTTCTGACTCTCTTGGCGGCTCCAGCAGATCTGAAATCAAAACTGGATCCTTGGGGAGAAATCGGCAATGCCTTACCGATCATGCAGCGCTTGAAAGCCCAGTTTGATCCAAATTCCATACTCAGCCCGCATCGATTTGTGGGGGGAATCTAAACTTTATGCAGACGCAGGATAAGTTCGATCGCTCAAATCAGCCACCTCAGCCACCTCAGCCATCTCAACCTCTCCCAGTTCTAGCCTCGATTCCACTGGATATCACCGGCAATCCCTCCTTCGATGCGAGTCATCCGCCCGATCCCAAATTGATCGATGCCTGTGTGCATTGCGGTTTTTGCCTGTCCACCTGCCCAAGCTATCGGGTGATTGGCAAAGAGATGGATTCACCCCGCGGCCGCATTTATCTGATGGATGCGATCAACGAGGGAGAAGCCACACTTTCACCGGCAACAGTGCAGCATTTCGATTCCTGTTTGGGCTGTCTGGCCTGCGTCACAACCTGTCCATCGGGAGTGCAATATGACAAGTTGATCGCGGCGACTCGCCCGCAAGTGGAGCGCAATTATCCCCGTGCCTGGGCCGATCGCCTCTTCCGGCAACTAATCTTCTCCCTCTTTCCCTACCCAGAGCGGCTCCGGGCTCTGCTGGCTCCCTTGCTGATTTACCAGAAATTGGGAATCCCCCAACTGGTACGGGCAACCGGGCTCTTAAAACGCTTCTCGCCCCGCTTGGCAGCCATGGAAACGCTGTTGCCAGAAGTAACCCTGAAAAGTTTTCAAAATAACCTGCCGACGATTGTGCCTGCACAAGGTGAAAAGCGCTATCGGGTTGGGATGATTTTAGGTTGTGTACAGCGGTTGTTTTTCAGCGAGGTCAATGAGGCCACAGCACGGGTGTTGAGTGCAAATGGTTGTGAAGTCGTGATTCCTCAGTCTCAAGGCTGTTGTGCTGCACTTCCCCATCACCAAGGGCAGGAGGCTCAAGCCCAGGCTCTGGCTCGGCAGATGATTGATAGCTTTGCCTCCACCCAGGTCGATTACATCATCATTAACGCGGCGGGCTGTGGACATACTTTGAAAGAATATGGGCATCTCCTGCAAGACGATCCTGAATATCGCGATCGGGCGATCGAGTTTTCTGCCAAAGTCCGCGATGTGCAAGAGTTTCTGGCCATGGTTGGCTTAACAACCCCCCTGTCACCGCTACAATCTGAGCCATTAACGATCGTCTATCAAGATGCCTGTCATTTGTTGCATGGGCAAAAAATTAGCATTCCGCCTCGGCAATTGCTACGTCAAATTCCGGGAGTTTCATTGCGAGAGCCGATCGATGCTGCCTTATGTTGCGGCAGCGCTGGGGTGTATAACATGTTGCAGCCTGAAGTAGCAGAGGAACTAGGACAGCAAAAGGTGACCCATTTGCTCAACACGGGGGCTAGCTTGATCGCTTCTTCCAACCCAGGTTGTTCATTGCAAATTCTCAAACACCTCGAAGCTCAAGGCAAAACCATGCCAGTGATCCATCCGATCCGATTACTCGATTATTCAATTCGAGGGATTTCGCTCGATCAGGCTCGCGACTAATTTTGCTCTACTAGCTTTAAAGTGCTTGGTTCGCTGCGATCGGCTGATTTGCGTTCGTTGACCCAGGCTGAGAATGGCTCGGAGCAGAACTGCTCGGAGCAGAACTACGATTTGGGGTGGGGGATGGCGCTGGCAGCTTATCGTGATTGTGAGAATCTTGATTTTTGGGGTCTTGCTCTTGAGTTAATTGATCTAAAGCTTCCCAATCCTTGAGAGCATCTTCAGTCCAAAGCCAATGCTGCCGAAGCTGGGGAAGGGCATAGCGCTCTGGATCGCGGTTCATGACAATCTCATAGCTTTGTAAGGCGTTGCGCAGACGAGCTTCCCGATCGGTCGGATTTCGATCGGCTGTCTTCTTCAGTACCAGGCTAATCCCTGCTTCAAAGGGTAGGGTTTGCGGATCGGTCGAGATCAGGGCAGCTTTAGCATCTGCAAAAATCTGTAGGGCTGTTTGTAGCCGATCCTCCACATCCGCCGCATCCGTACTCGCCTGCGGATCATTCACATAGTAGCTAAAACCGAGAGCGGCTTTATAGTCCAAATTGTCGGGATCGGCTTCGAGGGCCGCTTGCCAGAACTCCTGGGCCATCGTTACCGTATGTTTGCCATTGTTCGCCTTCATCCCCTGCCAGGCAACCCGGCCTCGCAGGAAATTAATCCGTGGATCGTTACTGAAGGATTCGGGGACAACAGTCAGGGCTTTTGCAGCAGCCTCCACCGCGTTGCGATTGAGTAATTCTGTCACGGCTGCAATCCCATCCGAGACCTGCTCTTGTTCGAACAGATCCTCGGCCAGCGCTACCAGTTCCCCGTCGCTTTGAGAGGGATCGATCGGGGTAGGGGCGGGTTCTGGGGGTTCTGGGACAGTTTGTACCCAGGTCGTCAGCCAATCTGGATAGGGGAAATTTTGGAAAGGCAACAGTTTCAGCCCTCCATAGAGTAGGGCTCCTCCGGCTGCCCCTAAGATTGGTAACAGCCAAAATCGGCGGATACGGCGCTGGGGAGTGGGTGGAAGGATGACCGTTGGAGGAGGCGAAAGCAGCGGTGGCTGGGTGATCGGTGGTTCAGGCAGGGGTAGATAGGGGGGGTGGTTGGGGGGATGGGATAAATCGGCCAGGGGCAGTGTCTCTAGAGGCGAGGGGGCTGTTGTCGGTACAGAATCAACCGAAGAGGGCAAGCGGGATGCCGCAGGCGCTACCCCGTTCTTCTCTGCCATCGATCGACCGGGGGGGTGACTCTGGGGTGGCAATGCTGGTGTCAATTGTTGCACCATCTCGGCAATCGCTTGCTGTTCTGCTAAATCAGTCGGCATCTCGGTTTCTAAGGGCTCTAAGCTTGCTCCATTCCGAGCTGCACTGGGCTTAACCGATCGACCGATCGATCGCGATGGGGCAGGGAGCGGGGGAATACCCGTGGGAGATAGCAGCTCAGACTCTCGGCGCGGCGGTGCGGCTCGATAATCGCTTGACAGTCCATGCGAATCTGGAGCCCCTTCTTGCCTGTGGGATTGAGTGATCAAATAGCCATCAAATTCTTGATGCAAATATAAGACTGGTAGAGCCCAATAAAACTGATTGGAGCTGTAGGACGAAATTAAGCCTTGACGAGCCCGGTTCAAACTAATATCGATCGGAGAACCCAGCTTCAAATTCCGGTAAAACAGCGTTGATAGATTGAGCGCAACATTATCCGGAATTTGCTCCGCCATCGCCAATACCGCTGGAATGCCCCGACTTACTGATGCTTCAGCCAGATTGCGATGACTGCCAGCACCACTGGGGGCAGCCGTATAGGCTCCACGACAGGAATTGAATACAGCCAAACGAATGCCATTATTGACCAATAGTCCAGCCAGGTCATCTCCGGAGAGAATTTCCGAGAGCCCTGTCCGGTTGTTGACGAGATAAAGGCTGCCACCTTCTGGACTGAGATCACTATGGCCCGCATAGTGGAGCACTTGAAAGTTACCCTGCTCCAGCGATCGGGTCAGTTCTTCTCGTCCAGGTTGTTGCAAGACAATCAGTTGAATGGCGGCGGCATCAGGATCAGCATGAGTTTTGGCTTCTAGCTCATGTTGCATCTGACGGACTTCGCGAGACAATTTGAGCTGCTCTTGATCGGTGGGAGCAGAAACCACCATGAGGATACGCAACGGCTGACCCGACTCTAGCGCGATCGGCAGTGGTTCTTCAGCGAGGGGAATTCCGGATTGATAGCGTGAAAAACTGATTCGACTCCCCGTCACGAGTGGTCGAGGAGCGGCTGTGATACTGCCTGCTTGCCGCAAACGTTCAACTCTAACATCAGTCCCATACATCAACTCCCAGGGAATTCGCGGTAAATCCGCTCCTTTTAAGCCTAAGCGCAGTCGTAATGGTTGCCGGAGATTTTGGGCTACCCCTTGGGCAATCACCCAACTTTCCCGTAGGGTGCCATGAAATAGGGAAGTAAATAATTCTTGCCCGAGTTCAACCAGGCTGAGGGATGAACCTGAAAGCGCTTGGCGATTCGTTTCTTCCTGCAATACACTCTGAAGCGGATCGCACATCAGATAGCGGGCTTGCTCCAGCCAGCGATCGACATCCCAGGTCACTTGCTCTTCCGCCAATGGTACACCCCGCGGCACAGGATACTCCGTTCGCACTAAATACTGGCTATTGCCGATCGGGGTTACAGAGAGATGAAACTCCTGAATCACTCTTCTAGTGCTCTCCTCATGTTGAACTCGATCAGATCGTCCCTGAAAACCAAGGCGACCCGAATCGGAAAACCTTTCTTGATTGTCGCCAAAATTTATCCGGATGTCCTGGATAAAATTCAGAACATTAAATTGGTAGATGCACCCTGATTCAACTTCCCCCAGCTCACTGCTTGAGTTTGGGGGTTCCTTCTTTTTCAAGATAGCTTTTTAAGGGCTTATTGCTTAAGGGCTTACTGCTTAAGGGCTTACTGCTTAAAGGCTTACCACTTAAAGGCTTACCACTTAAGAGCTTGCCGCCTGTTTCAGGATCAACTGCAATTTTTGAACATTCAACTTTTCCTATTGTTACAATTGGATGACAGAGTTGTAATAACCTGTTACAGTCGGAGGAATTATTCTAAGGACTGACAGTATGCCATATACGACTGAAGAGGGCGGTCGCCTTAACAACTTTGCCGTTGAACCCAAAGTCTACCAGGCTGAGCCTCCCAACAAAAAGCAGCAGATTCAATACGTTATTTTGGGTGCTGCTGGCCTCATTTTAGTGGGCGGATTGATTTTTGTCGCAATTGCTGTTTCCTAATCCCTCCAGCAGTTGACTGAAATTTGGGTTTGGATGCAGCTTCAGGTGACTGCCTGGACAAGCAAGAAATAGTTTTGGGGTAACCGTGGCTTCTAGATAACGATTAGATAGCGATGACTCTTTCCGGCTGGCTCATGGTGTTCCAGCTTTATATTCCAGGTAATTATACTTCAGGCGGAGTGGCTTCCAGAATAGCCTCCAGCCTATATCAGCTCTAGGCTGATGCGTGTGAAATGATCGCTTTTAGGTAAGGTTTCATCTAACTCTACGATCGGCTGTCTCTGCAATCAGGCAAGGCAGTTTTTTTATGGGCCTTCCTACCTACTTTTTCAGGGTTTTTATCTGTTGCAATCCTGATTGACTGACAAATCTTTTCCCCTCATCCCTAAATCCCTTCTCCCACTAGGGGCGAAGGGACTTGCAATCAAATCCTGGTTCGAAAGCCCCTCGAGGGGTTGGGGTGAGGGTAGTTTGAGTTTTGTCAGTCAATCAGGTTGCAATCTTATCCTGACCTCAGGCTGCAATCGATGAATGATAGAGGCATACCGGGTTAAACCGGGCTTTTCAAAGTCAGTTAGCCCATAACTGCTCTGTGATTACCACAGGCAATCAGGTCAAGGGTGTAGCAACTATCTAAGATCTCAGCCTGTCTAAAACTCTCAGACTGTCTAAAACTCTCAGACTGTCCTATCAGCCTATTGTTGTACGCTGCACCAAATCTGGTTGTGGCGATCTGGCAGCGATCTGATTGTATTACCTCGATCCGATCCCATCGGTCATATCAAATCGACCTGTTATATCAAATCGACCTGTATATCGATCATTGTTCGTCTCACTGGTCACTTGAGGACGAGCTTGTCACTTGAGGACGATCGCCTCCTTGATCACTCTTTTGATTGCCTGTTTGATTGACCTTTTTAGACTTTAGCGCCATCAATGCTGAACTCAGGCTTTCTCCTCTGTATCTAGTGATATGCCTAGCTCCTTCCGCCTGTCCTGTAATTGTCCTGTCTGTAACTGTCCTGTCTGTAACTGTCCTGTCTGTAACTGTCCTGTCTGTAACTGTCCTGTCTGTAACTGTCCTCATTAAGATTGCTGTCCTCTTCAAAGAGAGGTTCATCTATGGTGCTCTGCCCTCCTCAGATTCAACCTTCCTCTGCTCTCAGCGATGCTCCTGTGACCGATTTCTCTGTGCGTAATTTCCTGGGATCTAACCAACAGACCTATCAACAGCTCAAAACGATATTGAGTCTTGATTTACGGCGACAAATTCTGATCGCGGTTTGTGATGATTTGCCATTGCGCGATCGACTAGCCCATCAGCTCCAAATTGAACTGGCTCACATCAAGTCAAGCGGTGGATGGGAAAGACCAACTGGATGGATCCGCCAGCCAACAGAACCCCGTGCGATCCCCCGATTAGTGACGCTGGAACTGGATCTCTACGATCCCAATCCGATCGCGCAAGTAGCTGCCTGGCTGCATGACCTGCCTACCCTTCACTTAAGCCACTCCAGCCCGCTACCGGCCTTTCAAATTCTGGGAATTGAACAGCTTACTCGTCAATCTGCCGAAACTCAAAACACATTCTTGTCTTATCTGGCAACGATCGAGCAGATGCTCCCTGTCCTAGAGTGCAATCTGATCCTCTGGATGACCCAACCCTGGTTTCGGATGATACCTGAAGCAGTGCCAGAATTTTGGCGATATCACACGGGCATTTTTCAATTTGCTGGCGATCCCATGCCGCTGCCCGTCACTCATCCAGAACGGATCCAATCCGATCGACCGACCCCGACTCTCCGTCAGCCGGTTCGTGATTCTGGCCAGACGGGCATGGCTAATCCAACTCAATCTCCTTCAGCTCCATCTGATCAGGCTAATCCCTGGCTGCCGTTGGCAGATGATTTGAGTCACTGGTTTGAGGAGCCCGACAGTCAATTTCGGCAAGATTCACCTCAGTCCCAATGGATCGGCTCTGATTCTACCGCTTTAAGTCCTGACCCTCAGAGAAATGGAGCATCATCTTAAGTCCTGACCCTCAGAGAAATGGAGCATCATCTAAAGCATCATCTGAAGCATTATCTGAAGCATTACCTGAATCATTACCTGAAGCATTACCTGGAGCCGTGCCGGATTCAGAAGTGGTATGGTCGATCGCTAATCAAATCCTGGCAGTTTTGCAGCAGGAAGTTGCTCAGCAGGAAGTTGCTCAGCAGGAAGTTGCTCAGCAGGAAATCACTCAGCAAGAAAGCGGTAGTCAACTGACAGAGCTGGAGCTGATTGCTTCTCATCACAGAACAGATCCAGGAATCCATGATTATC
>JALOOM010000064.1 GCA_025454395.1 Elainella sp. Prado103
CTCAGCAGGAAATCACTCAGCAAGAAAGCGGTAGTCAACTGACAGAGCTGGAGCTGATTGCTTCTCATCACAGAACAGATCCAGGAATCCATGATTATCATGATTATTCAGATATTGGCACAGACTCTCAGTTCCTCTGCCCAAGGCTGACTTCAGCGCCGCAGGGGTGCGGTTCCCAACTTCATGCTGAGAATCCAGATGTTCAGAATCCAGATGTTCAGAATCCAGATGTTCAGAATCCAGCAATTCTGGAAAGCCTGCCTATCTTAGAGCATATTGGCTTATTGCAACAGCAGATCGATAGCCTGTCCCAATCTCAAAATCCTGCTACCTTAGCTTTGGCCTATCGTACTTTGGGCAATTTTTATCGGGACTGCATTGAACAGGGAGAAGGCACCGCTGAGCATTTGACGATCGCCATTCAGGCTTATGAACAAGCGTTGCAGTGGCTGCCCGATCGCAGTTTGGAGCAAGCAGAAACACTGAATGACTTGGGCAGTTTGTATTGGATGGTGGCACAGTTACAGCAGGGAGAAGAAGCCATCGTTTGTCTTCAGCAAACCACACGGCTCTATCAGCAATCTCTAGAGGGCATTGATCCAGAGGCTCAGCCCCACCTCTATGCCAGCGTGCAAAATAACCTAGGGGCAACTTATGCGGATCTGGCCCGCTATCAAGATACCTGTCAGAACCTACAACAATCGATCGCAGCTTACCGACGAGTGTTGCAATATCGTGCTGCGCCCACTGATCCCATCCGCTATGCTTCTACGCAAAATAATCTAGGCACTACCTACTGGAATTTAGCTCAACATCAGCAGCCTGAACTGAACCTGAAGCAGGCGATTCATGCCTATTCGGAGGCATTACGCTACCACGATCCGCAGCATGAACCACTGAACTACGCCATGATCCAAAACAATCTGGGTACCGCTTTCTGGAATCTGGCCCAGTATGAGCAACCCCACCTCTATCTTCAACAAGCTTTGACGGCTTACCATGATGCGCTGCAATATCGATCGCTGGAAGCGGCACCAGCGGGATATGCCGCCACTCAAAACAATTTAGGAACAGCCTATTGGCATCTCACCCACCATACCGATGGCACTGAAAAGCGGCATTCCTTGCAGCAGTCCATCATCGCCTATGAGTCTACACTCAAGGCTGTAGAAGTCTTGCGGATGGAAGGATTAACGCCCCTCAACTTCGACTTAGCTTCGACCTACCATAATTTGGGCTTGGTCTATGGGGAATTCGCCTTGACTCAGGACTCCGAACCTCTAGACCATCCCGATCGGGCGATCAGGGCGGGGTTAGAAAAATCACTGTATTATCACCAACTCGCCTTGCAGGAGTGGAAAAATGATACCGATCTTCGTCAAGCCGCGTTCAACGCTATTTTACAGACCTTAAGAGCAGCGTATACCCATCTAGGTTTGATTGGACAAAACCACTTCCTTTCCCAATTACCCAGCGAACTGCTCTCAGAAGTCTTATCTCGCCTCTAAGGCAGCTTGTCTGAATCAGGCGATCACTTTGGCTAGTCTGATGGCTGTAACGAGAGGCTTAAGCCTCTTGCCTGCTCAAGGGATTTCTATAAGACTCCTAAGGTCATATTTTGATTATATTTAAGCCTGGAATCGGGTGAAGTTGCAGATTAAGCTAGCGCAATCAGGAGATAACGATTCGTTGTGCATCACACCCCGACTGTCCTCACAATTGATAGAATGACAGTAAATTCACCAGTAAATCGATGAATTTACCCAGCATTCAGCCCATGAATCGTTCATTAAGTCTGTTTTTATCCCCTGTCGCGCCACTTTTATATCTCAGTATGATGCGGATCTTTACAGAATCCTTACATAATCAGTAGAAGTCAAGTGGTATTTGAGTTTAAGATTTAACCAATCCTTGGGTGTGTCCGATTGGTCTGTTTGTTAGGTTCGGTTCTAGCTGTTTCAGTGGTTTTTGGCACCATCTTTTTTGGCACCATCTGCACCATCTATTGATATTTAGGTGTTTTTGCTATTTCTGAACAGATGGGAACCTGAGCCCCTGTACATGATTGGGTTAATTAAAGTCAGGGTATTACGGTTGAGCCATAAGGTTGGGTGGACAGCTCGTAGGCATCAACATCCTCGTTTTTGCGCAACATCTACCGTCATTGCAAAGCTCACTCGCAAAGTTCATTCGCAAAGTTCATTCGAAGCCGCTGATGTAGCCCTTGTTTCCTTCCGTGTACCCTGCACTGATGATGCTAAAGTAGCCCCACTGTAGTGCGATCGGACTGGTCGATGTATTAGCAGACTAGCCTTCACGCTAATCTTCATAAACTCAAGTTTTCACGAACTCAAGTCTTCACGAACTCAAGTCTTCACGAACTCAAGTTCGGCTAGACCTGACTACAGCGAATGGGGATGGGTCTGTTGTCAGATACTGCAAGAATGGAATGAGGTATGATTCAATCGCGAGAATCCGGTGCTAGTGTAGATACTCGCATTCTCTTGGTGGAAGACAATGAGGCAAGCCGCCAGTTAATGAGCGATTATCTCGAATATTATGGGTATAAAGTGATGACTTTAGCCAGTGGTAGTATGTTTGCTGCGGCTATGAAGCACTTTTCTCCCCATCTTGTCTTGCTCGATCTCAAGCTTCCTGACATTGATGGCTATGCACTACTTCAGCAGAGACAATGGCATACGGACTGGCTCAAGGTTCCGGTCATTGTAATTTCTGCTTTTGCTTTTCAAGCTGATCAGCAACGGGCTCTGAAACTGGGAGCCTGTCAATACTTAGTCAAACCTGTGAATCTGACTCAGCTTAAGCAAGTGATTCATCAAGAACTCACCTGCCAGTTCGTTTAGTACTAGTCAGTGAGGGCTAGCCAGGGGTTGAGATACTTTTTGAAACCTGCGCTGCTGTGAGGAAATCCCCTGCTGCTGGTTGGGGATAGCAGTATCTGCGTAGTTCTGTAATGAGCTGGCATCAAATGGGGGCATTTTAGAGAGGCAATAAGGTTGACTACGCCTATCTGCCAGCTAGTTTTATCCTGGCTGCTGACTCGGGTTTGGACTGGGCGGCTGCTCAGACATCGGGTCAGACATCGGGTTGACCGATCGGGAGTTTCAGCCTAGAGGTTTTACTGCCGATTGTTTTGCTGCCGCTGTTGAGCAATAAAAGACTCAATCAGTTGGCTGAGAGATTGCAGAGACTTCCCGGTTTCAGCAATTTGCGTTTCTAATTGCCCAACTAGAAGAGCAGTCGTATGCAATTGATTAAGCGTCTGCTCAAGCATTTCGCGAGTTTGAACCTCAAACTCTTCTAAATCCATATTTGATCGCGTCATGTTGGCTTTTTACATGAATTGGCATGACACTCAATGAATTTCTCTAGCCGGTTAACACTTGGAAGTGATTCTCAGTCCTACTCATTATATCCGAATTAATACGGTATATGCACTGCTTATTCTGTACTTTTTTTAACTATTGTGAGATTGATCGGAGCTTGCGCATTCTATCGTCACATTCTGGTGTTTGGGCTTCTTTCCCTGTCTGGCAGTCTTCAGGCGGGGAACATCTACTGAGTTTTGTCTACCACCGTTGTCTAGGTCGAGTATTCTAGAGCAGGATATTCTAGAGTGAGCATCTAGGTCAGGAAGATTCAGCTAGATTTCAGGTATGAGTTGGAAGACTGACAAATCCTGGGGAATCAAGCAGGTGAACTCGTAAGGTGCAGTTTAGAGTTGAACGCAATACAGATTTGATCACAAGAGTTGACACTTGCTTGGTGTTTTATTGATAATTGGAGATTGCGTGAACTTTAGCATTCAAATAAGATCTTGGCTAACGTCGTTGTCATCGGTGCCCAGTGGGGCGATGAAGGAAAAGGAAAGATTACCGATCTGCTGAGTAAGTCGGCAGATGTGGTTGTCCGCTACCAAGGGGGGGTTAACGCTGGACATACGGTCGTTGTCCAAGGCGAAACTTTCAAGCTGCACTTGATCCCCTCCGGCATTCTGTACCCCAACACTGAGTGCATCATTGGCTCCGGCACAGTGATCGATCCAAAAGTGCTGTTGGAAGAATTAGACCAACTAGAATCACTCGGGATTTCCACTGAGAACCTCCTGATCTCTGGAACGGCTCATGTGACGATGCCTTATCATCGTTTGATTGATCAAGCCTCCGAAGAGCAACGTGGGAACCACAAAATTGGGACAACCAAGCGTGGGATTGGCCCAACCTATGCGGATAAGTCTGAGCGCATTGGCATTCGGGTGATTGACCTCATGGATCCAGAGGGCTTACGCAAGCAGCTACGCTGGACGGTTGAGTACAAAAACACCGTGCTTGAAAAGCTTTACAAGTTGCCGCCACTGGATCCGGAAGTGGTCATTCAAGAGTATCTTGGTTATGCTGAGCGATTGCGTCCGCATATTGTCGATAGCTCTCTAAGGATCTATGAAGCCGTACGGCAACGACGCAATATTCTGTTTGAGGGGGCCCAGGGCACCCTGCTTGACCTCGATCACGGCACCTATCCTTACGTTACTTCTTCCAATCCGGTGGCAGGTGGAGCTTGTGTAGGAGCGGGGGTTGGCCCAACGATCATCGATCGCGTAATTGGGGTTGCCAAAGCCTACACCACGCGGGTGGGAGAAGGCCCTTTCCCAACTGAATTGAGCGACCAGATGGGCGAGTTACTGTGCGATCGAGGCGCAGAGTTTGGTACCACCACGGGCAGAAAACGGCGCTGCGGTTGGTTTGATAGTGTGATTGGTCGCTATGCCGTGCGGATTAACGGCTTAGACTGTCTAGCGATCACGAAGCTCGATGTCCTGGATGAGCTAGACGAAATCCAGGTTTGTGTTGCCTACGATCTGGATGGGGAGCAGTGCCTTGATTTGCCAACGAATGCGCGCCAATTTGCCCGTTGTCGTCCCATCTATAAAACTTTGCCAGGATGGAAGCAGTCCACGGCTGACTGTCGAACTTTAGAAGATTTGCCGCCTCGGGCGTTGGAGTATCTGAAATTCCTGGCAGAGCTGATGGAAGTCCCGATCGCGATCGTCTCTCTGGGGGCAAGTCGGGATCAAACCATCATTGTGGAAGATCCCATCCACGGCCCGAAGCGAGCACTTCTGTATGATACGGCGCAATCTGGGGCCGGTATTCGGGGCGAAGAAATTGGTGCTCTGGGATAGCAGATGCACTGATCCATCCAGTTTTTAGCGTTGATTTGGTTTTTCAAGTTTATTGATAAGGTGGCAAACAATATGGAACTCACGATCGAATGTCAAAAGCGTCCTGAGGGGAGCAAGCCGAATGCGCTCCGTCGTCAAGGACTGATCCCTGCGGTTCTCTATGGACACAATGGCACAGAGTCGATCGAACTGACGATCGAAACTCGGGTCGCAGAGCGAATTCTGAAGCAGGTTGCACCCCGCAAAACAGTGGTTCAAGTCAATATACCGGATCTGTGGAGCGGTAAAGCGCTTTTGCAGGAAGTGCAATCTCACCCTTGGCGAGGTAGCCTTTACCATCTCAGCTTTTTTGCTCAAAAATAGCTCGTTGCATTCCAGAGGTTTCACTCTTACCCCGCTGGAATGCTGGACTCTACGAATGGATCAATTTCGCTCAATACTGAGATTGACGATCGCACTAGACCGGGGGTTCGCCCCTGGTTTTTTGTTGCAATAGCTGAGTGATCGGCTCTTCCAGCCATCCAGCCGTTGATGACAAAGCTGGATCATTGCCGCTGATGACCTCATTCGTTAACCGTTCACCCTTCCACGTTTTGCCCTAGATTGAAATAGACAGCGCTACCTAATCGTACCTCTTGATCCACCATGACTGATTTCACTTTGCCCCCTTTGATTCAGCAAATGCTCAAGCCTGAGTTCTATCCCCATCCCGTACGGGGGGCGCAGCCTGATCCCAATGCTGCCCAAGGGTATGTAGAATACCCTGAAGATTTCTATCCGTCCTCAGAGGGGGCAATCCAACTGATTCAAACCCATATTTCGTATGTGTTGCTGACGGGCGAATTTGCTTACAAAATCAAAAAGCCGCTGGATTTTGGGTTTCTTAATTACTCCACATTGGCGGCTCGCCAGCACTTCAGTCAGGAAGAGTTACGCTTAAACCAACGGGGTGCGGCTGAGATTTATCTGGCGGTGGTACCGATTACCCGATCGGGCGATCGGTATCAGTTGGAGGGAGAGGGGGAAGTCGTGGAATATGCGGTGAAGATGCGACAGTTTCCGCAAGATACCCTGCTGACTAATTTATTCGATCGGGGTGAATTAGACGAAGCACTGGTGCAAAAACTAGCCCAGGCAATTGCTGAATTTCATCGCCATACGGTGACCAACGATTACATCCGCAGTTTTGGCAGAGTCTCTCAAGTTCGCCAGGCTTTTGACGAAAACTTCGAGCAGACCCAAAAGTATATTGGGAGTTGCCAAACCCAACAACAATTTGATGAAACTCGTGCCTATTGCGATCGATTTTTTGCCGAGCAGGCCGATCTGTTTCAACAGCGGATGCAAGCCGATCGGATCCGAGAATGCCACGGCGATATCCATTTGCGTAATATTTGCTATTGGCAAGGGAAACTCTTGCCGTTTGACTGCATTGAGTTCAATGAGCCATTTCGGTTTGTGGATGTCATGTATGATGTGGCCTATATCGTGATGGATCTAGAAGCAAGAGAGCGGCGCGATCTCAGTAACCTATTTCTGAATACCTATGTTGAAATCACGGGTGATTGGGAGGGTTTGCAGGTATTACCGATCTATGTGAGTCGGCAAACCTATGTGCGGGCTAAAGTCACCTCCTTTTTGCTGGACGATCCGGGTGTATCTGAATCTGAAAAACAGGCTGCCTCCGATACTGCGGCGCTTTACTACCGGATGGCTTGGGCATGTTCTCAGTTTCATCAAGGTGACTTAACCCTAATGTCGGGTCTGTCAGGTGCGGGCAAAAGTACTCAGGCGCGTCACTTGGCCCGCTCGACTGGAGCCATTCATATTCGCTCTGATGCCGTGCGCAAACACTTGGGTGGAGTCCCCTTACATGAACCGGGAGGCAGTGATCTCTACACCGCAGAAATGACACAGAAAACCTACGATCGCCTGCTCGATTTGGGGATCAAACTGGCGAAACAAGGTTATTCAGTCATTCTGGATGCCAAGTACGATCGGCAAGCCCTGCGCCAACCGGTGATTCAACAAGCAGCCGAGCTGAATATTCCTTTACAGATACTATATTGTGATGCTCCGGCTGACCTGTTGCGCGATCGAGTGCAGAATCGTCTGGGTGACATAGCTGATGCGACCGTGGCAGTCTTAGCCACCCAAACCTTTGAGCCGTTCACTGACTCTGAACAACCCTATGTCAAAGTCATTGATACAACCCAACCCTTGGATCCTCTCAACTGATGGATAGCCTCAATCAGTTGAACAGCCCCCATCAGCCAGAGTAAAGCTGTAGCAGAACCAGGCCATGTCCCAAAACTACAAATTTGATGCCGATAAGAGCACGCAGGCCGGGCTCAGGCTATGGGTCGCTTTTATTCTCGGCTTCTGGTTGGTGGGATTTCGGGCTGAGGTTTGCATCTTGCTAGGGGCGATCGGCGGTCTGGCCACTTGGCGGTTGATCAACTACTGGACGGCTGAAAAAGTAGAGCTGAAGGATAAACCTAAAGATGAGACTCCGCCGCCCAGTGCTCCCCCGCCGATCAGCCCATTGGGTCGGGTATTGCGCAAACCAGCAGAACGATTTCGGCGACTGGGGTCTCGCCCCAAGTTACCGCCAGGATTGCCCAAGTTGCCTGAACGCAAACCGCCTAAGCGAATCTAACCCATGGCTTGAAGATAAGACTGATAACCCATTTGCTCTAATTTTTGTTGCTTTTCTAGCACCATGTCTTTCAATCCTTGGCGGTAAGCTTGCACCTTCTGGAGTAAGTCAGGTTCGTAAGTTGCCAAAATTTGGATAGCGAGCAGTCCAGCATTTTGGGCATTGCCGATCGCCACAGTTGCCACCGGAATACCGGCAGGCATTTGCACGATCGAATAAAGAGAATCCACCCCCTGAAGCTGCCGACTGGGAACGGGCACACCGATCACGGGCAGAGGTGTAAGAGCAGCTACCATACCCGGCAAATGGGCCGCTCCCCCGGCTCCGGCAATAATTACCTTGAGTCCTCGCTGATGAGCTTGTTGGGCATACTCGACCATGCGTTCGGGGGTGCGATGGGCTGAGACAATAGCAACCTCATAGGGCACCTGAAATTCTGCGCAGACTGCAATAGCTTTTTGCATGGTGGGCAGATCGGAATCGCTGCCCATAATGATGCCAACTAAGGGAGAAGTCATATCGATGGAAATCTAGAGCATCAAAACAATAAAAATGTAGACCGATCGTCCATCTTAAACCACTTAAAACAAATTGAGTTGGGTATCGTCATCCTTGGGCGGGGAGATAGAATCAGACTGATCACCGGATTCTAAAGTTATTGCGATCGGCAGATCAAAGGTTGCAGATCGGTCAGTCTGAGCTTGAGTCTGAGCTTGAGTCTGAGCTTGAGCTTCAAGAGCGGCGATTTCGGCAACTGAGGTTTCAGACGCTAGCTTATGGGCCTGGCGAGTGGTTTCGGGCAGTCGATATTTGGGAGAGCAGCGCAGAACATAGTCGATCGCCGTCTCCAGGCTGATCCGGTGCCCTGAAGAAATATAGAGTGGCTTGGTTCCAACCCGCGTACGGACAACCGCACCGATCGTTTCACCCTGATGCTGAAGCGGTATCCAGGCTCCTTTGTGATCGGGAACGGTACCATGGGTTCCGACTAACCGAGATTTACCAACTCCGATCGCAGGTTGATTCGTCAGGAGCCCAATATGACAGGCAATGCCAAAGCGGCGGGGATGGGCGGTGCCCTGTCCATCACACAGCAAGAGATCAGGCAGGCGCTGAAGTTTTGCTAAGGCGGCCAAGACAGCAGGCACTTCCCGAAACGATAGCAGCCCTGGTATATAGGGAAACTGGGTGGGCAGCCGGGCTACTACTCGTTCGACCAATTGTAAATCTGGAAAACTCAGGATCGCTACAGCCGCACGAGTAATGGTGCCTGCTGCCTCAAAGCCCACATCAATACCCGCAACGGTGGCGATCGGATCCAGTTGATCCACTGTGATAATTTTTTGTCGGAGCGACTGCTGGAGGCTCACGGCGGCGGCTGGATCGAGATTCCAGTCATGGGCGTAATGGAGTTGCATAACAAAACAGGCAAGGCATCTATTTGATCACCTTACCTGTTTTTCAACCTAAACGCTCGAAGTCAGTTGAGCAGCCTCTGACCGCAGAATCCAGGGTTAGCAGCCTGGCATAATCGAAATGGAATCCAATGATGAGGCTGCTTACGATGCCAAGTCTTAGCCGCAGCGACCAATCCCGACATAGCGGAATCCAGCCGCTTCCAGGCTTGCTTGATCGAGATAGTTACGACCATCAATAATCACTGGATGGGTCATCAGCTTGGCCATTTTAGCGTAATCCAAAGTCTGAAACTGTTTCCAATCAGTCACCAAGACCAACGCATCGCAGCCATCGGCCAAACGCTCAGCATCTGTTTCAACGATCACATTCGAGAGCCCATGCCGCATCCCACTTTGAGACACCAGCGGATCAAATGCTTTGACTTTGGTGCCCAAACGATGCAGATTCTCAATCAGATCGAGGGCGGGAGCATCCCGCATATCATCAGTGTCCGGTTTAAAAGTCAGACCCAACAAGCCCACCGTTTTACCTTTCAAAATTTTCAGGACTTGCTGGAGTTTTTCCAGAGCGATCATGCGCTGGCGTTGGTTGACAGTTACAGCCGCCTTCAGGAGCTGCGCTTCGTAGCCATAGTCATCGGCCGTATGAATCAAGGCTGACACATCTTTCGGGAAGCAGGAGCCGCCCCAACCAATCCCAGCTTGCAAAAATTTGCTGCCGATCCGCGAATCTAGACCAATCCCTTTGGCCACTTGGGTGACATCAGCCCCAACTCGATCGCAAATGTTTGCAACTTCGTTGATGAAACTGATCTTGGTGGCTAAGAAGGCATTGGAAGCATACTTGACCATTTCGGCTGAACTGAGGTCAGTGACAACAACCGGCACAGTGGGAAGAGACTGATCGTCTGCAAACTCCCGTGAAACGATCGGCGCATACAGTTCTTTCATCATGGCGATCGCTTTCTGGCTATTGCTGCCTAACACAATCCGATCAGGATTGAAGGTATCAAAAACCGCACAACCTTCCCGCAGGAATTCTGGGTTGCTCACCACATCAAAGTCAACTTGAATATCGGTGACTGTACTGCCGCCGCTGCCGACCAATGCTTGCTGCCGCTCTGCCACTCCATCTAAAACCAGCATCCGTACCCAGTCGCCCGACCCGATCGGCACAGTCGATTTGTTCACAATCACTTTGTAGCCATTGTTCAAATGTTGTCCAATGCCACGCGCTACCGCTTCTACATAACGGGTATCGCTTTCACCAGTGGGTAAAGGTGGGGTTCCAACTGCAATAAACAGAACTTCACCATGCTCGACACCCGCGGCCAAATCGGTCGTGAATTGAATGCGTCCCGCTTGGATTACGCCCTGCATCAACTCCGAAAGCCCAGGTTCAAAGATCGGAGACTGTCCAGACTGCATTAACTTCACTTTCTCTTCGTTATTGTCAACGCAGATGACATCATGCCCAATGTGAGACAAGCAAACACCAGTCACTAAGCCAACGTATCCAGTACCGATGACACAAACACGCATAGGATTCAGTCCTTAAACTACATCAAAGTGAATGAGACAATTTCGAGCGAATGACTCCGGATATTCCACACGAACTGATGGTGAGCAGTTGATCGGCAGTTGGTGAACAGTGATGATACTACTTTGCTCCAAATGCGGTCAGTCCAAAGTGCCGTAAACACAAGAACTTCTGCTCAACCCACTCAGTCCAAACGATCAGTTGATAGCTTTGCCTGCATCTCCAAAAGACAGGCAAATTAAACGACCGTTGGGGTTGGATTTTGGGCAGGGCTGCCGATCCGACTATGAAAATCCTCAACAGTTAGTTTGAGTCCTTCCTGAAGCGGAACGGTAGGCTGCCAGTCTAACCAGGTTCTTGCTCTTGTAATGTCTGGCTTACGGCGACGCGGATCGTCTTGGGGCAGGGGTTTGAAATCAATGGCTAAGTCAGGGTTAACCATTTGTTGCACGGCTTTAGCGAGTTGCAGGATCGTATATTCGTCAGGGTTGCCCAGATTGACTGGCCCAATGTGATCGCCATTCATCAGCCCCATCAACCCTTGCACAAGGTCAGAGACAAAGCAGAAGCTGCGGGTTTGCGATCCATCCCCATAAACGGTTAACGATTGCCCTCTCAGGGCTTGCACCACAAAGTTACTGACGACCCGACCGTCATTCTCTAACATGCGTGGCCCGTAGGTATTAAAAATACGAGCAACGCGAATTTCCACATCATTTTGGCGATGATAGTCAAATGCCAGAGTCTCTGCAACCCGTTTTCCCTCGTCATAGCAACTCCGGATGCCAATCGGATTGACATTGCCCCGGTAGTCTTCTGTTTGAGGATGAATTTCGGGATCGCCATAGACCTCTGAAGTAGATGCCAGCAAAAATCGAGCTTTCACCCGTTTTGCTAACCCCAGCATGTTCAGTGTGCCCATCACATTGGTTTTGATCGTTTTGACCGGATTGTACTGATAGTGAACTGGAGAAGCCGGACAAGCCAAATGGTAGATTTGGTCTACTTCTAAGCGAATGGGCTCAGTAATATCGTGGCGAATCAGTTCGAAGTAAGGATGATCCATCCACTTCAGAATGTTCCGCTTGTGTCCGGTATAAAAGTTGTCTAAACAAACAACCTCATGTCCTTGCTCCATCAATCGATCGATCAAATGAGAGCCGATAAAACCGGCACCCCCCGTAACTAGAATCCGCATAGGTTTGACACTCTATTTCGACAGGTCATTGCGCACAGCAAGGCCAGACTTAGCCTAGAATTCCCTGATATTTTTTGATTCTGCACATACTGAGAATAAATATTCAGCTACAGAAATATCTCAGGTTGTAGGAGTGATTTTCCGAATCATTGAGTACACTTTAATATCACTCCTAGGAAGCTCAGAATCAAAGCAGGATCTCTCACATCGAAATCCTGATATCACAGGGAGTAGGAAGCTTCTCAGATCTGCATCAGCGATCAACCGCTAGGTTTTAGCAGCCCTGATCTGGAACAAATCTGAGTGAATCTAATCGATTCAGAGAATTAACAAGACTGTGCCTGTGCCTATTGTCCACAGCAATTTACAAAAGGTCAAAAACTGAGCCGCCTGTTTAGGACAGAATTCACCGAATCTTCAAGGAGAGTGTTTGATTTGAGTTTGAATAATTGTGTCAATTAGTGATCTCGGCCATTTCAATCACTCGACCTTCTAAATCTTTCACCAAAAAATTAAGCGGTTTGTCACGGCGAATTTTGTGACGCACGCCGTAAGTTTGAACTCGCATTAACAGTTGTTCTAGACAGTCGTGATCGAAACAAACATGGCGTTGACGATCTTTTTGACCCAAACTAGCCCCTGAAATCACATGCAATTGGGTATTTTTCTTCAGTTGATACCAGAGCCCTTCAGAGCCTTGATAGTTTTGACCCGCAGTCCGTCCCAGGGTGGCAGTCGAGGTGTAGAGTGGGTCAAGCCCAGAGGTGCCGATCGATTGTTCGTAGTTGTAGTAATAATGTAAGGGAACATCAGCCGCTGGCAAATCCAGCATCCCCTCATAAAATTGCCGGGCTAGCTCTAAATCAGACACCATGATGGTGTGAACTTTGGGAGCGCTCGTCAGAAACATCCACATCGCTCCGGCATAGGCAATCAGCAACAGCACCATGATGCCTTGGGTGGAGACTAAGCTATCGAGTGAAGGCAGCAAAGAGCCGATCACCAATGTCCCGATCGGCGAAATCTGCGGTAAAGTCTGCCAGAAGAGCACTGAAGTTATCATGAACGATCGACCAAAGAAAAATACAGGGAGGCGGAAGAGTTCGGATTATCCTCAGTCTATCAATCCCCCTAGCTCTCGTCTAACCTTGTGGAGTTGAGATATCCGATCTGGAAGCCTGCTGAAGCAGCAATCTCGCTGCCCAAGGTTGCGAAATTCGCTAAATCTCATCGTTGTCTATAATTGAGTGGATGGCGGTGATGCTGATCGCCTCATGTTTTTGCGCCGTTGTTGAGGAGAAAACCAGGCATGGCAACCGGACAACTGCTTCTAGTCGATGACGAACCAGGCCTGCGGCAAGCAGTGCAAGCTTACCTGGAAGATGAAGGCTTTAAAGTGCATGTTGCCAGTAATGCACGTGAGGGTTGGGATCTCCTCCAGCACATCTCGCCCGATTTGATTATCTCTGACATCATGATGCCCCAGGTAGACGGCTACCAGTTTTTGCAGCAACTCCGTGAAGATCTGCGATTTCAAGCGGTGCCAGTGGTGTTCCTAACCGCACGGGGCATGACTGCGGATCGGATTCAAGGCTATAACGCGGGTTGTGATGCCTATCTGTCGAAACCATTCGATCCAGATGAACTGGTGGCGATCGTTTCTAACTTGCTAGATCGGCGATCGGCGATCGTCCCTACTTCTGGGGAGGGAGAAACCCCTGATTTGGCTGAAATGGCTCGCCAGATTGCCAAAATTGAGGCTTTTATTGAACATCGATCGGGCTATGTTCAGACGACCCCAGCCCCCATCCATCTCGATCTAACGCCCAGAGAACAGAGTGTTTTGGAGTTAGTGGCAGAAGGATTAATGAATAAGGAAATTGCGAAACGCCTGGAAACCAGTGTGCGCAACGTTGAAAAGTATGTCAGTCGCCTTTTTAGCAAAACTGGCACCAATAGTCGTACTGAGTTAGTGCGCTACGCCCTGGAACATGGTTTGACGAAATAGCTTGAATTCTCATCGCATTGCCCCCATCGTATGTTTCCAGGACAGCTCTTTACAAAGGATCTCGAGTGCCCGTTGCTCAGCGCCACTAAAAAGCTGGCTATCGGCAAGCTCTCGTAAAACTTGCTGGGTTAGCTGGGTGGCAAAGCTACCGCCAAATCGCAGTAGATGACTGTAGTAGCAAAACTGTGGCCGCTGCTCTTGATTGAGATGAAAATGATAAATTTCATCCCGATTCATGATGAAAGCAGGCGTATTCACAGGTACCACAACCCGCGGGATGCCATGGCAACCATAGGCGATCGTTCCGGCTTTCACGATCGAGCCAATCAGGACAATCCCCAGCAGGGTTCGGGTTTCCACAATCAGATCAGGCGCGAACATGGGATCGGGCTCACTCGATAACCTGGGGCCGTTACTCAGAAACATGGGGTTGAACAACTGAGAGTTGTAAATCATGCCTACTGCCCAGTGGCGCACCCCTGGATTCTCCAGTTTAACGAAGCACCCAAACCCATAATCATCAGCTTGCGGTGGCTGCATCACCTCCATCTGATCATCAAGTTGGACAACGTAATCACAGTGAGAATTTGACTTTACAACCTTACCCAGGCGCATCTAGCGTGACTCCTCGACCGTTCTGCTGGTCAGGCTCCACCCATAGGGTTGGACAGGCCTTACAGAGTATCACATTTATCGAACTGATTCAGTTAAGTCTTCGATGATTAGTAGGGCCATCATCAAGCAGAGCGATCGATCCCAGCCGTAGCGATCTCACCCTGTAGCGGCCCCTGTAGCGGCTCTGAGGCTCTTTTCATTGCGGTAGTCCAGTCAATCATGCCTAAACCTGCACAACCTGAATAACCTGGACAAGGTGATCATGCCGATCGGGCCGGATAAAGCATCTCAAAATCAGATAAAGACCAGCAAAAGTATCCTGGACATCTCATCCAGTGAATGCCTTACCAATCACTTCTTATTGCTTTGTAGTGATTAAAATCGGGATGACAGGATTTGAACCTGCGACATCCTGCTCCCAAAGCAGGCGCGCTACCCCTGCGCTACATCCCGGTGGCTGAGCTGGCTCGAATTAGACTTGTTGGCACAAACCCCATTCCGAAAACAGCAGCCTTTATTTATATTAACTGGAAGTGGCTATTTCGTCACGTTCAATTTAGGAGCCAGTTTTGAATACGCTACTGATCACCGGAACCGATTTTCAGGTCGGAAAAACCACCGTTTTGATGGCGCTGATCGCCTATTGGCAAAAATATCGGCAAAAATACTGTAACCCTAAAAACCATCCTGCCTCTGGTCAACTCGGCATTATGAAACCGATCGATTGTTTCACCTCACCTGCTCAGCGGGACTGCGATCGATTGTTACGTCTGTTTCAGCTAGATCAAACCCCAGCGGAAATGACTCCAGTTGCGATCGAATCGGCTGCTGGCTTACCCATGGCCGCCGATCAAGCCGGAGTGAAGATTGATTTAGAAATTTTGTGGCAACAGTTGCAGCAGCTTCAGCAACAGCGCGATTTTGTTTTGCTAGAAGCTTGGGGCGGCTTAGGATCGGCCCTGAATGCTCAAACCACAGTGGCTGATTTGGCTTGGGATTGGCGAATTCCGACATTGTTGGTTGTGCCGGTGCAACCCGGAACGGTGGCCCAAGCGGTGAGCAATGTGGCTCTAGCCCGTCAAGCAAAAGTGCATCTCAAAGGGATTGTGCTGAATGCAGTCTCTCCCTGTAGTACCCAAGATTGGGACAACTGGGCTCCGATCGAGCTCATTCAATCCCTGACCCACCAGCCTGTATTAGGTTGTATCCCTTATCTTGACCATCTTCAAGCAATGGAGGCAGATCCTCCGCTCGATCAACGGGTGGATCAACTGATGGATCGGTTGGTGAATGTAGTGAGCGATTGGGATTTAGAGCGGCTTTTGCCTGTAGTGATGGATTGGGTAGCGTAAGCAGACCGGCAAACCAATGCAGCAAGAAAACAACTTAGTTTAAAGGGGATGACTTTCTGAGGAAGGAGTGATATATTGAATCCAGTGTGAGGAGTAAAGTAAGAAGAAGCCTTTGGAGTCGAAACACGGACAGACGCCCAAAGGCTTTTTCATTTCTACAGTTTTTTCATTTCTACAGTTTTTTCATTTTTGAAATTCTTGATCGCATCCGAGTTAGATCGGGTCAGGATTTCGATCGCCCTTCTGGTCGGCAACCTCCTTGCGCCTCACGATTCATGGAAGTTGAAACCATCGGTTGGCGATCATCCTCGCAGTTTTGTGAAACCGCTTTGCCAATTTGGGCGAGCAATCCGTTAACTTAGTTATAAAAGCATCATCCATGCAGGGAAAGGTGAGTCCTGTCCATCTACGGTCATGATTAACCATTCCTGTTGTTTACCCTGCCAGTGATTCCTATGGTTTCAACCCCTTTAGCGCCGTTTAGTCTAGACAACCGTCGGATCCGGGCAGAGATTCAAGCATTACATCCTGAGTTAGTGGAGTGGCGACGACAGTTTCATCAATACCCAGAATTGGGTTTCCAAGAGCATTTAACGGCTACTTTCATTGCCAATTGCCTTCAGAGTTGGAGGATTGAGCATCAAACTGGGATCGCAGGCACTGGTATTGTGGCTACGATCGGAGGTGACCAGCCTGGGCCGGTGTTGGCGATTCGAGCCGACATGGATGCTCTGCCGATCCAAGAAGCCAATGCAGTGGAATATCGCTCTCGCCATGCTGGATTAATGCATGCCTGTGGACATGATGGTCATACAGCGATCGCTTTGGGAACGGCCTATTACCTCTCTCGCCATACCGATCGATTTGCAGGCACCGTCAAAATTATTTTCCAACCTGCAGAAGAGGGGCCGGGTGGGGCTCAACCCATGATTGCGGCAGGGGTGTTACAAAATCCTCAGGTGGATGCCATTGTAGGGCTACATCTCTGGAACAATCTTCCCTTGGGAACGGCCGGAGTGCGGCCCGGAGCCTTAATGGCAGCCGTAGAAACTTTTGAGGTGAGGTTACAGGGTAAGGGAGGACACGGAGCCATGCCGCACCAGACGGTCGATTCGATCGTGATTGGGGCTCAAATTGTGAATGCACTTCAGACCATTGTTGGACGGAATGTGGATCCGCTCAAAGCCGCCGTGGTAACCGTTGGGGAGTTTCATGCCGGCCATGCTTGTAATGTGATCGCAGATACAGCAAAACTACGTGGTACGGTACGCTATTTTGATCCATCGTTACAGGGCTATTTTGCGCAGCGATTAGACCAACTGATCGGTGGCATTTGCCAGAGCCAGGGGGCGACTTACCACCTCGACTACCAGATGCTTTACCCGCCGGTGATCAACGATCCAGCGATGGCCAATTTGGTGCGATCGGTCGCAGAAACCGTGATTGAAACCCCCGCTGGGATTGTGCCAGAATGTCAAACCATGGGTGGGGAAGATATGTCATATTTCTTGCAGGCGGTTCCGGGCTGCTATTTCTTCCTCGGCTCAGCCAACCTCAGTAAAGGATTAAACTATCCCCATCACCACCCGCAGTTTGACTTTGATGAGACAGTGTTGAGCATGGGAGTTGAATGTTTCGTGCGCTGTGTGGAAAAATTTTGCGCCAAGCCGTCAGACCATGATGAGTGAAGGCATGAACCATAACCCGCTGGCTGAAAAGCCTATGTCTGAGGGAGCCGAAATTAGCCGTCTGATTGAACTAATGCCTGCGTCGGGGCGGATGTACTGCAAAGTAATCAGCCAGCCTCGTCAACAATCAGCCATCGTTGCGAAATTGCCCCTACCAGGTCAAGAAGTTCGCCCGATCGCCATTAATTTTAACCGCTGGCAACAACTGTCTGAATCTGAACGCGATCTATTATTCTTGCGGGCAGTAGTGTGGTTGACAACGCTTCGCTGGTTAAAACCTGAGCCTTATCAATTCCTAGTAGCGATCGGGGCAGTAGCAACCTGCATGGAAGTTTGGCAGGCAAATGCAGTTGGCATCTTGGCAATGGGAGGATTAACCACCGCCGCTGTAACTCAGATTTGGCGTAAGACTCGTGATCTAGAAACAGACAAAATAGCAGACGAAAAAGCGGTTCAAGTGGCGCAACGACGAGGCTATAGTCAGCAGGGGGCTGTAGAGTCTTTGATTGCAGGCATCGAAGCGCTAGCCCAACAAGATGAACGCCCTCTCAGTTTAGCTGAAACATTGCGCTGCCAGAACTTGCGAACCTTGATGCCGCTCTCTAGCGATCGGGCTATCTAAATCTGATCAGACTATCTAAAAGTCCTGTTTAATAAGGACTCATCTAGCTGTGAGTCCAGGGATTACCCCGATATTTGCCCTTGAGCACGGCTGAAGAGGCTGATTGTAACCGATCGCTCAGTCGATACTTAGCCCCTCGGTAGAGCATGGTGGGGGTTGGCTGAGTTGGTGGATGAGCGGCAATGATATCTGTAGTGATATCTGTCAAAGATGAGGTGCTTTCGGCGCTTTCGGGTTGTGCTTCTGAGGTCAAGGTTAAGGTCAGGGACGGATCGAGGGAGGTAGAGACCCGCATCAGTAAAACGAATAAGCCCAGAAGGAATAGGCCAATCAGCCAGGGCATCCAAACAAAGCCTGCCAGCAATAAACCGAGCAAAGCGGTCACTGCCATGGCAAGACCAAGCAAGATTACTAAGTCCAGCATTTCTAAACTCAACCTACAGCGAAGAACGAATGAAGCGAATTTCTAACCGGATCAACAAGGCTTTCTGCATGTTAACGATTCTGGCTGCAATTGACAGCCGCCTTAAAAATGAAAAAACGGAATTGAGGGGATTGGGCGACGTTTTTGACATATAAATTTACATTAGCCGCCTAAGCGATCGACCTTTAGCTGACCCTGTTGCATTGTCACAAAACAATTCTGTGGAATCTACGGGATTTGTCTTTTCGGCTCCGCTCATCATCCTATAGGCACAACCGATCGACTGCAACAAATGTTACATATCGTTTTCCGTAAATTTTTGCCTTTTGAGAAGATTGACGCTATAAAAATAGCAGTGTTAGATTGACAAAGGTAATTAAGTCTTAAGATCTACCAAGATAGGTCAAGGATGGGGCAAGGATAGGTCAAAGATTAGGCAAATTAATCCAGCAGAACAACTTCAGTAAAATAGGTTAAGTTTGTGTCCAGTGAGGTGCAGGCTGAATGAGTTAAATCGACCTAGTTCGCCTCGTTCTGTCCTAGCTTTATCGGTTACCTTTAGTTCTGTTCAAATCCTCTGTTAGCAACTGTTCACTAACGACTGCTCACTAACGATTGTTCACTAGCAACTCACTAACGGCTCGCTAACGGCTGTTAACCCAGTTCAATGCTTAACCAACTTAGGTGTTAACCACTCAAGTAACCGCTCAAGTCAGCCTAATTCGATCGATGTCTTGACTTCCTGAGATGTTTTACCAGTCCATGGAGGGCAAGCCTCTAGAAAGCAAGTGAATCGCCAACTTTCTAGGACGATCGAAGCGGAGGAACCAAATTTTTGGGGCGTGTTTCGAGTATCAACAGGTTGAATGTACCGAATTTTCTGTTGGCTCGAAAAGGGCACCTCTCAGCCCTAGCCCGTCAGCTAACTCCGTCGGCCGTGAGGGGAGACTGAAGAGACAGCATTTTTCCCTGATCTCGTCAGTATCTCCAATTTGTCACTTTCACCGTTGCTCAAGTATGTTGATTTTGAGGAGATACTATGACCTGCTCATGCGCTTCAAGGTGCTATAGCTCAGAACAGTGGACTGCTTTGGGGACACGCTATGGGATTGACCAATCGCATTTGATCTCGACTCTGCTTTTGGATCGCTGGGCCTAAACCCGGTTTGCAAGACCTGGTTGAGGCTCTTGATCTGTAGCTAGTTTGGGTTGAGAGGGGAGCCTTAGATGAGAATCTACCTTAGGAGTGTCAAGATATTTTGACATTTTTGAGAAAGTTGAAGAAAGGGTTTAATTCGGCGTGCCAGTGGCATTGATGCGAGCCTTTGGTGCATCCATTTGTCGCAAGACTGGGAAACCTGGTTAGGAGCTTCATGGTTTGCTGGCTACTCCGCCCTGTTTTGGACTGCAATCGTCACCCGTTGTTAACCCATTGTTCTTGTTAATCCATGGTTTGTTGTTCGCTCGTTGTTAGCCACAGATTTTAACGAGCAGGCTTTGGCAATCTAATCCTGATGAGTAAATTCCCATGAGTTCCGATCGGCCAATATTTCAGGGCAGTTTTCCGCAATAGTCCCGATGAAGACTGAGGCGATCGATTCTGAGATTGCTGAGATTGCTGAGGCGGTTTAGCCCAGTGTTAGTTGCAAAACTCTAAATTTCTTTAGCTACCCATCCTCACGCTGGTTAAGTTATGAACATTAAACCCATTTTGCTGCGTCTACAAAACGCTCTGGGACAGGATAACCTCAGTGAACAAATGTTGTTATCTTCTGGTTCCAGCCCTTCTTCTGAAATCACAGGCAATTTTGTGATCGGCTATAACGGCTCTCCAAACAGTCAAACTGCATTGGATTTTATTTTATGGATGGCGCATCAGACTCGTTTGGCGACTCAAAAGCAAGTCATGGTGCATGTGGTGTATGTGATCGATTGTTACAATTCCCTGAGTCTGCCGAGTCTGTCACGGACACAAGCCGCTCAGAGCAGCAACACCTGTGCCTTACCTGCAGTTGAGCAATTTGGGTTTCAATGCAGCACCAGCACGTTAGCTCAGTCTGGATCGCCGGTTCAGGTGATGGAGCGTCAGGCACCTACATCATCTTTTGTGGATACATTGGAGGATGTCGATCGGATTCTTTGGCAAGCACGTTGTCTGTCAGATGAGTGGCGTGGATCGGTGGAAGCACACTTGCGGTTTGGTGCTGTAGCGACTGAGTTGCAGCAGGTGGTTGCTGCTCAATCTGCCGACCTTCTGTTTTTGGGCTGCACTGATGCTGAGCACCCGTTGCTCCAACAGTTAGCCAATTGCATCTCCTGCCCTATTTTGGGAATTCCGACCGAGTTGGAAGCCATCTAAGCGGGCGACTTGAACCTGTTATGCTGTTTTCCTGATATTTTTCAGGAGTGTATGGTGCGTCGTAGTCCGATCAGATGCATTAGACGCTTGTGTAAAGCCCCTTAGAGGGGTTTTTTCATTAATCGTCGTCGCACTCCATCGGCAATTTTTTGGCCCAGATACTCAGGGATCAGGCTCTCGTTGGGGCCCAAAAGATAAAGAATCAACCGAGTCCGACCTCGCCAGACCAGTAAGTTGGCGTTCACAATCAGTAAGTCTTCTTGCCAGATCGCATACATAACTTTATAAAACAGACCAGGTTGGTTGTCTGCTTCAATGAGTAGGGCCGGTAGATGAAAGACTGGATCGACATAAAACTCGGTTTCAACTTGCTCTAATCCAGCATCCAGGTTGAATTCCACTGCCAGCATTTCTTCCACTTCAAAGCGTCCGGCTAAGGCTTCGCGGATCGCACGACAAACATTCTCTGCGGTTTTTTCGCTGAGTGCTTTTCCGCCCCGAGAAACGACCAATTTTACGAACACCAGCATGGGAGGATCGATCTGCCCATACAGGTTGAGTCCATGGATCGCCAAACCATAGGCTGCCAAAACGCCAAAAATGTCGCTGAGCAGAAAAGATTGGTTGCGGTAGGCAAAGTAGAGCGCAGTTTTGTTGCCCTCAGGGTTCAATTCAATCACTGCTTGCCGCGTTTTGTAGAGCTGGTAGGCCAGCCGCAAATTCTGGAGTTGGATTTCGCTGCTGACAAATTGTTCATAGAACTGGGGAAACGCTCGATTAAAGCGCTTCAATAAATCCAATGTGGACGATTTCAGTCCGGAAGCCATAAGCTGGATAGAAGTCACAGACCAGACAGAACTCAAATTGATGAATGAACAACACTAAATCTATAAAGCCCTAGCGGAGAAAGAATCTTTCAAAGCCCCGATTTGGGCTGAAGTTTATAAAAAAAGATATAAGTACAGAAAAGATAAAGTTTTCTTGTAGCTTTGGATCAGTCTTGTTTAGAGGAAATTAGCGATGTAAGAATCATACGAGAGATCCGCTCTATACTAATCATTACCGTCATTTCACTCTGTACTACCTGAGCCACGCCTGCATGGGTTTCTGGAAGAGTTTATTCAGTACCTCCGATGTCACTGCGGCACCGAAGCCCGCAGAATCCGATCGCTATACCACTCCAGCGCTGACTGTTGGTAATGCCCGCATCTTCTTCAGTACCGATCGAGAGATTGATCTGTATGAGCTAGAAGAATTGTGTGATGCAGTTGGCTGGTCAAGGCGACCTTTACGTAAGGTCAAAAAAGCCATTCAGCACAGTTTCCTGGTTGTTTCCATGTGGGAACAGCGAGGAGCACAGCGACGATTGATCGGGTTTTCACGCGCCACTTCTGACCATGCTTTCAATGCCACGATTTGGGATGTGGTGGTTCATCCGGATTATCAGGGTAAGGGATTAGGCAAAGCCCTGATGCGACAGATGATTAAGCGTCTGCGCAGCGAAGATATTAGCAACATCACATTATTTGCCGATCCGCATGTGGTGGACTTCTATCGAGGGTTAGGATTTATGTCCGATCCAGAAGGCATCAAGGGGATGTTTTGGTATCCTGACTAACTTCCTGATGAACTTCCTAACGAACTGGTTGAGCCTCTCGGTTGAGCTTCTCGATGCCCAATGGGTTTGGAAATCCGCTGAGCTTGGAATATTTCCTGCAATAGATTAGCGGGATCGGGAAGATTAACAGATTTGGAAGTTCTGTTGAGTGCAGAAGCGATCCGCAATCGATGAAGCCCAGGGAGGGGTAACATGGGGGGTAGCATTGTGTCCGAATTCTGATTTGTAAGCGAGCGTTATGGTGTCCACCTCCGTTGCCGATGTGATGACCCGTGATCCGATCACGGTACGTCCTGAAACTCCCCTTAACGAAGCAATTAAAATTTTGGCAGAGCAACGCATTAGTGGGTTGCCTGTGATTGATGAAACCGACAAGCTAGTTGGTGTGATTTCTGAAACTGATCTGATGTGGCAAGAAACTGGTGTCACACCACCGGCCTACATTATGATTCTCGATAGTGTCATCTATCTGGAAAATCCTGCTAAGTATGAACGCGATCTCCACAAAGCACTGGGGCAAACTGTAGGAGAAGTGATGACCAAAAAGGATCTCGTCACCGTGGCGGGAGACTACCCTTTGCGGCAAGCGGCTCAACTCATGCATGAACGGAAAGTACATCGATTGCTAGTGATTAATGCTGCTGGTCAATTGGTTGGGGTCTTAACCCGCGGAGACATTGTGCGGTTTATGGCTTCTCACCCAGAGGGGGGGTAATTGGGTCGATCGGATGGGAATACGGCGCTCATCTTTCCCATCATTTCTTCATACTGAAACCATTAAAAACCCTAATTTTAGCCATGACTATTTTTGGCTAGGATGGAAAACAGGCTGTTTCCCAAAAGGTGCAACATGATTGCAAAAAATTGGTTTGTCCTGATTTTAGTGGGTTGTTTAACTTTCCTAGCCGCCTGTGGTGGTGGACAGGAAGACGAACCGGCTGGTGACAATCGTCCTCAAAACAATGAGGTTAATCAAGAGGAAGATAATGACGGCGACAATGACAGCAACAATGACAGCAACAATGAAAACCAGCCTGGAGATGAGGATGAGGAGAATGATGGGGATGGTGAAAATCAGAACGACCAAGATGATGACGAAGAGAACGACTAATTTTGACTTTAATAATTCTTCTGAGGTCAGCTAGTGCAGCAATAGTCAATGAACTTGATACCCGATCGATGGCTTCAATGAAAAACTTAGTTCTTTCATCCGCACTGATCCAATCTATTGACTTGGCTAGCTCTCCAGCGAACCAATTGATCAGTGAGCTTGAATGATGATCTACCACGATCGGCCAACTGATGATTCGATTCACTGATTGATGAGTTGAAGATTTACTAATAAGCTTTGCTTTTTAGAGTAATAATGATTCTCATTATCAGATTGCATGTTAGGATGACGCATCCTTATATGAATCAGGACTAATCGCATGTCTTTGAATCTCAGTCACGAAGTGTTGCAGCAAGCCGCGATCGGTGAAGTGGATGAAGTTGCGTTTGTTACAGCCATTCGCGAGTCGTTGCCCTATGCTTGGCAAATTGTGGAATATTTGGTGAACCGTATCCATCAAGGACAAGCTTGGGCCAATCATGCTGTCTCGCCACCCGATGAGCAAGCGAGAGCCCAACTGTTACGCCTGGTGGGAGGAGATGCGATCCGCCGATCGGTTGAACAGCACTTTCAGATTAAACTTGCCTTCCAGAATTGCCATAACTTGGCAGCCTTCCGGTTAGATGCGCTGGATACGCCTGCCTATGCAGATTTCATCTCAATTCGGCAGCAAATTTTAAATCAAACTCCGGAACTGCGGGACTGTTAGGTTAGTGTCAGGTTGAGTGTTGGAGGGAATCACTTCAACACTCTAATGGCTTGAGAGATGGCTTGAGACATCCTTACATCTTGCGGGGTTCACCCTTACAACTCAGCCAAAAGCCTCGATCGTATCTGATCGAGGCTTTCTTTAATGCAAAGGATTTAGTTTCAACTGCTTCAGCGAACTAAGCAACCTACGATCGATTGCTGTCATCTGCTGTATCAACATGCTACTGAAGCTGAGACAACAATCCGAGCAGTCCATGGCCAGTCACGGCTTCCAGAACAAGTAATGAGATAAAGCCTAACATGGCTAGCCGACCATTGAGCTTTTCGGCATAGGGCGTGAAGCCCGTCTGCGTTTCTGCCATCACATACATTTTGGGCTCGATCGCATAGTTGTTCAGACGACCCTGCTCTTCTTGCACTAAACCGCTTCTCATAAACTCACCTTAGAATGAACCACGTTTTTGTAAACTTATGTAAACAAAGATAACAGAAATATTACAATCTTGCAATAGCAAATTTGAGGCAAGTGGGCACAAGCACTAAAAAAGCTGACCGCAAAGGGATCAGCTCATAACATGATTACTCTCAGATTGAGTTATTCTCAGATTAAGCAATTCTCAGATTAAGCAATTCTTAGATTAAGCAATTCTCAGATTGAGCTACCACAGGTGTGACAGGTAGTCTTGCTCAGGGATCATTCAAGTGATGGCATCTAAGCGATCGGATTGACCGCGTTCACTGCAAATCCATGCTTGGTTAATTCTTGATTGCGAGCCAAGCTATTTTCGACCCGATCGACAAACATGACACCATTGAGATGGTCGATTTCATGTTGAATAACGCGGGCTAGTAAGCCATCAGCAGTAACTTTGCGAGGCTTACCATTCTCATCTTTGAAGGATACTTCGATCACTTCGGGGCGAGTCACATCTAAGTAAACCTGGGGAATGCTCAGGCAGCCTTCTTGAACCACACAGGTTTTCTGACTGGTTTTGGTAACCACTGGATTAATTAACACCATGGCAGGCGACTCTGGCTTATCTGGTTCACAATCAACCACAATGATTTGTTTGTTGATACCCACTTGAGGGGCTGCCAGTCCAATGCCATCCTCACTGTACATAGTTTGCAGCATTTGACGGGCAAGCTGCCGTACTTCATCGTCAATTTTGGTGACACGCTTCGCAGGCTGTCTGAGAACCCGATCGCCCAGGTAGTGAAGTTCCAGGGGAGCTTTTTCAAGTTTTTTCTTTTCAACGATTTGAGCCGTCATGACTGAACCTGCAAAGACTGATGGATTTCTGTTTAAATTTATTGCTTTCTCCATCATAGTGAATCATCTCCCTTCTGGTAAACGCAAATTTCCCTAGAAAAAAGCGCAGTGAATCATAGGCAATGTGAATCATGGGCGATCATGAGGTTGCGATTCAGGAATACCCCGTGAATAGAAGGGGAGGCTCCAACGCCGAAAACAGGAGAGATGACTATAATTCACCCAGGTTGAAATTCTAAAGATCAAGCCGATCGGTAGGAAGTCGAACTAATCTACGCAAGTTTCCGTAGGTTTTCTCATCGGTTTTCTCAATTGATGCAAGCTGGATCTACTGGATCTAAGGGAGGATGAGTGTCTAACGTGCTGCAACTTTTAACTCGATCAGACTATCTGCTGCGTGAAACCGTCTTAGGGTTGAAGCGAGGTGGCTGGATGAATTGGGCTGCGGTCAGTACGGTCACAGTGCTGCTGTTTTTATTTGGTATGAGTGTGCAGGCTTCTTGGCAGATCGATCGAATTTTGGCGCAGTTTGGTAACCAGCTCGAAGTTTCCGTTTATTTAGATACCGGCATCCAAGCGGCTGATCTCCAACCGACGGTGGCTGCTCTCCCAGAAGTGATCGCTGTCACCCCCGTTTCGAAAGAGGAAGCCTGGTCTAACTTGTTGCAGGAGATGGGATCCTCGGAAATTCGAGGGGCCACCGAACAACTCAATGGCAATCCGTTAGTGGATGAACTGAAGGTGAAAGTGAAAGGGGCGGCAGAGGTACCCACCCTAGCGGGAAAGCTGAAAGCGCTGCCAGGTGTTGATGCGGTGCAATATGTTGATGAGGCTGTTCAGCGCATCAGTCAGTTGAACCAGGGGCTGAGCTGGCTGAGTTTAGGGATGATCACTGTGCTTTCAGGGACGGCGATCGCAGTCATTAATACGACGATCCGGCTAATTGTGATGGCTCGTCGGCGTGAAATTGAGGTAATGCAATTGGTAGGAGCAACGACGACCTGGATTTACCTGCCGTTTATTTTGCAGGGTCTGATGCTAGGCGTGGTGGGAGCGCTAGTTGCCTGGGGCTTGATTACTGGCGTGCAAGAGTTTTTAGCGAGCCTGCTGCAACAACAGTCAGAGTTTATCCAATTTCTTACCAGTGCCTCGCCCCTGAGCTGGCAACAGCAAGTAACTTTGCCCTTAGCCCTCCTCGGACTAGGTTGCTCTGTAGGATTATTGGGTAGCCTGTTCGCCGTGCGGCGATTTGCTGTCAAATAGGTGGCGACTGGTCAAAAGCGACTGGTCAAAAGTGACTGGTCAAAAGCGACTGGTCAAAAGCGACTGGTCAAAAGCGACTGGTCAGTGGACTAGGAGGTGGCTAGCGAAAATGCGGGAAACTGATTAGATGAATGAACAGGGCTGTTGAATTGCCTGCCACAACCGCTTTTCATATTCCTCCTGAGAGACCTGATAGGAGCCAAATCGTTCTAGGTGGGGGTTAGTCATCTGGGCATCGAACAGTAAGAATTGCTGAGATCGGAGCCATTCCACAAGTTTTACCATCGCTACTTTGGAGCCTTCTGGAATTCGATAAAACATCGATTCACCAATGAATGCTCCGCCGATCGCGATCCCCAAAATGCCACCTGCCAGCTCACGATCCTGCCAAGTTTCAAAACTATGGGCCCAGCCAGCCTGATGAAGTGCCAGGTAAATTTCCTTCAGTTCCGAGGAGATCCAGGTCGTAGGTCGATCGGCACAGCCATCCACAACGGCAGCAAAATTGCGGTTAATGGCGACCTCAAAACGGTTTTGATTGAGCACTCTTTGCAGCGATCGGGGATAACGGAAACGATCGTCTAAGGGAATCAACGCATGAGATCGACTAGAGTACCAGGCAAGACCTGTCTCTGGCTCCTCCATCAAAAAGTAGCCTTGGGCATAGCCTTGAATGATCGTAGCAATGTCGTAGTGGGAAGAGAGCACCGGCAGAATGGCATAGGGAGTTGAAATACCCCAATTAACGCTGACCCGGATGAGATACCTTGCCATCGCCCTATTTGGGGCTAATCTAGTCTATGCTGAAAATACTTTTAGCATTCTTTTCTAGCTTAGAACGATCGATGGCTGAACCGATTGAAGCAATCACTTTGCCGCCTGCGGTTGATGCTCAACAAGAAGGACAATGGTTGATGCAGGCTTTGCATCAATGGCTCGATCAGGAATTTATTCCGGAAGCCGTTAACCAATCGATCGCGGAACGGGCGGCCCAGGTTTTTGTGCGCCAGCGCATGGAAGGAGAAAATGACCTGGGATCGTTGGTGATTGCGATCGTCACTGAAATGCAGGGCTTCGATTTCTCGAAAAGCTTCTTTAGTGAATTTGCCATTGCTAACGCGGTGAGTGATCTCCTTCTCGCGAGTTTGGGGATCGATCGTTGTTGCGGTCAATAGGTTATTGCGGTCAATAGGTTATTGCGGTCAATAGGTTATTGCGGTCAATAGGTTATTGCGGTCAATAAGTAGAGTTGATGAGTATT
>JALOOM010000065.1 GCA_025454395.1 Elainella sp. Prado103
CTTTCCAAAATTCGCTGCAAAACCCCACTGGCAACCCCTCCAACACAACTTGACTCCCCAACCCCTAATCCTAAACTGGTGCTCTCTGATGCCGATCGGTACCGTGGGTTCAGCCTACTTCAACGCCAAAGCTATCAGTTGCTCATGATTACACGAAGAAGCTGCAAAGAGTTTTTCACTTCGTAGGGGATAGGCAAAATCATCTAGCTCCGGGATTATTTTTGCCGTGCGAAGCATAACCCCAGAAAGTGTAAAGCCCAGCGATCGAACGCCGGGCTCTTCAGAAAGCGTATGAAGTATCTTGAAACCAGTGCCTTGGAGCCAAAGCCAGTTGAATTGAGAGCTGCACCTAGAGTTGCACCATACCACCCGCAGCTTGAAACCGGGCCCGTGCGCGTCGCATATTACGTTCTGCCTGCACTTTGGCCTGACGATTATCACTGCCACTGGCTTGGTTCAATTTGGTCACTGCTTCGTTATAGACGGTACGAGCTTCTTCCAAATTGATGGCATCGCCTCGCTCTGCACCATTAACGAGAATGGTGACTTCGTCGTCTTCGACTTCCGCAAAACCGCCCATCAGCGCGATCGCCAGCCATTCTTTACCAGCTCGTACCCGCATCACACCAGTATCTAATGCCGTCAACAATGGGGCATGACCCGAAAGAATTCCTAATTGACCAGTCGTACTGGGGAGCACAACCTCCTCCGCAGCCGCATCCCAGACGGTTTTGTCGGGAGCTACGACACGTACTGTTAAAGCCATTTGTTTCTCCGCCTGTTTTTCTGCGAACAACTCAAACAACAGACAGGGAGTGGGAAGCCGCGCCTCAGACAACTCACCTGCCTGCTATCTCGTTCTAGTTTGCCTAATGACCTAATTGGTCTTTACTTACCTTCTGACTTCAGCTTCTCGCCTTTAGCGATCGCTTCATCAATGTCACCCACCATGTAGAAGGCCTGTTCCGGCAGCTCATCCAGTTGACCGGACAGGATCATCTGGAAGCCTTTGATGGTTTTTTCCAGGGTTACATACTTGCCCGGTGAGCCAGTGAATACTTCTGCCACAAAGAACGGCTGCGATAGGAAACGCTCGATCTTACGAGCCCGTGCCACAGTCAGGCGGTCATCTTCCGATAGCTCATCCAGACCGAGAATCGCAATGATGTCCTGCAATTCCTTATAGCGCTGGAGGGTAGACTGGACAGAACGAGCCGTATTGTAGTGCTCATCCCCCACGACGTTGGGCTGAAGCATGGTCGAAGTGGAATCCAGCGGGTCTACTGCCGGATAGATCCCCTTGGAAGCCAGACCCCGAGACAACACGGTGGTACCATCCAGGTGAGCGAAGGTAGTGGCCGGTGCCGGGTCGGTCAAGTCGTCCGCAGGCACATAGACCGCCTGAATCGAGGTGATTGAGCCTTCGGTAGTGGAGGTGATCCGCTCTTGCAGGTCGCCCACGTCGGTGCCCAGAGTCGGCTGATAGCCTACGGCAGAAGGCATCCGACCGAGCAGTGCGGATACTTCAGAACCGGCTTGAACGAAGCGGAAAATGTTGTCTACGAACAGCAGCACGTCCTGCTTGTTCACATCCCGGAAGTATTCCGCCATGGTCAGACCGGACAGACCGACGCGCATTCTGGCTCCGGGCGGTTCATTCATCTGACCGTACACCAGCGCGATCTTGGAGTTGGCAGGGTTGTCTTTGTCGATTACCCCAGACTCGATCATTTCGTTGTAGAGGTCATTACCTTCCCGCGTACGTTCGCCCACGCCTGCAAACACCGACACGCCGCCATGCTGGGTAGCAATGTTGTTGATCAATTCCATCATGATCACGGTCTTGCCTACGCCCGCGCCGCCGAACAGACCGATCTTACCGCCACGACGATAGGGGGTGAGCAGGTCGATCACCTTGATGCCGGTTTCAAATACGGAAGGCTTGGTTTCCAGTTCAGTCAATTTGGGAGCTGGACGGTGGATGGGAGAAGTTTCGCCGCCTTGGACATCTCCTTTATTGTCCACAGGTTCGCCCAACACGTTGAAGATGCGACCCAGGGTAGCTGTGCCAACCGGAACGCTGATCGGAGCGCCTGTGTCCACTGCTTCCATGCCGCGCACCAGACCATCTGTGGAACTCATCGCCACCGATCGCACTTGGTTGTCGCCCAGAAGCTGCTGTACTTCACAGGTAACTGAAATCTCTTGCCCAGCGGAATTGGTGCCCTTAATGGAAAGAGCGTTATAGATTCTAGGCATTTGCCCCGCCGGGAACCGGACATCTACGACGGGACCAATAACCTGACTGATGTAGCCGACGTTGGTTTTTTCTGCTGTGGTGACCATGCTTGCGCCTATCGTGTGATCAGCTTTTTAAAAACTGGAAATGGCTTAACTATTCCAAAATGCCACTTCTCAGATTATCACTGAATGTGAACTGTTAAAGAAATATGAAACAAATTTGCTGAGAATTTTTACCTAGAGGTTCCCTGGGCGTTGCGCCGAATGGGGTTGGATCGATCGCAAGGGCAACTGATTCGCCATCGATCGCCCCATGGTGAGGATGTTCTCGCGCTCTGCGGCTAGAAAACTGAGGGTATAAACCATACCGCGCTGTTCCCACATCAGGGTCGAGAAATCTGAGGCAGGCATGAGCAGCGGCCCGTCCTGCATGTAGCCTTGAATGCCCTCTGCCAGGGTGATCGGGCTACCCAACTGCCGATGCTGATCTAAGGATCGCTGAGCACTTTCGGACTGACTAGACTCGACGGTGAAGCCTCCCACCAAGCAGGGAAAGGGGCTGCGATCACAGGTGAATAGCCCGATCGTCAAGCGAGACGGCGAGCGGGTTGGCAATAGTTTGATGATTAATTCTTCTGGCTCCAGTCCCGGCCCGGCCGTTAGCAACACCTCGGCAGGCAGCCGCATTTCAAAGTTGGGAGGCAGCTCTTGGCGAATTTGGTAAATATAAGGATCAAAAATAGCCGCTGGTCGGGCAGACGCGATCGATTGGCACCCGAACCAACCGATAAGAGTCAACCCTCCGATCATCCAAACCGCTTGCTTTGCCATGAAGTTCTTGCGTACCCCTGGAGCATCAATCAATTGAGCATTGATTAGGTCTTATAGGTTTTAATTGATGAAGCATCAATCAATTTTTTCACTGAGATAATTCTCAGGATTCAGCCTGATCCTGTCAACTGATTTGGTGACTCCAGCAAGGTGACTCCAGCAATTAGTGACTCCAGCAATTAGTGACTCCAGCAATTAGTGACTCCAGCAATTAGTGACTCCAGCAAGGTGACTCCAGCAATTGGGTATTCCCTAATTCTGATCGCTTGATCGCTGCTTTCTGATCGCCGTTTTCGACAGGCTAGCTAGCCCCCATGCGAGCATTCAGAGCAGAAGTCATGCCCAACTGCATACTTTGATAGAGGGGTTGGGTAGGCGCGATCCAAACTCGACCAGTGCCGCGAAAGGTTTGCAGCAGACCTTCGCCGCTGGTCATGGCGCCCAGGAAAGAGTTGGAGGCTTTTTCGACCGTGAACTGCACCTCGGCGGTTCGCAGCAAGGCAAAAGAGCCATCTACTTGCAGCGTTTCGTTGTCTAGGGTCAGCTCAATGATTTCACTTTTAGGCACCGGAATTCGCAGCACCACAATGCCACTGCCGCTGACTTTGGTTTGGTAGCGACCTTCACCACCCGCCACCCGTGCCGAAAAACTCTCGACCTTGTGGGCACTGACTTTGACAGAATCTTCGCAGCAACAGAACAAGCCTTGATCGGCATAGAGCGTATTGTTATTGAGCTGCATCAGCCAGTAGTGTCCGAAGGTCGGCTCTAAGTAAAGCTCACCGCTGCCTCGATAGAGCGGCTTGAAGAGGGTCTCGCCGGTGCGAGCCGCCGCCAGTGCCCCCTTCAGAAAGCCTTCCATGCCGCTACCTGCGCCGGTTGAGCTTTCCATTTCCAGTCGTCCCTTCATGAACTGGAGCACCCCGGGTTCGGTGCGGACGGCATCATTGTTGAGGCGAATCCGCAGTTGCCGTAACCGGACTCCCGCTCGATTAAGAGTGTAGATTTGCTCAGCGATCGCCATAGTCTCGCTGCCTGCTAGCGGCGCATATTCTAATAACTCGAAGGTGGTGCCGCCGCGAGTCACGGTTTCGACCACTTGAAATGGCAGCTTTTTCTCTGGGTTGTTCATGATATCGATCCACATATCTACATAGATCTACAGAGCTTAGTGAACCCAAATCGGAGAGATTTTGCGGCATTTTGGATCGATCGAATCGAACCCAAATCAAACTTAATACGCCAATCGAACTCCATCCGCTATGCCCTTGATAGTTCCGATCCAATGTCAGATCCAATGTCAGAATGAAGGACAGGGTTCTATCTTCTCTTAGCCCCCTAGACTGCAATGGGTCGCACACCTAGCCTTAAGTTCGATCGCGGCACCTTAATTCTGCACCCACCGCCTCGCGGCAAAGCCTGGATTGATTTCGCGACCTGGGACGATCGAATTGAGCGGTTTCGAATTCCCGCCATCCAATATCGATCGCTGTTGACCTGTTTGCAGCAGGAGGGCATTCAGATTCAGGATCAGGCGGCCGCATTTGGCACAGTCGATCTGCAAGCCAGCTTAGAGCGCCAGCCCTATCCCCATCAGCAGGAAGCCCTACAGGCTTGGCAGCGTGCCGGTCAGCGAGGTGTGGTGGTGCTCCCCACGGCAGCCGGGAAGACCTACCTGGCTCAGATGGCGATGCAGGCGATCGGTTGCAGCACATTGATCACAGTACCAACCTTGGATCTGATGCATCAATGGTATGCTCACCTGCTGGCGGCCTTTCCCGATGCGGAAGTGGGGCTACTGGGAGGCGGTTCGCGCGATCGATCGCCGATTTTGGTTTCCACCTATGACAGTGCCGCCATCCAGGCCGAAACCCTCGGAAACCGCTATGAGCTGCTGATCTGCGATGAGTGCCATCATTTGCCCAGCGACTTTAATCGGGTGATTGCAGAATATACGATCGCGCCCTATCGGTTGGGGTTAACAGCCACGCCCGATCGATCGGACGGTCGCCATGCGGATCTGGATACTTTACTCGGTTCGGTGGTTTACCGTCGCACAGCCGAAGAGCTAGCTGGCAAAGCCTTAGCCCACCATGAGATCATTCAAGTGCGAGTCAAGCTGGCTGAGTCAGAACGGCAGCGCTACGACGAACTGATTGCCACCCGCGACCGTTTTTTGCGTCAGTCCAACCTCTGGCTCGGCACTTTGCAAGGTTGGCAGCGGTTCGTGCAGGCGAGTGCCCAGTCCAAACCGGGACGTAGAGCAATGCTGGCTCACCGGGAAGCCCGATCGATCGCTTTGGGTACCGAGGGCAAACTGCGGGTGTTGGCCGATCTGCTAGCGCAGCACTATCCAGAGCAGACATTGATTTTCACCAACGACAACGCCACGGTTTATCGGATCTCGCAGGATTTTCTGATTCCGGCGATCACTCACCAAACCCCGGTGAAAGAGCGGCATGAGATTTTGCAAAAGTTCCGGGAGGGCGACTATAAAACCTTAGTGGCTTCCCATGTGTTGAATGAAGGCGTGGATGTGCCGGAAGCAAGTGTAGCGATCCTACTCTCAGGCACTGGCTCAACCCGTGAATATATCCAGCGATTAGGGCGGGTGCTGCGGCGGGGCAGTCTGGATAAATCGGCAATTTTGTATGAGGTGATCGCGGAGGAAACCAGCGAAGAGGGAGTGTCTCGCCGCCGTCAGCCCCAACGTTCTGCTCAGCCGCAACAGTTGGAGGTGATTTCCAGTCGATCGCCCTATGAGGTGGCTCGCAAAACCTATCGGGCAGCAGAGACTGCGGCAAACTGGGCAGGTTCTTCACCGTCGGATGCTTCGCCGTTGGATGCTTCACCGTTGGATGCTTTGCAATCAGAACACTCAGATGCTTCACCCGCTTCAGAGCAAGTTTCAGAGCAAGTTTCAGAGCAAGTTTCCCCTAGAGATGAACCCGATTAAGTAGTGCAATGCCAGGTGTGAGTCTATGACTGGTGTGAGTCGATCAACTTACGCCAACAGCTCATCGATCGCCACTGCAAACCCAGGCAATACGTTTGTCGTCCGAGCGATCTCACCCACCATAAAAATCTGTCTGGTTTCAGGTGTGAGAGCGATCACCCAGCCCGCCTCCGGAAACACCAGCCATACCTCTTCACTACCAGACTGCAAATATTCTTGGGCTTTGACGATCACTTCTTCCGCCAGATCCGTCGGTGAGATCACTTCCGCGATCAAGGGAAAACTCTGCGGTAACACCTTGACATCTCCATACTGTGCCACCAGTTCCGGGGTGAGATAAGCCACATCTGGAACTCGTCCTTGTTTACGGGTGCGGCAGGGCGCTTCAGTATAGATTGATCCCCCCAGTTGATGCTGGTCTCGATAATTGCGCCAATAGAAGTACAAATTGCCTTGAATCTTACTGTGTTTAAGCGTCATACCATTTTTTGCAATCAGCGATCCATCGATCCACTCCGTCCGTTCTGGCGGATTATCCAGCCAGTCTTCCAGGGAGAGGGTTGGGGGGAGCGCAGGGGATGAGGCAAGCGGTAAAGCAACCATAGGGCTTCTCCCGATCCAGCGGTTTAATTCAACTCATTGATCCAATCATTAGATCCAAAGATCCAAACTGATCCAACTATAGCGAGCTAGGGATCGATCCCGATCGATGAAGCCTAAATGAAGAGCCTGTCTTTGCCCTTGAGCATTTCAACTTTGTTCGGCTACCTGCCCCTATGACTGGCTAAGAATTTTGTACACTACAAAGCGGAGGATTTAGGTCTGGGACAGGAGAGTCCGGTGCGACTATTCACAACCGTTGCTGGATTGCGCTGCTATCTTAAACAGTGGCGATCGAGTCAAGGCGAAGACATTCACAGCCCCCCCAACAACAACCTCAGATTCTCCTGTGACGGGTTAGCACCCTCGATCGGGCTGGTGCCAACCATGGGGGCACTTCATGCTGGGCATCTCAGTTTGATCCAGCGGGCGCGGCAGCAGAATGATTGTGTGGTAGTGAGTATTTTTGTTAACCCGCTGCAATTTGGCCCGAACGAAGATTTTCAGCAATATCCCCGCACCCTCGATCGCGATCAGCAACTGTGTGAAGCGGCCGAGGTAGATGTGATCTTTGCCCCTACGGCCGAAGCACTCTATGGGACTGTCCCTGCTGCTCAACTTACCCAAGTGATGCCTCCCAAAACGCTGATGGCGGGGTTATGCGGTCGATCCCGTTTGGGGCATTTTGAAGGGGTCGCAACCGTTGTCACCAAGCTTCTGAACATTGTCCAGCCGGATCGGGCTTACTTTGGACAGAAAGATGCCCAGCAGGTGGCAATTCTGCGGCAACTGATCACGGATCTCAACCTTCCGGTAGAATTGGTGGTTTGTCCGATTATGCGAGAAGCCAACGGACTGGCCCTCAGCTCCCGTAACCAATACCTCTCGGCTGATCAGCGATCGAGTGCGGCTGCTATTTATCACAGTTTGCAGCAGGCTCAACAGGCTTTTCAGGCAGGGGTGAGGCATGGCGAGCGGTTGATCGAACTCGTGCGATCGGCACTCCAAATCTACCCGGATATCCAGCCGGAATACATTGAACTGGTACACCCTGACACCATGACTCCTCTAGAACAAGTTGAAGAAACTGGACTCTTGGCAATTGCAGCACGGCTTGGCTCTACCCGCCTGATCGATAACATTGTGCTCAGTTACCGGCAGCCCATTTTGGCGATCGACGGGCCAGCCGGAGCGGGCAAATCGACCGTGGTGCGTCAAGTGGCCCAAACCTTAGGATTGCTTTACCTGGATACCGGAGCCATGTATCGAGCAGTCACCTGGCTGGTGTTGGATGCGGGCATTGCCATTGATGACGAAGCAGCCATCGCTGAGTTGGTGAGTCAATGTCAGATTGAGATCAGCGGCGATCCTGCGACCATGCGGGTTTCGATCAACGATCGCGATGTCACCCATGCAATTCGCAGCCTGGAAGTGACCGCCAAGGTATCGGTGATCGCGGCTCAGCCCGTTGTGCGGCGAGAATTGGTGAAGCGTCAGCAGGAATATGGGCGACGGGGTGGCATCGTCATGGATGGGCGCGATATTGGCACCTGCGTCTTCCCCGATGCGGAGCTGAAGATCTTTCTCACCGCTTCCGTGGAGGAGCGTGCCAGACGGCGACAGCAAGACCTAAAGGATCAGGGACAGCCGGAAGTGCCGCTTAAAGAGTTGGAACGCGCCATCTATGAGCGAGATTTGAAAGATAGTACTCGTCAGATTTCCCCACTCCGCAAGGCGGCTGATGCGATCGAACTGCAAACTGATGCGTTAGATGTCAATCAGGTTGTGGCGAAGATTGTTGCGCTCTATCGGGCAAAAGTGGTGCAGTTACAGGAACCTTCCCCTGCTCTCAGCTAGCGAAATGGATCGGCTTGGGGAGTCAGAGCAGCAAATTAGCAGCAGTGAGGTTCATCGGGAGTTTGCAGCAGTTTGAAGTTCTGTTGAGCTTTGGTGGGCGATGCGGAGTAGTGGTTGTAGGCACTGTAGGGCGTTATATAGATTGACCCCGATAACAAACTATGTTTCCCCCTACGTTCCCTCTCCCCCCAGCAGCACCTGCTAAGCCTTGGTTTCCTGCCTGTATTGGTTTGCCCCAAGCGTTGCCCCAAAGCTTACCTCAAAAAAAGTGCGATCCACCGACTGTTGTTCCATTCCACTGTGCGGCTTGGCAACTCAAAAGCCTGATTCAGTTGAACTTCCAAAACCTGTCACCGTTCACGATCGTGGCATCCCAATATCAAATGTGGGGAATTGAATTCACGAACGCGATCGCCCTTCAGCCCTCCAATCCCGCGTTTGAAATCACTCAGATGGGTTTGCTACCTCTCAAGCCCCGCTCATCCCTACAAATTCACTTTCAACAGCCTCGCCAACTGGTCAATCTTCAAGGGGTTAGAGCGCGGCAAATACGCATTCAAGGCTATGATGCTGAGGATCGATTGATTGATGACCAACGGCTGGGTGAGCTAACCTACCTGCAAGCAGCCACCCCTCCCTCGACCGCCTCGACAGTAGTTCCTTTCGAAATGCAAATTCAAAACCGGGCGATCACTCGAATTGAACTAATTTCTGCTACACCGTTTTTGGTACGCCAGTTGATTTGTAGCTAGCGAGGGAAAATCGCTCTAGGATAGCTGATCAGGATAGACAGACAGATCAGGGTAGACAGGCTAATCAGGATAGACAGGCTGATTAAAAATTGTAAAAAAAGAAAAAAATACCCATCCGGGGGATGAACATCTGTTCCTATAATCGCTATGCTAATAGACATCTGATATACCTAAGCAGTTTGTCTCCCGGCAGTCCCCTGTCGGGATTTTTCTCTGAAAAGATTTTTCTAGAAGAATTCATTTTCCAGGTTGCTCTATGATTGAGTCCAAGTGATTCAGTCCAGTGATTCAGTCCAGTGATTCAGTCCAGTGATTGAGTCCAAGTGATTGAGTCCGAGTGATGCAGCCCAAGTGATGCAGCCCAGCGATTTAGACCAAGAGAAGCCCAAAAAGCCAAGAAAAGCTAAACTACGGTCTAAAGTGGCTCAGTAAAAAAGTGGCTCAGTCAGTCGTATTCGAGTGATAAGACGCATCAAATCGGCTCTGCAAATACTCTTTAAACCGGATGGGTGGATATTTCGGCGGATCATCGGGGCTCTGGCAGTTCGGCAGGCAGGCAATCTCGACTTCGGGGTCAGGATCGCAGAATAGGGCGATCGAGTATCGTTCCTGCTCAGGATAGGGCGGTAAAACAACCCGGTGCGGGGTCGATCGCAGGCGTTGATTACTCCAGCGCTGCAAGGCATCGCCAATATTGACTAAGACAGCATTGGAACGTGAGGGCACAGGGAGCCAGACTCCAGCACGAGTCAGAATCTCCAATCCACCTGCTGAATCCTGAAATAGCAATGTCATTGTGCCGTAATCAGTATGGGCACCGGCGCGCAGTTGATCAGTCAGCGCTGGCTTGGCGAGGGCAGGATAATGTAAGAGCCTGAGAAAGAAATTTTGCCCATGCCGATCGACTAAAAAGGATGGGGGCAGTTCTAGGGCGAGGGCGAAGGCTTGCAGCAGGGGATAGGCGATTTGTTGCAGACAAACTTGGTAAAACGGGTCGATCGGGATCCGAAACGAAGCCAATCCGGTGCTCCAATCGGTGGCTTGCCCAATGTTCAAAGCTTCCTTGAGGTCGGCCGGACGATGATTATCTAGGTGCTCGGTTTCGATCGGAACATAGCCGCAATTGGTTGTAGGATCGCGCAGCAGTTGTAATTTGGTCTGCTCAGGAAGCTGAAAAAATCGCTGGGTTTGCCGAAAAATCGCTTGAACTTGCGTGGCGGTAACCGGCAAGTCTTGCAGATAAAAGAAACCAAATGTTTCACAAGCCTGTTTAACTTGTTGAGCAAGCCTTTGTTTCGCAGCCAGATCGGCTGAGTAAAGCGGTAAACCGGATAGCACTGGCAGGGGTTCAGCAGTTGAAGCCATCGCAAGGTTATGACTAAACGACACAGATTGAGCTAGTATCGATCGAATTCTGACCTGTTTTTTCTTTTTTAAGTTAGATTGTGGCTGCAAAGATTTTGCTCACCTCTTTTACGACCTGGCGACCGCATCAACGGGCCAATTCCTCTGACCAGCTCCTGATGAACCTGATGGCGCTTCCAGAACAACTGAATCTCTACTTTTTTCGCCAGCTTCCGGTCAATTTGCCAGTTGCGCGGGATCTGATGATCGCCAAATTGCACCAAATTTGTCCGGATCTGCTGTTGTGCTGCGGTATGGCCGAATCACGTTCTAGCCTATGTTTGGAGACTCAGGCTGTATTAGGCAATCAAACTTTAAAAACTCAGTTAGATGTGGAACAACTCGTTCAGGGTCTGGGTTGTACCACCATTAGCCAGGATGCTGGGCGATTTGTTTGTAATAGCCTTTACCATGCAATGCTAAATTATTTGAGCGGTAATTTGATTCATTGCAAAACACTCTTTGTTCATGTTCCGATCCTAACGGCTGATAATCGGGAGCAAATTCTGCAAGATTTTCGTCTATTGATTGCACGCTTACAGTCCAACTTGTTTTAGGCAATCATGAGAGTCATGCCAGTTCCAGTATGTTCCTCGGTCAGTCATGGGCTGGCAACGAAATCGGTGTATCGATCGTTTGACATTCCTTCAGCCATCCTACTTGGATCCACTGATGCATCTCCCCCGAAATTGACACCCTCTGTTTTGTTCTGTCCTTTGTTCTGTCTTGTTGCCCATGTATAAACGTCAGCGTGGTTGGAAACAGCGAAGTTGGAAACGGAAAACCCCTCATCGTCCCTGGTACTTTTATGCTGCGCTATGGGTTGGCATTCCGATCGGGCTAGAACTGCTGATGCGGCTTGGGGTTTCTGTGACCGGCATGAATCAAGCATTCGCAACTCAGCCTTCTGAACAAGCCCAACGGGTGCAAGCTTATCAGCTTGGGTTCCGCAGCCCCAGCGGAGAGCCCTATCCCGAATTGCCGCAACAGGGAGCCCTTCAGGCGATCCGTAGCCCACTAATGGGGTATCAATTGCTGCCTGCTCAGCAAAATCCATATTGGATCATTAACCCCCAGGGGTTTCGGGATGAAGAACCGATCGAATTGGCCAAAGCCAGCAACGAAGTCCGGATTTTTGTGTTGGGCGGTGGCATGGCCTTTGGGCAGCTTAATGCCAACAATCAAGCGACGTTTGCCCATCAGCTTGAGCAACAGTTGAATGCTCAAGTCACGGCTCAGCGCCAAACACCAGAAAAATTCCAGCCCACAGTTTTGCCTTACACTGCCGAAGAAGTTGAAAAAGTGCTTCAGCGTCCAGAGCGAATTCCTGAACGGCAGTATCGAGTCGTGAACGCGGCGGTGCCAGGTCATGCTTCGGGGAACGATCTGGCCATGCTCATTCAACAGGTAGCGGCCTACAACCCGGATATGGTGATTCTGCTCAACAGCTATGAAGATCTCCTCCTACCGAGTACCTATAGTGGCTCTGATATTCCCGGTCTGGATGCCTTATTAACGGGCAACCGCGATCGGTCTGATCATCAATTGGGGCAAACTTTGCAATCCTGGTTAGGGCAACTTTACCTGGTGAAGGGGGTGCAAACCTATCTATTGCCCGCTCGGTCTCCAGCTACTGAGCAGGTCATTCCACTCAACCTGACGATGGCAACTCAGCCAACGCTGGAAGAATATTTACCGACCGATGAAGCTGAACTGAATGCCAGGGTCGATCGCTATCGTAATCACCTGTTGCAAATGGTGCGCTGGAGTGCTTCTGCCCGCAAGCGGTTGTTGGTTGGCATCCAGCCGGAACTATCGGCTCGGTCTCCAGATGCCATGCCCCCTGCCGAACAAGCCCTACTTGAACAGTTGGGGGATGACTATGCAACCCGCATTGAGGCAGGCTATAACAAACTGGTGGCTGCCGCCAAACAGGCAACCCAAACCTCTGCCAATGCGGAGTTGCTCGATCTGCATCAACTATTTGCCAACTCCCAGGATCCCGCCTTCCAAAGCCCTACCAGTTTGACCGATGAAGCAAACGCTGTGCTGGCTGAGCAGTTTTATCAGGTCATTATTGATCAACTGGCCATTACGCCCAAGCCCTTTGGCTCTTAAGTAACGTTGGTGGGTTGATTTTGGTCTGCATCGAGGTCTTGTAAGCTGCGTTGGGTTGTGATAGATGATGTTACCGTTCTTTGCGCTCGCTCCCGTACCGATCGTCCCCTTGCTAGTAGGTCAAACTCCACCCGCCGCTCCGCCACCGCAGGAGATTGTGATTCCGCAAACGGTGCGCCCTTTACCCGGACAGTTAGATCAGGTGCCAGTTTTCAATAGCAATAGCCCGGAATTGATTGGCACAGAAGGGATTCTGCTTTCCACCTTTCCACCCACCGGGCAACAACATCCAGAGGCTCACCTCAATTTTGGGTTTAATGGGCGATTTGACCTGTTTGCGCATCATGTCTTCCGGGCTTTGGCTCCAGACAATCTAACCAGCATGTACCTGGGAGTGATTGCCTATAACCCCTCGGATCAGCCGGTGACGATCGATCTCCTCCAAGCAGCCAGCTATCTCAGCCAGCCAGATGCACCTTTCATTTCCTTGCCTCCCGTGGTCGAAAACCCCCTTGGGACGATCTATGCTGGCCCAGGCAGTCGGGCCATGAGCGATGTGCTGCGCGGACAGCGACAGAATATTTTTGCTCCGCAGGTTGTAGTACCGCCTCGGAGCTACCAGATGCTGCTCAATCTACCGATCCCAGTCGCAACGCTCGATCCACCTCTAAATGGGCGATCGACTTTGATGCGACTCCGTAGTAATGGCACTATTTACCTAGCCAGCCTGGCCCGATTGGCTCGCCAAGATGCCGATGGCAACGAAATTCCGCCAACGCTGCTAGATTGGCAAAATATTTTGCAAACTGGAGCACTGGCCACTCCGCGAGATCGCCCCCCGACGTTGCTAGATCACACGGCTCCAACCCAGCAAATCATCTATGGTCGAGTCGCAGGCGTGGCGATCGGCTCTCGCTGGCAGGCACGGGTCACCGATCACCCAGCAGCAACCACTTTGACAATTCCAGCACCGGGGGATGCCTTTTCCTATGGGTTGAGTACCCTGGCCCGAGGACGAATGGGAACTGATCAGAGCCAGACGGCTCGATTGCGAGTGCGTTATCCGGATACGGCCTATGAAGCTCATGGCAATTATGGTATCCAATATGACCTATCCCTACCCTTGCAGAATCCTAGTGGGCAGACTCGTAGGGTCACGATCGCCCTCCAAACCCCTATTAAGGAGGATCGACTCAGCCAAAATGGTTTGCGGTTTTTCGACCCTTTGCCCACCCAAACTTTCTTCCGGGGGACAGTCCGACTTCGCTACACGGATGACCAAAACCACCCTCAAACTCGCTATGTGCATTTAGTGCAAAAACGGGGGCAATTGGGCGAACCCCTCGCAACCCTAACCATGCCTCCAGGCGATCGACGATTCGTTGAGTTTAGTTTTCTCTATCCGCCTGACTCAACCCCGCCACAGGTTTTAACCATCTCCACGTTAGATGCCGCAGAAAATGCTGCTGAAAATGGTGTAGAAAGTGGTATGGAAAATACGGCTGAAAATACTGCCGAAAACGCTATTAAAACAGAGCAACCTTAGGCAACCTGACTAATTCGTCGAGTATTGACCTCAACAGGAAGATGATTTTCGATCACAACCTGGCTGACATCAACATCCTGCACCCCTTCAACTTGCTGAACAACAGTAACAACTTGCTGAAGCTGAGCCAGCGTAGTGACTTTGCCCAGTAGGCTGATTTGTCCTCCTTGCTGCAATAAACAGAGGGTTTGAATATGCCGGATCGTAGGATGGCGATCACAAATCTGGGCTACCCTTTTAACCAGTCCTTGCGGATCAAACTCACCATTTAGGCCAATAGATTCGGGTGCAACCAGGGAGGAAAATCGCCGTCCCAATTCAGCTTGTTCAGACTCAGGACTAGCGACCCAGACAGGATGATTTGAGGAACTATTGGGGTAGTCAACCACCGAGCTAGCGATCGGCTCAGGTTGGGACTTGCTGCTAGGTGTCATCATTACAAAAATTCGTTGTGACCAACTCATATTCAACTCCTGGTTATCAAATGGATTGTGGGAGCAGTTAAGCGTATATCATAACAATCTTGATACTTTCTGATTTTAGTTCCAGATGTTTTAATTCTGGAGTACCCTATAATTTGCTGTTTAACAGTAGGGCAGTTACCGAGATCAGTTTTTAGAGTGGAAATATATATTTTGAGACATGTTCTGATATATATTTTGGGGATATGGCGTGAGATAAATTTGACTAAATTTCAGCTATCCCAAACTGCGCCACAATTGAGCGGGCTCGATCGATCTCTGCTGGATTGACTTGTTCTGCCACCAAAATATACTGGCGATCGGGATCGCTGGCCGCTGGGTTAGCCGCAGCCTGCATGACAGTGGCTCCACTTAAGGCAGCAATCAAACTGCCACCGGCCGCCCCAATGCCCGCTCCCAATAATGTCATACCCGTGAGGGCAACCAACAAATTAGACTGAGCAGTATAGGGACTGATCACAATCATATACCCTAACAGTAACCCAGACATGAGCCCAAACACTGTCCCTGCCATTGCTCCTCCTGCTGCACTACGCCTTGCCTCAGTCCGGTAAAATGATGGGTTTGGGGATAAGGACTGGGGTAATATAGCCAAGTGACTTGCTGCAAATTGTTCAGCCTGTAGTGCAGCCAATGCCTGCTCGGCCTGCTGCTGATTTGCAAAAGAACCCAACACAGTTTGATTAGGTGAAATAAGCTGCTGTCGCATAAACGCTTTAAAAACTGGGATGAATCAATCTTTAAAGAAAAAGTAGGCTTTGTCTTCTCACTTAAGCCAGAGATTGATAGCGTTTAGTGAACCAACCAACCAACAAATGAACCAACAAGTAAACAAAAAGGAGGAAAGGTAAAATCCCTCTCCTCCGCTCTTGATCCCCTAAAACTGAATACTGAATTCTAGGTAATTTGATTGTCCGCGATTCCTGCAGAAAATCCCTCTAACTAAAGAGAGAGATAGTGAGAACGAAAGGATGTTCTAAACCTCAAGCAGATTCAGCGAACAATCTACCCATGGCTAACGAGCCTCGGTTCCTTGGTTTGGATCGCCTTCAATGCGCGGATTGTCCGTTCCCGGTGCATCTGCGGCAGCAGCTCCACGGGTATCCATATCAGCACCTTGACCCGTACGACGTAGGGATGGCTCTAAAGGAGTTTGCTTACCACCGGATGCCACTGGTGTTGTTTTGCCCGCTTTCGCAGAAGGAGGAGCCACTTCCTCTAACTCACCCACCGCAAAGTTATTTGTATTAATACCGGAATAGCTCACTTTATTGAAGCGAACAACAACTGGGTACTTGATGCCACTTTGATCGATCGAAGCAACCACCCCTGTATCTTGATACCAATAGGACTCCTTACGAAGTACCTTAACGGTCGAACCGCGCTGAATCATATAAACCCTCCTCCGAGGAACTGTAAGAATCTACATCTAGAAGTACCGATTTTTTTGACCCTGCGAATCTCCCTTGAGGTATATTTCCCTCTAATGTTGTAGGAGCTAGCTTCCAAAATCACTGAGAGAATTAGCTGTTATACAGTCTATACATTGCTTATATCGCTGTCTGTAATGCTGACCAGAACGAATTTTTGAAGCCGATCGAGGCATGAAGAAGAAAATCGATGCATAGAATCCCACTTGAGCTAGAGGACATCATCGAATCGAGCCGATAAGTTTAGAGCGTATGGAAATCACTCTGTGAATCATCCCTTCGCTTCTAATCTCGTTCGGTTCACATCGATCAACGAAAAATGAATGCTCAGATTGATTAGTCAGATTGATTGATCAACCGGAATCTCAGTAAAGTTTTGATGGAGTAAATATCATGAGCAATCCAATTTTTAACTGGATCAAAAGCTTGAAACAGTTGCGCTTTGCCCCGCTCGCCATTGCTTCGGCAGCCAGTTTTCTGCTGCTATTCACCACTGCCTGTAACCCCAGTTCACCGAGTGTGTCGGGGACAGGATCTTATACCGAAGGGCGAGCACCGCAAACCGAGCTTTATCGACCGATCCAGCCGAAGGAGGGTGGGCCGAACACTTACAGCGATACCGATCCGCGTCGAGACACCAGTGCAGCATCTGCTAAAACTAAACGGCTGATCGATAATGCTGAGCGTAACTTGAACAAAGTCCAAAGTCCACGAGAGTTGGCAGACGAAGTAAAGGCGGCTCGTCCGCTCAAAGAAGGAACTCAAAAGATCTCCGATCGAGTTGGTAATACCGTTGAGGAGCTGACAGAAGATATTTCTCAGGGTACCAAGCGGGGAATTAAAAATTTAGAGCGGAATACCACCCGTGCCCAAGAAGGGGTTCAAGATACATTGGATGATGCTCGGCAAAATGTTGATGCAGCCGGTAAGCAAGCTGCCCGGACTGCGGGGCGGACTGCCGATCAACTCAAAAATAATGTTGACACTGCTCGTCAAGAAGTAACCGATAAGGTGGGGAGTAGTTTGAATCGTGCTGGGAATTCAGCCAATGATGGATTAGGCACGTTGCGATCGGAAGCTCAGCGTACTCCTGATTTAGATACTTCAGATCTGATTGAAAGAGCCAAAAACACTTTTGGAACTGCAACCCGTAATGTTCAGTAGGTTGTTATCAATTGGAATAGATGTGGCAAAAGGTAGTGAATGGCAGGATCAACGCGGTAAGGTTAAAGTCCCCAATTGTGAGGCTTGAGCCTCTGATCAAGCTCTAACCAGTTGTTATACCAATTTGATATGAGCTTGCGTAGAATCAATGCTTACTAGACCAGGGGATTAGTCCCCTGGTTCTAACTCAGCTTCACAAAGAATGGGGATTAGCCTTTAATCTATCCTGGTCTTTTAGCATTCACTAGCCGATCACAATAGATTCCTTCGCTGCATTTATCCTGCCTCTTTCCGCGTTTTAGCAAAACACGATCGATCCATCTGCAAACCCTGGGGAGGCACTAAGGCTACAACATGCGGCACCGGGCGAGGCTCGTAACTCATCTGGGATTGCCCCTGAAACACTAAAGATGCACTAGCTCCAGAATCTAGCATGACGGCATCTCGCAAGCCAGCCTGACTCAGAGCTTGGCCCAGGGTGATGGAGTCAACATAGTCGCCAGAAGTACCGAGGATCGGTTGCCCTGCCTGATCAATACCCCAAAATGCTCGATCGCGAGCCGCATCGAAATCCAATAAATTCCCAAATGCTTCAGCCGGTTGAGGCATCCCTTCTCTGACAAGCCACGCCGCCGCCACAAAAGCATCCGTTAAATGGGGTAATTCGGCCTGAATTCCTGCCAGAGTATTGTGTCGAGCTGGATCGAACGGAATAAACTTAACGGTCGTAGGGCTGATCAACACCAAAGGCCGACGAGCAATTCGGGCAATTTCTACCGGATTTCCAGCCACAAACCGGCGAGTATTTTGACTGTAGACGGGGCCCACCATCACGTTAGAATCCAGAGATTCCAATGAAAAAAAGCCCCCATCCACAGCAGCAAGGGCGTTGGTGCCAGCAATAATTTCACGCACCTGGTATCGGCGATCGGCATGAATTGTCACAGGTCTACCGCCGCTAACCATCATTAACGGCACCTCCGCAACCGTCAGATGATGTAACTGCACAGGCGAAGTCAATTGGAGATTCTGGGGCGATCGGGGCACTCCAGCATGGCTACTAGCCTGGTCGAGAATCGTTTCTAAGCTCCCCTGACCAATGCGCTCAATACTCAGCAAATCTTTTGACTCTCCGGCAAACCGCTGGGTTTGATCATCCATGGTGAAAGCAGCTCGGTAGCCTGCCTGCTGTACCTGCTGCTGCACCCGTTCATCATATTTGCCCGCCGGATAGATGAAATAGTCGATCGCAATGCCCAACTCAGTTTCGAGGATTCGCTTTGATTCCTGGATTTCCTGGCGCAAGGGTTGATCCGCCAGTTGAGATAAATCGGGTGGATGGGTCAGACTATGGGCTGCGATCGTCACCAGTGGATCGGCGGCCATCGTCCGTAACATTTGCCAATTAAGGCTCGATCGCCCCATTGTTTTACCGACTTTTTGGGTATAAATTCCAAATGCAGCCGGATAGCCATATTGCTTTAGTAAAGGATACACATAGTCGTAATGACCTTGATAACCATCATCAAAACTCAGCAGGATCGGCTGGGGGGGAAGCGGTATGCCTGTACTGAGATGCAGCACCAGTTGATCGAGGTGAATGGGCGTAAGACCCTGTTGGCGAATCTGCTCAAAATCGGCTGCCAACTCAGTTGGAGTCACATCAAAAAAAACTTGCTTTTCCGGTAATACATCGTGATACATGATAATCGGCACTTTGGCAAAGCGGGCCATACCATGGATCTCTGGAAAAGGACGGGGTGAAAACTGGGCTATCAAAGCATCCTGCCAGGTTGTGAACAGTCTCATACCCGTATCAACAATCAGCCGATCGATCGGTGAGGGGGCAACTAGACAGGCTGAAGCTGAAGGTTCGGAGGAATCTTGAAAGGGTGTTGTCGTGGAAGGGGCTCCCTGAGGCGGGATCTCAGCAGGCGAAAGGGGAGGGGGCTGGAGCAATACAGCTTGCGACGAGGGGGGCTGGGTGGTGCTTGATGCTTTCTGGGTCAGTACGGGAGCGATCGAACCTCCAGCGGCATGGGAGGTGGGCAGCACCGATTCAAAGGGCATTAAGTTGGGCAATGACCGATCCAACCAGGGCATAAGAGTGGTAGGTACCCAGAATCCGAACGGCACAGCACTTGCAAAACAGGTGAGCAGCCCAATCCAAGGGAACTGGGTTACAGACGGATCGGGATGGATCGGCTGTCGTTGCCAGATCCAGTAAATCCACTTCATAAAATTGGGATTAGGGGGTATGAGTTGATCGCAACAGAAATCTGCTGCTAGATGTACCGGATTTTCTCTAACTTGTCAGGTGTTACACACTACATCTAACTGATTTCTTCAGAATCCCTAATCAATTCCCTCAAGAAAATGCTTCAAAGTCAAGCTATTCACTGCAACACCTCTAACCCTTTCCGAATACCAGTATGTATACCAATATGAATATAAGATGTGAGTAAAAAATATTGAATGATTAAAATAAACCAAATAAAAAGGGTAAGCGGTTGCCTACCCTGACTCCAACTGATCGGGCTATTAAATAAGCGATCGAACTGCTCAAATTATCAATCTACTAAGATTCTTGCGATCGGTTAATTTCTTTAGCCATTTCTAGAAAATCCTCTGGATTCCCTGTTTCTGACTGTCCCGATTGAGATGCCAATTCTGTCCCCCCTGCAAAAGTCCCAAAACTAGAATGCTTCACCTCAGGTGCTGTGGCTGCGGCTGCGGCTTTTTCACCTTCCCCAGTTCGATCGATCTCAGCGACATCAAATTCCTTGGAGCGTTCATAATCTGCGTTAACATCAATCTTATTGGCGTTCCCCTGCCCTGACGCAATCTCTTCCTTCAGCAGCTCCGCATCAAAATTCGTTGTTGTGATATCAGTATCTGCCATGATCCTTGCTCCTGAGATTCTTGAAGTTGTTCTCACCCATCTTAGGCGGCAAGGATAGAAATCCTGATCAATCTAGAGGGGGATCCCCGATCGGGAATGGGGTAGATCTTGATGGGTTCAAGCCGCTCAAAAGTTCTTTCTCAAGGTTGGTTTGTTGCGATCGGCGATCTGGTTAACTGTGGATGCAGTGATGAAGCGAGGATTTATAATATGGCGATCACAAAAGATGATTCCCAATTACTCTCTGAAAAGACTCAATCTGCTTTCGATGCCTATACCCAATTGAACACCGATGCTAAATTAGCACTACTCTACTTTATTTATGAAGCAATGGGTGAGGACGTAACGCCTGCCGCTCCCACTGCTGCTGATCCAAGTTTAGCTCCGGTGTTACTCGGTGATTTCTACCAGCTTTCATCTGAGCAGCAATTGGCCGTCATGCGCGAGATCGTCAATTGCGAAGACACCGACTATTCCCGGGCCTATGGTGGGTTAACGGCAAACAATCAGTTGCTGGTTTGGTTTGCTTGGGCCCAAGCCATGGGGGATACCGTGGTCGATCTACCATCGGGATATCAAGTGGATCGGGCAATCAAGGATCTGCTGGGACAGATCGAACAGTTGGAGTTTCAGGAACAGATTTCGGTTCTCCGAGAGATTGCCAGCCGGATGGGATATAGCAATATTCAGCCTATCCCCACTCAGGCTGAAACCGGCAAGACCTCTAGTTTATAAGGTGGTCTAAGTTTCAGGACTGATTTTTAGGAGATTCGTCGTGCGGACATCTTGTCCGCCAGTGTTTCATCGACCTATCTCCATCAGGCAAGTTTTATCAGGCAAGCTTGATCAGGCAAGCTTGATCAGGCAAGCTTGATCAGGCAAGCTTAACCCTGGATCAAAGACTGTCCGCCATCAATCCAGATCTCCGTACCTGTGATATGACTGGATGCCTCAGAAGCTAGAAATAACACCAACTGGGCTACCTGCTCAGCCGTACCCAGTTGCCCGTCACTGAGGGGAATGGCTCCTTCAGGATAATCGACCCGCAAGCCTACTCCTTCCAAATCATATTTATGGGTAGCCGTGATCAATCCTGTAGCGATCGCGCCAGGGCAAATCACATTAATCCGGACATGACATTTAGCTAACTCAAGAGCAACCATTTTGGTGAAAGCAACCTGAGCCGCCTTCGAGCAAGCATAGGCAGTGGCACCTGTATTACTAAACATACGAGTTCCATTTACTGAAGAATTAACGATAATTGATCCACCCTGTTGTTTCAGATGGGGAATAGCATATTTCACAGTTAAGAAAGTGCCAGTCAGATTTACATTAATCGTTTGATTCCAGTCTTGAAGCTCTAGCTTATCGACCGGAGCCCAAACCCCGTTGATCCCTGCATTTGCAAAGACAATATCCAGTCGATTCCACTTCTCCATCACTTGACCGATCGCAGCTTGCATAGCCTCAGCATTCGTCACATCCGCCACTAACGGGATCACCTCCCCCCACTGTTGCACCTGTGTAGCCGCAGCTTCAATATCAGCCGGACTGTGTCCTAACATGGCCACTTTTGCGCCTTGCTGAGCGAAGAGCTGAGCTGTTGCAAAACCAATTCCTGAGTTTGCGCCAGTGATTAGCGCAACTTTGCCAACGAGTTGCATAATCCAACCCTCTTTTTGCACCAACAATGCCCCCATTAAAAGAGAACTCGATTGCCTTCAGGATCGTCCCCATGGCAGAGGAGGGGCAGAAAAGAAGGTCGGCCTTAGGTAGAGATTGGATCTTGGAGGCTAGCTGGTATGGTGGAGCGAGAGCAAATGCAGAGGATAGGAACATGCCAGAGTTTGTAGGTCAAATGCCATCCCGACAACCGACTTGGCAGCATATTGGACAGGTTCAACAAGTACAAAGAACAGCCCGGACGATCGATTTATCCTGCGATCGAGCCTACATGAGATTAAGTATCCTGGCTGCCAACTTAGTGCGGGTACGGGTCGCTCCCCATCGGGGGATGCCATCCCACTTGACTCTGCCGCAGCCCCCTGGATCCATCCCGCACCTTGCAAGTCAGGCATTCTTGCCTGAGCGCAGTTGGGCAGTGACTCGTCCTGATCCAGATTGGCCAGAAGTTGATTATCAGCTTGCTGAAACTGAAACAGAGATTGCAATTCAAACTGAGCAAATCCAGGTCAGGATTCAAACCGCAACCGGAGCGATCGGATTTGCGGATGCTGGCGAGCGGCAGTTTGCCCAAGATAGAACGGGTGTAGGTTGGCAGAATGGCCAAATTGCTTGTTGGAAGCAAATTGCGGCCGAGGAGCATTTTTATGGTTTTGGTGAACGCACAGGGTTATTAGACAAGTTAGGGCATCGCTACACGAACTGGACCACCGATTCCCTAGATTATGATATTTTGACGGATGCCATGTATCAGTGCATTCCGTTTTTTATGGCTCTGCGGCCGCAAGTTGGCTATGGGCTATTTTTCAACACCACCTACCGGAGCAGCTTTGACCTAGGAGCCGCGCAACCTGGGGTATGCTGCCTGGAAACCCAAGCCCCGGAGCTGGATTACTATTTGATCTATGGCCCAGAACCGGCGACGATTTTGTCTACCTATGCTACTTTGACAGGCGCAATGCCGCTGCCGCCGCGTTGGGCCCTGGGCTATCATCAATGTCGTTGGAGTTATCGATCGGAACAGGAAGTCCGGCAACTGGCCCAAGCGTTCCGGCAGCGCCAAATTCCCTGTGATGTGATCCATCTCGATATTGACTATATGGATGGATTTCGCGTCTTCACCTGGAATCGAGAGCGCTTTCCGGATCCACAGGGGTTAATTCGGGACTTAAATGCAAATGGCTTCAAAGTCGTGACGATCGTAGATCCAGGCGTGAAATTTGAGCCCGATACCCACTATCCAGTTTTGAATACAGGGCTAGAGCACGATTCTTTTGTCTGCCATGCGGATGGGCGAATTTTCCATGGCTATGTTTGGCCCGATCGGGCGGTGTTTCCAGATTTTATGCGATCAGATGTGCGGCAATGGTGGGGAGCCTGCCACCAATCCCTGACCGATGCTGGAGTAGCTGGAATCTGGAACGATATGAATGAACCGGCGCTAAATGATCGACCCTTCGGGGATCCAGGAGTCAAAATTCCGTTTCCCCTTGATGCCCCCCAAGGCGACACAGACGAGAGGACGACCCATGCTGAAACCCATAACCTGTATGGCATGATGATGGCACGGGCAGCGGCTGAAGGGTTAGAACAGTTGCGTCCTCAACAACGATCGTTTGTGTTAACGCGATCAGGCTATGCCGGAATTCAACGCTGGTCGGCAGTTTGGACAGGTGATAACCATTCGCGTTGGGAACATTTGGAAATGTCGCTGCCAATGCTGTGTAATTTGGGGCTCTCCGGAGTTCCTTTTGTTGGGGCAGATATTGGAGGGTTTGCGGGTAATGCAACCGCCGAGTTATTCGCCCGCTGGATGCAGGTAGGAATGCTCTATCCTCTCATGCGGGCCCATTCCATTACCAACAGTATGCAACATGAACCCTGGGTGTTTGGAGAGCAGGTTGAAACCATTTGTCGGGAATATATTAATTTACGCTATCAACTCATTCCTTATTTATATACCCTGTTTTGGGAAGCATCATCCACTGGAGCCCCAATTTTACGGCCGCTTCTCTATCACTTCCCGAATGATCGCCACACGAGCCAGTTGATCGATCAAGTCATGTTGGGGTCGATGCTAATGGCGGCTCCGGTACTGCGTCCGGGGGTGGAATATCGATCGGTCTATTTGCCAGCAGGCATTTGGTTTGATTGGTGGACTGGGGAATCGTTTCCAGGGGAAACCCATATTTTGGCAGCGGCTCCACTCGAACGTATGCCACTTTACGTTCGGGCAGGCTCGATCATTCCAATGGCTCCGATCCAGCAACAGGTCGCTGCCGACTCCCAGGCAACCCTGCGGCTCAAAGTTTGGGCCGGCAATGGTTCAGGCTGCCTCTATGAAGATGATGGTGAGAGTTTCGCCTATCGAACCGGGGCTTGGGCAATTACCCCTCATCAAGTGGAGACTGAAGCGGGAGAGACAGTAGTACAGATTGGAGCCCGATCGGGCCAGTGGCAACCTCCCTCCAGAACAATTGTGGTGGAACTGGTCGGGGTGGGTGAACAAGCGGTGGAGGGGGATCGCCCTCAGCAAATTCGGTTTACAGCAGGTGGATAAGGGATTTGCAGTGCAAAATCATGCAACACTGACTTACAAACAAATAATTTGAAAGTAACTTCAGTGCAAAAAGATAAATAGCGATTTGCATCTGGTCGGAGCAAACAAATGGGATAAAATCAAGTGAAAGCTTTGAGTGAACGGCATTCTAGGCCCTAAAAAGGCACTAGAAAGGCACTAGAAAGGGCGTGACAATTAGTCTGTACAGACGACCGATCGCTCTGGAATGGACACCCTTGCCGAATCACTTGTCGATCCCTATCATTTCGGCGCTGATCCCCAGTTTAAAATCTTCTTCCCTTGGACACTTGCAAACTGCTCCACCCCATCAGACACTGGAGTTGGGAAGTGAAAGGTTGTTAAACACGGGTTAAGAGGTCATTGTGAAAAAGGTACTAGCAATTATTCTGGGCGGCGGTGCTGGGACTCGGCTCTATCCATTGACCAAGCTGCGGGCAAAACCTGCCGTGCCGATCGCAGGCAAATATCGCTTGATTGATATTCCAGTCAGCAACTGCATCAACTCAGAGATTTACAAAATTTATGTATTGACCCAGTTCAATTCAGCTTCTCTTAACCGTCATATTTCGCGCACCTACAATTTTTCCGGTTTCAATGAAGGGTTTGTAGAAATCTTGGCGGCTCAGCAAACCCCAGAGAACCCCAACTGGTTTCAGGGCACAGCGGATGCAGTCCGGCAGTACTTGTGGCTCTTCCAGGATTGGAATCCCAGCGAATACTTGATTCTATCGGGCGATCACCTCTATCGCATGGATTACAGTCAATTCATTCAGCGTCATCGTGAAACCAATGCTGACATCACGATCTCCGTGGTTCCGATGGATGAAGCGCGAGCATCTGACTTTGGCTTAATCAAAATTGATGATAATGGTCGGATTGTTTCCTTTAGCGAGAAGCCGAAGGGAGAGGCTCTCAAGCAAATGCAGGTCGATACGACCACCTTGGGGCTAACTCCCGAAGCAGCACAACAGAATCCCTACATTGCCTCAATGGGCATTTATGTCTTCAAGCCAGAGGTCTTGGCCGAGCTGCTGAAGAAGACAGTTGAGCAGACCGACTTTGGTAAAGAAATTATTCCCGCTGCTTCTAAAACTCATAACATCCAGGCATATCTGTTCAATGGGTATTGGGAAGATATTGGAACGATCAAAGCTTTCTATGAAGCAAACCTGGCCCTAACTGAGCAGCCCCAACCTGCCTTTAGCTTCTACGATGAGCGGGCTCCCATCTACACGCGGGGTCGATCGCTGCCACCCACCAAGATGCTGAACTGCAATGTTTCAGAGTCAATCATTGGAGATGGCTGCATTTTGAAAGACTGTCAGATCCACCATTCCGTTTTGGGGATTCGCACCCGTATTGAGTCTGGCTGTACGATCCAGGACACGCTCATTATGGGAGCTGACTACTATCAACCCTATACAGAGCGCAAGTCTGATTGTGAGGTGAAGCCCGTCCCCCTGGGAATTGGAGCCAACACGACGATTCGGGGTGCCATCATCGATAAAAATGCCCATATTGGCTGTGATGTCCAAATTATCAACAAGGATCGGGTGCAAGAAGCCGAGCGGGAAGAGCAGGGCTTTTACATCCGTAGCGGTGTGATTGTGGTCGTTAAAAACGCAGTGATTGCCGATGGCACGGTGATCTAAGGGATGATTGACCCAGGGTGAGTCATCAATCGGAATCGATCGATCTTCAACCCCAGAGCCCAGATGCCGCGATGTCGCCTGTGATCGCGCTAGTCTTTTTGATTGGTGTTCCGGGGAGCGGTAAGTCAACTTGGGCGGCTGCATTCCAGAAAAATCATACCTGCCAACTGATTTCGACCGATCGGATTCGGGCGGAACTGTTTGGGGATGAAGCTATCCAGGGAGATTGGGGGCTGATCTGGGCAGCCGTCCAGCAGCAATTTCAACCAGCCATCCAGCAGATTCGGGCGGGTGAAATCGAGGTGGCTCTCTATGATGCCACCAATACCAAACGTCGCTACCGCCGGGATCTAATCCAGATGGCTCGATCGAGCGGGTTTAATCACATCAGGGGGGTGTGGCTGAACCCGCCGCTGGCGGTTTGTTTAGAGCGGAATCGCCATCGATCGCGGCAAGTCCCAGAAGCGGTGATTTACCGAATGCACCGTCAACTGTGGGGAGCGCCACCCCGGCTACGGGAAGGCATGGATCAATTGCAATACATTGCCACCCCTGGATTGCAGTATGATTGAGTCTTTACAGGGCGATCGAGCTCTGATCAGTCGATCCCATCAATTTTCAGATGGAGTGCAGCATCTTATCGGTGTTGATGCAGCCTTTCGCTGATCCTGTTATCGATCGGTAATCTCGCTTTGAATGAGGGCGAGCTGGAGCCAGATTGCTCGGAATCCATCGGATCATCTGTACGGGTGACTGGCTAGCGTGCCGGTTACGGGTTTCAGTCACTACAATCGGCTCAGTACGGAAATTGCTCCACCCGATCAGCAAGAACCGAACCCGATCGGCGGCAAACTCTTGGTAGCGTTAGAAGTAGAGTATTTTACTTTTTATGAGGAATGGGGTTGATGGCAACAACCGACTTTAAGGACTATTACGCCACGTTAGGGGTCAGCAAAACTGCCACTGCTGACGAGATTAAACAAGCGTTTCGGAAGCTGGCGCGCAAGTATCACCCTGACGTGAATCCGAATGATAAAACGGCGGAGGCTAAATTTAAAGAAATTAATGAAGCCTACGAAGTGCTCTCGGATGCTGACAAACGCCGCAAGTACGATCAATTTGGTCAGTATTGGAACCGAATGGATGGCGCGTCGGGTGCGGGAGTAGACTTTGGCGGCTTTGATTTCAGTCAATATGGCAGCTTTGACGATTTTATCAACGAGTTGCTGGGCCGATTTGGTGGTGGTGCTCCCGGTGCTGGCGGACGAACCTATACTTACCGTACCAGTCCGGGTGCAGGCTATCCAGGGGCTGGCACTGGTCACAGTGGCACGGGTTACGGTGGCTATAGCGATCCATTTCGGGATACAACCTCACCGGGTCAGGATCTGGAATCGACAATTTCCCTCACCCTGTCGGAAGCCTTCAATGGCACGCAAAAGCGGCTAAATCTGGGCAATGAAACCGTCACCGTCCGCATTCCGGCCGGCGCTAAGCCAGGGAGCCGGATCCGAGTCAAAGAAAAAGGGCAGATTAACCCCTACAGTCGGCGGCGCGGCGATCTCTATTTAATTGTTGAAACTAAACCCCATCCCTTCTTCCAATTTGAGGGCGATAACCTGGTTTGTGAAGTACCGATCGCACCTGATGAAGCCGTGTTGGGTGCTGCAATTGAAGTACCCACGCCAGATGGATCTGTGACCATGAATGTGCCTGCTGGGATTCGATCGGGACAAACATTACGGCTCCGAGGCAAGGGCTGGCGAACTCCTAAGGGCGATCGAACCGATCAACTGGTACGGGTGATGATCGTGCCGCCTACCAATCTCAGTACCCCTGAACGCGACCTCTATGAAAAATTGCGATCCAATCGCAGCAGCGATCCACGCAGTGCGCTGAAGCAGGTGAAGCTCTAGGTAAGCGCATCCGCCGATCGATCGTAACAGGATGAAGCGTAGCAGGATGAAGGCGAAACGCGGCAGGCCATCAGGACAGGCAAGAAATACCAGC
>JALOOM010000066.1 GCA_025454395.1 Elainella sp. Prado103
ATATCGCCAAGGATTGTAATTATTGACCCACATGGAGAGTATGCCAAAGCATTAGAAAATGCTAATCAAGCCCTCAAAATTCAACAGGAAATTGGGGAACCTGCAAATGTAGCTTTAACGTTAAATGCGTTGGGTGTCATCCATCGTAAATTAGGTCAATACGATCAGTCCCTTGCTTTACACCAGCAAGCGCTTGACCTGACGAGACAATTAGGTGCAGGCTCTCAAGAAACAAGCATCTTACTCAACATTGCAGCAGCTTACCAAGAGCAGGATAAGCTGGATCTAGCCATGCAAACCTATGAACAAGCCTTGAACATTGCTGAAAGCAGAGGCGAAATCGAAATGGAAAGCATCATTCTGGCTGGTATCGGCAAGTTGTACCTTAACCAAGGGCAGACCAATAAAGCGTTGTCAAACTTGCAGCAAGCATTCACAATGCAGGATCAAATCGGCGTTCAGCAGCCAGAAGCAGATACACTACAAGCCATTGGTCAAGCCCACATTCAATTAAATCAATCTACTGAAGCTCAAGCTGCACTGCAACAGTCATTGATTCTTGCTAAGGAGATTGGCGATCGAGCAACAGAAGCCGAAGCGTTAGCTAACCTTGGCCAAGTCTCCGTTCAACAAAACCAACCCGAAGTAGCGATCGCATTTTACAAACAATCCGTGAACTTAACCGAACAGATTCGGCAAGGCTTACGCACCTTATCGCGCGATCAGCAAGAGTCCTACACCGCCACCATCACCGATCGCTACCGCACCCTAGCCGATCTGCTAATCTCCCAAAAACGACTGCTCGAAGCCGAACAGGTGATCGAACTATTACGTATTCAAGAAATTTACGAATATACCAGAAGTACAATCACCCCCTCTGGAGAAATCCAGTTCACCTCCGCCGAGCAAGCCGTGATCGATCGGCACGACAGCATCATTGCCTTCGCCAAACGCTTTGCTGCCTGTAACGACCAAGCCAATTGCAGCGAAGAGATTTATCAGCAGCAGGAGCAGCTTAATCAAGAATGGAATGCCGTGATCAACTCCCTTGAGGCTGAAACCGCCGCCCGCGAACGTCGTAATGATGATGAAACTGCATTAGGGTTGAGCAACCTCTCTAGCGTTGGTCGCAACATCGTTGAAGCTCAGCCCCAGACCGTGATGATCTATCCCGTTGTTCAAAACAATCGCCTCTCCATTCTCTGGATCGCTCCAGGCGGCATTTCCAACGCCATTCAAATCACCGTCGATGAAAAAGAAATTGCAACTGCCGTGAGTCGGTTTCGCGAGTTGATGAAAACCTGTGAAGTCAGCGGTTGCACCCACGAAGCCGATCTTCAAGCCATTCAGGCGGTTTCTCAACAGCTTCATACCTGGCTGATGCCACCCCAACTCCAAGCCGAACTTCAACAAAACAACATCAGACATCTTGTCTTCGCTCTCGATCGCTTCCTGCGTTATATTCCCATGGCGGCCCTCTACGACGGCGAACAATACCTGATCGAAACCTACACCATCGCCACCGTTACCGCCGCAGGCTCTCAAAACCCCAATAATCCCCTACCCACTACTCAGCAGATTTCCGTCCTCGGCTTAGGGCTGTCAGAACCCGTCCCTGCCGATCCGAGCAAGGGGATTCCTCATCCGTTTAGTCAGCTTGCCAATGTACCCGCTGAATTAGCTGCGATTGTTCAGCAGAATGATTCGACTAATAATACCCGTGGAAGTCAAGGGATATTTAACGGCAGAGGATTGCTCAACCAAGACTTCGATCGCGCCGCCCTGCGAACTGCCACGCAACATCAAATTCTCCACATTGCCACTCACGGTTCCTTCGACCCAATCAGCGCCAACAACGCCTTTATTGTTCTGGGGACTAAAGAAGCCTTAACCATCGCCGATATCCAAAATTTTGGCACTGCTTTCTTCGGGAATCTCAGTTTGGTAGTTCTCTCAGCCTGCGAAACCGCACTGGGTGAAGCTGAACGCTACCGCGAGGGGGTAATTCCCGACGGCAAAGAAGTCACCAGCATCGCCCATACTTTCATCAACGCTGGAGCGGATACGATCATCGCTTCGCTGTGGCAAGTCAACGACCCAGCCACCGCCACTCTGATGCGCCAATTTTACACCAACCTTGCTGCTAACCGCTCTGAAGCTCCGGTAATCGTATCCCAAGCACTACAAAAAGCACAGTTGAGTTTGCTCCATGGACAGACGGTAGATGGCACCCTAGCAACCCGATCGAACGCTAATCCTGCGTCCATCACCGTTGAGCCAACAGGTTCGGCAGCCGCCACGCGCTACGCCCATCCCTACTATTGGTCAGCGTTTACCATCATTGGCGACGGGCTGTAGGATGGCTGATTCAATCCCGATGCCATAAGCTGACAAGGCTTCAACAAACTCCCAGCCGATCTGAACCCTGGCATCGATCGGTATATTGCTCATGACATTTCTGATGATATTCCTCTATATATCGTTCGATCGGATAATTACTAATAAATAATTCCTGACCTTTTTCAGCTTTCCCTTGCATATAATTATTCATGCCATATTGCAATTCCCATTCATAAATGTAAGCGAAGGCAAAGTTCCGTCTGACTTGCTCGCAGTCGTCATAGGTAATCAGCCATTGGTGCGGACAGTCTGACATCAATTGGGCAAACCGATCGTGATCAAAACAAGTGTGTAAATCGCCCTTACGTCCGTAAAGCTTGGAATGCGTTTTACTAAGATAGGGTGGATCCAAAAAAATGAAGACTTGCTCGCCGGGTGCTTGCAATAGCACACTGTAATCGACGTTGGTAATCTGCGTCTGCTCAAGCCAGCCTTGCAGAGCCGCTAATCGTTGAATCGAAGATTCGGTAAACCGACCTTGGAAAGAAGCCTGGGAATAGCCGCCGCTCTCGATCGTGCCGGAAAAAGTGATCCGATTCAGCACAAAAAACCGCACGGCGCGATCGATCGGACTGAGGCTGCTGGTGTCGGCTGCCACTAAGCGATCGAACAGAGCCCGGCCGTTGGTTTCCGTTTGCTTGATCTGCCGGACTCGATCGACGAGCTCTGGTAAATTGGTTTTGACCTGTAGCCAAAAGGCGTAGAGTTCAGGATTGAGATCGTTAATCCAACAAGCCCGCTGCGGCTCCTGCTGCAAAACATGGCATAAAACCGAGCCGCCCCCGACGAACGGTTCACGAAATTCTTGAAATTGCGGCGGCAGATAGCAAGCGATTTGGGGAATGGCTTTTTGCTTGCCGCCAGGATAGCGCAAGGGGCTTTTAGGCATGAAATCATGCTAGCTCAACATTGTTCAATATATAGGATTAAGCTGCTTAGCGCCGAAGTTATGCGGCGGCAGATGACCTTGAACACTCACCAATAACCTCTGTTCCGTCCACACCGCAGTGTTGGTACTACTGCAAGGATCTCAAGATAAAAGCCTTTTGATAGACACTAAAACATCAGGGAACGCTAGTGATGTCATTGTTCCTTCTGCAATAATACATTCTTCGATATATTTATCCGCTTGAGGATTCCTAAACACAATTACCTGCTTAGCAGATAAGTCTAAAACCCAATATTCCTGAATCGCAGCCCTTGCATAAATCGCAGCCTTGACCTCTAAGTCTTTCTTTAAGCTTGTCTTGGCAACTTCTATAATCCAGAAAATATCTTGGGGATTAGGATGACGATCGCTATAGGCTGATTCTGGAAGTCGAACCACTGCAATGTCAGGTTCAGGTTCCGAATCAGCCAGGGTAATAGGGCCATTGAAGCGAACATCTGCTTTATCTGATAGCAACTCTTCTAAGTATTTCGCACCTCGTTTTGCTGTGGTGTAATGAAGTGGGGTTTCTGGGCTCATCTCAACAATTTCGCCTGCTAACAATTCGACAGAGCGACCATGCAGAATGCCGGATTCAATCATGCGATGATACTCCTCTACAGACCATTTAGCCAGTGTCTTCATAGCAGAATTGCTCACATTCTTATGATGAATCTAGTTCAATTCTATAGTTTCCTGACTGAGAAGTGCCCAACCAGGATCAAACTCTGAACTTTTTGACCAAAAGCTTCAAATTCTTAACTCTGGCTGCTGAAAGATAGCCTGGATGTACTGTCCCAAGCAACAGACAAAAACCAACAACTTAATCAACGACAGTTCATCCAACTGCCATCGGATCGGGAGCGGTGTCGGATTACAGCGCTGCCAGGATTTGAGCCAAGCTCAGGTGCAGTTCTGGGAAAACCGTCGATGCAATTTTCTCTTGTCCTCGAAATTGGCTGCACTGGTAAAAACCGGCTGCATCGAGCCGATAAACGGAGAAGGTGGGCTGTTTGGGCGTACCAATATAGCGCTTACCCCCCAGCCCTAGATAATCACAAATCCAGTATTCCTCAATACCAAAGGCTTCATAGCTCTCTAGCTTGAGGGCATAGTCATCGCTCCAATTAGTGCTGACAATTTCAATTACCAGCTTGGCAGATTCACTGCGAGTAATTGTCGATTCTTTATCCCAGCGTGTATCTAAACCGATCGTTTTTCGATTTAATACAATGATATCAGGTTCATATCCTGACTCATCAACTTTGACAATACATTCTTTCGGAACAAAGTACGGCAATTGCAATCGCACAATTTCGACAAACAAACTCCCTGTGAGAAATCCACCGACCTCAGCATGCTTACCGATCGGCTTAGGCATTTCCACAATTTCTCCGTCATGCAACTCATAGCGATGGCCTGAATTTTCTGGATACCAGGCCATGAACTGATCGAAACTGACAGGGTTGGGAATCGCTTGGATCATGCTGAGTGTTTTGCCTTGGTGATCCGATTTAAGGTGATCTAATTTAAGGTGATCTAATTTAATTTGGGACTCATTATAACTTTCCACCCCTTGCCTGCTACCTTACCTGCTAAATTTTATGCACTCCCTGCCTGTCCGCTCGCCCGACCGATCCGCTTGAAGATTTGCACTGCATTGCAGAATTCCTCCCCAGACGACAACGGGGCAAACACCCGCGATAGCCCATACAGCCGCTGCTCTTGCTGCACCAATTTTACAAACAGAATCTCATCCCCATTGGTCACCATGCCAAAACAGGGCCATCGTTCCGGATAGCAATTCGGTTGATTTTAGCATTGACTCGCTTCATCAGCCTTTGGGAGCAGCGATCACCTGCAATTGCCAATTTCAATCGATATCAGGTGCATTGGGGTTGTTCTAAGGCTGCTCAGCCACCCCATAATGCCGAGATCGAGCAAACCGATCGCAAGCAGACAGCCAACGGGCCGGAACCTGAGGAGTGGCACCCCAATGGAGATGCACATAGGAAGCCTGCACCGATCCCTGTTGCCAGCCTTCTTGATCTGGAGCGATCGGAGTCTCATAGCCCTGCAAGTGATAGAGGGCTGGATGGGGAGCCTGCACCAAGCGCGATCGATGAAACTCGTGTCCCCAGACGGTCGCTCCGGCAGGGAGCAGCACACTGTCTTGTTGAGTAGTGGCCTGTCGATAGCCCAGGGTCAGCCGTTTGCCCATCTCAGCCTGGGTTGGCAGCACCCCCACCATCGGGTAGGATCGCCCATCAAAGTCGATTACAGACTCAGATAAATACATTAAGCCGCCACATTCCCCATAGGTGGGAATGCCCTGCTGGATCGCGGAGCGAACGGCCTGTCGAGCCGCCTGGTTCTCCGCCAATTCGGCTGCAAATACCTCCGGGAAGCCCCCCCCAAAATATAGCCCGCTCACCTCCGGGGGCAGATCCGCATCCGCCATAGGACTCCAAAACACTAGCTCTGCTCCAAGCTGGCTGAGGCAATCCAGGTTATCGGCATAGTAGAAGCTGAAGGCGCGATCGAAAGCAACTGCAATGCGAGGTTTGGTCTGGAGGGCAAAGGAGAAACCAGGAGTTGGAGTCACCGCAGATGGCTGGGGCGGTTGTTTTAAGAGCGGCAGCAATTGATCCCAATCAAAAGCCTGCTCTCCCAAACTGGCCAATCGATCTAGCACAGCGTTCAGTTCGGGTAGCTCAGCCGTGGGGATCAGTCCTAAATGACGATCGGGCAGGGTAATCTCGTCCTGACGGTGCAGCACGCCCAAAATCGGCACCTGCAACGGAGCCAGAGCAGCCGTCAAGAGTTGCAAATGCCGATCGCTGCCTACCCGATTCAGCACGACCCCAGCCACCGACAAGCGGGGATCGAGGGAGCAATAGCCATGTACGATCGCGGCGATCGATCGCGCCATGCGGCTACAGTCCACCACCAGCAGGATCGGCAGATGCAACAGGCGAGCCATGTGGGCCGGACTGGCCCAGTCAGAGTGACCTGATGCACCATCGAATAGCCCCATCACTCCTTCGACTAAGGCGCAGTTGGCAGTCGCTTGATGCTGATGAAAACACTGCTGCACATAAGCTTCCGAAGTCAATACCGGATCAAGATTGCGACAGGAGCGGCCAGTCACAGCAGCATGAAACATCGGATCGATATAGTCTGGCCCAACTTTGAAGGACTGAACGGAGATCTGCCAGCGGCGTAGTGTTGCCAGTAGCGCCAATGTCACCGTGGTTTTTCCGACCCCACTCCGTTCTCCAGCAATCAGTAGCGCCATGACCCGTCGTTCCGTCTTGAAGAGATCTCTATCAATCTTGCAATTAAACTTAAAGTTTTGGAGAACTCTCGGCTAAAATCAAGCTTTTTTTCCCAACCGCCATCGATCGCTTGGTATAACTCAGGAGGAGGCTGAGGCTGCTGCCTCACAAGTCCCGGCTGGTTTACAGGTCATTGGCTTTAATCCAGACGGCTGTGATCCAAACGGCTGTGATCCCCAGACAGCCCATCCAACCCATTCAGTGAAACGCAAGGAATATTCATGGTGGCAAGTAAACCAACAATCTTAGTGACCGGAGGCGCGGGTTACATTGGCTCACACGCGGTTCTGACCCTCAAACAGGCAGGCTACGATGTTGTCATTCTAGATAATTTGGTCTATGGCCACCGCGATCTGGTGGAGTCTGTCCTGCAAGTGAAGCTGATTGAAGGCGATATGAACGATCGCACTTTACTCGATCAGCTCTTCGCCAGCCATTCGATCGCCGGGGTCATGCATTTTGCCGCCTATGCTTACGTAGGCGAGTCGGTCAGCGATCCTGCCAAGTATTATCGCAATAACGTGATCGGCACGGTCACACTTCTGGAAGCAATGCTCGCTGCCAACATCAAGCAGTTTGTTTTTTCCTCCACCTGTGCCACCTACGGCATTCCCAAATCGGTACCGATCCCCGAAGATCATCCGCAGGATCCGATCAATCCTTACGGAGCCACCAAGCTGATGGTAGAACGCATCCTGGCTGATTTCGATCGAGCTTACGGCTTAAAATCAGTTTGCTTCCGCTACTTCAATGCGGCCGGAGCCGATCCCGCCGGACAGTTGGGCGAAGACCATCAACCAGAAACCCACCTGATTCCGCTGGTGCTGCAAACTGCCTTGGGAGTACGGGAATCAATCGCCGTGTTTGGCACTGACTACCCAACCCCCGATGGCACTTGCATCCGCGACTATATTCATGTCACCGATTTAGCTGCTGCCCATGTGTTGGGATTGGAATATTTGCTGCAAGGCGGAGCCAGCGCGAAGTTTAACCTGGGAAATGGCAACGGCTTTTCAGTGAAGGAAGTGATCGAAACTGCCCGCCGGATCACGGGGCGAGACATTCCTGCCGTTGAGCACGATCGTCGTCCAGGAGATCCACCGGCTCTGATTGGCAGCAGCGAAAGAGCTAAGACCATCTTAGGCTGGCAACCGCAGTATAGCGATCTGGAGCAGATCATCACCCATGCTTGGAACTGGCATCAGAAACGTCACGCCATCGATCCATCCAGCTAGATCCGCTATCAAGGCGATCACCTGAACAGTGGGCAGGTTTTCTAATGCGCTGCTCTCATTGTTCTGATCGCCTTCGCATCATCTCACCTCAGCTCCTCCAACCAGCTTTCAACTAGCGGGGTGGGCGACGGCGCTGGAGAAACTCTGGAATATCCAACCCTGGCTTACTAGAAGGGCGCGGCTCGGTCGGATTGGGCGGCATGGTGGGCGGAACCGGATTCGCCGGTGGCGTAGGCATGGTCGGCGATCGTTTGAGCGGCGCAACCCGCGCTTGCTGTTGCGGCGGAGCCTGCACTTCACCAGAAAAACCAGTGGCAATCACCGTGATCCGCACTTCACCCTGGAGGCGATCGTCTAAGACTGCACCGAAGATAATGTTGGCATTCGGATCCACCGCTTCATAGATGATTTCAGCGGCAGAATTGACCTCATGCAGGGTCAGGTCATGACCACCTGTAATGTTAAAGACGACTCCCTTCGCGCCATCGATCGAAGACTCCAGCAGGGGTGAAGAAATGGCAGCCGTGGCGGCTTCTCTGGCCCGTGATTTGCCAGAGCCAATCCCAATCCCCATCAGAGCAGACCCAGCATCGGCCATCACCGCTCGCACATCCGCAAAGTCTACGTTGACCAAACCAGGGATCGTAATGATATCTGAAATCCCTTGTACCCCCTGTCGCAGGATGTCATCAGCGACCCGAAAGGCCTCCTGCACCGGGGTTTGATCGGAAATCACCGACAGGAGTTTGTCGTTGGGGATAATAATCAGCGTATCGACCCGGCTTTGCAGGGCAGCGATCCCCTCATCGGCCTGGCCCGTACGGCGGCGACCTTCAAAGGTAAACGGACGAGTCACCACACCCACCGTCAGCGCCCCCACTTCTTTAGCAACTTCTGCCACGATCGGAGCAGCTCCGGTGCCGGTTCCCCCTCCCATACCAGCAGTGATAAAGACCAGATCGGCATGTTCGAGGGCGGAGGCAATCTCATCGCGCGACTCTTCGGCCGCCTTTTGCCCGATCGCCGGATTTCCCCCAGCACCGAGCCCACGAGTCAACTTTTGCCCCACTTGCAGCCGATTCATCGCCGAGGCTTGGGTGAGAGCCTGAGCATCGGTATTAATCGACCAAAACTCGACCCCAGCCACATCGCTGGCAATCATCCGGTTGACCGCATTGCAGCCACCACCACCCACACCAATGACTTTAATTCTTGCTACGCTACTTGGCACAATCTCGTCACTCCTCATTTCCTCAGCCAGCATTCCCCTCGGGTCACGAACTTGACCCAAGTTTACTCCAGAGTTTGTAAAAGGATTTGTCGAATTCATGGGCAGGGAGAAGTTGACTGGATCGGAGTCGGAGGAATTTGCGTGGGTAGTCATTAATTTGCTACTAAGCGTTATTGAACAGCTAAAAAAGGGACAGAGAAGTCTTTATCGAAGTGTAATGCGGCAAAGCGTTGATATTAAACAGTTAGATTTAACTCTAGACAACTATAGGCGATGTTGCAGAAAAAACCAAACGAGCGTCTACAAGCTATTTTGAGCTTCATGCGGAGCAGATCGAGCAGCATCAGAGTTCACTTTTACCAAAGGATAAGCGATCGATCAATCGTTAATTTTACGAATATAAGCACCATAGATTTGTTAGAGATTTTCTTGGTTTGACTTTGGTTTGACTTTGGTTTGAACACTTTAGTTTGAATACTTTAGTTTGAATACTCTGATCAAAGCTTGATCAAAGATGGAAGATGAGTGATTGGTTACCCCTCTCTAGCATGATCCCTGATCCCTGTTCCAATGAGTAGGTTATGCCTTTTCAGAACCCAACGACAAATCTTAAACTTTGATCAATCACCAACCTTTGAGATTTAACCCATTTCACTGGAATGTGAGTTCGGTTTTCAGAGCGAGCAGGAGCAAATTTCGCCTTCTTTTCAGCTTATTCTAATCGCTCTAAGCCGGTCTGCATCGTTTCAAGACATTCTTTTCGGAGCATTCTTAGGACAGAAATTTCTCCCGTCAGCGGCAGCTTCAGCCTGACTTCCAGGATTAGTCTTCTGGGGGTTGAGGGTTAGCCGCACCAGTCGTCAGTTCTAGCATGGGCATCTTCGGATTACTCAAATCAATGTAGGCAATCTCATCAGCATCGATATTATCAGGCAGTTTCCGCATTCGATCGAGTACCCGCAACTGCTCAGCAAATCGGGTTTCGCTATAGGGGCCGCAATGGATCAGTCCAATCTCAGTATGGAGGATCACATTACTGGGTTCGCGCCAATCAATGGTTTGAATCTCCACCGGACTTTTACTAATTGCCTCATAGAGTTTGACCCACTGCGATTGATATTGGGCTTGGATCCCGATCACTTTCAGAGCCGGTAGCTTCTGAGACTGATTAAAAGAAGCAAACTTCTCATAGGGCATCCAGGTCCCTTTTTCATCCAGTAAGGCCACAACAAACAAATGATCGAGGTTCTTGTTGACCGGCGCGGCATTGGAATTGGTTCCGGCATAAACGGTTGCGATCGGACGGCGCTCTCGAATTTGAATGAACACCCCCGGCGGAAACATTCGTCGAGTTACTCGCGCATCGGCGATCGGGGCTTCCGTTTCCAGTTGATGGGCCAGGGTTTCCGGCTGCAACGATAGAATCGATTGGGGATAGTTGATCGGCAACATGGCGCGAATCATATCAGCCGAGAGAGACTGATTCCCTTCAATCGTCACCTGGCTGGGATCGCGTAACATCCAATCGGGCTTTGAAATCAGCCAAATCACACCACTGGTGACCCCGATCATCGAAATCACCTGCCAACTCCGCTGCAAAAATCGCGATCGACGCTGGTGTCGGAGTTGTTTACGCCGATGGGTCAGTTCTTCAGAAGAGGTTACAGAAATATCCGCCATGCCCCTGTTAGATCCGGAGATCATTTCAACAAAATGCCTGCTTCGACTGCGCCTTTGCCGCCTAGCCATAGGGTTTCGCTACATTCTCATTGGCTTGCTGATACCCAATTTTTGATACTCATTGATCCTAATTTGATACTAAATTTGGGGGAAAGCAGCAAAGTGGATTCTAAGCTAACACAAAATATGGAATTTGCTGCATACAATCTCATTTTCACGATCGGTCGCAGCGGCAGACAGATTGCTGGTTGGAGCGGCGATCGATCATTCAGCGCTTCAGTCGCAAAGTTTATTAAAAAATCACATAGTCTTTGGGACTCGATCGAGGTTTGCAGAGTCAAAACGAGAAGATAGAAGAAATAGTCTTGCTGTTTTGCGATGTTCCCCGCCATACGCCTCATGCTGAAATCGATCGCCTGCTCTTTACTAACCTTCGCCCTCCCAAGCTTTCACCTTTTGGGCACCCTCCTCCCTGCTGCCAGCAGCCCCCGAAACGGTCAGGCGACTCATTTCGTCACGCAGCCAGCCACCCGCCTCCAGGAAAGGCAAGTCCCCGATCGTCCACTCCATCTTGCCGGAATCATGGACGGACAGCCCCTCCCCCCGATCGCTGTCCTGGCTTCGACTCCCCTCCAGATTTCCAAGCAAGCTCCAAGGTCGATCGTTGCCAACTCAGAACTTATGACTCCAGAAATTTTGCAGCAGAGTTGGGATGCCTATCGCCAACGGTTTATTCAAGCAGATGGGCGGGTGATTGATTGGGAAGCCGAAGCCAGGACGGTTTCGGAAGGACAGGCCTACGCTATGCTGCGAGCCGTTTTAGCCGACGATCACGACACCTTTGAGCGCACGTTCCGCTGGGCAGAAAATAACCTGAAGGTGCCCGTTGCCTCAGCCACCCACCCACCTAATTTAGACTCGGCACCAGCCCATTCTCTCTGGGCCTGGAAATGGGGACAAACTCCCCAAGGAGACTGGGGAATTTTGGATGCCAATTTTGCCAGTGATGCCGATTTAGACGCGATCACGGCTTTGATTTTAGCCAGCCGTCGTTGGAATCGCCCAGATTATTTGACGATCGCCCGTACCAAATTGGTCGATCTATGGCACCTATCCAGCCTGGAAATCGCGGCAGGCGATCGACCGACCCAACGATACTTTTTGCCCGGCCCACTCACCGCTTTTCGTCCAACCCCTGACCAGCTTTACCTCAATCCGTCTTACCTGGCTCCCTATGCGTTTCGGCTCTTTGCCCAGGTCGATCCCAATCGAGACTGGCTCAGTTTAGTGGACAGCAGCTATGCCGTTCTCACAGATTCAACCCAAATTTCACCAGTTCGGTTACCGGCGGATTGGATCATGCTGAACCTCAAGACCGGCCAGTTTCGTCCTACTCCAGCCGAGTTTCCCCTACGCAGTGTTTACAGCTTTGATGCCTTCCGGGTCTGGTGGCGCGTCTCCTGGGATGCCTCCTGGTTTCAAGAACCCCGCGCCCAAGCCTTTTTGGAGCAGCACCTTGTCCATCTTGCGGAACTGTGGCGATCCAATCAAATGATTCCGGCTCGCATTAGCTTGAGAGGTCGGCCGCTCGTTCCTTATGAGGCTACTGCCCAGTACGCCATGCTTTATCCGGCTTTTCAGTCGGTGGATCGATCGATCGCAGCACAAATTCGCCAGCAAAAACTGCTGACGACCTATGACAATGGCATCTGGGATAATGACTCAGCCTACTATGTGCAAAATCTGGCCTGGCTGGGTCTATTCCCGGCGGCTGAGGTTAATCCAGCCTGGTTGCGTCCCAACTCAGGTGCTCAGAACTCAGGTGCTCAGAACTCAGGTGCTCAGAACTCAGGTGCTCAAAGCCATGGAACGAGGTAGGAACTAGCCTTCACAACCACAAGGGAGGGGGGCAGGGCCACCTTTACGATTCACAAATAGATTCACCTCATAGTTCGTTTTACTCGTGTCCGAACTGGTAAATCGCAGGTAATAAATGCCGGGAGCTGCCGATCGCAATAGGGTATTAGACTGCTGATTCGCTGCCAGGGTGATCAGTTGCCGTTTCCCATTCAGGTTGATCACTTGTCCGCGCTGATTCAGGATTGCGCCCGTGATTGCATTGCTGGATCGATTGGTGAGAAACAGCTTGATTCGACTGTTCTCTGTCACTTCTAACCGAAAGAAATCGCTGGGATTGCCTCGCCCGATCGCGTCTCGGAACTTCCGATTTCCCGGCGGAAAGGTGCCCAATGCTTTAGCTGTGGCCAAGGTGCTGTTGGCAGCCCGATTGCGTTGAGCTAATAAAGTCGATGGAGTCGATGAAACTCCCATGAAAACCTGCGATCGAGCTTCCCCTGCCCCGGAACGAAAGCGGGCGGCTGTGGACGTTCTAGCATGGAAAGATTGAGCATTCAGTTGAGATGGCATCGTAATATCCTGATCCGGCAAATGGTTTTCTGCGAGGTTTTCTGCAAATAGGTTCTTAAAGATATCTTCCTAAAGATATTTTCCTACAGGCATTATTCTCTACAAAATATTGACTTCAACGGAAAGGGTTGAGAAGTTTTGATCAAACTCTTTACATCCCTCTCTTTACATCTCTACAGTTTTAGCAATTGGTTGAGGCGTTTGGCCAGAACGAGCCGCAGGCTGAACTTGAGTAACCACCGCACCCAAAACCGCGATTCGATCGCATCTACACCATGCTGAAGTCGATCGATCAACTGGGCTTTGATCAACTGCCGAGTCTGGAGCGGTACGCGGCTCAAATCGAGCCTACCTGAAAGGGGCGCAGCAGGATCGAGATTATGGCCTGGCACAAAATTCGTGAGATACAGTTGTCCTTCCCCCCGACCTTGCCCATGCAACAATTGCAGTTTTTCCAGAAAATCAACCGCTTGACGGCGACCCCAGTCGTAGTCTGACTCGCGGAAAGACTGATCCAGAAATCCGCCTAAGGCAAAGAACTGCTCGCCGGCCAGTTCCACTCCTGCTGAGGTGATGGCATAGACCGTCATGACATCCCGATCGCCCAGATTCTGGGCTTTTTCCAAGGCTTGCACCAGTTTCAGCCAGCTCTCAGCCACGGCATCACCCGGTTCACCTTTTTTCTCGGCTCCATACACTAATCGATCGTACTCCTCCGTAAACTGTTGCCGCAAGCGCGATCGATCCTGCTGCATCGCAACCTCAGCCCCCTGCTCTGACTGAGGAGAGTCAAGCGCTGAAGCATAAAGTGCGGTCAACAACGGGTCAGCCACCTGGCTAAACGCTAATCGCAGCCGCGGAGTCTTGAGAAGCACATCGCTCAGATGCTTGGATTGCTGCTCAAACTGCCGGATCGCAGCATTCATTTGGCCAGTCGCGAGCCAATCTTGCCATCCTGCCTGAGCTCGGATCGCGTTTGCGAGTGCCGCTCCCAAGTTCAAATAGGTGGCGGTGTCCGGTCGAATGGGCAGATGAACGTTATGGGCGGCGGGTGCCACAGACAGGTAGAACCGATCGGCATGATCGAGGTGCTGCGGATCGATTTCATCCACCAGAGTTTTAGCCAGTCCTAATGGCTCATGCTCAAATAGGCCGCTATCCAAGTAGCCGAAAGAGCCGGGTGGATCCTGGGGCAGGGTGGATTTCCGAGGGATTGAATCGTCACTCCACGGCTGAAGTTGCAGCAGGCGAAATGCAAACGGCAAGGTTCCTGAGGCACGAGCAATCCTCTCCAGGGTTTTCCAGAGGGCCGGCTCATCGTCCATCTCGTGGTCGCAGATTTCGCAGGTGAAGCGATCGGCGTAGCGCGTATAGCGAAAGTGGCGATTCGATCGATACTCCAGATGAGTCAAATCCGGAAAATCCGTCATTTCAATCTCCTGATCAACCCCATTGAGATGGGATAAACCCAGTCCCAGTTTCAATCGAGGAGCGACGGCTGGATGGCGTTGACGGGGGGTCGGTTGCCCGATCGCATACCGCTGCAAGAGGTATTTGTAGCCCAGATCAGCAATTTGCTCTGATGAAAAAATAGAAAACTTAGGATCATCGCGACCCCGCAGTTGCAGCAGTTCCGCAATGCCCAGATCCTCTACCCAAGCCCCATATAAAGCATTGGCATAGGGTTGGCGCAGGGCTTCCGCTTCAAACATTAGCTTTTGGGCCAAAATACAGGCTGTGAGGGCTCCAGCCGAAGTGCCAGTGATCACATCAATTTCGATCCGGTGATCCACCGAAGTATCAGGATGAACATTATGCTGGGCGATCGCTTCGATCACCTCATAGAGCACACCCGCCTCGTAGCTGCCGAGAGACACCGCCCCACTAATGGCGATTGCGAGTTTTTGCGCCATGGTTTCCCTAGCTCTAACATGATCTCTTACTGATCAATATGCCCGTAATCAGGAACACCTGAAAAGGTTGGTCAAGCAAAGGCGTAAAAAGCCGGGAGGGTGGCAAGCGGAATTTTTATCCTAGCCACCGCCAATCTAGACTATCCTAGTCTTCTGAGTGATGCGCTAAAACTCAGTTTCAGAAACTGATAGTCTGATTAGAATCCTGAATTTTCCAGAGATCGCATGGCTGGACATAGTAAATGGGCGAATATTAAACGCCAAAAAGCAAGGGTAGATGCCGTTAAGGGAAAAACTTTTGCCAAAATTTCTCGTGCTATTATCATCGCGGCTCGCAGTGGTGTCCCCGATCCGAATGGCAATTTTCAGTTGAGAACGGCGATCGAAAAGGCCAAAGCCGCCGGTATTCCCAACGACAATATTGAACGAGCGATCGCCAAAGGTTCTGGCAAACTAGGAGCCGATGGAGAAATTGAAGCCATTCGCTATGAAGGTTATGGGCCAGGGGGCGTGGCCATTTTGATCGAGGCCTTGACAGATAATCGAAACCGTACCGCTGCGGATCTACGAGCCGCCTTTAGCAAACGGGGCGGCAACCTGGGGGAAACGGGCTGTGTCGGTTGGATGTTTGAGCAAAAGGGGGTCGTGAGCCTCTACCGACCGGGACAGGGCAAGATTAAGGCAGTCGCGATCGATGAAGAACAGTTACTGGAAGATTTGCTGGAAGCGGGGGCCGAAACCTACGAGCTGACCGATCTCGACACCAGCTTAGATGTGGATTGGCCGGGTGCAGAAGTGTTCACCGATCCCGCCAGTTTGGAAGCCTTGACTCAAGCCCTCAAAGATCAGGGGTATGCCGTCACCCAAGCCGAGCTGCGTTGGATTCCTAACAATAGTGTCGAAGTGACCGATGCGGAACAGGCCCGATCGCTGCTGCGGTTGATGGATGCCCTGGAAGATTTGGATGATGTCCAAAGTGTGACGGCTAATTTCGAGATGGCCGATGAGCTGATGGATACCAGCCTGGTTTGAGTTTGATCTCGGCGGCTGGCTGATGCGGCATTTGGGCAGGATTTAGGCAGGATTTGGCAGGATTTGGCAGGATTTGGGCAGATCGGGATTATTCTTCAACCCGGTAGCCCAATTCTGAAAGTTGCAAGCGGGACTGTCGCCATTTCGGCTGCACTTTCACAAAGAGTTCCAGATAGACCTTGCCCATCACCAGCTTTTGAATCTGCTGTCTGGCTCCCGTGCCAATCTCCCGCAGCATACTCCCCTTTTTGCCAATTAAAATCCCCTTTTGAGAATCGCGTTCCACATAAACGGTAGCCAAAATGCGGGTAATATCGGGATCCTCTTCCACCCGATCGATCGTGATCGCCACTGAATGAGGCACCTCTTCACGGGTGAGGGCTAACACCTGTTCTCGAATCAGCTCACCCATAATAAACCGCTCTGGCTGATCCGTGACGAGATCGGGCGGGTAGTAGTAGGGGCCGGGATCAAGGCGATCGATCACCTGTTGCTGCAACTCTTCAATGCCCGCTCCCGTCAGGGCAGAAAATTTGGCAACCTGCCAACCCTGTTCATGGGCGATTTGATGATAGCTGTGATCCAACCGATCAGTACCTTGCGGATCGTCAGGCTGCTGATCAGCTTTATTCATCCCTAAAATGACTGGAGCCGTGGCTTGCTCTAGCCACTTGACAATGTAGCGATCGCCCCCGCCCGCTTCAACACTGCTATCGACGACAAACAGGATCACATCGACTGAATCGATGGCAATGCGCGCATTTTTCACCAGTACCGATCCCAACTCATGCTGGGGTTTGTGAATTCCTGGTGTATCCACAAAAATCAATTGGGCGGTGGGCAAAGATAGGATCCCTCGCAGGCGGTTGCGCGTCGTTTGGGCGATCGGGGAGGTAATGGCAATTTTTTGCCCCACCAGTTGGTTCATCAAGGTCGATTTACCCACATTCGGGCGGCCAATGATGCCAATAAAGCCTGACTTGAAGCCGGGAGGGGCCGCAGGGATCAAGCCCTCCGCAATGATCTCTGGTGGAGTAATGGAGTCCGAGATCTCGTGATCCGGTGGAGTGCGATCGGTCATGGTTCAACCTTGAGTCAGAGTAGCGAATTGAGTGCAGCAAAACTAATAACTAAACTAAACAATCCACACAACCCATATTTGTAACCAAAGATTAAGCAAAGCCAGGTTGTGGAAAACTACGATTTTTCTGTGGAAAACAGGGGGGAAATCCTGTGTAAAACGCATCAGCACGACGGAAAAACTTTTTAACGAATCTCAACCTGTGTAAAACGAGCAGAATTAACCACAGATTTTCAACAGGCTGAAAAGCCACAAAGCCAAGTATAGATACGGTTTCAACTACTTTTCCACATTTTCCACAGTCTCTACTACTACTAGATCTTTTTAAAGCTATTTCAAGATATAGAGATCTAGTGATCTAACGATCCAGTTAATCCGAGATAAAAATTGGATCTTTGCGGTTAAGGGTGTTACGATCTCCCTCCGATCAGATACGATCAACATCCAAAATGCCCATATCGAGAATGCCCCATCAAGAGAGGCTTCAGTCCAAGCTTCGATCTGATGGCGGGATTAACCCGATCGCGTTGTGCTTAAACCTCGCGGTTTCCCTTCTCCACTCTCTTTCTTTGCTGCACTTTCAGTCAATCCCTAACTCATGAAACTTATTTGCACACAGAGCGAACTGAATACCCATCTCTCCTTGGTGAGCCGAGTGGTGCCAAGCCGCCCCAGTTTGCCGGTGCTGGCCAATGTGCTGCTCCATGCCAATGCCGAGACTCAACAAGTTAGTTTGACCGGGTTTGACATGAGCTTAGGGGTGCAAACCAGCTTTGGAGCCCAAGTTGAGGAAGCAGGTCGGCTCACCCTTCCCGCTAAATTATTGAGCGATATTGTGTCTCGCTTGCCGGAGGGAGAGATTAGCCTGGAAGAAACCGAAGGTGAGTTTTTGGTGACCTTAACCTGTGCTTCGGGGCGCTATCAAGTTCGCGGGTTAAGTGCCGACCAGTTCCCTGAATTACCCTCGATCGAAAATGCTGAAGTGATTCATTTGCCGGTCGATGCTTTGTCAGAAGGGCTACGTGGCTCCCTGTTTGCCACCAGCAGTGATGAAACGAAACAGGTGTTAACGGGGGTTCATCTGACTGCAGAAGCCGATGGTCTGGAATTTGCGGCCACCGATGGACATCGCTTAGCCGTGGTGCAAACCCTCCCCGAAGAAACTCCAGCAACCCAACAAACCTTCAATGTGACCGTGCCCGCCAAAGCGCTACGAGAAATTGAACGAATGCTCCAAATGAATTCTGCAGGTACCACGATCGCCGTCCGGTTTGATCAGGGACAGCTCATCTGCGAATGGGCAAACCAGCGGTTAACGAGTCGCCTGCTGGAAGGTCAATATCCCAACTATCGCCAACTGATTCCCCGCCAGTTTTCTCGCCAAGTTTCGGCCGATCGACGATTATTGGTGAGTGCGCTGGAACGGATAGCCGTTTTGGCGGATCAGAAAAACAGCATCGTCAAGTTGAGCCTGGATAATGTCAGGCAATCACTGGTGCTATCGGTGGAGGCACAAGATGTGGGGAGTGGGCGAGAATCGATCCCGGCTCAGATTTCGGGTGATGATCTAGATATTGCGTTTAATGTCAAATATCTCCTGGAAGGCTTGAAAGCGTTTAATACTGGCGATGTGCAGATGCAATGCAACACGGCAACCAGTCCAGCGATCTTGAGCCCTGTCGGTGGGCAGAAGATGACCTATTTGGTGATGCCGGTGCAGGTGCGGAGCTAAATGGATCGGGGTAGATAGTTGCAGTTGTTTGAAAGTTGTAATGTTATGCTGCAAGTATAAAATCTGCTGCGCTTAAAGTAGGTTTGCTAGTCTAAAGTAGCAAACAGCCCTTCCGCCGTACCAATGCTGCTAAATCCAGGATTTGCACCATTCTGATTGTAGAACAATCGACCATTTACACTATTGTATACAATCAATGCACTACTCGTTGCTGCCGTCCCATCACTGCTCACAGTTGCAAAATCTGTGGGGTTACTAAATCCATTGCCTATATTGCCACTCCCCAAAGTATTATCTAATGAATTCCCCCGAATAGTATCATCGAGGTTTCCTCCTGTTACCTGATGTATGACCGAATCATCAAGGGTGAGCCACAGGGTTGGTGCTACTGACTGAGTATCTGTAATCGTTAAATTAAGGCTGATGGGTTTCGTGCTCGTGCTACTTAGATCAATTGTGTTAATGCCAAAGCGATCGACAATTCGGTTATCCCCTAGTGCTGTATCTGCATCAAAGCTATAAGTATCGTTGCCTAAATCCCCAAAGGTGCAGGGACAACAATTGGTTGCCACGGGAAAACGGCGGTGGGTGGACGCACATTGGCAACGAGGCAACAGTTATTTCAGAATCGGCTGGAATTGGGTCAAGGGAACCCTGCATCAAAAATGTCCTTAAGGATGTCCTTTATTCTCGACGATCTCGTTGCGGGGAGAAACTGATCCTGCCCTTGCTTCCAAAAAGCAGAGTCAACAGCAGTTAAACTGTGAGGTTACTATTCAGTCTTACAGTTTTGTCTCTTGAGTTTTGTCAGTCAATCAGGGGCAAAATATTAATTGCCGATCGACGATCGATCGATTTTGCAAGTAGCTCCTTAGCCAGATCTGCTACCAAATCAGCCATACTGCCGAATGAGACAGCAGCCCAAATATGGCACATAACTGTTATTTGACCAATTGCGAACCACCTATACAATACTGAATGGACTGGACTTCTAATTTCATTGATGAACGGCTTTCATTGCGATTTTGGCTGTCACCTGCAAGAAATGAGAAACAGCGACTTTTCTAATTCTCTAAAGTCAAAAATATTTAACTCAATTACTCAGAATCAATGCGCACGAGCATTCCCTCTCGGTGAATTAGGAACTCGGTGAATTAGGAACTGATTTTTATCTAAATATCAAATTTAACAATACTAGAACTACCACAGAATCTTCCGATGACCAATGGATATATATATCCGGTTCCTACTTTTTCTGAATCTGATAAATAAAATTACTTTTATATCCTACAGCCAAAAGAATTTTTCTATGCTGCTTTCAGCAAAGCTCTAATCTTGGCTTGACTATGCTTAGAAAATAATCTTTTCTTTGGAAATATAATTTTCTACGATGAGGGGAGTTAGGATCCCCCTCCCTAATGGCTCTACAGCATTTTTTCTAAAGCAGTCTGTAAATCCTGGGTTAAGGTTGCCACCGCTTGACGACGATTTTTCTGATAGTCTGACCATCGATCGCTGACGGAGAGTGGTGTACCGATCGTAATTTTTACCCGTTGTTTGCCCAAAGCAGGACGTTTTGTGGCATCTTTGCCTTTTAAGCGAGTCACCATGTCCCAAACCAAGAGCAGGGTTTCGGCCAGGCGTTCTGCACCCGGTTTTTCTAAAATATACCGTCCTGTTACGCTGACAAACGTTTCCACTAAGCGCATATGCCAAAGGCGTAAATCAGCCTCTTCAGCAATCCGATCGGCTAATCCTTTTTCAGCCGCAGGTAGCTGGGCTAGATCGTCCACATCTTCCCGGAAAATCCGATCCCAGCCAGCCTGCTCCACGCGCCGACATCGATCGGTGACAGAGCCTTTGGGCGAAAGTCCAAAATATTGCTCAGCAACTGTGAGTGCTGCATCCATCAATCGGGATAGCCGCAATGCAACGCGATCATGAAATGTGGCATTGGGGTCAGTACATACGGGATCGGCAGGCTTGAGGGATTGTGGGTAGAACTTTCCATAGAACTGTTCCATTAACGTTAAAAGATATTCCCCCAACCGCAACAAGCGCCGATACAGTTGCAAATGTTCTGGAGCAATTGCTGCTATTTCGGGTGTAAGGTTCACCATGGGTAAATCTGCTTCTATAGGAGAGGATAGGCCACAGTCCAACTCTAACTGGCAGAGGAGCCGATCCATTGCCTCCCATGGCGGTGTAACATAGTGATAACGTACCCCCAACGGTACAATTAACACAGCTTCCGATCGATCAGCTTTCTGTAAATCCTCCACACACCAAAAGCCGAACTGGGCAATTCCGGGTTCGATCGGACTAATCACTTCGCTATGACCATTGGTTGCTCCTTCCGGTGCAGCCGCAATGGGAAACTCGCCCTCGACAAACAACTGCCGGATTGATCGCAGCGCGGGAAGATCAACCTTGCCTCGCCGAATCGGTGTACCGCCCAGTTGAGAAAGAAACCAACCGACTAACCGACCAGCCCAGAGCGGAATTCCCCGATCGTACACGAAATAAGAATGCACCGGAGAACGCAGTAATTTGCCCGATCGAGCCGCAGTCTTAGGAACACTTTGGGAAATCAGATGGAATAAACTAAAAGGATCATTAACACTGGGATGACGAAATGCCATCATGAAGCGAATTTTGCCAGCTTGGAATTGCTCATATAAATCAACAAGCTGTTCCGGATTGACCACTTCAATCTCTGCAACTTGGACACGCCACCGTGTCCAAAACGGTAGAACAACACGGGCGATCTGATGCACGATCGGGTTAAATCGAGGTGGAATAAATTCGAGTGGGGGTTGAGCCTGCTTAATCACATCTGGCAAGATGACATCTCCCTATGGCGGCTTGAATCGACAATGCAGCCTTAAGATTAGCTTAGCTCAGACAGGATGGGGAGAAGGAGTAGGCACTCTCTCCCCCTGTCCTCCTAATCGATCGAACACAATGAATGCACTGATTGATCTCTACTGACTGACCTCTGCTGACTGACCTTAAGCGCGCTCAATTCAGCCAGATCAAAGCGCCAAATCAAAGCGCCAGATCAAGCAGTTAAGCCAGATCAAATAGCAGCACTTCAGCCGCACCATTTGCTATCACATCGATCGATTCCTGACGAATGGCAGCCCCATCACCGGCTTCGAGCGATTGTCCATTCAGGGTGACCTTACCTTGCGCAACTTGCAACCAAGCATGTCGATCGGGCTGGAGAGAATAGTGCAGCCGATCGCCCGCAGAGAGCAACGCGGCATAGAGTTGAACATCTTGATGGACTTTGATTGCCCCTTCAGTGGGAGTATGCCCAGCCAATAAGCGCCATTGCCCTTGTCGCTCTTCGGCTGGAAAGATCGCCTCTTCATAACTTGGAGTCAAACCTCGTGTTTCGGGCACAATCCAGATTTGTAGAAAATGCACTGGCTCCAGTTCAGAGGCATTAAACTCACTGTGGGCGATCCCCGTACCCGCGCTGATCCGCTGCACCTCACCGGCACCGATCGTTTTAGTATTCCCCATGCTGTCACGGTGGGTGAGTGCGCCAGACAACACATAAGTGAGGATTTCCATATCTCGATGGGGATGGGTATCAAATCCGCCTCCCCCGGCTACCCGATCCTCATTGATCACTCGCAAAGCGCGAAACCCCATGTGATTGGGATCGTAGTAATTGCCGAAGGAAAAACTATGATAGCTATCTAGCCAGCCAAAATTCGCATGGCCCCGTTCGTGAGCAGGACGCAGTGTAATCATTATGATCCTCCTAATGTGACGTAAAACTGAAGTGAAGATTAAGTCAAAACAAAACTGAAAGTTGAAGGTGCGAGAAATAGAACATTTGGGAAAACTGATTGGTGATGAAGAATGGGCAATCAATGGTGAGGGTAGAGAGCAAGCTTGCCTGTTATTACCGTCTGAAAATGATCTTCAAAGCCACCTGTTCTATTATCTCTAAAGCGATCGGTCAAAGCGATCGGTCAAAGCGATCGGTCAGCATCATCTGTGAAAGTGCCCTAAGAGATAATCCTGATTGAGAGATAACACTGATTAGGTGTAACAAGTCAGGTGTAACAAGTCAGGTGCAACAAGTCAGGTGCAACAAGCCTCAACCCAATGAGGACGGATCGAACGCTCTCGTCACTTGGATCTAGTAGGGGGAATCAAGGCTCAATCCTGGGTTTGCGTCCAGAGTTGACGTTTAACTTGACATTCAGACTGGATTGATTTCCTTTGCTTGCTCATGAATTGAGTTTAAATTAGAGATATTGAAATGGGAAGTATGCACTTTGAAGTAAGGTACTATCCAAAAAGAAACTATGGACTTTTCTCCTGCCAATTCCTTAAAACCAGAGCCCGCCAAACCCGATTCTTCAATCTCTGATTCTGCTGCATCTAGGCGGGCAATCGCCGATCGATTAAGCTTGCAGGGCTCAACTGATCAGGGCTCAACTGATCAGCACTCAGCCGCACATCGATCGATCGCCCATCCTTCGGTCGAGTCTAGCCAATCTCTTGAACCCCTACCTCTCGGTGAAGTTCCCCAAGGTCGGCTCACCTGTGCCGTTGAAACCACACTCGATGTGATCGGTGGTCGTTGGAAGGTGCTAATCCTGCGAGAGTTACTCTCTGGGGTCAAGCGGTTTAACCAACTGCATCGCGCCCTGCAAGGGATTACGCAAAAAATGCTGACCCAGCAATTGCGAGAACTAGAAGACGATGGCATTATTCACCGAGAGGTGTATTTGCAAGTTCCTCCCAAGGTGGAATATTCCTTAACTGCAACGGGTGAAACCCTCAAGCCCATTCTGGAAGCCATGCATCAGTGGGGTGCGACTTATTTGCTCAACCAGCAGCGCGATCGAGCGGAGCCTGGGGAACAAGGGCAAGAATAAATTGCTGAGCCTCTGGAGTGATTCCCACCTAAAAACGGCGATTCAGCCAGTTCAAAGCGAGTCAAATCAGGACTTGAACCGGTTCAAAGCTTGCCAGAGCTAGACTGGAGCTGGCGCGTTCATCCTTCCGCATTTTGCCATACAATCAGCTTTGAGCCACCCGCTCAGTGATGTTTGCGAAAGAGATCAGAAATATGGCTAAGCCTCGTGTGCTATCTGGCATTCAACCCACTGGAGAACTCCATCTGGGCAACTATCTCGGCGCAATTCGCAACTGGGTAGAGATTCAGCAAGACTATGACAGCTACTTGTTCATGGCCGATCTGCACGCGATCACGGTGCCCCATGATCCAAGCAAGTTGGCGGCAAATACCTATCAGGTGGCGGCGATGTATCTGGCCTGTGGAATTGACTTGAACCATGCCACGATTTTTGTGCAATCCCATATCCCGGCCCACAGTGAGCTAGCCTGGCTATTTAGCTGTATTACCCCACTCAATTGGCTGCAAGACATGGTGCAGTTTAAGGAGAAGGCGATCAAGCAAGGCGAAAATGTAGGCACTGGGCTATTGACCTATCCCGTACTACAAGCAGCAGACATTTTGCTTTACGAACCGGATAAGGTGCCGGTCGGTGAAGACCAGAAGCAGCATTTGGAGTTAACCCGCGATATTGCCGCTCGCTTGAACTATCTCTATGGGCAGGAAGACCAGCCGGTCTTGAAGTTACCTGAGCCGATGATTCGAGCCGAAGGGGCAAGGGTGATGAGCCTGACAGATGGCACCAAAAAAATGTCGAAATCCGATCCTTCCGATCTCAGCCGAGTGAATTTGCTCGATCCCCCTGATCAAATCCAGTACAAGCTGAAGCGCTGCAAAACCGATTCGGTGCGCGGGCTTCGCTTCGATGATCCAGAGCGTCCTGAATGTAACAACCTGCTTGGACTCTATATGATTCTGTCGAATCAAACCAAAGCGGCTGTGGCCGCCGAGTGTCAAGACATGGGTTGGGGCCAGTTTAAGCCCTTACTGACCGATACCATGATCGCGGCTTTAAAGCCGATCCAGGATCGCTACCACGAGATTATGGCAGAACCCGGTTATCTAGAGTCAGTTCTGCGGCAAGGTCGGGAAAAAGCTGAGTTGATCGCCAACCCTACCCTCGCAAAGGTGAAAGCTGCCTTAGGTTACTCAGTGCCAGTCTAACCTGTGCCAGTCTAACCAGCTCAGGAGGTCGGTGTTATTCATTTGGAAATTGGCAATGGAAATTGGCAATCGGGCGATCATCTCAGTTCTCTAAGCGGAGAGGCTGCGCCAACGCAGTCCGGCCCCCGCACTGGAACTGAAACTTGATTCGATCGCCCGACTGATCAACCCTGCTATCAATGGCGATCGTTCTTCTGCTTGCCTTCCTGCGCTTATCAGGTTGTTCAACTAATTATTAAAAAAATTAAAAATTGATCACCCAGGGGACAGAGCTTAGTTGGCTGAGAAAGCTGAAGTTTTGTTCCTCAGGATGCATTTGTAAATCAGGGTCAACCAGTATTCTAGAGCTACGTTCTAGAGTTACACCACAGGATGAGCCGATGCAGATTGACCGCCAACGATGTGACAATTCTATTAACTAATGTTACAATTTTGAGAGAGGCGGGGTTGCAATGCCGCAGATTGCTGAGTTAAACCTTAAAGAAAGTTTAGAGATTGGCTGGCAACGACGAACCCAGGCGATGATTTTTGTAAACGATCCTTGCTTGGTTGTTACACCATTGGCTAACGCTTTCGATTTTGGCACTGCTGGCAAAGCGCCCGCTGGAGCGGCGAATCTAAGAACTTCTAGGGACTGCTGATCGTCTGAGCTTCAAGCCATTTTCCTGATCGCTCCGGGTTACTGCCTGAAGCATCATCCCTGTTCATCGTTACTGCTCATCGTTGCACTCGATGCCAGTCTTTATCTCCTACCACTGCAACGATCGCTACTTTTCAATTTAGTACAAATGTTCTAAACTGCTCTTCTATCACTTTGGATCTGGCGCTATGAATACGACTCCTTCCTCCGCCGATATGGTTCGCGCTTATCTCAGAGAAATTGGACGAGTGCCGCTGCTAACCCACGAGCAGGAAATTATGTTTGGCAAACAGGTACAGCGCTTAGCCCTGCTTAACGAAGAGCGGGAGCAACTCGTGGCCCGGATTGCTAGAGAACCGAGCTTGGAAGAGTGGGCCGCCCAGGCAAAAATTTCCCTTTCAGAGCTGCAGCAGACGATCAGCGAAGGAGAATTTGCGAAGCGCAAGATGGTGGAGGCGAATCTGCGCCTTGTTGTTTCGGTGGCGAAAAAGTATATCAAGCGCAATGTTGATCTGCTGGATTTAATTCAAGAAGGCACGATCGGGATGCAGCGTGGAGTCGAAAAGTTCGACCCTACCAAGGGTTACCGATTTTCAACCTACGCCTATTGGTGGATTCGGCAGGCAATTACGCGAGCGATCGCCGAAAAAGGTCGGACAATCCGGCTCCCGATTCACATCACGGAAAAGCTCAATAAGATCAAAAAGGCGCAGCGCCAGTTAGCCCAACAACTTGGGCGAGCGGCAACGGCTTCTGAGTTGGCTGCCGAGTTGGATCTCACGCCTCGTCAAGTCCGGGAATACTTAGAGCGGGCTCGCCAGCCCTTGTCGCTGGATTTGCGCGTAGGCGATAACCAGGATACTGAATTGGGCGAGCTCCTGGAAGATACCGGCCCGTCACCGGAAGATTTTGCAGCTCAATCGGCCTTGCGCGGGGAACTGGAACAATTAATGGCAGATCTGACCCCGCAACAGCGAGAAGTATTAGCCTTGCGGTTTGGCTTAGAAGATGGGCAATCCTTGACACTGGCTAAAATTGGCGATCGGCTTAACATTAGCCGCGAACGGGTGCGGCAGATTGAGCGAGAAGCGCTGACAAAACTTCGTAAACGCCGTGCTGATATTCGAGAATATCTTGCCAGTTAAATCTGCTCAACACTCTGGCGGGCTGCATGAGTGTCATTCTGAGAACCCTACGCCTTGAGTTGCGCCCCTGTCGGCTGAGTGATCTAAACGCTCTGCATCAGTTGTGGATCTCAGCCGATATGCGGCGGTTTCTATTTGATGATCAGATCATCTCCCTGGAAGAGGCGCGATCGTTCATTGTGGCGAGTCAGAGTTCTTTTGCGGAGCGGGGTTATGGGCTATGGTTATTTTTTGAGCAACCCCGGATTGTGCCACCGGAAATTGAACCGATCGCGGGCTTTGCGGGGCTGCTTGACTCGTCTGAAGCATCACCCAGCCTGATCTTTGGCACTGCTCCTCAGTTGTGGCAAAGAGGTTATGCCAGAGAAGCTGCTGCTGCCGTATTGCGCTATGCCTTTGATCAACGCGGGTTAAAGCGGGTGATCGCAGATGTAGATGAACCGAATATTGCTTCGATCCGGGTGTTGGAAGCGTTGGGTATGCGACAGACAAGGCGATCGATCGTGAACGATCGACCTTTGTTATATTACGAGAGTAGGAATTGAGAACTCGCAAGGGCCTAGCCCTGTTTGAATGCAGTCCTGCGGCTATCAAAACTTTGGTCAGCGTAAATGCCAAAGGCCAAAATCTCGAATTGCAAATTTTAGCGATCGATTGACTGTACTCCCTGGTACCCAACCGAGATCTGGACAAAACTGTTCCACATGCTGTCCAGCTTGGTGTGAGACTTTCCATTCCCGTCCCACTAAGGGTTCGATCGTACCTGTTGCCGTTAAACCTGTGGCTGAGGCATGGGCTAGCAATCGTTCTGCTTGAATGATAGGACTATCCCCACCACCATTAAAAGTTACCTGCTGCTCGAACAAATCATGATTCTCCAGGGACTTAATCTCAACACACTTAACCTCTCCCCAACCATAACCCCGCTCACCCCCCATTTGTAAGCGTTGACAGGCATCTTGCCACTGAAGAGTACAGTCTGCTTTCTCAAACATGTAGCCAATCAGATAAACCTGTTTTCCTTCGTCCAACGTGCGGGGTGAGATAAACTCAACTTCATGTAATAATCCTTCATCCGCTGCTTGTTGCGGATACACTAATGCAGTACTCGCATAGCTGCTCAGAAAACGGCGACGAAACTGACTTTCGTTTTTCCAGGGAAAGGCAATTTCATAACCTTCTGAGTGATTGGCTTTAAGCCTTGCGATCGCTGGATAGAAATAGGTGAACGCTAAGTGGCTATTGACCTGATCTCCAAAAGTCTTGTACTGGTTGGAATC
>JALOOM010000067.1 GCA_025454395.1 Elainella sp. Prado103
AAAACACCCCCAGGCATTGCCCAGAGGTGTCGATACTAGAGGAATCCGTTGAAACTAAACAGGAAAGCGTAACTCAGGACTAGGCATCTGGCAGTAGACGGCTACTATAGGCATCCGCCACGAAGCCCGGAATTCGATCGCTGTAGTCAATTTCCGCACCCGTCACCGAAACCGCCAGCTTTTCAAACGAGTCCGATCGCCAGTTGCGCTCATGGATCGGCTTGGTTTGCTCACCCCGGAAATAAGCTTGAGTCCCGATCACAGCAACAGCGACCCAACCAACTACGAATAAAGCAATGAGAATCGTCATGGTTCTTACCTCTTGTGTTTCTCTCTAACTGGCATCTACAAAAACCGGCATCTACAAAAGCTGGCATCTACAAACTTCCAACAATTTGCAAATCCCTTGCAGACCTCTGACTAACAAACCGCGTCAAACTCGTCATACCTCAGTGAAGCTTGGCGATCCCATCTCAACCCAAGCTCCTTCTCTCTGCATCTCCAGCCTCTCTATCTTCAGCGCCATCCTGTCCCTGAACGAGTTGGCTAGAATCTCTCGCCGACCCTAAGCCAATAACCCCAGCTTTTTGCCGTTGTTCTTAGCCAAGCGAATCCAGTTCTGACGTTGGGTGCGATCGATGCCAAACCGCTCACAAAAGGCCGTGATGGCTTGCGCATGGAGAGCGATCATCTTACCCCGGAGCCGAATGAACTCCGGATCACCCATCCGCTGACGAACTAGAACCACGATCGGTGCAAACATGCTGTTTCTCCTAATAACCCTTACTGAGTAACCCTTACTGAGGTTTTTTACCCTGGCGAACGATCGCGAAGACTGATGCCGGTTCCAAGCTGTACACCAATCTCAGGGGCTAACGATCAAGGTGGGGTATACAGGCTGGCTTTGTCGTTTCCAGGTGTTTGTAACCTTATGTAAATAAATATAACAGGACTGTTACAAATCTGCAACAATTCTTGCAAAAGAAAGTTGATAGTGGTAATGAGAAGTCCTAATTAGACGAACAGCATGGCTCAACTTCAGCGACTCACCCTCGATCCAGCCCAAATTCTCGATCGGCAAATCAGCCTTACCGAACCCCAGCAGCACTACCTCTACCGCGTGTTGCGGCTCCGACCTGGACAACAGTTCATCGCCCTGGATGGTCAGGGACAAAGCTGGCTGGCCACCCTGCAACCCGATCGCTCGATCGCTCTCATTGCCGAAACTGGAGCCGCGATCGAGGCTGCCACCGAACTCGCCATCCCCCTCACTTTATTGATCGCCCTGCCCAAAACCGGCATGGATGACATTGTGCGGCAAGCCACCGAACTGGGAGTACAGCGTATTGTGCCGATCCTCAGTCAGCGCACCCTGCTTCAGCCCAGCCCCCAAAAGCTCGAACGCTGGCAGCGGATCGCCCAAGAAGCCGCCGAACAATCCGAACGCCCGATCGTGCCCGAAATTTACTCTCCTCAGCCCTGGAGCGAAGCCTTGACGCAATGGCATTCAGACCAGACAGCTAGCTTTATCTGTGAAGCGCGTGGACACCCTCCCCATTTGCTCACCTGTCTCAGTCGCGAAACTCGTCCTACCTGGACTGTGGCGATCGGGCCAGAAGGTGGCTGGACAGAAGACGAACTGACCCAAGCGATTACAATCGGCTATCAAGCGGTTTCGCTCGGCTCTCGAATTTTGCGATCGATCACAGCTCCTCTCGTGGCTCTTAGCCTGATGGCTGGGGCGATCGAGACACTTAATATCGAGATACTTAATATCGAGATACTTAATAATGACGCTTAATAATTAGGCTGCTCTTTAATTTGGGTGCAGCCTACTGGGTGAAAGATGAGGTGATGGCAGAGCGATCCTTGAAGGCTTTGCCCCCAAACTCCCATTGGGAGATGAGTGCCTCCCCCAAACCCCCTGCACAAGGGTCGATCGGTTATGGACAGAGCTGCTTCGCCGCGTGGTGTGCAAAGGGTTCGTTACCAGGTGAATCCTGCCTCATCCCACGTTGCGACCGATCCATATGAACCCCACCCAGCGAAGCAAAACTCTGTTACTCATCCTCAATCCAATTTGGAGGGGGTGTCGGGGAACGCAACCGTCCCCTGACGGGGGGTTGGGGGCAAAGTCCCCAAGAATTAAGCCTTCCAACTAGCTATTCAATCCCTCCAGAAGCCCGTTAGGTATGATAATGACGAAACAAGTTCTATCACAATGAATTAAAGCTACAGAGGTGATAGAACCCCCACTCTCACCAGGCTGAAACCCCATGCTGGAACAACTCGTTGCGGCCTTCGATCGCCAAGATTATAAAACTGCGGCGGCTCTGCTCCAGCAACTCCAGCAGCAAACCCCGGATAGCCCCTGGGTGAAGCTTTATGCAGCCCGGTTACGCGAAGTCGCAGGCAAATTAGAGTCAGCGAAATCTCTCTATCGCCAACTTCTGCAAGGAGCCGCTAATTCGAAAGTGATCGCGCAAGCCCGACAAGGACTCCAGCGGATTGGAGAGCAAGAACAAGCCAAACAACGATCAACGATCGCAGAATCTGAACCTAGCGCGCCAGCCTCTGAGCCTGGGGTGCTGATCCTAGAAGCGATCGATCTGGCACACCGTCAGACGGCTGCCCAACAATTCGCGGCAATTCTCAAGCTCGATGCCTACACCGCCCGCCTGCTGTTACCCAGCCGAGGTTGGCGGCTCTATCGGGTTGGGCCGATCCATGAATTACAAACCTTAGGACAAGCCTTGCAGCGAGCCAGCATTCCGACCTTTTGGCGATCGTTGTCTACCATTCAAGCCATTCGCGTGTTTCGCGTCCACTCTATCAGTGCCATTGCGCCCCAAATTTCGGTTATCTGCGCCAATGAAGCCGGTCAGCTAGGTTCACTCGGCTTTAACTGGTCTGAAGTCAGCAACCGCGTCGAAGGTCGGCTCCCTATCTTTGAAGAGGTTGTCGATAGGCGAGCCTGGAATCAACTTACCCGCAAAGAGAAAACCCAGGATTACGCTCAAGTGATCGATTTGCACTTACCCAACCGTGGCTGCATTTTGCGCTTCGCCGATTGGAGCTACCAGTTTCAGCAGGGCATTGTGTTTGATGCCAACCAGGATGGCAGCCTGCCCACCCCCCAATCGACCAATCGGCTGCGCTGGAATCAGCTCGTTCATTTTCTGGACGATCGACTGGTAATGGTGCCGGTCTGGAGCGAATTTCCTCAGTTTGCTGAAACGGCGCTGGAGCATCTCACTTTTATTAATAGCTTGCCTGCCCACATTGATCTGTTTCGTAAAGCTCCTAGCAAGTGGGATCTGGCCTTTCAGCTCTACAGCGGTTTGGTGTTGGAACAAAATCGCGCCTAACCAATGTCTATCCTTCCCGCCAGCCGATCCAACCATAGGTCAGGATCAGGGTGAGGATCGTTAAGAGCATACCAAATGCAAGATGCTGCCTGAACGACAGGTGATATCCCTGAGACGCTGCTGCCTCGACCATGATCAGATTGGCTACCGATCCAAATAGCGTTAGATTGCCTGCTCATGTCGCCCCAACCGCTAAAAGCAACCAATCTTGAGTTGCATCGGGTGCAATAAAAGATTGCAGCAACAATACTGCTGGAACACTAGAAAGAAGATTGGAGAGCACTGCAGAGAATATGACTAATAACGACCAATCGACTTCCTGAAGAACGCGCTGCGGTTTGATGCGACGAGTGATTAAGAGGGCGACGGCAGCGAGAAAAGCAGATTCGCCTTGAATGCTGTGTAAAACTGTCATGCTGGCCACAAAAAAAGGGCACAGTTGCCCATGCCCTACTATCTGTAAGTTCCGAAAAGTTGCAAATATTTAAGCTGATCGATCGACCAGATGTGGATCAATCCACCGGCTTGGCATTCTACTTACGAGGCGTTACATCTCTGGCCATGTCTTTAAACATATTTAAGCTTGGCCCCGGACGACGACGTGGCATGTTCATTGGCATCAACCCATCTGTAGCAAAGTTGGTTACTGTCGGGGCTGGGGCCGGAGCAGACTTCACGACTGGAGCGGGAGCAGGAGCTGGTTTTTCCGCTTCTGCAACCTTGCTCTTCTTCATTTTTTTAGCCGATGCCTTCACCGATGCTGTTTCGGCGGGTTTAATTGCTTCAACCGCATCAGCGGCTGTATCTGCTACTTTCTCAGCCGTATCTACGACCTTCTCAACTGTTTTTTCGACCGCTTGTTCAACGACCTTCGCAACCTCTTTGACTTTCTCAGCACCAGTGGACTCGGCACCATTAGCCGCCGGCGGTGCTTCCAAGAAATATTCAGATTTTTTGCCTAAACCGAGTAACTTAAGAACCATGCTTCGCGATCGCTCCCAACTTCTTGTTATCTCTGCGAGGTAAAACTGCCTCTTGCGGAGGCAAAGGTTAGGGAAAACCTATGGATGATATTTGCCCTAGATATGAGCCTATCACGAGATGCGGTGGACTGTTGGAGGAATTCGCCAGGGAATTCATAGCAGAATTACAAGCTGCCAAATCCTTTCTTTTTCTTATCTTTTTTCTTTTTCGACTTGCTGGGAGCCTGATAGCCGCGCCAGCCTGGTGGTGGAGCCTGATAGCCACCCCGCGATCCACCGCCGCCGAACATATCTCCCATCCCTGGCATCCCCATGCCGCCCATCCCAGGGAAGCCACCCATGCCCGGAAGATTTCCCTGTCCCATTTGCTGCATGAGCATACGCATTTTCTGAAAGTCAGCGACCAGCTTGCTGACATCATCCAGGGAATAGCCCGATCCTTTGGCGATCCGTTTGCGGCGACTGGGGGATCCGGCTAGCAAATCGGGATCTTTACGCTCTGCTTTCGTCATGGAGTTGATCATGGCTTCGGTGCGTTTGAGCTGCACTTCACCCTGTTGAAGCTGTTCGTCCGAGATTTTGTTGCCCATGCCCGGAATCAGCTTCATGATGCCTGCCAGCGATCCCATGTTCTTCATCAGGCGGAGCTGCTTCAAGAAGTCGGTGAAATCAAACTTGGCGGTGAGAATTTTTTCGGTCAGCTTTTCAGCTTCAGTAATATCGACTTCTTCCTGGGCTTTTTCCACCAGGGTGAGCACATCGCCCATGCCTAGAATGCGCGATGCCATCCGATCGGGATAGAACGGCTGTAGGGCTTCCACTTTTTCGCCGACCCCGATGAATTTGATCGGCTGACCGGAAATGCGTCGCACCGATAGGGCTGCCCCACCACGGGTATCGCCGTCCATTTTGGTGAGGATTGCGCCCGTAATGCCGATCTGATCATGGAAAGTGCGGGTGAGGTTGGCGGCTTCTTGCCCGGTCATGGCATCCACCACCAGCAACACCTCATGGGGATTGACGGTGGCTTTGATCTGCGCCAGCTCAGCCATCATGGATTCGTCGATTTGCAGCCGCCCGGCCGTGTCGATAATCACGGTGTCGATGCCGTCGGCCTTGGCCTGTTCGATCCCCTGGCGAGCGATTTCCACGGGGTTGGCATCTTTGCCCAGCTCAAACACCGGCACGCCGATCTGCTTGCCCAAAGTTACGAGCTGATCGATCGCGGCAGGTCGGTACACGTCGGTGGCCACCAGTAAGGTGCTGCGGTTGATCTTGCGCAGGTGGAGGGCTAGCTTCGCGGTGGCTGTGGTTTTGCCGGTTCCTTGTAGCCCGGCCATCAGTACGATCGTCGGTTGGGTGTCTGCCTCGGCTAGCGGCACGTTGGTTTCGCCCATCACATCGACTAACTCGTCGTAGACCACCTTGATGAACTGCTGCCCCGGATTCACCCCAGAAATCACTTCTGCGCCGAGTGCCTTTTCCTGCACTTCCGCCACAAAATCTTTCACCACTTGCAGGTTGACATCGGCTTCTAGCAATGCCCGTCGCACTTCTCGCAAGGCTTCCTGCACGTTGGCTTCACTAATTTTGTCCTGCCCACGAAGTTTTTTCCAGGCTCCTTCAAGGCGATCGGCAAGGGCTTCAAACATAGGATGTGATGATCGATCGAGTTAAGACTCTTTCCATTTTAGGGCGATTGGGTCAATGCGGTGGTGGTTGATGGATCGACTGGGTTCATGGGTTTAGGTTCATGGGTTTGGGTTCATGGGTTTAGGTTCATGGGTTTAGGTTCATGGGTTTGGGTTCATGAGTTTGGGTTCATGGGTTTGGATTCATGAGTTTGGGTTCATGGGCAGCTTCTACGGTTGGTTTGCGCTGCGCTGGTTCTACCGTTATGGGTTCTACCGTTATGGGTTCTACCGTTATGGGTTCTACGTACAATAAAAAGTCAAGTTTCCGGACAAAGCCCATGCAAATTGTTTTATCGAGATCTTTCACCGGGATCTTTCACCGGGATCTTTTACCGGGATCTTTCACCGGGATCTAATGTTTTACCGGGATCTATCGATTTGATTTGAGTTAGATGACCCAGATTCCTGAACTTGCTCAAGTGGCTCAGACTGCAATCTTTCCCCCCATCCAGTACCCAACCGAAAAACCTTATGGTATGAGTTTAGAGGGCTACAGCAAGCACATGCTTTAACCTGTAGCTTGAAGCAGTGGGGTATCACTTTTATAAAATCATGCAGATTTATACGCCAGTTCATACGCCAGATTGGGTTAAACACGCGGTTTTTTATCAAATCTTTCCGGATCGATTTGCCAAAGGGCAACTGCAATCTCCCTATCGTCTTGCCGCGCAGCCGCTAGAAGCTTGGGAAGCCCCTCCAACTCTACAAGGCTACAAAGGGGGCAATCTCTGGGGCGTAATCGATCGACTGGGCTATCTGCAAGATCTGGGGATTACGGCCATTTACTTCACGCCGATTTTTCAGTCGGCCTCTAACCACCGCTACCACACCAATGACTATTACCAGATCGATCCACTGTTAGGCGGCAACGAGGCCTTTTTTCATTTGCTCCATGCGGCCCATTCGCGCGGCATGAGAGTGGTGCTAGATGGTGTGTTTAACCATGTGGGACGCGGCTTTTTCTTTTTCAATGACATTGTGGAAAATGGGCCCCATTCTCCCTGGTTGGATTGGTTCAAAATCGAAGGTTGGCCGATCGCACCCTATGATGGCGATCGGCCGCCGAACTATGGCTGCTGGTTTGGTAATCGCGCCCTGCCGGAGCTGAACCATGCCAACCCGGCGGTGCGGGAATATTTGATGCAGATTGCTGAATATTGGATCCGCTGCGGCATTGATGGCTGGCGGTTGGATGTGCCCTTTTGTGTTGAGGAACCGGGATTTTGGGAGGAGTTTCGCGATCGGGTCAAGGCGATCAATCCGGAAGCCTATATTGTCGGTGAAGTCTGGACGAACACGCGCCCTTGGCTGAACGGCACCCGGTTTGATGGGGTGCTCAACTATATCTTTGCCGGAGCGACGATCGCGTTTACGGGTGGCGATCGGGTGGATCCCCAGCAGGTGGGCGATCGGGACTATGAGCCCACCCCCAGTATTGATGCCCTCACCTATGCCGAAAAAATTCAACTGTTGCTGCATGCCCATCCCTGGGAAATTCAGCTCTCGCAGTTGAATGTGCTGGCCAGTCACGATACGGCTCGATTGTTAGGACTGACCCACGGTGATGTCGAGACCGTCAAGTTGGCAACTTTGCTGCTGCTGACTTTCCCTGGCGCGCCCAGCATCTACTATGGCGATGAGGTGGGGCTACCTGGTGGATTAGACCCAGACGCACGACGCGGTTTTCCCGCCGAAAGTGAGTGGAATTTAGAAATCCTCCGCTGCCACAAACAGTTGATCGGGCTAAGGCACGCCCGCATGTCGCTGCGGATCGGTGAATATCGTTTCCTGGGTGAAGATTGCAAAACCTATGTGTTTGCCCGCATTTTTGAAGGGGATGTGTTAATTATTGCCGTGAATGCTGGTGATACCTACGGCAAGATCGATCTAGAAGCGGTGGGAACTCGTTTGGGGGCTCAGCCGGGCTACATTTTGTTTAGCACGCAGGAGCCGGTACCGGAAGTGTCAGAAACGCCGGAGGTGGAAGTATTGGTCGCCGAATCTGCCCCTGAATCTGCCCCTGAATCTCTTCGGGCTAATCCACTCGAGTCTGAACCGATCGCTACTGAACCGATCGCTACTGAACCAGCCCAATCAACCCAGCCCGATCCGATCGAGGTGATTTGGACGGCGGATAATTTATTCCTGGCTTTGCCGCCCCGCACGGGCATCGTTTTGGGTTAAGAAGCCTGGGGCAAATCGGACAGAACCAACAAGTCCTGTCAGTTCTCATCGCTTGTCATCGCTCATCATCGCTGAGAAAATCGGGCGGCTGTTCGGTTTCGCTGTCGTGAGGGGGTGGATCGGGCGGCATGAGGGTGGTCTGCTCTGAAATCGGTTTGGGGTGAGCAGGTCGATCGGGTGTTGGCTGAGGCGAGCTGGAAGGCTGAGGCGAGCTGGGGGACTGGGGATCGATCGGGTCTTGGGGGACGGTTTTATCCTGGGGTGCGGTTGGGTTTTGCGGTGCCGTGGTGCTTGGTTCCGTAGCTTCAGGCGATCCGGTGGATGGTGGCGATCCGGGTGGGCTGGCAGGAGGGGGGCTTGCACTGCTCCCCTTTGCACCGTCACTATTAGAGCCGTCACCATTAGAGCCGTCACCATTGGAGCCGTCACCATTGGAGCCGTCACCCTTCGAACCGCTCCCCTTTGCACCGTTTTTAGGGGATGGTGTGGCGATCGAGTCAGTGGGTAATTTTTCTTGCAGATGGGAAATAATCCAGTTGACGTTGGTGAGATCGATCGGAGTCAGGCTGTCGCTGCGGAGGGTGATGCTGCCCAGAGTGACGGTGGCCATTTTGGTATTGGTGAGGGTGGCACCGGTCAAGCGGGTATCGGTGAGATTGGCACCGTTGAAATCGGCATTGGTTAGATCGGCTCCTTCCAGCACTGCGCCAGCCAGATCAGCACCGTTGAAGTCGGCATTGGTCAGGTTGGCTCCTTCCAGCACCGCACCGCTCAAGTTAGCATGATTGAATTTAGCCCCTTTGAGGTTGGCTTTGACGAGACTGACCTGGCTCAAGTCTGTATCGCTAAAATCGACTCCTTGCAGAGAAGCTCCGTTGAGTTGGGCACCCTGTAGCTGAACCCCACTCAAATTAGCCTGATCGAGTACCGCTTTCCCCAGATTGGCACCACTCAGATCGGCTGCTTGCAAATTGGTTTTGCTCAGTCCGGCTTCTTGCAGATCGGCATCCTTCAGATTGGCACTGCTGAGATCCGCTTCGTCTAAGGTTGTCCTGAATAAGCAAGCTTGACGCAGATCGGCGTTCTCTAGCTTGGCTTTGCTCAGATTGGCCCGGCTCAGATTCGCCTCTGCCAGAATGGCATCGGTGAGATCGGCTTCGATCAACTCAGCTTGTTCCAGATTGGCATGGCTGAAGTTTGCCTGCTGCAAGTGGGCACCCCGCAAAATCGCCAGGGGCAAATGCAGATAGGGTAATTGAATATTAGCGAGATCGACTCCTGCTAAGTTAGCCTGCTTGGGGACATTGACGAGAAGCTGTCGGAGTTGCTCTGCGGTGAAATCTGCCATTGCGGTTGGGGGAGCGATCGGGGTAACGATCGAGCATGATCGCCATCGCCGTCAGCATACCTCACTCTTTTGGCAGCAGTGCCATGATTTCCCGAAATAGCTGTTCAAACTCATCGGCGGCTTCTACGGCCGCTTTGCCGAGCAGTTCCCAGGCGGTGGCAGCCTGCCCAAAGGTATCAGCAACGGCTTGCCGCTGGTGAATCACTGTTTTGAGAATGGGTACCCCTAAACTGGCTAAATGCCCGATCGCCTCATCTTTCAAGCGAGTGCCTTTCACTGCTCGTGATAAAAAGACAGCCGCCATAGGTGCACCGCCCCGAATCACCTGGGCTTGCTGAATTAACCGAATTGCGTCTGCGGCTGAGCGCAAATCTACACCAGAGGGTTGGCAGGGGATGACGGCGAGATCGGCACATTGCACGATCGCCTTCGTGGCATCCGACAAACCCGCTGGGCCGTCCACAATCACCGCGTCATGTTGTTCGGCTAACTTTGGTAATTCGGTGAGTAATACACTCGCAGATTGCACTACCTGGCAGGGGATCGGCACTTCCAATGATTCCAGCCAAATCGAACTCGATCGCTGAGCATCCGCATCTACCAACAGCACATTTCGCTGCTTATGAAACAGCCAATAGGAAAAGTGGACGGCAGTCGTAGACTTGGCGCATCCTCCTTTCTGGTTCACAAAGGCAACGATCGACATAAAATCGCCCAGCGTTGGAATTTGACCATCACTTAATCAATAGCAACTTTAACGCCAGAACAGTCCCAATTCCTGACTTTTTTGAAAAAATAGTGAAAATTGATCGAAAATCGCCCGTTTTATTTACCGATCGCCCTGGCGATCGACGGTGGAAATGCCGCAAGATGACACCTCAACCGGACTCTGCAACCCGTTCTGAGCAACCCCATGATTGAGTAACACCATTGTGGTTGAGGAATTCACTTCGAAGCCAATCCGCTCATAGAATTTTTGCTGATGGGTGGTAAAGAGGTAAACGCGCTCAGCCCGATGGACATGGGGATGCATTAATACGGTCTCCACGAGCTTGCGCCCTAGCCCGGCCCCTTGGTAGTCCGGGTGAATCACAACATCCCAAATGGTGGCGCGATAAATACCATCAGATGTAGCTCGGGCGAAGCCAATCAGTTGGTCTGCATCCCAAGCGGTGACGACTGGTTTACTATTGTGGATCGCGATCTCCAGATCGGACAGTGAGCGATTTTGGGCCCAGAAGGCAGTGAGCTGAAACAGATTTTGTAACTGCTGGAGATCAAGCGGGTGATAACACCGATCGCTACTTTCCCCTTGAATGCAAAATTGAATATGCCGACAGTCCATCCCAATTCAATCCTTTTTGTACTAACAATCCATGCCCAATCAATCTATGCCCAATCAATCTATGCCCAATCAATCCATGCCCAATCAATCTATGCCCAATCGATACCATCGCCGATCGATCAATAGCATATTGTGAAGCTCTGTCAATCTTGGTCGGGTTAGATTAAGCTATGGCTAGATCTAAATGGCTAGATCTAAACGGTTAGACGGTTAGATCGATGGCTAGATCCCACGGCAGCGTGCTGCCCCATTGCCAGTGATTGCGAGAGCTGATTGTTGATTTATGGGATCGCTGATTTATGACATCATGGGGCGAAGTCTAAATCTGTATCCAAAATATCGCTCAGGCAGCTCTATTCCCATGGATATAGCTGGCATCGTTCATTTCGCATAGTTTCGCCGAATTTTTGCTATGGCACGCTTGCTTCGCCCTTCTGGTCGAGATCGAGATCGATCGCCTTTGACTCCTTTCACTCCATCGCCTCGGCCGCAATCCCATCTGCCGCGCAACACCATGCGTCGTCGATCGCCCTTGTTCTTGTTTTTGCTGCTGCTGGGTTGGAGTCTCATTCTAGGGTGGGGGTTAGCCCAATCGCTGTCTGCCCAGCCTGCCCCCGATGCTGCTCCCATTCCTCCGGTTGAACCCAATGCCCCGGTGGATGTGGTTAGCGATCGGCATCGGTTGGGACAACAACTTTATCTGGAAACCTGTGCGACCTGCCATGTGGGGTTGCCGCCGCAAGTGATGCCTAGCCAAACCTGGGCCGACCTACTGCAAGATACCCAACATTATGGGGTGCAGGTGACTCCCCTGGTGGCTCCTTCTTTGCAAATCACCTGGGATTATGTCTCCCAATATTCACGACCGATTTTGGCGAGAGAGCGGGTTCCCTACCGGCTGACTCAATCTCGCTATTTCAAGGCCCTCCATCCTAAGGTCGAGTTTACCGAACCGATCGGTGTCGGCTCCTGTATCACTTGCCATCCTGCTGCGGCCCAGTTTAACTATCGCCGCCTCAGCCCTGAATGGGAAAGTGCCCCCTAAGGATCGCTCATCACCCCTATACCCTATCTGATCGGATCGTAGCGGCTTCCCGAACTTCCTCCGCTCTTCTGGCTTTCAATCCAGATGATACGATGGAGGATAGACTGGCGATTTCAGTCGTCTCGATCTTCGAATTATCCTGTCTCCCGTTAGGCTATGCTGAAAACTCTGCTGGGCGATCCAAACACAAGAAAGTTAAGAAAATACAAGAACGACATCGTTGAAATTAACCTCCTGGAAGAAGAGATCCAGGCGTTGTCGGATGAGGCATTGACGGGCAAGACCGCAGAGTTTCGGCAACGGTTAGAGCAAGGTGAAATGCTGGATGACCTGTTGCCAGAAGCCTTTGCAGTGGTACGTGAGGCCGGCAAGCGGGTTTTAGGGATGCGCCATTTTGATGTGCAGTTGATTGGTGGCATGGTGCTGCATGATGGGCAGATCGCCGAAATGAAAACGGGGGAAGGAAAAACGCTGGTTTCCACCCTGCCTGCTTATTTGAATGCCCTCTCTGGCAAGGGGGTGCATATTGTCACAGTGAACGACTATCTGGCTCGACGCGATGCGGAGTGGATGGGGCAATTGCACCGCTTCTTAGGGCTCAGTGTAGGGCTGATCCAGCAGGGGATGAGTCCGGTGGAACGGAAAAAGAACTACGCCTGCGATATTACCTACGGCACCAACAGCGAACTGGGGTTTGATTACCTGCGCGATAACATGGCTACCTCGATCGAGGAAGTGGTGCAACGGCCGTTTAACTATTGCATCATCGACGAAGTAGATTCAGTGCTGATCGATGAAGCCCGTACCCCGCTGATCATCTCTGGGCAGGTGGAGCGGCCGAGCGAGAAATATATGGAAGCGGCCAGAGTGGCAATCGCCTTGACTCGTAAAAAAGACGAGGACGATCCCAACGGTCACTATGAGGTGGATGAAAAGCAACGTACTGTTCTGCTCTCAGATGAAGGGTTTATTGAAGCGGAACAGTTGTTAGGAGTGGCTGATCTATTCGATCCTAAAGATCCCTGGGCCCATTATGTCTTTAATGCGATCAAAGCGAAAGAACTGTTCATTAAAGATGTCAACTACATTGTCCGTAATGGCGAAGTGGTGATCGTCGATGAGTTCACCGGGCGAATCATGGTAGGGCGGCGTTGGAGTGATGGTTTGCATCAGGCGGTGGAAGCCAAAGAGCGGGTGGAGATCCAACCGGAAACCCAAACTCTAGCGACGATTACCTATCAGAACTTCTTTTTGATCTATCCTAAACTGTCGGGGATGACGGGCACCGCCAAAACGGAAGAGGCCGAGTTTGAGAAGATCTACAATCTGGAAGTGACTAAGATTCCCACCAATCGCCCTACCGGACGGCAAGATTTGTCTGATGTGGTCTATAAAACAGAGGCAGGCAAGTGGCGATCGATCGCTCAGGAATGTGCTGAAATGCATGAAACCGGGCGGCCGGTGTTGGTGGGCACGACCAGTGTGGAAAAATCTGAGTTGCTATCTCGGCTCTTGGGTGAGCTGAAAATTCCTCACAACCTGCTGAATGCAAAGCCAGAAAATGTGGAGCGGGAATCGGAAATTATTGCTCAAGCGGGTCGTAAGGGAGCAGTGACGATCGCCACCAACATGGCTGGACGGGGTACCGACATCATTCTGGGTGGTAATGCCGATTACATGGCTCGTCTGAAGCTGCGGGAATTTTTCATGCCCCGGATCGTGCAACCGGAAGATGATAATTTGACTACGCCAGTCATGCGGGGTAATCAACGCGAGCGCGGCCAGGGTTTTGGCAATGATAAACGGGTGAAAACCTGGAAAGCGTCGCCGCAAATTTTTCCAGTTGAGTTGAGTAAATCGATTCAGCAGAAATTACGGGAAGCGGTTGATTTTGCGGTGCAGGAATATGGGATGCAATCCCTACCGGAACTAACAGCGGAGGATAAAATTGCCACGGCTGCGGAGAAGGCTCCCACTGATGATGCGGTGATTTTAAAACTGCGGGAAGTTTACAACTTGATCCGCAAAGAATATGAGCAATATACCCATGCGGAACATGATGAAGTCGTGACCCTCGGCGGGCTGCATGTGATCGGGACTGAACGCCATGAATCTCGCCGGATTGATAACCAACTGCGAGGTCGGGCGGGTCGTCAGGGGGATCCGGGCTCCACTCGCTTTTTCCTCAGTTTGGAAGACAACTTGCTGCGGATTTTTGGGGGTGATAAGGTTGCTGGCTTGATGAATATGTTCAAAGTTGAGGAAGATATGCCGATCGAATCAGGCATGTTGACCCGCTCTTTGGAAGGTGCTCAGAAGAAGGTGGAAACCTATTACTACGACATCCGGAAACAGGTGTTTGAGTATGATGAGGTGATGAATAATCAACGGCGAGCGATTTATGCAGAACGCCGTCGGGTACTGGAAGGGGTTGATCTGAAGGAAAAGGTGATTGAATATATTGAGCGGACGATGGATGATATCGTCGATGCTTATATTAATCCTGATCTACCCCCGGAAGAATGGGAGTTGGATAAGGTGGTCGCTAAGGTGAAGGAGTTTATTTACCTGTTGGCCGATCTGGAACCGGAGCAATTGACTGATCTCTCGACCGGGGAAATTAAGACTTTCTTGCATGAGCAAGCTCGGATCGCGTATGACCTCAAGGAAGCGCAAGTCGATCAGGCGAAGCCTGGGTTGATGCGGCAAGCGGAACGATTCTTTACGCTTCAGCAAATTGATGCGCTCTGGCGGGAACATTTGCAGCAAATGGATGCGCTACGGGAGTCAGTGGGTCTACGGGGCTATGGTCAGAAGGATCCGCTGATTGAATATAAGAGTGAAGGTTATGAACTGTTTCTGGAGATGATGACGAATATTCGTCGAAATGTGGTTTATTCTCTATTCCAGTTTCAGCCTCAACCTCAGCCCGCAGTACAGGCGAAGAGTGAGGTCTAGCCGCTAGGGTTTTGCTGAGTTGGTTCTCGTGCTTGTACGAGGCTGTGATTGAATAGTTTGGCGATCGTTTCTGTTCAGGGGACGATCGCTTTTAGTATGAATATGAGTAAGGTTTTGGCTTCGCTGTGGGGGGTGCTAGTAGATTAGGCTCATGAGGGAAGCGGAGTCAGATTGATCGAGGTACATGAAGCACCCTGGAGGAAATATCAAACTTAATTGAATATAAAAGATATAGTAAAGTGCCCCAGACTGAACAATAGATGATGCGATCAAATCTATCCTGGTTGGTTTGGCTGAGGATGTAATGTTCTATTCTATTCATATAGAACCATATCCGGTTAACTCAAGCTTTCCCTTAACCACAGCCATCTAATATTTAATACAAATGCTCTAGTCTCTTCTAAGTATTATCTATTTGTCCTAAATAGTTCAATAGAAAACTATCGATTACATTTTAAAAATGTTAAAATCCGTGTCGGATTGATAGATAAACTGTGTAAAATCGTGAGTTTTGAAGCAAATTCGCCTAAGAGTCGCCAAATTTTGGGTTGATTTTCTTCTGCAAGTTGATTCTTCTCTAGAGTAAGAGCGTTGCACCATGACAAATTCACCTGCCAACCAGCGACCCTCTCAAGCTGGTGATGAAGGGGAGCAATCTACCCTCTTGACATCTATTCAACGAGGCTTTAAGTCTATTGAAAGGCAAATCAAGGGACTGGATCGGTCGGTTCGATCGGTTTTGCTATTTCTAGTTGGGGTTACCGTTATTGCATTGCTACCACTCATTGCAAGCTGGATGCCATGGATTGGTCAGATAATTGCCCCAGATAATTCCATGAAGTCTGATGCGCCTTTAGAGGGCTCTTGTGGTGGCAAACCCGCTCAAGATGACATATCAACGATTAAAGAGCAAGTTTCTCAAATTAATAGACGCTTGGAAGGGCAACAGGGTTCGATTGATTATCTGCAATGCAAGGTTAGACAGTGCAAAGGCGGCGATAGTAGGATGAACAACTATCAACCGTTGGTTAACGGAGAACTGCGAGATAAGTTAGAAAGCCTAAATCAAATGCGAGGCTCGCTCAGTCGCAGAGATCTGTCTAAGGCTAAGTTAGCTGGGATCAGACTAGAATCTGCTGATCTCAGGTCTTCCAACTTGCAAGAAGCCGACCTGACTGGCGCAAGGTTGAATGAAGCCAATTTGATGGATGCTAACCTCAGGTCTGTGAAGATGTTTCGTGCTGAGTTAAACGAAGCTATTCTACATCGGGCTGATCTGCGTGAGGCAGTTTTAACAGAAGCAGAATTAAGGAAAGCAGATCTGAGTGATGCCTGTTTGTTTGATGCCTATCTCAGTCTGGCAAACTGCACTTCGGCTAAGTTCAGAGGCGCAGACTTGAGCAAAGCTTATTTACCCAAGACCAATTTGAATGAGGCAGATTTGGTCAAGGCAAAGCTTATCGAAGCCATCTTGATCGAGGCAAAGCTCGGCTGTGCTGACTTAAGCTATGCCGATCTTACTAGGGCAAGGCTAACAGAAGCCAAAATGGAGAGAGCAAAGCTGAGAATGGCTTGTTTGAATCGAGCAGAACTGGATAAAGCTGACCTGAGTGGAGCGAGGTTGGTCAATGCTAACTTGAGTGATGCAAACTTAAGAAAAGCAAATTTAAGAGGTGCCGATCTGAGTGGGGCGAATTTAAGTGGTGCTGACCTGACAAAGGTTGAGTTCAATGATCAAACTAATTTTACAGGAGCTAATTTGACGAATGTCCGCTGGTGTCGAGAATTGGAAGAATATGTCAATCCTGCTCAAGATGTTGATCTCTAAACCGTTGGTGTATCAATCGCTACCTTACCCGTTGGGGCAAGATCTACCCTTTTCTCAGTAATAGTCTTTCTCGCAAGATAAAAGCAAATTTCGAATTTGTAACGCGCTTTATTTCTGCGATGTTTCTTCAATCGATCGCACTAAACTCAACCGATACGAATCCTGTGTGATCGCCAAAGCATAATTTGGAGTTAAATAATCTCGATAAGTTTGGTCTTGCCATAAATACACCTGAAAAAACGCCAAACTGAGTGCGTTTTGATAGTCTTGGGCAATCCACTTTAATGTTTCCCAGGGTGTAGTTGAACCTGTAAATCGATTGAGAATATCATAGGTAACGCGAGCGTGGGGTAAGCCTTCTGTAATGGCTAAATAGCGATCGGGCTGGGTCAATGCTTGGAAGGCGGGAATTTGCTCTACCGCTAGGGGAGTCAACACATCTAGATCGGTCACCTGCCAGAAAATCGGGATATCGACGGTTTTCATGCCTGTTTGACCAAACAAACTTTTGCCAAAGGGCACAAAAATAAAAGCTGCCTTGATCCGATCGTCTTTTAAGTTTACGGGTTCACGAGGTAATTCTAGGGCCCGACATTGATAGAGCAGCGAGATATTAACCAGTCCCATTTCTGTTTGGCAATCTGAGGCGAGAAACTCAAAGTCGAATTGGGCTCCTGCTAGGGAGAGGGCAGTGGTGCCGCCAAAGGAATAGCCAAATAACCCGACCTGTTGCAGGTTGAGCCGATCGCCAAATTCGCGGGCATTGCGATGTTCTAGATCGTCTAAGACAAAACGAATATCTAAGGGGCGATCGAGATATTCGGTGGCATCAAAGTTCTCCGGGTGCAGTCCGGCATAAAACTCTCGGAGGCGTTGCCGATCGCTACCGGGATGATCGGGTACGATGACTGCAAAACCGTGGGAAGCCAGATGAGGAGCAATTTCCTCGAATCGATCGCGCCCTGCGCCTAAGCCATTTGAGCCAATGATGACGGGAATTTTAGTGTGATTGGGATCGAGTAAAGAATTGGTATGAGGTAGATAAACATCGGCGGCAAATTGGCGTTGCCGCTCGGTATCCTGAAATTGAATTGTTTGCTTGTGGTAGGCGAACGATCCAGGTCGGCGGAGATCGGGCTGATGGCTGAAATCGATCGATCGATGGGCGGACTGTGCTGTGGCTAGGGTTTGTTGATTTAAGCTGGCTACAATCTGGCGAGTCTGCTGCAAAATGGTTGAAACTCGCTGGATGAGCTGCAAAAGCTGCTGAAGGTCAATGCGGAGATCGGTGGGAAACTGGCGCAAAAAACCAAGTAGACTCATGCCTTCTGGCTGATCTGCTGCTAAGATGGCTGCCGATCGAATCCCCTTAAACCCGTTGAGGCGCGCTGCGGATTGCAGAATTTGCCCTGCTTCTTGGAGCAAGCGCTCGCCGGATGAGGTGTAAGCAAACCGATCGATCATCACCGGATTCACCGGATAATGGCTCTGAAGTGCCGATCGAACAGCAGTTTGTTGCTCAGGGCTGAAGCGATTGAGAATATCAGAGAGGATGCCAGTGGCAACACCAGTTTCAGCGAATTGCTCCAGTTGGGTTAGGGTGAGCGATCGGCCTAGAATGCCATAGCTGAGGTAGATCCGTTGGGCTGCAAGATTGGGTTGGGCAAATAGCAGGGTGAGGAGGAGAGCAAGTAGAAATGAACGGAAGAATGGCTGCCAATCAAACATAACGGCTCAAGCGATAACATACTACTCAAATGATCGTTCGTGTTCAGCGGCTGCAAGGAACTTTTGCATCATAAACGGGATCTGAACACAGTCTGCTGCAATACGTTTGTTAGCTGTCGGCTACAACTAGAATATCTAAGCTTATGCCAACCATCCTGTCTCACGTAGTTGTATCCATGCTAAGTGGATATGACGAGGTTCAAACATATGTTTGCGTGTATTCCAATTATGGATCTTGGTAATAGCTTCCTCTGGTGTTGTAGCTTCTTCGCGAGTAGCAACCCAATGCACAGTAGATAGCAACTCCATGCCAAAAGTCGTCTCAAATCCTTTAATAAGATCCGCAACACGGGCAAACCTTTGCTGAGTTGCTTCATGTTCTGCTAGAAATGTCTCGGCTTGCTCAGAGGCGTAGGGCTTCAACTCTAATGGTTTATCTGGTCGATCTTCAGCATCGCCATAGCCACTGATAAAATGTCCTTCAATATGACTGAGGACATGACGTAGATTTTCAGCGTAAGGTCCATAGGGAGCCTTTTGATAATTCAGACGCAGAGGTTCACCCGCTTCTTGCATAAAGTACATTAGCTTATGCACTTCTAGAAGAGTCACAGTAGGATCCATAACGGCTGCCAAGTAGCGCCGCATTAGTCCTAGCAACGCCGCTCGTCCAGCAGTCATGTTTGGCACTTTGTTCTCTCTGACCATTGCAGCAGCTTGGGGTGCTCCGGCAGGCTCAAATAAAAGGACGGCTACCTCTGGTACAGACTGGAAAGCTTCGATGATTAATGGTCGCACTTCCTCCCAGTTCAAACCACCTAATCCACAACCTAATGGAGGAATTGCAACCGAACGAATCTGCTGCTGCTGTACAACGCTTATCAGGTCTGCAAGCCCTGATTTAATGTCTTCAATGCGGCTTTTACCTTTCCAATGACGCTTAGTGGGAAAGTTAATGATGAAGCGGGGATTATACAAGCGATTGAGGTCATATATAAACATCTTGCCAGGTTGCACCTGATGAGCCTTGCAAGCAGCTTCATAAGCTTTGAAGTTTTCTGGAAAGGCTTTCCGAAATTGCAATGCGATACCGCGCCCCATAATGCCAACACAGTTCACGGTGTTAACCAATGCTTCAGCATCGGCTTTGAGAATGTCACCTTGAGTTAGCTCAATCATGGGCTTAGTGTCTCTGATCAAAAATACCAGCTTGGCTCTATGGCTACAACGGGTTGATGCCCGACATTTGCCAAAGCCGTCTGAACTTTTGCTGCCATAGTACTATTGATTGTCCCAATTTTCTCGATCAGTGTCCACGGAAAGACATCAAACATCAAAAATTTCGCTTGTTTACCTTCCTTGACCTTGGCATCACGGAAATCTGTAGACGCAACGGCAGTCCAGTCAATCTCGCTAAGTCTGGAGGGATGGTTATAAAAGGTAGTTAGTAGTTAAGCGAGCACCTGCATTACCATTACTGAAAGCCCAACGCACTGTGTTTGAATTTGCCCAGTTGATGACTGTATCGAAGTCGGCTTGGAGGTGGACAATAGGTTGCTGACCACCCTTGTAGCTTACATCTGGATGATTTCCCATGTGCAGAATGTAGAGCATGATGGAACGTGGGCAGAAATAGAAAGGCACATACTGCCCAACCGTTGTTCCTGAATGGCATGAAACCTCTATCTCGCCGAGTCGGCGCTGCTTAATGGTAGACATCCCTACCAATAAACAAGACAGTCCACTTGCAATACGGTTCGCGTCCGAAACGAGCCCCATCCTTGCTGCAAAGATGTGACCAAATAGTGGACTAAAACATCTAATCAATCAAATTAAATCATCTAGAAGGAAGAATTAAATCGGCAATGGAAGGGCTGCCATCCATCGTTTGATTTTCCCTTCGGTCAATTTGGTGTATCGTTTCAGATGAACTCCTAAATGAAAATAGCGTTCCATCACCGCATTGGGATCACTGGGTAAATCGGCTGGTTGCTGCCATTGATCGATCGCGTCTAGTTCTTGAGCGAGAAATTTCTGACGACAAGCTGATCGCTGTACTTTGCCACTGGAGGTGCGAGGGAGCCCACCTGGCTTAAGGAGAATGATGCCGTAAACATCCACGAAATGTTCTTCAAAGACTCGCCAACGAATTAACTCAATAATCTCATCGAGTTTTAATCGATCGCGATAACTGCGTTCTACCTCTTGAGCAATGATCAGTCGATCGCAGTCCTGGATCTTTACAGCAAAGGCGGCTGTGCCTTCGGATTGTAAGCCAGGATGACAAGCGGCGACGGTCTGTTCGATCAGTTGGGGATAGTGATTGAAACCCCAAAAGACCATCACATCATGCATCCGTCCTGTAATGAATAGATTCCCCTGATGTAAAAAGCCCAAGTCACCAGTTCGCAAATAGAACCGATCGGGTCGATCCGGTAAGGTGGCTCGAAAGGTCTGCTGGGTTAATTCTGGTTGGTTCCAGTAGCCATTGCCTAATCCCGATCCGGCAACCCAAATTTCGCCAATTTGGTCAGGTGGGCAGATCTGTCCTGTTTGGGGATCGACAATCTCAATCTCTGTGTCTAGCCAGGGTTGGCCGCAACTGACCAGGGTTCGATCGATCGCAATATCCCTCTCCGGTTGCGTAGAACTACTCCAACTGACTAATCTGGCTTGATGCTGTGCCAATGTTTCTGGCTCAAGGCAGAGGGTGACGGGTGGCTGAAGTTTTTGGCTGCCTGTAATAAACAGGGTCGCTTCTGCCATGCCATAGCAAGGATAGAAAGCTTCGCGGCGGAATCCGCAGGCAGCAAACGTTTGACTAAATCGATCGATTGTCTCCAGGCGTACAGGTTCGGCCCCAGTAAATGCGACCTGCCAGGAACTCAGATCCAGCGTCGCTTGTTGTGCCGCAGTGACTTTTCGACAAAGCAAATCATAGGCAAAATTGGGTGCGCCGCTGGTAGTAGCCTGGTAGTGAGAAATAGCTTCCAGCCAGCGCAATGGCTTTTGCACAAAATCGATCGGGGACATCAAAATGCAAGGGGCACCCAAATAGAGGGCTTGCAACACGTTGCCAATCAGCCCCATATCGTGAAACAGCGGTAGCCAACCCACCCCGACGGATTGGGAATCATGCCCAAAGGCTAACTGGAGCAGTCGCTGATTTTGCATCAAGTTGGCGTGGCGAATCTGCACCCCTTTGGGTTGGCCGGTGGATCCAGAGGTGTATTGCAAAAAGGCCAGACTGTCCGGATCGATCGAGGCGGGTTCCCAGGTTGAATTGATCGAACCAGATAGGTGTCCAGATAGGCGATCAGTAGCACACCATTGGTAAGTCGTTTGAGGCTGAGGGGAATGGGTCTGAATTTGAGCGGCAATCTGAGACTGTAGCTTGGCTAAGAAAGCTTGAGTGGTCAACAGGACGGATGCCTCTGCATCGATACAGCGAGCCAAAATTTCCTCGGCACCCGATCGATTACGAGGAGGATGGGCTGAGACAGCGATTGTGCCAGCATAGAGACACCCTAGAAAGGCGGCAATGAACTCCAATCCGGCTTCGTAGGGATACACCAAGACGGCTCGCTGCTGGCTGAAGCCTGAGGTATGCAGCCAAGTGGCGATCGATCGGGCTTGCTGGTCTAACTGTCCGTAGGTCAGGCTAATGGATCGGCTAATGGGTTGACCGCTGGGCAAAAATCGGTAAGCGATCTGTTGAGGCTGGTGGGCGGCACGCTGGCGCAAAATATCGATTAAGGTCGCCGGTGAGTCAGACATGGCTTGGCAGAGGGCTGGGGGTGAATGAGGGAGGGTTGCCGATGGGATAGGATTGGAGGAGCAGGCTCTCGCTCTTCAACCGCCCATCGTAACCGAATTCTGCCAGACTCTCTCTGTATCTGTCAGATGTATCTGCCAGACTCTCTCTGTATCTGTCAGATGTATCTGTCAGACTCTCTCTGTATCTGTCAGGCTCTCTCTGTATCTGTCAGATGTATCTGTTAGACTCTATCAGACTTAGGCTGTCAGGCTGCAAGCGTCATGAATCCCTGACTGAATCTGCGCCCCGCAGTTAAAATACCGGCTCCATCGCCCCCTACAATGAAAGGTTGACTTTTAGGCACTTTTCTTGAGCCTGCTCCTTCTGAGGCTGATAACTCCATGATTAGGGGGTGGTTGAGTGATCAAAAATACAGCCAATAGCTTCAGTCCGCCTGATAGCACTGCGATGATTTGATCCCACTCTGTCCGGTTTTGCGTGCCAATCTTACAGCGATCATTACAGCGATAATTGACGAATTATGACTACAGATGCAATTCGATTTCTCATGTGTCCACCCGATCACTATGATGTGGATTATGTGATTAACCCCTGGATGGAAGGCAATGTTCACAAGTCTTCGCCCGATCGGGCAGTCGAGCAGTGGCACAATCTGTTCCATCTCATGAAGGAATATACGACGGTAGATTTGGTCAAACCGCAGCCCGGTGTGCCGGATATGGTGTTCACGGCCAATGCGGGTCTGGTACTGGAAAATACGGTGGTGCTGAGCCGCTTTTATCACAAAGAACGTCAGGGTGAAGAGCCTTTTTTCCAGCAGTGGTTCGAAGAAAATGGCTTCACGGTACATCTCTTGCCGAAAGACTTACCCTTTGAGGGGGCAGGGGATGCGTTGCTCGATCGGGAAGGGCGCTGGCTCTGGGCGGGTTATGGCTTCCGTTCCGAGCTCGATTCTCACCCGTATTTAGCGAAATGGTTGGATATTGAGGTGATGTCACTGCGGTTGATGGATGAGCGGTTTTACCATCTCGATACCTGCTTTTGCCCCCTCACCGAGGGTTATTTGCTCTACTATCCGCCTGCGTTTGACTCCTACTCGAATCGGCTGATCGAAATGCGCGTACCGGCTCATAAACGAATCGCCGTGGCGGAACCAGATGCGGTCAATTTTGCCTGCAATGCGGTGAATATCGATCGCACGATCATCATGAACAAAGCCAGCGATGAGCTGAAGCAGCGCTTGGAGCAGGTGGGTTTTCGGGTCGTTGAAACGCCGCTGACCGAGTTCCTTAAAGCGGGTGGAGCGGCCAAATGCTTGACTTTGCGGGTGACGGAGACGGTGCAACCCCTGCATCATGCTGCCGCTACGATCGAAAGTCGGATGGTGCAGTTGGAAGGTCATCTGCTGGATACCGGCTTAATCAATCAGGCTCTGGATCTGATCACGGAAGGCGGTGGTAGTTTCCAGGTGCTCAACTTCCAACTCGGTGAACAAAAGCAGAGCACATCCCTGGCCGAAATTCGGGTGACGGCTCCTTCTCACGATGTGATGGAAAAAATCATGTCGCAGTTGATCGACATTGGGGCAGCCACACCCCCTCAGGAAGTTTGTGATAACCCGCTCGAAACCGTGACCCAAGACGGGGTGGCACCCGATGACTTTTATGTCACTACGATTTATCCCACTGAGGTGCGGGTGAAGTGTGAGTGGGTGCGGGTGCAAAATCAACGCATGGATGGGGCGATCGTTGTTTCTGAAACTCCGGCAGGCGTAATGGCTGAATGTAAGCTCCTGCGAGATCTCAAGCAGGGCGATCGGGTCGTTGTAGGGGTGGAAGGCATTCGTACCGTGCGCAAGACCGAATCCCGTGAGCAGCGCAAAACTACTGATCACGAATTTAGCTTCATGGGATCGGGCGTATCCAGCGAGCGGCGGGTGGAATTGCTGGTGGAGCAGATCGCCTGGGAACTCCGACAAATTCGTGATCAGGGCGGCAAAGTGGTGGTAGTAGGAGGACCAGTCGTCATCCATACGGGTGGAGCGGAGCATCTATCGCGGCTGATTCGTGAAGGCTATGTCCAGGCGCTGCTGGGGGGAAATGCGATCGCAGTGCATGACATTGAGCAGGCTATGATGGGCACTTCCTTGGGGATGGATATGCAGCGAGGGGTCTCTGTCCGGGGCGGCCATCGGCATCACCTGAAGGCGATCAACACGATTCGCCGGTGTGGCAGCATTGCTCAAGCGGTAGAACAGGGTGTCTTGACCAGCGGAATTTTCTATGAGTGCGTCAAACATAATGTGCCCTTCTCGTTGGCGGGATCGATCCGTGATGACGGGCCGCTACCCGATACTCGTATGGATCTACTGCAAGCCCAAGCGGAGTATGCCAGCCTGATCGAAGGAGCCGACATGATCTTGATGCTCTCTTCGATGCTGCACTCGATCGGGGTGGGTAATATGACTCCGGCTGGCGTGAAGATGGTCTGTGTGGATATTAACCCAGCGGTGGTCACTAAACTGAGCGATCGGGGTTCGGTTGAGTCGGTGGGGATTGTCACGGATGTGGGCTTGTTCCTCAGTTTGCTGATCCAGCAGTTGAGTAAACTCACCAGTCCTTATCAACTGACTTCGGCGCGGTAAAGTCAAGCTCGGTTGCAAGTCTGCTGAGCCGATCGATTATCCAGCCGATCGATCATCCAGCCGATCGATCATCCAGCCGATCGATTATCCAGCCGATCGATAGCCAGATTAACAGTTCACCTAACCTGTCATGAGTTTCTCTTATGAGAAGCTCATTTTTTTAGAACAGGACTAATATTTAGCGTGGTGATTTTTTGCTGGCATCGGTGAATACATAAGACTGGAGCTATTGAGTAGCTTTTGATACTTGACTATCGGTTTCGATCGCCCGATTTAAAATGGCATACTTGCTCGCTGTGACTGAATCTGGGCGATCGTTTCTTCGGTTTCACGAAATGCCTCGCCACTGGAGTTTTGATACACTAGGAAGGAGTGCTACGCAAATGAACAAACGACAAAAATGGATGATCGCGTTGGCATGGGTTGCGGTAGTAGGAATCGGCATGGCTCGTCCGGCTGCAAGTGAGGAAATCATGCCTGAGGCAGAACCTTACATGGTTTCTCAACTCAGTGAGGAAGAGTATTCCCCGGAACCGATTGAAGCATATGAAGAACTGGCAGAGGATGAAGAACTGTCTGAGGAATATGCCGAGGAAGAATATCTGGAAGAGTATGCGGAAGAAGAGTCACTAGAAGAATATTCCGAAGAAACGGGTATCGAAGCCTATGGTGAGGAATCACCCGTTGAAGAGTATGCCGAAGAAGAATACTCTGAAGAAGAATATGCTGAAGAAGAGTGGAGCGAAGAATATAGTGAGGAACCCCTGATCGAGGAATATAGCGAAGAAGAGATCAGCGAAGAATATAGCGAAAGTGATGGATCTGAAGCCGGTGAGGTTTAAGTTGGGTTATCTCAATACTGTTATCTTTAGCGTTATCTTTAGCGCTGTTGAAGTTACGCCACTGAAGTTACACCCCTGAAGTTACATCCCTGAAGGGCGAAAAGCATACTCTGCCTGTTTTAGTCCCCAGTCTGTAACGGTATCCCGATCTGTAACGGCATCACGGTCTGTAACGGTATCCCGATCTGTAACGGCATCACGGTCTGTAACGGCATCATGATTGTCTCAGGTATTAGCCAGTCTTCTTGGAGAAGGCTGGTTTTTGGTTGGCATGGAGGATTTACTCTCCTAGGCTCCGACTCGATGGACAATAGCGTATGCTATGAAGTAACACTCCACCGATCGTAAAGGAGGCTGTGGCGATGGAACCGCAATACTCGGATGTTTCAGCTCATCATGTGCCGCCTACGGTTTATCCTTGGGATATCAGTCCGAACGTTGCCAAGATGCAGGAGTTACTGCGAGCGCATGGGTTCTCAGTGCGGGTGGATGGGGATTATGGCTGGCGGACAGAAGTGGCTGTGAAAACATTTCAACGGCAGTATGGGCTACGGGTGGATGCCATCGTGGGAGCTGAGACTTGGAGCAAGCTGATGGCTACGGTGAAGCCCGGTTCTCGCCCGCTCCGATCAGGTTGTTCAGGGGCGGATGTGTATGAACTGCAAGGATTGTTGCAAGTGAATGGCTATGCTGTGAAACGCACGGGCAACTTTGGCACTGAAACGAAATCTGCGGTGCAAAATTTTCAACGGGAGCATCATCTGCGATCGGATGGCATAGTAGATGAGGTGACTTGGGCTTTGCTTCGCAATCGTAAACCTCCAGCTCGTCAATCTTCGCTTTTTGCGCGTCGATTGGGCAGGAAGTAGGAGCGGCGTGATTGCGTCTAGCCCAACAACAGATCGGAAAAAGCTGGGTTCAGCCCACCAAAAGATTGTAATACCAATTTGTGAAGCTGAGTAAAACCAGAGGCTTAAGCCATCCCTTGTCTAGCAAGAATTGATTCTACGCAAGCTCATATCAAATGGGTATAAGAAGCTGGGAAGGGGGGCAAGGCGTTAACACCCTTCTGATGGGTGAGGGTTCCTGCTCCTATCTGGCAAAAGCGTCCTGATATCTGGCAAAAGTGTCCTGAATTTTGAGTATAGGGCTGACCCAATTAGAAAATTGCTAATGTAAAATTTTTATTAAAATATTCTTTGGCTTTTGAACCTGCATAGTTGTTTCTAGTTAAGAACGGGCTAAAAAACGGTAAAAATTCAGTTAGAGATCATTAATATTCCCATACCTAAACCTTTAACTTTTAGTGTTAGCTTGCATAACAGGGTGTTAAACGGAGCCATTTTCAGATTGGGTTGCGCGCTTTGCAGTGTGCTCCTTCTGTGGGCTCAAGTCTGCATGAACGCTAACACAATCCAGGGAGTTTGCATGTCTACCAGCTTTACTCAACCCACCATTCAGTCGGGTGTTTCCGTGCGCTTCGATCGCGTTTCTGTCAGTCAAGTTGAATTTTTAGGGCAAGTATCTTTTCCAACTGGATTGCAGTTTGAAGATACGGAGGTGGGTGGTTTATCTGGACTGACCTATGATCCGCAGCGGCAGGTTTACTATGGCATTTCCGATGATCGCAGCGAGCGCGATCCTGCCCGGTTTTACACCCTCAAAATTGATCTAAGCGATGGTCAGCTTGATGACAACGATGTGCAGTTTCAGTCAGTTATTTTTCTGCAGGATGAATCAGGGCAGCCGTTTGCACCGAATAGTCTTGATCCAGAGGGTATTGTCCTGAGTGCATCTGGGACACTCTACCTTAGCTCGGAAGGCAATACCAATCAGTTGATCGCTCCCTTTGTGAAGGGCTTCTCATTAGAGGGTTCTCCGCTTGAAACATTGCCGATCCCAGATAAATATTTGCCCACTGAGGATCGCAGCAGCGGAGTGCGCAACAATTTAGCATTTGAAAGCCTCACGCTAACTCCTGATCAGCGCTATCTTTACACGGCGACCGAAAGCGCCCTCTACCAGGATGGTGAGCCTGCCACCTTAGAAGCAGAAAGTCCAGCCCGGATTTTGCGCTTTGATTTAACGACGGGGCAACCTGATAAAGAATACCTCTACCCAATCGATCCGATACCGACTGCGCCTGAGCCTGCTGATGGCTTGGCAGACAATGGGCTGGTTGAATTGATTGCCCTGGATAATAACGGTAATTTTTTGGCCTTGGAGCGATCCTTTGCAGAAGGCATAGGGAATAACTTGCGACTGTATGAAGTGCAGTTGCAAAATACAACTGATCTACGAAATGTGGATGCGATCGATGACTTAGAAGTAGATGCTCCCGCTCAAAAACGGTTGCTCTTAGATTTTGATCAACTCGGGATTACACTGGACAATTTTGAAGGAATGGCGTTAGGGCCGGTGTTGGCAGATGGTCGGCAAAGCTTAACGATTATCAGCGACAACAACTTTAATCCCGCTCAATCGACCCAATTGATCAGTTTGGGACTGGATCTTAAAACGACTCCTGCGGTGGCACCCGTAGCAGAAACCCCGGTCGCGATCGATGACGAAGAATATTTTCAGCGACTCACTCAACCACTGAAAATTTTGCTGATCAATGACGATGGCTATGAAGCAGCGGGAATCAAAATTTTATACGATGCCTTGGTGGCGGCTGGGCATCAAGTGACTTTGGTGGCTCCCAAGCAACCTCAAAGCGGACGTGGCACAGCGATCGACACGGATAAAATCTTCCGCCCGATCGAGATTGTCAACTATGCCGAGAATCAGTGGTATGTCGATGGCACGCCAGTCACCACCACATTGGCGGCGTTAGATTATATCCTGCGGGATCAGCCGCCGGATCTGGTGATTTCGGGAATCAACGAAGGAGAAAATATTGGCGATACAGCAGTTTCTTCAGGGACGGTGAGTGCCGCAGTGGCCGCCTTGCAGAAACAGATTCCCTCGATCGCGGTGAGTGCGGGGATTCGTCTGGATGAGGCGGCTGAAGATTTTCCGAGCACCCTGCAAGCTTATGAGATCGGCTCCCAGTATGTGGTGGATTTGATCGCTCAACTCCAACAGACTCAACCACCAGAAGCAGGAATTTTACCGGCAGGGGTGGGGCTGAATGTGAATATTCCGGCTAATGGTGTTGTTGAAGGAGTCTCCTACACCAGCTTGGATGAGTTCACCAGTTTGGGGCTGCGATTTGGTCAGGTGCAGGGCGGTCAGGGTTTGGTGGTGGTGCCGGATGCGCTAGAGGTGGGAGAAGTTCCCCGGTTCACCTCGGAAGGGCAGCAGTTTTTAGCCAATCGGATTACTGTCACCCCGATCGATGGTAACTGGAGTGCAACCAGTCAGGTGCGAGAAACAATTGCCGATCGTATTGAGAACGTATTTGAGAATACACTAGAGGAAGTGTCTGAGACTCCGTCGAGTCAACCTCTGCGGATTCTGCTGGTAAATGATGACGGCTATGAAGCGGAAGGAATTCGCATTCTCTATGATGCTCTAATTGCAGCGGGTTACCAGGTCACCGTCGTAGCACCGAAGGAGCAACAAAGCGGTAAAGGAACTTCGATCGATACGGATCAGCTATTTCGCCCGATCGAGATTGTCAACTATGCCGAGAATCAATGGTACGTCGATGGCACACCAACCACGACGACCTTAGCGGCACTGGATGCCATTCTCCAGGATCAACCGCCCGATCTGGTGATTTCGGGTATTAATGAAGGAGAAAATACCGGACTGGCGGCTGTCTCTTCGGGAACCCTGAGTGCAGCGGTGGCGGCTTTGCTGCGGGGAGTCCCGGCAATCGCGGTCAGCGCTGGGATCAATCTAGCTGAGGCGGCAGCGGGGTTTCCTAGCACTAGCAAAGCCTATCAAGTGGGAGCGGAGTATGTCGTGAAGTTGTTGGCTCAACTGCGAGCAACCCAGGGCGATCAGGCGATTTTGCCGCAAGATGTCGGGCTGAATATCAATATTCCGGCGATCGATACCATTCGCGGAGTTGCGGTGACCCAGTTTGATGCAGCAACCAGTATCAACCTCAGCTTTGGTGATTTGCCGCCCCAATCGGGTGAAGGACAGGGGCTGCTCTTTACCCCAGGCATTCCTGTCGAGAATCCCGATCCCCAGTCGGAAGGCGAGCAATTCTTAGCAGGCTATATCACGGTGACCCCGTTTGATGGCGATTGGAGTACGGCGGGCGATGAACGAGAACAAATGGCGGATCGCCTCTCTCAGACGATCTTGGGGGATGCGGACGATCCAGCAATTTGGGTGAATCCGACCGATCCAGATGCGAGTTTAGTGATTGGTGTGTTGAAGAATGGTGGTTTGGCTAGCTTTAATCTAGACGGAAGCATTCACCAAACTCTCACTGCCCGTCCCTATGGTGACATTCGCTACAACAATATCGATTTGGTGTATGGCTTTACTGTAGGTGATCGAACGGTAGATTTGGCAGTCGCGACCGATCGACGCAATGACACATTGGCGATTTGGGCGATCGATCCGGCTACCCGCCAGTTGGTGGAAATCACCGCTCCTGAGTTGAGCGATCCGGCAGCTTCGATTTTTGGCGTAGATGATGGATCGCAAACCGCCTACGGCATTGCCACCTACACCAGCCCCATTTCGGGCAAAACCTACCTGTTTGTCAGTCAACGGGAAGGTAATCAGATTGCTCAATTAGAACTGCTGGCGAACGATGATGGCACAGTGACAGCTCAGACGATTCGCCGATTGTCGGCTCCGATTCCACCGGAGGGCGAGCTAGAAGATGCCCAATTTGAAGGCATGGTGGTCGATCGCGAGTTAGGCTACCTCTACGCCGGTCAGGAAAAGCGGGGCATTTGGAAGTTTGCCGCTGAGCCGGAGGCTCCCTCGACGGGGCAGTTAATCCAGGCGGTGCAACCAGAAGGGGATGTGCTGGTTGCCGATGTGGAAGGGTTGACCATTTACTATGCTGCTGATGGTCAGGGCTATTTGCTGGCTTCTAGCCAGGGCGACAGTAGCTACGCGGTGTTCGATCGATCGGGCAACAACGACTACTTGGGCAGCTTTGTGATCGATGATGGGCAAGATGGTGTGGAAGAATCCGATGGAGCCGATGTCATTAATGTGAATCTGGGCGATCGGTTCCCCAATGGGGTTTTAGTGGTGCATGATGGCTCCGACAATCCGGCTCAGGTGGGCTTAGATGGGGAAGAAGTGCAGAACTTAGGCACGAATTTTAAGTTTGTGCCCTGGGAAGCGGTGGCGAATGCCTTTGAAACGCCCCTGTTGATCGATCCGACCAGCTATAATCCCCGCTCTCCCCAGCCTCAATCCCTATTAGCGGTAGCCAGTGGAGATGTGACTCAAACCTCGGCTGTCTTGTGGGCCCGCAGCAGTTTACCGGGTACAGTCCGATTCGAATTTTCCATTTTCCCGAATTTCGACTTTATTTTTGGCTTTGATGCGGCGACCGTGACCGATCCATTGCAGCCGGTGAAAGTCGGGTTTGGTGGGTTGACACCTGGACAGACTTATTACTATCGTGCCATTGATGCGGCTGGGGCGATCGAAACAGGGCAATTCAAAACACCCTATGGAATCGGCGAGCAGGCCGGTCTGCGGTTTGGGGTAACGGGGGATTGGCAGCAGGCACCACCCTATCCGGCTTTAGCCAATGCGGATGAGCGCGATCTCACCTTTTTCTTAAAGCTGGGGGATACCATCTACGCCGATACGGAGACCCCGGCGCTGAAGGGGGTTACCCAGGCTCGCACCCTGGCCGACTTCCGGATCAAACAGGCTGAGATCAGCAGCGATCGATTTGGCTTGAATACGGTCAAGGATCTGTATGCAGCGACATCGATTTTAGCGACGATCGATGATCACGAATTGGTGGATAACTTTGCAGGAGGAGCAGCCCCTGGAGAGTCGCCCGATGCGCCGGATATTGGCTCTGACGATCGGCCGCTATTCACCGATGAGGTTGAGTTTGTCAACGATACCCAGGCTTACGAAGATGCGCTACTAGCCTTCCAGAATTATCATCCCTTGCACGATCGCTTCTATGGGGAAACAGGCGATGCTAGAACTGCGGGTGAACGACAGCTCTATCGGTTTAATACCTATGGTCGTGATGCGGCGATGTTTGTCCTGGATACGCGATCGTTTCGAGATGACCAGCTTGAACCTGCCGATCTGAGCAATCCGGTGCCGTTTTTGGTGCAAACCTTCGATCCAACTCGCACGCTCTTGGGATCGCAACAATTCCAGGATCTGAAGCGTGATTTACTGCAAGCCGAAACCGATGGGATCACCTGGAAGTTTGTGGCGGTGCCAGAACCGATCCAGAACTTTGGCGTGGTGAATGCGGAAGATCGGTTTGAAGGGTATGCGGCAGAACGCACGGAACTGCTGAAGTTCATTGATGATCATGCGATCGATAATGTGGTTTTTCTGTCTGCCGACTTCCATGGCACGATCGTCAACAACCTGACTTACCAGCTCGCGCCTGGCCAACCGCAGATTGCTACCAACGCCTTTGAGATTGTTACCGGGCCGGCCGCCTTTTTTGAGGGTCTATTTGGGCGGGCAGTGGTTGACATTTCCCTGCAAGCTGGGTTGATTACCCCGGAGCAGAAGGCGGTTTATGACCTGTTACCGGTTGCACCCGATGCCGATGATCTGCCAAACGATCGGGATGATTTTGTCAAACAGCTACTGGTGACCCAAACCGATCTCCTCGGTTACGATCCAGTCGGCTTAAATCAAAATTTGCCGATCGCGGATGGTTTGATCGATGCCAACCTGCTCCAGGGAGATTACGTGACAGTTCATAACTACACCTGGACGGAGTTTGAGATCGATGCGGCCAGCCAAAAGCTGACGGTGACGATCTATGGGATTCCCGATTACTCGGAGGCGGATTTGCTCAGTCATCCAACTGATGTGACCAGCCGAATGCCCGCAATCATTACTCAGTTTGAGGTCAATCCAACCTTGTAGGGAGTGCTGATAGTTTATAAGGTGTGATCCGTGATCGAGATGGGTGAGCGGTGGGAGATGTAGATTGATGAAGTGAGGAAAGGGTAACAGAATAAGAGTGAGTAGATAGAGATGACATTCTAATCCTGCTTTCTGTACCGTAGGTATGAGAGACTGGCAAATATCGTCACGTTGTTTCCTCTCCTATGTCTGCTCTTACCACCCTAACCCATTGGCTCCTCGGAGAATTTGATAATCAAGTTCAGGCAACCGATCAGCCGGTCTGGTTTGTGCATTTGCGCTTGTGGCATCAGCCGCTACCATTTCGGATTAACGATCATGTCGCAATTTTCTGTGAGCAGGCCAATGCGCTCTATTTAGATGCACCGTACCGCCAACGGGTGATGATTTTGCGCCCCGTGGAATCGCCGGATCGAGAGGATGGCAGCAATCCGGCAGAATTGCCCATTGGTCAAGTGGAATATCGCGCCTTTAAATTTCCCGATCGCGTTCAAGGGGCTGGGGCCAATCCGCAATTGTTGGAATCTCTGACTCCGGATGATCTAGAACTTTTACCCGGCTGTGAACTGACGATTAGGCAAACCGCCGATCGATTTAAAGCTGATCCCGATCCAAATCAGCGCTGTTGTTTTCAATACAATGGGCAAATGCGACAGGTGATTTTGGGCTTTGAAGCCAGTGAGGCGGAGTTTTGCAGCTTTGATCGAGGCATCGATCCCGATACGGGCCGGTTGCTGTGGGGAGCGCTGATGGGTGCTTATCAGTTTCAAAAACGCCAAAATTTTGCTTTGCCGCAGCGTTTCGTTCGGTTTTGATGCTGGGATTGCTGCGCTCAAAACCGCTATCAACCCAAAACCGTTATCAACGTCCAAAGACGCTAACCCTAGCAGGCCAGCGTCTTCAATTGAGGAGTTGACGGTAAGGTGGCTTCACCAAACTAGACTTTTTCGTGGGAGAGGGCCACTTCCGGTTGGGGGGTGGAGACGGCAGGCGGTTTGCGGGAGCGACGTACGAGCCAGAATCCAACGGCTGCCAACCCGGCGATTCCAGCGCCTCCGCCCACGATCCAGGGAAGATGGGATTCCGGATGGTCGATCAGGTCTTTGCGGACTTGCGTGATCTTTTGCTGAATGTAGGGAAACTCCGGGTTCAGGTCTTCGATTTCTTCAAACTTGGACAAAGCCGATCGATAACGCTGTTGTCCCATCAGCTTGATTCCTTCCCGGTAAAGTTCGGTTAAGCGTCCGGTTTGGGGTTCTACATTGGCTTGTGATAGATATTCCTTGATGATATCGCTGGGAATGGCAAAGTTAATGCCTTCAATTTTCTGTCCAGTTTGAGGATCAACGCTGCCAAAGGTAGCGACTGCTACAGCATCGCCCTGTTTATTGAACACTGGCCCACCACTGTTCCCTGGACTGATCGCCGCATTGGTTTGAAAGACTTCCCATCCGTCGGGCATGGTTTTTTCGGCGCTGATCAACCCTGATGTTAAGGACGGTTCGGGTTTGTCCCCAATATCTGCCCCGGCCGGATAGCCGAGTACAAAAGTGGGATCGCCTGTGGTGATAGCTTCTGCGTCACCAAGCTGAACAGTCGGCAGATTGTCGGCATCGATCTTTAACACTGCCACATCTTTGCCAGGAGCAGGCTTACCTTCCGCTTTCACGTCACTGATGTAGGTTTTTTGCTCCACTTGCGGGCTAGCGGGTGCTACGATCGCTTTGACAGAACGCTCCACATCGCCAATTTCCAGATATTCGGCATAATAGTCCAGGCTACCACTCAAACAGAGTTCAATCAGTTCTTGCGTGCCGATCGTTTGGGCCAGCATCTCCTGACCATCTGAGCCTAGCTCAGCCATAAACTCTTTGCAGTTCGCGATGGCAATCTCTCTGAGTGCGCTGGTCGCTAGTTCCCGTTTCAGTTCATCCCCTTCGCTGGAAACCACATGGGCGTTGGTCACGACATAACCGTTATCGCTGACAATAAAACCGCTGCCCTGGCTCGTTGCCTCCGGGTTTTTGCGGATGATCTCATTGCTTGGAGCCAGATACTCCAGCGGATTGGTGAAGACTTCTTGGATGATCAGCGCTAAGATTTTTGCCTCAGATCCGACTTGGGCGAGGCTACTTCTGTTCTGACTCAACCAGGCTTCCAACTTACCTTCATCGACTTGATAATCAGGCACTGTAATTTCTGCCTGATGGGTTGCCTGAATCATCACCGTGCCGGGCTTATTGAGATCGGCGATTTCGTTTGGTTTCAGTTCGGTGACTCCGGAATCCCGACAGGCGGTGAAGAAAATTGGCAGCAGTCCCAGTAGAGCCAGGTTTTTTGTCAATCGGGGCAATTGAGGCTTCAGCATTGCGATTCTCCTGAGAGGATTGAGATGGGAATGAGTGGGGCCGGAGTTGCGGTCAGTCACGAATTCACTCCAGCTATCCCTACCTATCGATCGGGCGACCCAACCTATGCAGCGCACCGCAACTTGTGTCGCAAATCGCAACTTAGGCAACAAATGCAACAAAATGCAAAATTTCGTGAATTAAATGCTTGAGTTCTGTTCAGCAAACAGATAATCTCTGGTAAAAGTAATTCTTTCGGGAGAGAAGTATGAAGCGTTTCCATCACCTCGTTGCCCCAGCTCTGCTACTCGCTTTAGGAACGACTCTCGCAGGCTGTGATCTACTCAATGCCTTCAAGTTGCCGATGGATTCCGCTTCCGATCCGGCCGCAACGAACGCGACTGATCCGGCTGCTACTGGACAAGCTCCGGTGGCCGCTCCAGCGAAAGAGAACTTTGCCTGCCGCACGCCAAATTATGTTGCAACAGTAACTTGGCAGGGAGAACAGGCAGTAATGGGCTTTGGTCGATCCAACGAAGCTCCTACGGTACAAAATGTGTCAGCCGCAGTGAAAGCCAATGCAGATGGCAGTTTTACCTATGAGTTCAACCAAAATGCTCTGTTCTACACTCGGGTTTATCCCGATCGCACCTGTCTGATTCAAGTGATCAACCCCACCAATAACACGGTCGCGGTGGAGGAAAGTGGTGCTCTTGGCTAGGTCGTCTTCTTTCCCGCCATGCCGTTTTTTCAGTTTTTTCGTTACCTGAATCGCCGGACGATTCGCAACCTGATTCGGGGCATGATCCATTGCCGATTGCCTGGTCTGGCGGCGGAGATGGCCTACAGCAATGCCTTGGCAATCTTTCCAGCCATGATTGGTCTGGTGACGGTGATTGGGATGGTACCGATCGCTCCGGATGGTGTGGGTTCGATTACGGGCGAGTTGCTGCAAGTGGCACCGCCGGAAGTCATTCAGTTGCTGGAAGGCTTTTTGCAGCAGGTGCAGTTGCCCAACAGTGAGCGGGTGTTTTCGATTAGTTTTGCGGTGACAATTTGGATCGCATCGGGGGCGATTAGTGTGGCGATGGCAGCGATGGATCAGATCCATCAAACTCCAATGCGGCAACGTCGTCCCTATTGGCATGCACGGCTGATCGCGATTTTGCTAACGGTGGGGACTGTGATCGCCTTGTTGGGTGCTTCTTTTTTGGTCGTGATTAGCGATCTAATGTTGCAGTTTGCGGGTCGATTTGTAGATGTACCTCAGCTCGAATTCTGGCGCGATCTGGCTAATGTGCGCTGGTTGATTGCCTTTACAATCCTGATTATGGGTTTTAGTGTGCTCTATCGCTTTGGGCCTAGCCGTTGGGATGTGGGCACGCCGTTATTGCCGGGGGCGATCGTGGGAGCATCTCTCTGGGCCATTATCTCTCAGGCGTTTCGCCTTTATCTTGCCTATTTTGGTTCCCGGCTCAACCTAACCTATGGTACGCTTAGTGCTGGAGTTTTGCTGTTGCTGTGGCTGAATCTGAGTTCTTTGGCATTGTTGATTGGGGCGCAGCTCAATGTCACGGTAGGGGAAGCGATGCGGCTTGCAGTTCGGCGTGAGGATTAGGGAGAGAGGATTAGGGAGAGAGGATTAGGGAGAATAGGGATAGGCTTATGCTTGAGGTTTTTCCCCCAGGGATCGCCCTCCCTAAAGCTCATTCTCTCAAGGGTGTCTTCTTAGCCCTTGATTGGCTCATTGTTTTGCTCAGCCAATATATTTACTAAGCCAAGTAAATCGAGCCGCTTAAATTGAAAAAATGCTGAGGTTCAAAGTTTGAGTTAGTTGCTCCAACAAAAATAATCCTGCGACCGAGTTGCCTGCTCGATCGAGCGGTGGACTATAGCAGGCAATCGCTCCCACTCTAGGGATTACGGCTAATAATCCGCCACTGATTCCTGATTTAATCGGCAAGCCAATCTGAACGGCATATCTGCTAGATGTCTCATATAATCCGCAGGTCAGCATTAAGGCATTCACTATTTTTTGATAATTGGATTCAATTTCGGTTTGAGGTTGAGCAAGTAAGGTTCCTAACTTTGTTAAATCCTCTACTGTGCCTGATAAGCAGCAAATCTGCTGGTATGTATCTAGCGTCGTTTGAATATCCTCTAAATATCCAGCTTGGTTTAAACCATGAGCAATCGCCTGATTGATCGGGTTGGGGAATGCTTGAATTGATTGCAGCATGATTGGATCGAAAGTAAGCTGACTGTTGGCTAATTGATTGAGCCAGTCATTCAGCCTCTGACATCGCGAAGATGCGGTTTTTCCGGGCAGCAATTCAGCTAAGACGAGAGCTCCACTATTGATCATGGGATTTCGTGGCTTAAATTGATCAATTTCTAGCTGAGCCAGGGAGTTGAAGGGATATTCTGAGGGTTGGAGATTAACTTTCTGGAACACTCGATCTGACCCGACCTGCTGCAACAGATACAGCAGCACAAAGGGCTTGATCAGGCTCATGAGCGGAAATTGATGGCTTTCCCGTTCGACTGAAAAACTTTGCCCATCGGTTTGGCGCACCTGTACTGCAAATTGATGGATTCGATCGGGACTAGATAATAGAGGAATATGCTGGGGCAATTGCCCAGACTGCACTTTGGTTCGGGCTTGCATTGCCCAGCTTTCGAGTTGGGGTTGCGTCAGTGCCGCTAGTTTAGCCATTGGATTTTGCGGAGGTGAATTGGGAATGTTTTCAGATATTAGTGGGTTTGAGCAAGTGATGGCACCCTAATATGATGTTCTTAAAATAAGAAGTCATGGAAAACTGCACATTTACAAAACCCTATAAAACATGATTATTCAAAAAGGTGAGTCTTAATAAAACATACGATTCGAAATAGATTGTGCGAAAAAGATAATGAAATCTATGTTTCCAGCTAGTGGTAAAGCCGGTGCTCCTAACTCAAGCATCAGCCAGGGATCGCCATAGGATCGCTACAGACTGGTAAGAAGTTGCGGAATTAACCTCAAGACATTGGTCTATTAAAGATCAATTAACGCCACCTTAAGCTAAAAATGGCAGAGTCTTTGAGGGTGTAAATTTCGCCGCAGTTATATTGCGACTTATCCCAAGGTTATGCACTGTGTTGCATCCCGAAGAGCGCAATCTGACCTGTTTTGGCATGTCTTAAAAATGATAATGATTTTGAACCTCGTTGCATCCCTCCTTCAGATGAGCGATGTTCCGAATTTTACTCGTTCACCTATTGTGAGCATCTAGGGAGACTCGGCAACAATGCAAGATTTCGACATAAATCAACCTACGCAGGTTCAAGCGTTGGACTCCGAAAACTTGGAGCAGGGTGGTCAACTCTCTTTCCTGTCTGGCCCGGCTAAACTGGAAGGCTTTGCCTCACTGCCTGCTGATACCTTTGCTGAAGGGCCGCCTGCGGGAGCAGATGACGGGACTGGCAACCCCATTTCGGGTGGGGGCGGCCGGACTGGCCCCTTTGAGGGGCAACCTGTGCAGGGCTTCAGCGGTGTGCAATTTGCGCCCGGTGGCGATGGCTCGACTTTCTGGTTCCTCTCAGATAATGGTTTTGGGGCACAAACCAACAGTGCCGATTATCTATTGCGGCTTTATCAAGTCGATCCCGATTTTGCGGGATCTGAAGCGGGCGATGGCTCTGTGGACATTCAAGGGTTTGTCCAACTCAGCGATCCAGATAACCTGATCCCGTTTGCAATTGTCAACGATGGCACCCCTGAAAGACAGCTCACCGGGGCTGATTTTGATGTCGAATCGTTTGTGATTGACAGCAACGGCGAAATTTGGATTGGCGATGAATTTGGGCCTTATATCTTGCATTTCGATGCCACCGGCAAACTGCTGGAAGCCCCGATCGCCACCCCGAATCTCAATGTGCTCAAAACCCTCAACGGTCAAGATCCCTTCGTGATCGGTCACCGGGGCGCGAGTGGGGAATTGCCAGAGCATACGTTAGAAGCCTACAGCTTGGCGATCACTCGCGGTGCCGACTTCATCGAACCCGACTTAGTCGCTACCAAGGATGGCGTGTTGATTGCCCGCCATGAGCCCATCCTCGGCAGCACCACCGATGTGGCCAGCCGTCCGGAATTTGCTGATCGCAAGCGCAGTGGCGTGATCGATGGTGTGCTGTACGAAGACGAATTCTTTGCCTCCGACTTTACCCTGGCAGAAATCAAAACTCTGCGGGCGATCATGCCTCAAGGCTACCGCACGGATCTTTACGATGGGGTGTTCCAGATCCCGACTTTAGAGGAAGTGATCAACCTGGTTAAACAGGTCGAGCAGGACACCGGCAAAAAGATTGGCATCTATCCGGAAACCAAGCACCCCACCTATCACGACGATCTGGGACTATCTCTGGAAGAACCGCTGCTGGCTACCCTGGAAGCGACCGGCTTTACCGATCCCGATCGAGTCTTTATCCAGTCTTTTGAGGTCTCTAACCTGAAGGAACTCAATACCAAGACGGACATTCCACTGGTACAGTTGCTGGATGCCTATGATGTCGCTCTGGATGGATCGCTGATTTATCAAGATGTGAATGCTCGTCCTTACGACTTTACCGTCAGCGGCGACACTCGCACCTATGGCGATCTGCAAACTCTAGAAGGGCTGGCAGAAATTGCTGAGTATGCGGATGGGATCGGGCCTTGGAAGCGAATGATCGTTTCCGTGAAAGGAGTGGATGAAGATGGTGATGGCGTAGCTGATGATGTTAATGGTGACGGTACTGTCAATGATGCCGATAAAACCACTACTGCCCCTTCCAGTCTGATCTCCGATGCGCATGAAGCAGGTCTGTTTGTCCATGCCTATACCTTCCGTAATGAAGGACGCTTTTTAGCCTCTGACTATCAGGGCAACCCCAACAAAGAATATGAGCAATTCATCAGTCTGGGGGTCGATGGCTACTTTACCGACTTTCCGGGCACGGGAGATCTGGTGCGCGATCAGATCACGAGCGATACGGTTCGATCGCCCCAAAACCCAGCGGTTTCTGCCACGACTGAGTTTGAGACGCTGACGGGTGAGGCTCCGATCGTGATCGGTCATCGGGGTGCCTCTGGATTACGCCCCGAACATACTTTGGCGGCTTATAAGCTGGCGATCGCCCAAGGGGCAGACTTTATTGAACCCGACTTGGTGGTGACCCAAGATGGGGTGTTGATCGCCCGACATGAGCCGCTGCTAGCTGTGGTGCTACTCAACCCGGATGGCACGATTCAGCGCGATGCCAACGGTAACCCCGTGCTGAACACCACCGACACCAGCACCGATGTTTACCTGCGCCCTGAATTCGCCGATCGGCTGACGGTGAAAAATCTAGATGGTCGCTTGGTGGGCGGCTGGTATGCCGAAGACTTTACCCTGGCAGAGGTCAAGCAACTCAACGCCATTGAGCGGATTCCAGCCCTGCGCGGCACTGAGTTTGATCGCGACGGATTGAAGGTGCCCACCCTGTCCGAGGTGATTGATCTGGTGCAGGCGGTCGAAGCCGAAACTGGGCGCAAGATCGGCATTTATCCCGAAACCAAACATCCCACCTTCTTTGAACAACAGGGCTATAACACCAGCCAGCTCTTGGTGGATACCCTGGTCGCAGAAGGTTTCACCGATCCAGAGCGGGTGTTCATCCAATCCTTTGAGGTGAGCAATCTGAAGGCACTGCATGAGACGATCATGCCTGCTGCCGATCTCGACATTCCGCTGGTGCAGCTTTTCGGCAGTGCCGGTCAACCCTATGACTTTGTTGTGAAGGGTGACAGCCGCACCTACACCGATCTGTCTACCCCAACGGGTTTAGCAGAAATTGCGGAATATGCCGATGGGATCGGCCCCAACAAACAGCGAATTGTGCCTCTATCTACAGTGGATGCGGATGGTAACGGTCAGCCTGATGATCAGAATGGCGATGGGGTGATTAGTGACGGCGATCGGGTCACGGGGACTCCCACAACGCTGATTCAAGACGCTCATGCTGCTGGCTTGCTGGTTCACCTCTATACCCTGCGCAATGAGAGCTTCTTCCTGCCCGACAGCTACGAAGGTGATCCACTAAAGGAATACCAGCAGTTCATTGAACTGGGCGTAGATGGCTTCTTCACCGACTTCCCAGGCACAGGCTTCACGGCACGCAGCACTTTCCTATCAGACCCGGCTGTCCCCAACCTCAGCCGCTCTCAGGGGTTTGAAGGGATGGCATTCAGCCCCGATCGCGCCACGCTCTACCCATTACTAGAAGGCACAGTCGTGGGGGATCCGGCGGGTTCCTTGCGGATTTATGAATTCGATGTCGCTAGCAGTTCCTTCACAGGTCTGGCTGGTCTATATCAGTTAGAGTCACCCACCCATGCGATCGGAGACTTCACGCCAATTAATGACAATGAGTTCCTGATCATTGAGCGGGATAACGGCCAGGGCGAAGCGGCTGAATTCAAAAAGATCTTCAAGATTGACTTATCTGAGATCGACAGCAAAGGCTTCGTCCAGAAAGAAGAAGTGGTTGATTTGCTCAACATTAGCGATCCCAACGATCTGAATGGCGATGGTAAAACCACCTTTGATTTTCCATTCGTCACGATCGAGGATGTCTTGGTGCTGGATGAGGATACGATTCTGGTCGCCAACGACAACAACTTTCCATTCTCGATCGGTCGTGGCCCGGATATCGACAACAACGAAATCATTCAGATTCAGCTCAGCAAGCCGTTGAACCTGGATCCGCGTTTGGGTGTTGCAGGGCTACCCGCTCAACCCGTTGCCGAACTGGTAGATTTAACCGGATTTGACAGTGAGGTGGCGGTGAATGTCAGTATCAGTCGTGAAGCAGGGTTCAACAATGGGTTGAGATTCTACGAAACCGATGCGCAAGGCGCGGTGGGTGGTCTGCTACCGGGTGAAACCGGCTATGAGGCCGCTGTAGCAGCCAATCTACTGACCGCAGAGTTAGCGGTGGACAACAATGCAACAACGACCGTTGATTTGACGCTGCCTGGCGGTAAGTTCTATGCGCCAGCCCTGCTGATTAACGGCAGTCTGACGGATCTGGGAACGATCGAAGATGCGACTTTAGGTAATGCCCGAATCCAGCGGCAGGGCAATGTTTGGCGGTTTGAAGATTGGACAGACAACGACTTCAATGATTTGGTGATTACGATCAATTCGGCGAAGGCAGTTGTTTAGGCGGATTGATAGTTCTGGTCATTGATTCATTGATAGTTCTGTCATGGATGACATGGATTGATGCCTGGTTTTAAGGGGCGTGGATAGGGGTGGTGATTTGTGATGGGGGCTTTGCCCTCAAGGATTGCTGTCCCAACGATCCACGCTCAACTATTACCAGGCGAATCTACTACCAGGCGAATCTACTACCAGGCGAATCTACTACCAGGCGAATCTACTACCAGGCGAATCTACTACCAGGCGAATCTACTAGATTAATCGCTCATTTCAAGACTCCTGCTCTAAAATTTTTCTGGCATTCAACAACTCTTTTCGATGAGCTTCTGTGACCTGAGGATAGGCTAAATTCAGTTGCTTGAGTTCATGCACGATCACATGCGCTACAGTCAGGCGAGTGAACCATTTGTGATCGGCTGGCACAACATACCAGGGAGCCCATTCTGTACTGGTGTGGTTAAATACTGCTTCATATGCGTGAGTGTATTCATCCCAATGTTGCCGCTCTTTTACATCACTGATTGCAAATTTCCAATTTTTGTCAGGACGATCGATCCGTTTTAGAAATCGTTGTTTTTGTTCTTCCTTGGAAACATTTAAGAAAAACTTTAAAACCTTGATGCCATTATTCACCAAATATTTTTCAAAGTGATTGATCTCATCAAAGCGATGTTCCCAAATGTTGGGATTGGATTTGAGATGGGGGGGGAGTTTTTGTTGAGCTAAAATTTCTGGATGTACCCGCACAATCAGGGTTTCTTCATAGTGAGAACGGTTAAAAATGCCGATCCGTCCTCGTTCTGGTAGGGCTTTGAACGATCGCCACAGATAGTCATGGTCGAGTTCTTCTTCAGAGGGTGATTTGAAATTGTAAACCTGACAGCCTTGAGGATTGATCCCAGACATGACATGTTTGATCGTGCTGTCTTTACCTGCCGCATCCATCGCCTGAAAAATAATCAACAGGGCATAAATATCTTGAGCATAGAGGACATCCTGATATTGCGATAACTCATCTACACTGGCCTTTAGTAACGCCTCTACATCAAACTCTTTGCGCTTGAGCCCAGCAGTATCGGTGGGATCAAAATCAGAGAGCCGTACTTTGCTGCCCGGTTGCACAAGGTAATTGCGGGAATGAATTCTCTCTAGAAAGGCTTGAGGTTCCATAACAGGTGCGCAGTGAATTTTGTTGGCAAGGTTAATTTAACATTATCCAATAGTTAAATAGTTAACTATTGGAGTGGCTGGGTTCGATCGCACCGCAAATCAGGCAAATCAGGCAAATCAGGCAAATCAG
>JALOOM010000156.1 GCA_025454395.1 Elainella sp. Prado103
CAAAATGCGATCGGCATCGCCATGAATGATTAGGGTAGGTATATCAATCCGGGGCAGATCATCGCGGAAATCGGTGAGCCAGGACGGGACACAATCCAAGGTTCCTTTAGCAGAAGCCCCGGCTGCTACATTCCAGCAGGCTTGAATGGCATAGTTGCTGATACGTTCACCCAGCAGCACATCCACATTAAAAAATTCTCTGAAAAATTCAGAAAAGTAAGCGGGGCGGTCTTTAATGATCGCTTGCATAATGCCATCGAAAATGCTCTGGTCAACGCCTTCAGGATTATCAGCGGTCTTCAGCAGGAAGGGCGGCACTGGAGCCATCAGCACGGCTTTTTGCACCCGCTCTGAGCCGTATTTGCCAAGATAGCGCGTGACTTCGCCGGTTCCCATAGAGAACCCAACCAGCACAGCATTATGTAAGTCAAGTTTGGTCATCAGCGTGTTCAAATCGGCGGCGAAGGTATCGTAGTCGTAGCCCAACGAGGGTTGGCTAGACGCACCAAATCCTCGACGATCGTAGGTAATCACTCGATACCCCGCATTTAGCAGCACCAAGACCTGCTTTTCCCAGGAATGGCCGTTGAGGGGAAATCCATGAATGAGAACAATGGGCTGACCGGCCCCAAGATCTTCGTAATAGATATCAATGGTTGCAGAGTTTTCTTGACCAACAGTCACATAAGGCATATTGACCTCCTAATGAACATCGCAAAATGTTCTTATCTGATTTAACCGAAGTATAGTGAGTTCTAATGCTCGGATTCTTTCAGATTCTTAGGGTGAATTGTCAAATTCTTAAGGTGTTAGCGAACCTGTTTCGGTGTTACTCCGGTGAGTCGCTTAAACTGTTGCGTCAGATGGCTTTGACTGGAGAAGCCGACTTGTAGAGCGATGTCGGCGATCGCCAAATCTGTTCCCTTCAACATTACTTCTGCCCGTTCCACTCGCTGTTTAATCACATACTGATGCGGTGAAATCCCGATTACTTTCTTAAACAAGCTGGCAAAGTAAGTCGGGCTGATATTAACGACGCTTGCCAGTTCAGCCAAGGATAAATCTCGATTTAAATGAGCGTGGATGTAATCGATCGCCTGCTGCAACTGGGCATGAGTTAAGCGGTTGTTTGGTGATGCAATCGGTTTCGCTAGGGTCGAATAGCGTCGTAGTAAATGAATCACTAAAGCCTGAGTGAGTGATTCGATATATAACTGCCCCATCATCCCGCCCGATTTCAGCTCAGCGAACATTAGCATGCCAATCTGATGAAGTTGCAAATCTTGCTGACCAAAACAAGGCACGAGTTCAAACCGTTTTGAATCAACTTCAGAGACTTCAGCAACTTGTTGAATCAATTCCGGTTTTAAGCAAATGTGCAGAGGAGCACAAATGACATCACTCATATCTAGTGCTTGACACCAATAGCTCGGTTGTCCAGATGGAACCAAAAGGCTGTCCCCTTGGTGGAGGGTTGATTCATGCAGGCGATCGTCTCGTTTCTGAATTAAAGGGGCGGGATCTCCTGTATGAAAGTAGAGCCAGTGATCGGATAGAGCAGGGAGTTCCATTTCAAAAGCTGAAGCAGGACTTTGACACTGCTCAACCAAAACGCTATTCCAGTTCATTCGCCGACTGGAGAACATCAGCGTTTTATTCCACTGTTGGCTAAGTTCGAGCGAGCGAGTTGAGCTGGTTGTTGGCCATAGAGCTTGCTCTCACCAATTGTTTAAAGTCCCTCAGAATAAGTGCGCACTAGCTTTTTTCAACCTGATTCTAGCGCAGCCAAAATAATCGTCAGATGAAGACACAACACATTGAACATCAAACCATGATGTTGCGATTGACGATTCTTTCACTGGAGAGATTGTGTCAACTCCAGTAAGCAGAACCTCCGGGGTTGCATAGATTTGCCGATCTTGCGCTTGGGGAGTGCCGATCGCATGAAAGTAGACGGCATGGTTGGCTACGGATACGTCTCCCTGTTTCGGTTCAGGGTAACGGCTTTAGAAAAAGCCAGACCCGTCTTTAGTCCAGATGATAGGGGTGAACCTTGCCCATTTGATCTCATCGTCGAGTCCCTTGCCTGTGTTTACGTCCAGTACCCGAATCATGTGCCAGTCGGTGCCGCCATCCTGCACTGCATATGCCACGCGCTTACCGTCGTTAGATACCGACCATTCGGCAAGGGCAGTCGCCCCGTCCAACTGTTGGGATCTCCCCATAACCAGGGGTAACGAAAAATTCAGGCTTATTCATCTTGTTCCTTAGTACAGTACGTTTGACTCTATCTCGCGTTGCTGAAACGAGTTTGTTTCGGCATCATCCGATTTAGACATTAATGTTCAGAATTCACTTGCCACGCAATTACAATGAGTTCTGTTTGCAGTAAGACAACTAATAGCCACGAAAACGTCTGTAAAATGGCTTCCATCGTCCAGTTCTGACTCTGAACCTGCCAGATCATCCAAACAATAATGAATCCAACCACCAACCAGGGTAGAATGACCAGAGAATTCCGTCTGCGATAGAAGCGGATCGCCGCCTCACGCCAAAATGGGAAGGTACTGAAGAGACAAACAAGGTAGGATGTTCCTGCACTGATGAACAGGCTTGTTTGAAGACCCGAAGGCAGATTTGGGTATCCAAATGCGATCGCTGTCAGGCAAACTCCGAGCGCGAGGTACAGGAAAGTAAATAAGGTAAATCGTTTCATTTTTCTTCTCTGGTAAAGCTTATTCTCTGTACCACACACGCACACATTGAAAGTAATTGACTGTAACGCCCTGGCTGATCATCACTGGGTAGACCCCGTTACTGACCGTCACTCCATAAACATCATCACTTGTGCTTTTCAAGCTATCTGGTAAAACAACAGTTTCAACATTGATCACCTGTATCGTTGTACTTGCAATCCACTGATTTAAAGCACTGACAACCTCAGAGAAGGATTCATACTGAGCAGGTCCACCGAACGGTCCCCGTTCAGTAATCCGAGGTGCAAAATCTTTGTACTGAATCATCTTATCCATCACCTAAAACTGTAGAGTTGACTTAGAGTCTTCGTAAATAGTTGCTCCCGCACTGCGAAGTTCATTCAGAAACCATTTGGTATCCGAGAGTAGTTCGGGTAGGTAAAGACCGAGCAGGCAGGGGAACGGTCGTTCAGTCCCAAAAAGCTTAGACAAATCTTGCCAGCAAAAGGCTAAGAGCAAAGGAAAAGGCATGAAGGCTGATATGGGATAACATCGCAGCCTCAAGCGAGTATTGCCAAAAGAGCCAACCAAAAGCAATGCCAGCAATCCCATTGAGTAATATCGCTCGAATCATCACAACTGGAGTGAGGGGAGCTATCGCGGCAGTTGCGGGCAGGTGTAATAGTCCAAATACCAGCGCGGCTAGAACGATCGCACCCTGGTAAATCCCTTGACTTGGCAACGTAACGCCTTGTTTTAGCCCTTTCCAAGCGATCCAAACCAGCAGCGACATTAAACCCCAGCGCAGCAAAATTTCCTCAGTGATGCCGCCATAGAACATTGCCGTGAGTAAATTCAACCCACTTGGCTCTGTATTATTAGCTGTTCGTAGCGCTTCAGGTAGAGCAGGTTGCATTAACTGATCGAGCAACAGGAGAGCGATCGCCACTGCTGCACCGACACCCAGGCTCCACTTGATCTCAACAGCAAAAGATGGAAACTTAGCGGTGTGAAATACCCAATGATCAATCAAATGTGAGTGTAATC
>JALOOM010000068.1 GCA_025454395.1 Elainella sp. Prado103
AACTTCAGCATTGATGTGGGTTATGCCGCTGGTGATGCTGGTAACCCGGATGAAGGTGCTGGTCTGTTCAACGGTGACTATGGTTTCATCACTCAGCTCAGCTTCCAGAGCGATGTAGTGGATGCTGCCTTTATGTACTCCAACAGCTACAGCCAAGAAGGTTTCGCGTTTGGTGACAGCGATGGCACTATTTTCGATGAAGAAGAGCCTCAAGTCGCCAACATCTATGGTGCTCAGGTTAACTTCAAGCTGGGCTTCCTGGAAGTAGGTGGTGGTGCCATGTACATGCCAGTGCGGGTACTGGATGGTGACAGCCGCGGTGACTACCGAGTGTGGAGCTACCATGGTACGCTGGCATTCCCCGATTTGGGCGGCGACGGCAACCTGTTAGGTCTGGTGGCTGGTGTACCTCCTCGGATTGCGGGTGCTGACTCTGCTCTGTTTGGCGGCTTCAACATTGCGGCTGGTGATACTCGTCAAGATGCTTCCTTCTTGGCTGAGTTGTTCTACCGCCTCCGCCTGAACGACAACATCTCCATCACTCCAGGTCTGATCTACCTGCAAGACCCAGGGAGTGATAACGGTACTGATGACACCTTCGTGGGTGCTATCCGGACGACCTTCAGCTTCTAAGGTGAGCTAAACGCTCGTTCTTAAAGTTTGATTGATTCAGATGAAGAGAGGCTCCAAGTTTAGTGCTTGGGCCTCTCTTTGCTTCATCCCTTAAGCTGTTTGCTGATCGCGCGCGTAACAGATCGTTTAAGCCGATAAAATACGGTGGAGAACCGGGATATACTAGAACGGTCGTCCATTTTTTTAGCTCGTGGAACTTTCCTGTAAAAGTGAGTATGCTCTGCTGGCATTATTAGAACTCGCGGATCACTACAGCAGTAATGAGCCCTTGCAAATTCGTCAAATTGCCGCTGAGCAGAATATTCCCGATCGCTACCTAGAGCAATTGTTAGCGACGTTACGTCGATCGGGCTTAATTCGTAGCCAGCGGGGGGCCAAGGGAGGATATGTATTGGCGCGGGAGCCCTGGAAGATAACGCTTTCTGAAATTGTCAGTAGTATTGAAGGAACTGATACTCACTCCTCCGAGTATCGAGAAGCCAAGTCTTTAGAAGGAATGGTGATTCGAGAAGTCTGGCAAGAAGCAGGGCAAGCCGCCATTGCTGTGCTACAGAAATATACGCTCCAAGATCTGATGGAGAAGCGCAACAGCCGACAACAGCTTGATTTGATGTACTATATTTAGCCCTAAAAATATGCGCATTGCTGAAAATATCACCCAACTGATCGGTCGCACTCCCCTGGTTCAGTTAAACCGCATCCCTCAAGCAGAAGGCTGTGTAGCCCGTATTGTAGCCAAGTTGGAAAGCATGAATCCTTCAGCCTCCGTGAAGGATCGAATTGGCATTAATATGATCGAAGCGGCTGAGCGAGAAGGGCTGATTACCCCAGGTAAAACGGTCTTAGTCGAACCGACTTCGGGTAATACTGGGATTGCTTTAGCAATGGCAGCAGCGGCCAAAGGTTATCGGCTGATTTTGACCATGCCGGAAACCATGAGCTCGGAACGGCGGGCGATGCTGCGAGCCTATGGTGCCGAACTCGAATTAACTCCCGGCATAGAGGGTATGGCGGGCTGTATTCAACGGGCTCAGCAAATCGTCAATACCTTGGCGGATGCCTACATGTTGCAGCAGTTTAACAACCCCGCTAATCCGGAAGTGCATCGCCGGACAACTGCCCTAGAAATCTGGGAAGACACAGACGGACAGGTCGATATTTTGGTTGCTGGGGTCGGCACGGGCGGAACCATTACCGGAGTTGCTGAAGCCATCAAAACGAAAAAGCCAGGTTTTCAGGCGATCGCGGTTGAGCCCGCCAATAGCCCCGTGCTTTCAGGCGGGAGACCTGGCCCCCACAAAATTCAAGGGATTGGTGCTGGATTTGTACCCCAAGTACTACAGGTTGACCTAATTGATGAGGTGATTACCATTGCCGATGATGAGGCGATCGCCTATGGCAGACGACTGGCTCGAGAAGAAGGTCTGCTGTCTGGAATTTCCAGCGGTGCTGCCATGGCAGCGGCTATTCAAGTTGGCAAACGTCCTGAAAATGCCGGTAAGCTGATTGTGATGATCCAACCCAGTTTTGGAGAACGCTATCTCAGTACACCCCTGTTTCAGGATCCCGAATTGGTTGCCCCTATGTCTCTCAGCTAAAAGCTGGTGTTAAGGAGTTAGTGCGTTGACCGATGAGATTATCGCTATCCGTATCCAGTCTCCTATCTAATCACCATCTGTACCTTGAGGCAGCAAAAAGCAGTTGCCTAATGCCGATAAAATAGGCACATGGCAAACAATCCTTGGGTTCACAACCACTATGACACCCTTGAGGTGAGTCCGACGGCAAGTCAAGCTGAGATCAAGCAGGCTTATCGCCGTCTCGCTAAGCAGTTTCATCCTGACAGCAACCAGGATGTTAAAAGTCACGACCAGATTTCCCGAATCAATCTGGCCTATGAAGTGCTGAGCGATCCCCACCAGCGCCGCACTTACGATCGCCAATTGTCTCCTCGTCTGCAAACCCTCGATCCATTTGCAGGACAGGCCGAACGGCAACAACGCACTCGTGATGCTCAGCAGCGATATCACAAACGGCAGACCGGACGGGATAGTGATCAGCAACTCCAACTGTGGCTAGTCCGGGTGTATCAGCCGATCAACCGCATATTGGCTCGCATTCTCAATCCCCTGCGTGATCAAATCGATGAGTTGGCCGCTGACCCCTTTGATGATGAACTGCTAGAAGCTTTTCAAGCCTATCTAGATGAATGTCGGCAGTCCCTTCAGCAAGCCCAATCGCTCTTTCGATCGATGCCCAATCCGTCTAATGTAGCTGGAGCAGCGGCTCATCTTTACTACTGTTTAAATCAAGTCGGAGATGGGATTGATGAATTGGAGCGATTCATCTCCAGCTATGATGACCATTATTTACACACTGGACAAGAATTGTTTCGGATCGCGACGGGGCTGCGTCGGGAGGCCCAAGCTGGGTTGAGAGATTTACTGTGAGTTGATTCAGTCTGACTACGCTCAATCTTCAGTTTTTACGCCACAATGGTAGACGACTTAGAATTTGTGGTCTACGGGTTTGGTCGTGCCAAGCCTGGTTTTTTCTTTTTACTGTGCTATGCCTTTACCGATTGTTGCCATTGTTGGACGACCGAATGTTGGAAAATCTACGCTCGTCAATCGCCTAGCGGGGGTCACCGATGCGATCGTCCACGACGAACCTGGCGTGACTCGCGATCGGATGTATCGGCCGGCATTTTGGCGCGATCGAGATTTTTTAGTCGTGGATACGGGTGGCTTAGTCTTTGATGATGATACTGAGTTTTTGCCCCTAATTCGGGAGCAAGCGTTGCTCGCTTTATCAGAAGCCAGTGCTGCCATTATGGTGGTGGATGGGCAAGCGGGGCCAACGGCGGCTGATCAAACCATTGCCAGTTGGTTGCGGCAGCAGAGCCTGCCGGTACTGTTGGCGGTTAATAAATGTGAATCTCCCGATCAAGGGTTGATCCAGGCTGCTGAATTTTGGCAGCTCGGATTGGGAGAGCCCTTGCCAGTCTCTGGGATCCATGGCAGCGGTACCGGCGAGTTACTCGATCTCTTGGTTGAGCATCTGCCTGCGGTAGAGGAAACAGATGAGGAAGAGGAAATCCGGGTGGCGATCGTCGGTCGTCCGAATGTCGGGAAATCCAGTTTGCTCAATGCTTTTGTCGGTGAGGCGCGAGCGATCGTCAGTCCAATTTCCGGGACGACGCGAGATGCGATCGATACGGTTGTAGAGCGTCAAGAGAAACGCTATCGCCTGATTGACACGGCTGGGATTCGCAAAAAGAAGCAAGTGGAGTACGGAGCAGAGTTTTTCAGTATCAATCGCTCTTTTAAAGCCATCCGGCGATCGAATGTCGTGCTGATGGTGATTGATGCGATCGATGGAGTCACCGAGCAAGATCAAAAATTGGCAGGGCGCATTTTAGAAGAAGGTCGAGCTTGTGTGCTGGTGGTTAACAAGTGGGATGCGATCGAAAAAGATTCTTACACCATTTATGAGTATGAGCAACATCTGAAAGATCGGCTGCACTTTACCGAGTGGGCTGAGACGATCTTTGTCAGTGCTTTGACCGGGCAGCGCATTGAGAAAATTCTGGAATTGGTCGATCGGGCCGCTGAACAGCACCGTCGGCGGGTGAGCACATCGGTGATCAACGAAGCCTTGGAGGAAGCATTAAAATGGCATAGCCCGCCCACAACACGGCAAGGACGGCAAGGGCGAATTTATTACGGTACTCAGGTCACCAGTCAGCCGCCAACCATTACCCTGTTTGTTAACGATCCCAAATTGTTTAATGACAACTACCGTCGCTATATCGAACGGCAGTTTCGCCAGCAGTTAGGGTTTCAGGGCACGCCCATTCGCCTCTTCTGGCGCGGCAAGAAGGTGCGGGATGTAGAAGCCAGCCCCAACCGTGCTACAAAAGTTTAGGCATTGGTCAATTGATGCCTCGATTGCAGGTCATTCGAGTTTGGGCTGAATCAGCATTATGGATCTGTTGCGATCACTCCCGATTGGGCTTTATCTAGAACAACCCATCACCTGGCTGCATCGGATCGACTCGCGCGTCAAGCTAGGTTGGTTGCTCAGCTTTATGTTAACCCCGATCGCTGCTAACCCAGTTTGGCGACTCTCGCTGGTGGGTTGGCTGTTGGTGCTCACGCTTTTAACCCTGCTGCCATTTCGGGTTTGGCGACAACAGATGGGATTGGTCATGCTGTTTAGCCTGCTGTTGTTTTTCATTACGACCTTAGCCCCCGATGGCTTAAAAGTCACAAATCAACCTCGCTTACCGGCTAACGATCAAATTAGCCTGCCCGCCCCGCCTGCGACTGCCCCTTCCCCCGCTAGCCCAACACCGGGTACTCCTGCCTTATCTCAACCGCCTGCCTTATCTCAACCGCCGGTCTTACCTCAACCAACAGACTATCGCTATGTTTTAATCGATCGCGGCCCGATCCATGTGACTCGTCGATCGGTTGAGTTAGCCACTCGTGTTGCCACCTTGATGTTTACCCTCATCTACAGTACAAACCTCTACCTGCTGACCACCGCCCCTGAAGAAATTACCGCCGGGATTGAAAATCTGCTCCAGCCCCTGCGGCGCTTCAAATTGCCTGTGACAGAAATCGTCTTGACTCTCACCCTGTCTCTCCGGTTTATTCCTCTGGTTTTAGAAGAGGTACAAAACTTGGTGCGATCGGTGCGAACGCGGGCGATCAACTGGAAAAAACTAGGCTTTCAGGGCAGTCTGCAAGTTTGGGCCACGGTGGCCGAACGTCTGGTTGATAACCTCCTCGTTCGGGCCGAACAAATCGCTGGGGCCATGCAAGTCCGGGGTTTTGTGGGTTCCGATCGCCATCAAGTGCGTTGGCATCAGTTTCAGCTTCAGCTTTGGGATTGGATCGCCATCATCGGGATTGCCCTGTTTTGGGCGGCTCGCTGGGTTTGGGGCAGCTAGGATATTACCAAGAAGCCGTTCAGGCAAACAGGACTCTTCCCATCATTTACAAAGAATTCAGCGGGGATTGGCAAAATCCGGTTTTTCATAGAAATATCAGCCACTTTCCCATACAGTATTGAATGGTGCGGTAATCTCATCACGAGATGCAATATCCCTTCATTGACTCTCTTCATTGAATCCCTTCACCTTTCAACAACACCCGATCAATGCAGCCTAGAATCGAATGAGCAACGAGACCTATCTAAATCATCCGACCCTGGGCTTGCTATTTAGAGTTTGCCTGCTTGAAGAAAACCGGGAGCTGTTTGCTACCCTCTACGCTCAACGGCTGTTTTTTTTGGTATTGACCGAGCCTGCTGGCATTCGCTTCGAACCGATCGGGCGGAGTGATGCCCGGTTGTTGGTTGAAGTCCGTCTACGCGAGTTACGGCGATCGGGGCATGTTCAGGACTATACTCAGCTTCAAGCAGTTCACAAACAAACCTTCCAATGAGTAGTTCTTTGTGGGTTGAGCAGTTTTCTGAGCGACTCCAGCACATCCATCAAACCTTACCCTCGACCGTCAAGTTGATCGCAGTTTCCAAACAAGTTTCCGCTGCGGCAATACGGACTGCCTACGAGTTAGGAATTCGGGATTTTGGCGAGAGTCGCATTCAGGAAGCCGCTGAGAAACAGATCGAGCTAGCAGACTTACCCGATCTGACTTGGCACCTAATTGGGCATCTCCAGACCAATAAAGCTGCCAAAGCGCTGGAATTATTTGACTGGATCCATTCGGTAGATAGCCTGAAGCTGGCTCAACGATTAGATCAGCTCGCTACTCAGCGGCTTCAACCTCCTAAAATCTGCCTCCAAGTCAAAATTCGGACTGATCCCAATAAATACGGTTGGACAGTTTCTGAATTGCTGGAGCACCTCCCCGACCTCGATCGATGCAGCCATCTGGATATTGCTGGATTGATGGCTATTCCTCCCTATGGATTACCCGAAACAGAGACCAGAGCCGTCTTTGAACAGACGCGCCAATTGGCTGAGCAGATCCAGCAGCAACCGTGGAATCATATCCGCTTGCGAGAACTATCCATGGGCATGTCAGACGACTATCCCCTGGCTGTACAAGCTGGTGCCACCATGATTCGGCTAGGACGCACTTTATTTGGTAGCCGAGAAACCACTTGACAGGTGGTTCAGAAACCAGTTTCAATAAGTTTCGGTAAAAATTAAAAGAATCTGTAGAACCGACCTGGAGCAACCAAAAAGTGCCTGGTCTTAACTTCCCTGATGCATTTTTCGGAGGGGTTGAACCACGACCCGCCAGGATCCTCAGTCTGGGTAAATAAAAGAAGGCTGCCTATGCATCTCACAAAACATGATGCCTATGCATCTCACAAAAATTAAGATAGCCGCTATGTCAAATCCCATTTGATTGGTACGCCTTGTTGATCTCTATTGCCAAAAGTTGCAACGATCGCCAGTGCATTGTTCGCAACTATGGCGTTAGGTTGATCGGATGTTACTTTTATTTATTATTTTCTAGCAATTAGTTAAAGGTTGGGAGAACTTTAAACCGATACCGAACTTTGTGATATAAATTAGAGGCTCAATTCAATAGTCCTTTGCAGGAGTGATCAACATGCCCATATCTAGCGTTTTTTAGCGATCCTCTTTCCAGGCAAACCCCTATATGTGTTTCAGGCTGCATTTTCATTATTTTGAGAGATGCAAATGGTTTGCAATAGTTAGTGAGAGAATTTGTTATTCTTGAAGACTATTTTTTCTGGAATATTTTTGTTTCTTAAAACTGTTAATTTTTCGACTAATATCTATGCCGATTGTGATGATCTTAAGGATTACTTTAGGTTTAGCGGATTTCATATCAAAGCCAGATATCATATATTGAATCAGTGCAAGCTGAACTGGTTTGGTTTCAGTTGGCTCACGGAATCGATCCGGTAGGATTGTATGGAGTAAATTCCATGCAGTTTTTTAGAACAGTAATTTTTAACTGATATTGCTGGTTTTGATATTGCTGGTTTTCAACCCTGATTCTCAGCCCTAAACTGATTGACTTTTTCCTCGATTACTTAGCTCAAAAAAACTTTTCAATTTAGTTTTGATTTGGTTATTGACTTCAGAAATTTAGATGTATACTGTTGACTCAATTCTGAATTGATTAAGGCAAAGCGAGTTAAACATCACGACAAAAGATGGAGTTGGATCGGTGAATGGTTTAACGAGTAGCGCTTTGAAATGTTCTGGGAGTTGAGATTTAGGGATAGTCCCAGACTGGATGTCAATTCTCAATATTTTCAGCCATGCATACGGCTACGAGGTTGTTGCTTGGGCTAACCTGGATTTTTTCTAGTTAACCTTAGTTGTGATGGAGCGTGAACAGTGAGTAATATCTTTTCGAAACTAAAGGATTTCGTAGGCATGAACGAATCTGTAGATTATGAATATGATTATGAAGAAGTAGATGGAGAAGAGTATCGTAATCTCTATCAAGAAGAGCATACTCCAGTCGTTCAAGAAGAAGAGCCTCGTCGTCGTCGGATTCGGGAGAGACCTATGTTATCGAATGATGGAAATATCAGCACCGCTATGAGTAATGTAATTGGGATGCCAGGTGCCGTGAACGGAATGTCAGAGGTTGTGGTCATGGAACCGCGTACGTTCGAAGAGATGCCGCAAGCGATTCGTGCTTTGCGGGAACGGAAATCGGTTGTGCTGAACTTGACGATCATGGATCCCGATCAGGCACAGCGAGCAGTCGATTTTGTGGCAGGTGGTACCTACGCGATCGATGGGCATCAGGAAAGAATTGGCGAAAGCATTTTTCTGTTTACTCCAAACTGTGTACAGGTCAGCACCCAGATGGGAAATTTGGGCGAAATGGCGGCTCCTCAGCAAGTGCAAATGCGTCGTCCTATGAATGCCAATACAGCTTGGGTATCTGAGCAAGTTCGGATGGCATAATTTGAATTGATCCGTTGGGTAACCACGGCACCACTGCATCAAAAAGGCATTATCAAAAAGTCATCACAGTGGGCATGATTATTCACTACGATCCTAAATACGATCCTAAATTTTAGGAGATATTATTCAGTTGTCCATTCAATTCGGTATGATTGGTGGCGGGGTGATGGGGGAAGCCTTATTATCTCGCCTTCTTGCTCAGCAAATTTATTTAGCCGAGCAAGTGATCGTCAGCGATCCCCAACTGCAAAGACGGGAGTTTTTGCAGCAGCAATACGGCATTCAGGTCACGGCAGATAATCTCACAGCAGCAACGGCTCCAGTTTTGATGTTAGCGATCAAACCGCAAATGTTTGATCCTGTCACAGCTCAGCTTCAAGGACACACTCCGATCGATCAATTCGTGCTTTCGATTCTGGCAGGTGTGCCTCTGCATCGCTTGGAAGCAGCTTTTCCCGATCAGCCTGTTGTGCGATCCATGCCCAACACTCCTGCCACCGTTGGAGCAGGCATGACAGCCATTGCGGGCGGACGTTATGCAACGCCAGAACATCTCCAGATGGCCTATCGAATTTTTGCGGCAGTGGGTCAGGTCGTAGAAGTGGCGGAACCGTTGCTGGATGCCGTCACTGGGCTATCTGGATCTGGCCCGGGCTATGTGGCCGTGATGATCGAAGCGCTGATCGACGGAGGAGTAGCGGCGGGTTTACCGCGTCCGATCGCCACTCAACTGGCCATTCAAACTGTGCGCGGAACTGCGGAACTGCTGCAAGCCCAATCTCTACACCCGGCCCAACTCAAGGATCAGGTTACCAGTCCTGGGGGCACAACCATTGCTGGCATTGCGCAACTTGAACAAGCCGGATTTCGATCGGGACTGATCGAAGCGGTTAAAGCAGCCTATCGTCGATCCCAGGAATTGGGTCGCTGAATTAGGTGGCTGAAAAGAACAGGAGGCTGAGAATGCAGGTGAAGTCATGACTTCAATCCTCAATTTCTCAGCCTTTCAGTCAACTTAGACTCGTGCCAAGCCAGTCTCCTGGCAAGTTAGCCTTATTTCATAGGTCATGCGTCCGGAGGTCATGCGTCCGGATCGGAATTAGTTTTGATCCGATACTTTTGCCCGCTGCCCCGATTGATTGCCCATCAAGCCACCCAAAAACATGGGTACAAATCGCTCCATAAATGCCTGGGGATCGCGCTCCCAAGCTCGCTGAACAGCCGTGATCCGGGTACGCTGTAAATCAGGAGCTAACAAGGTTTGGGGTAGCCGCTCCATCAGGTATTGTGGCCGCTGCCAGACGGGCAAAGTATTCGCGATATCCAATAGGTCACCGACCCGGCGCAACTCAGCACCCAAGGTGATATCCATACCGGACGAGAAGGCCGCCTGTTCGATCGCCGCATATTTCCGTTTTGCCTGGTCAACTTTTTCAGCATGTTCCGGGCTCTTGCGTGCCATCTCTGCCAACCAGCGGTTTCCCCAGCGCACATGACCTGCTTCCTCTGGCAGAATTTTCTCGATCGTTTCGCGAATTTTGGTATTTTCTGCCGTTTCGGGGGCTTGCTTTAAGGCATAGATGTGGGCCGAGAAATATTCACAACCCCGCTTTTCAGTGACATTGATCGCGGCCAATGAGGCGATCAGAAAATCATCCAAGCCTGTGGCTGGATCGTTGTACTCTCGATCGAGCAAGCGCTCAAACTCATCAATGTAAGACGAGCCGGGCGGCGTATTCACCGGAGCATCCAAATCCACCAGTAGATCGGTGAGCCACATGGCATGACGTGCTTCGTCAGAGATATGGCGTGATAGATCTTTAATCAACTGGGGTGATTGGCCGTCCAGTTGCTCGACCAAATCGGTTAAATCCTTGCAGCTACGCTGTTCACTGTATCGATAGCGATTCAGCGTCAACAAGTGAATCTCGCGATCCCGTACCACCTGCTGGAGGACATCACGCGCACTCATCACACCAAAGGAGCTTTCCAGTTTACGAGGATAAACAACCGTCATAATATTTCACTCAAGAATAAGAACCGTTTAGTTAAGAGCCGATTTGATCCGGCGGATCTGAAAACAGAAGCACAGAAGCTACAGAAACCACAGAAACCGTAGAAGCCATAGGAGTAAAAACCCCATTTCTGTAAACAAGTGTAACGGATATTTCAGGGTGCGCCTGCGACCTGAAGAAGAGATCGCCGTGAATTCAGGAAGTTTAACCGCAGAAATATTGTGGATCAGCCAGCTTGCAGGAACAATAGGGAAGCATTCCACAAACAATTCACCCCCAGTTTCTTACCACCCAGTCCTTATTACTTATGTCAATCAAAAAACTGATCTCGATCGGGCTGCTGATTTTTATTCCCATTTCGATCGCCGCAGAACGTTTAGAATGGGGGGCGCTCACCGTATTTGGGCTCTCGGCCCTTGCGATCGTACCGTTGGCGATCTGGCTGAGCACGGCCACCGAAGAAGTTGCGGTGGTGGCTGGCCCATCGATCGGGGGCCTACTGAATGCCGTGTTTGGCAATGCCACCGAGTTGATCATTGCGCTGGTGGCCCTGCGATCAGGTCTAGTCGATATCGTCAAGGCCAGCATTACCGGCACCGTGGTCAGCAACTTACTCCTGGTGATGGGGCTTTCCATGCTGCTGGGTGGGTTTCGCTTCAAAGAGCAAGAGTTTCAACCGATCGTGGCGCGAGTCAACGGATCGACCATGACCCTGGCTGTGGCCGCTCTGGTGTTGCCTGCCCTCGTGGTGGAAACTTCCGGCGGAGTCAACGAACCCGAAATTGCTCAACTGTCGATCGCGGCAGCCATCATTCTGATTGTGGTTTACATCCTGACCCTGGTATTTTCGCTCAAAACCCATAGTTATCTCTATGATGTCAGTGTGGTGGAATTAGAAGGAGAAACGCTCGGAGAAGCCGAGGCACATCAGCCCAATCTCTGGCTATGGTTGGGAGTGCTACTTCTGGCAACAGTGGCGATCGCCTTCGAGTCGGAGATTTTCGTGGGCGCGGTGGAAGAAGCCACCAAAGGATTAGGGTTGACCCCCCTGTTCACCGGGGTGATTTTACTGCCACTGGTGGGGGGTGCGGCGGAATATGTCACCGCGGTGAGTGTCGCCATGAAGAACAACATGGATTTGGCCGTTTCGGTATCAATGGGTTCCAGCTTGTTGGTGGCGCTGTTGGTGGCCCCGATTTTGGTACTAATCGGCCAGTTAATCGGTCAACCGATGGATTTGAGTTTCAACCTGTTTGAAGTGGTAGCCGTCGCAATTGCCGTTACGGTTGCCAATTTGATCAGTCTGGATGGGCGATCGAACTGGTTGGAAGGGGCGCTACTACTGGCCACCTATGCGATTTTGGGAGCCGCCTTCTATTTTCATCCCATGACCTGAGCCGATCGTCCGGTTGCATCAAAATTTCGCTCAGTACCGTCGAGATTGCCGGATATAGTTCGGTTTAGTCAAAATCTCGTTCAATGCCATGCTCTGGATCGGCGACCTGCCTCGCTCGATCTCGATCTTGGGCTCCCAAAAGTTGCAAAGAGTCTTTTTGAGCAGGAGTGAGCCCGATCGCCCCAGTGATATCCAGATTTTCGTAGGGACGTTGCCCCCTCAGAGTTTGTAACCATTTGCCGGTTTGAGGTTGCCAGCAGTGAATTACCCCATCCTGACTACCGCTCGCCAATATGCTTCCATCTGGACTGAAGGCAATGGCCCAAATTTTGCTGTGATGCTGAGTCAGGGTCTGTAAACATTGCCGGGTCGATCGATCCCAAAGCCGTACGGTTTGATCTTCACCGGCACTTGCCAGCCACTGACCACCGGGATGAAAAGCAACTTGATAGACCTGTCCACTGTGGTTGAAGGGTTCCGTAGGGGTTTGGGAAGGTAGATGGTACAGCCGCATGGTGCGATCGGTGCTGCCACTGGCAAGCCATTCTCCATCCGGGCTAAAGGTTACTGAAAAAACGATACCTTGGTGTAGCTCTAACATTTGCACACAAGTCAAGGTTTGATGCTGAAGATCGATTTGCCAAAGCAGCACCACCCCACTTTCCAGCCCCATGGCTAGCCAACAGCCATCTGGGCTAAAGGACAGACTGTAGACCTGCCCTTGTACGGTCAGCTTTCGCCAGTTCTGCTCGGAAGACAGCGACCATAACCGCACGGTTTGATCAAAGCTACCACTAGCTAGCAAGTCTCCATTGGGATGAAAGGCGATCGCCAATACCAAATTGACATGACCCCGCCAACATTTCAGCGGCTGTTGCGTTTGCCAATCCCACAATCGCACGGTTTGATCGCTGCTTCCACTGGCCAACAGCGGCCGGCTGGGGTGCATGGCGACACTCCACACCCAACTGGCATGACCCGTCAGTTGATGGAGACATTCCCCTCTTGGCAAATGCCAAACTTTGATAGTGGAATCGTCACACCCACTGATTAACCATTGACCATCCTGGCTAAAGGTGAGTGATTTAATACCATCGCTATATCCCTGGAACGTATGGATTGATTGGCCGGTTTTCGTATCCCAAACCTTTACGGAACTGTCATTGCTACCGCTCACTAATGTTCTGCCTTGGGGATGAAATGCGATCGACCAAACGCCATTGGTGTGCCCGCAGCACGTTTTAATGCATTGACGAGTGTTGAGATCCCACAACCGCACTTTCCCTTTTTGATCGCCAGTTGCAATCGTTTGCCCATCCGGGCTGAAATCCACATCGATCACATGGGCATCAATCCGCCAAATCTGGCGGCATTCAGTCGTCGCCATATCCCAGAGTCGGAGGGTACCATCATGCCCGCCACTGACTAAGGTGAGCCCATCCGGGCTGAAGGCGATCCCAGCAACCCAAGCGACATGACCCTGGAGTTGGTCAGTTTGTCCAGTTTGCAGATTCCACAACCAGATCTGGCCTTCATGGCCGCTGCTTGCTAGCAGAGGTTGGGTTGGGTGAAATACAACGGTGCGGATCCAAGCATGATGCCCCCTCAAAGTCTGCAAACAGGTCGCTGTCGTCACATCCCAAAGTTTGATGGTGCGATCGGTACTACCACTCGCCAACTGTTGACCATCTGGACTCCAGTCCACCGACCACACCCAACCCTGATGACCTGCCAGTGTTTTGATGCAATCTCCACTCACCAGATCCCAAATCTGAATGATGCGATCGAAACTAGCTGTGGCCAACCTTTGACTATCCGGGCTAAAGGACACGGAGGACACCCAACTGGTATGTCCGGCCAAAGTCCAGCGGCGTTTACCATCCATGGCAGACCAGACTCTCACCTGTCCATCTGCATTACCGATCGCCAGATATTGTCCATCCGGGCTAAATGCGACCGATAAAGTGGCCGTAAATGTTTCTGTAAACCTGGCAGTTGAAAGATCAGCGCCTGCAAAGTTGAGATCGGTCAAGGTGGCACCTACGAGATCAGCCTGACGAATGGCTAAATTTGAATAATCGAGCCCGCGCAAATCCGCCCCTAGAAATCGCAGCAAATTGAGGCTATTCCCTGCGGCATAACTCGATCGCGCTATGGAGGCTCGCACTATTTCCAATCGCTCCATCAAATGCGACTGGATTGTTTCGACATGCCCATGGATTGTGAGCAACTGTCTGGCGATCGGTTCCAAAATCAAACAGGTTTGGGCATCTCGGATATAGTCTTTGGCTTGGGCTTTGAGCAAAGCAAAGCTCTGAAATAGCGATAAAGATGAATCCGCTGGCATGACCCAGTCAAATGAAGCGGGGCGATTCAGTTCTTCTAACACTCCTTGAATCAGCCGATCGGTGACATATTCCATCACCACGGGCAACAAATAGAACCCGTCCGATCCCCTTTCGATGAGCGATCGACGCTGTAATGCCACCAGGGTATCAATCAGCTCAGTAGAAGTGGGCGGCGACATCCAATCTTCTCGCAGCCGTGGTAGTAGGGTGGGCTCTCGATTAATCGCCAGCCAATACATCACCTGCATTTCAGCATCCGACAGCCGAGCAAACTGCCGTTCTAGCAGATCACGCATGTTGTCGAAGACGAAAATATTTTGATCGACAAATTCTAAAAATTGGGAAATGTTACTATCAAAAAAATCTTGGAGCACGGGAGCCACCATCTTGATGGCTAATGGGTTGCCCGCATAATGCTCAATCAGATGCTGCCATGCTTGCGCCGATCCTACAAACTTGCCATGCTGATCGAAAAGTTCTTGCCCCGCTCTCAGTGGCAATCCCTGAAGTGGGAAGGAGCGAATCGGCAACTGGCTACCTTCAAGGTAGCTGAGATCTCGCGGCTTTTCCCGGCTAGTCAGCAGCAAACAACTCCTATGGGCTGACTGTCCAATGGTCTGAAACAGATAGCCATAGAGTTCATAGCCCAATCGATAGTTACCCAATCGATCGCCTGCCTGCAAAATAGATTCTAGATTATCGAGTATCAACAAGCAGCGATGGCGACGCAACAGTTGTGTCAATAGGGTAATACGAGCACTAATTGATTCGCTAAAATTAGTTTCTTGCTGATTCGACAAAAATTGAATCAGGTCAGCTAACCAATCAGCGATCGGCAGCATATTTTGCAAACTGCGCCAGATAATATAATCAAACTCGGAACTCAACTGTTCAGCTAATCGAACAGCCAGGGTGGTTTTGCCCATGCCACCCATCCCCAAGAGCATGACTAATCGGCAGCGATCGGTCACAATCCACTGTGTCAGAGTTTCAAGTTCGGTCGATCGGCCATAGAGTTGCACCACACCCGGCGCTTCCCCCCAATCTATTTGGGCCGTTATGGGAGAATCAGCAATTTCCTTACCCTCAGGCTGGTGTGCTTGTGAATTTTGTGCCTGTGAATTTTGTGCTTGCGATCCCTGTGGCTGTGAATTTTGCGATTCCTGTGGCTGTGAATTTTGTGCTTGCGATTCCTGTGGCTGTGAATTTTGCGATTCCTGCGCCTGTGGACTGTGTACTTGCCATCCCTGCTCAGGAGGCTGACTAGCTGAGAGATTCTTATCAGTCGGGTTCTCGGTAGCACTGCGAGGCAGGCGATGCTCGTGATTGGCTTGATGCTGTACCGCAATGAGCTGCCAATCTAGCTGCAACACCTGACAAAAGGCCTGAAACACCTCAGCTCGAATTGGCTTCCCTTGCAAGAACCGTTTCCAGGTGGATAGAGAAACCCCATTCGCAAAAATACTCTGTTTTGACAAACGATCCAGTTGCCAGTTAATTTCAGGCTCTAAGATTTGGCTCGCCGCAATCAACCAGCGATTGTCTTCGATCGGCCAGTATGTCGCTTTTCTGGACTGTTTAATTTGGGCCAATCCATCTACAGAAGCTTTCAGCGAAGGCATTGCATTCCATCAGGTGAAGATACAAAGCATAGGCAGTTAAAGGTCGGTACAACTAAGTAAAGGCATAACCTGAGCAAGGCATAACCTGAGCAAGGCATAACCTGAATAAAGGCATAACCTCCGCCCCCAAGACGATATATGGATTCAGTATATGGATTCAGTATCGCATTCTTCTGAGCTTCGTATTCTACTGAAAGTAAGGCGGCAGTGAACCAGAAGTGAACCAAAACTGAACCGAAAATTCTCCGGAATTGAACATCCTTGGACGGGTAGTTTGATCTAGACGGAGCGATCGAGCTATTGCTGCCCCCTGTGCTATTACTCTCCGCCCTACAAGTCCAAACATTTTTCCTGAGCGTGCACCTATGTCTTCTTATCAAGTCGCCCCTGACTTTGCTAGATTCCTCCAGAAAGTCCAGAACCTGAATCTACGTCCAATCGCTTATCAACTCACCCAGTCTAGATCGGGATTACAATGGAGCCCGGCTCAAGCTGCTAAGGCAATCACCCGGTATATCGCTTTTCTTTACTTGGTCGATCGCTATCCTCACCTGCAATTAGTGCCTACCCGTGAAATTGACGAAGTATGGCATCAGCACATTCTTGATACCACCAAATATGCTGAAGACTGTCAGATCCTATTCGGGCGCTTCATTCACCACTTTCCCTACTTGGGAACCCGAGGAGAAGCTGATCGGCAGGCTCTATTGAAAGCCTATGCCATCACCCTTGTCCTGTTTCGCAAACACTTTGGATCGCAGATGGTGAATGGCTTCGATCATGCTGACTGTGAGCCTCTGTCTCTCTTTGAAGGAGGAGCTGAAGGTGCTGGATGTGCCCATACTCAAGCAGCTCAGATTAGACCAGAAGTTGCGATCGACCTGAGCGAAATCTGGAGCGAGTCGTAGTCGGCTAACTAGAGCTTTTCTGACTAGAACTTTTCTGACTGGAACTTTTCTGACTGGAACTTTTCTGACTAGAGCATTCCTAGGCTGAAACATGACGAATCAGAACATCACCGTAACTATTACCTGCTGCATGACAGCCGATGTAGCAGGTATTTTATGGCAGCTATTCAATGCAACCTTCTACTATGATCTGAGCCCCAATCGATGAGTTACTTTTTTGACACCGATCGCTTTTGACACCGATCGCTTTTGACACCGATCGCTTTTGACACCGATCGCTGGCTAGCTCGCTTGCATGAGATCGATCGTTTCTTGCACTTCAATGCTCATCCCCAATTGCTCAAACTCTTGTTTGGCAACTTCAGCCCACTGACGGGCGATCGTTCGATTACCGCGAGCATACTCTAATCGGGCTAAGGATCGCTGGCAGAAAGCAGCTCGACAAGTATCTTGATTGGCTGCTGCAATTTGCAAGCCTTCTTGAAACACGGATTCAGCAAAGCTGAGATCCTCATGTTGCTGAATCGCGATATCCGCGAGCCAGTTTTTCGCTAGGGATACGGCTCGTTGCCAACCCATTAATTCGGCTTGCTGTAGCACCTGTTGAAACTGCACCTGGGCTCGTTCATACTGTCCTGTTTTGTAGCCCAATGCACCTTCATGGTAATCAATTTGAATCTGCTGCCGTTGGCAGGGCTGCGGTTGCTGGGCCCAGAGCGTGGCAGCTTCCGTAATCCAGTGATCCGCCTGACTCCACTGTTGGAATTCAATCTGAAGGGCAGCAATTTGGATCGCCAAGTCAGTTTGCCCTTGTAAGGAATAGTAATGCCGTTGTTGCCAAGCTTGATGATAAAGCTGATGAGACTGTTCGAGACAATGGGACTGCCCTAACAACATTAAAGTCCAGCCCCGATCGAGCCTTACTGCCAGTTCTGTGCGCCAATCCTGACGTTCCGTAGCCGCTTGCAATAACCAGTCTGTCCAGTCGAGACGAGTATTCCAACAGATACGTCGATCGATCCGATAGCCCTGAGCATGGGTATAGCCTTTAACAATTTGCCAAAACTGTTTTACATCTTCATATCGATCATGTTCGATACACCACTCAATCACCGTTCGTAAGTTTCCCCATTCTGCTTCGAGGTCAGGATAGGTTTGCCAATCTTGCCAGTTTTGCGCCATCGAATCTGCTGCATACCGCAAATACCAGGCAATCCAGCGCTCACGAGCCGCCCTTTCAAAGTCTGGATCCGCCGCCAACTCGGACATGGTTAGCTCTCGAGTCAGGGAAATCATGTCATATCGCCCATCCTGCTGTTTCAGCAAGGATCGCTGTTGCAATTGGGCCAGGCTTTCGATCACCTGATTGAGATCGGTCTGTCCCGCCACTTGCGCGATCACCTGAAACCCCACTGCTTGTGAAAAACAACCCATCGCCATCAGCACTGGGTGAGTGGGGGTCTCTCGTAACGATTGGACTGAGCTATCAAAGTAAAAGCGAGCATAGTTGCTCTGGCGATGGGTTAACCGTTCCGGAATGTACTCGATCGGATACCCAGCCGCTAATTGCCCTATGGCATAAACAATGGCTGCCGGAATCCCGCTGGTTTGGTGATAGAGCCGTTCGACTTCTGCTATCTCCAGACTGAGCTGTTTCATCGATCCCTGCTGCTGGATCAAGGCAAAGCTTTGGGCGGCAGGGAGGGGCTCCAACACAATCGCATCAAAGGGAGTTTGTTCGCGGCTAGTGACAATCACCTTCACCGTTGGTGGCAAATCATAGAGAAAAGCAACGATCGTCTCATACTCAGCCACATCTTCCAGGTTATCGACGATTAGCAGAGTGCGTCGCTGGGAGAGCAGCATTTGCACCCGCTGAATCTGGGTTTCTAAATCGCCTAACAATAAATCAGGTTGTTGCAAAGTGTGGGCGATCGAGTGCAGAATATCCCGCAGGCTGCGATGTAGATTCGGTTTCAACCGAGGCACGATCCCACGAGCAACCAACCGCTGCTGCTTAGCTGAAGTGAAAATCAGAGCTTGAAACGGAGATTGAGGCTCTCGTAAACAGTGATAAGCAACAAAGAGGGCCAGGGCAGTTTTGCCAATCCCGCCGGTTCCCTCAATGCTGATGCGAGAGACTGAACTGTCATAAGATAACCAAGCCTTGAGTTGTGCGATCTCTTGCTCACGCCCAATCATGATTCTAAAATCCTGAATCGGTAAATTTTGGGTGGGTTGCCACGCTGATTCTGCACCAGGAAATGCTACCGCAGTAGCCCACCCAGTTGGAGAATCAGAACCCGCAGGAGATGCATCCGGTACCGAACCCTGCAATCTGGCTTTGGATCGATAGCCTGCCCGATCGAGCAGACGGGCCACTGCTCGCCAATTCTGAACCGGCTGCTGGGTGAGGGTTCGGATCTGACCCCATAGACTCTCGGAGAGATCTTCCTGTTCCAGTCGCCGTGAACCCTGTCGTGGTCGAGTAGTCGCAGAGGGAACCATACCCAGCAAGGATTCACATAGCCACAAGCGCTCAGCCGATGTGAGAGGTTGCTGTTTAATCACAGCCAAATCCGCAAATAAACGGTTCACATCCCACTGTTGAGCAGCCTGAGCAAAGACGGAATCCGCGAAATGGGGTACAGAGAACATGACGATTTCAAGCAATCCAGCCCGGTTCAGAATTACTGTATTCAGACATACCATGATTCAGACATACCATGATCCAGACATACCATGAGTTTTGTCGATCGATCTGTTCTCTGCTGGATTTGTTCACATGGTGCCAGGGGCGATAGAGGGAGGCGATAGAGGGAAAAGAGTCCACCAGGCTGGCGAGCCCGAATGAGAAGATGAGAGCGTGTTGTTTCGGAGGTTTAGTAAACCGATGCTACAGGGGAATAGGCAGGACAATAGGCCGGGGAATCGATCGGAGCAACCCAGATTAGAGTGTTCAGCCGGATCCCTTTCGGAGAGCCATCAATTGGAAAGCCATCAATTGGAAGGCCTGAAGCCAGTCGAGGTTACAACCTGGTATCTGGAAATGCTGACTCCCGCACAGCTTAAATTTTCTTTACCGGGTGCCTATGAGTTACGGATCGATCGGGTCAAACGTCCTTGCCCTGCCTTTAGTCGTTTCCTCTACACGGCGGTTGGCGGGAACTGGTACTGGTTGGATCGCTTGAGCTGGAATGAGGATCGCTGGATGCAATATCTCGATCGATCGGCGGTGCAAGTTTGGGTGGCGTATGTAGAAGGTACCCCCGCAGGCTATGTGGAGTTAGAAGCTCAGCCGGAGAACAATGTAGAGATCGCCTATTTTGGGCTACTGCCCCAGTTTATCGGTCAACGGTTAGGCGGACATTTGTTGAGTGTAGGAACTCAGCGAGCCTGGGAAATGGGTGCAAAGCGCGTGTGGGTGCATACCTGTAGCCTGGATGGAGCGTACGCTCTAAGAAACTACCAAGCCCGAGGCTTTCAGGTCTATCACACGACCTGCCACAAGACAACAATTCCAGTTCGACCGATCGACCTGGTGACGGGTTCGACCTGGTGACGGGTTCGACCTGGTGACGGGTATACATAGAGAAGCAGCAAAGATGGGATAGAAATAAACCCTTTCTATCTACTACCCTCTATATCGGATTTGCGCTAGTGTTGTATGGTGTTTTGTTAAGGAAACATTAAATTGTCTAATGATTCAGATCAGATTTCTGATGGATTGAGGTCAAACTTTATATTAGAGAAGTCTTTATTTGCTTCATTCTCTTAATTCTAGGACTGACCTCCCCAATTTTGCTCCCTCCGCACCTTAGTTGTCTGAATTCCGCTCATTGTCTAGATTCCGCGTCTAGATTCCGCTCCCTACCCCTGCTCCATTGCTGACTCCATTACTCATCGAAGAGAAATAGACGCTCCCATGATGCCAAATTCTGCCGATCGCACCTGTTCGTCTACACCTGACGCAACCTCTGAAACCCCTGTGCCAACGCTGATTTCCAATCATCTCGATCGATCGGACAAACCTGAAGAGGCCTGCGGTGTCTTTGGAATTTATGCGCCAGGTCAAGATGTGGCTAAGCTCACCTATTTTGGGCTGTATGCCCTCCAGCATCGAGGCCAGGAATCGGCTGGCATCGCCACCTTTAAGGGTGATCGAGTCTATTTGCACAAAGAAATGGGGCTAGTCTCTCAGGTCTTCAATGAACAGGTATTAAAAGAATTACCAGGAGATTGGGCCGTTGGGCATACGCGCTATTCCACCACAGGTTCCAGTCGAGTCGTGAATGCTCAACCTGCGATCGTGGAAACCCAACGAGGCACCCTGGCTCTGGCCCATAACGGCAACTTGGTCAACACTGCCAGCTTGCGGGAAGAGTTGCTGCGATCAAATGCTCAATTGCTGACAACTACTGACTCTGAGATGATTGCAATCGCGATCGGACAGGCAGTGGATGCGGGTAAACCCTGGTTAGAGGCAACCATCAGCGCACTTCATCGTTGTCAAGGAGCCTTTAGCCTCACCATTGCCACTCCAGAAGGGATTATGGGCATTCGCGATCCCAATGGGGTGCGGCCGTTGGTCATTGGCACCCTGGAATCCGAATCACCGGATGTGCCAGTTCAGTATGTGCTCGCTTCAGAAACCTGTGGGCTGGATATCATTGGGGCGGAGTATTGGCGCGATGTAGAACCCGGTGAATTGGTCTGGATCACTGAGGCGGGGCTTGCGTCCTTCCACTGGGCAGCCCAACCTCAGCCCAAGCTATGCATCTTTGAGATGATCTATTTTGCTCGTCCGGATAGCATTATGAACAACGAGAGTCTCTATAGCTATCGGATGCGGATTGGCCGACAACTGGCGATGGAGTCTCCGGCGGATGTCGATCTGATCATTGGGGTTCCAGATTCCGGTATTCCGGCTGCGATCGGCTTCTCTCAGGAAACGGGAATTCCCTATGGCGAAGGCTTGATCAAAAACCGCTATGTGGGGCGCACTTTTATTCAACCGACTCAATCAATGCGCGAGTCGGGAATTCGCATGAAGCTTAACCCGCTCAAAGATGTGTTGGCTGGTAAGCGGGTGCTAATGGTCGATGACTCAGTGGTACGCGGCACCACCAGTCGCAAAATTGTCAAAGCCCTGCGGGATGCTGGAGCGCTCGAGGTACATATGCGGGTTTCTTCGCCCCCAGTCACTCACCCTTGTTTTTATGGGATCGACACCGATTCACAAGATCAATTGATCGCTGCCACGAAATCAGTTGAGGAAATTCGCCAGCAAATGGGGGTCGATTCCCTCGCTTACCTGAGTTGGGAAGGAATGCTACTGGCAACTCAAGAGGATCCCAATCACTTCTGTTCTGCCTGTTTTACAGGGCAATATCCCATTCCAGTTCCCGAAATGGTGAAGCGATCGAAGCTCATGCTGGAGAAAGCCCCTGTCTAATTGCTATCAAATCTAACGGCTAGCAAAAAAGCGGACAGATCTTTGTCCGCTCAAGGATGAAATGACCAACAGGTTAGGAAAGAGAAGGACTTTTTAGCTGCGGGGGGTTAGTCGTTTGGGGCATTGCCAGTCACCTTCTCGACCGCCTTGCCCAGTGCTCGTTGTACTTGCTCAGCAGCAGAGGTGGCTTGACGAGAATTTTCAGGACGGTTCATCTGATCAATATCCGCATCCTTTTGAACTTCATTGAGCCCTGCATTGGCCCGCTCAATCACTTTATCTGCATCTAAGGCATTTTCAGGACGGATTGCATCTTGCGATTCCTTAAAGATGTCGTTGAGCGGAGGTTCCCCTTCTGAAGGGCGGCTAGGGGTGCTACCGATCGCCAACGCTGGAGCAACATTCGTCAGAAATAGAATGGCACAGGCAAAAGCAACCAAAATGCTGCGAAGAAAGCGAGCCATCGAAAAAGAGCGGTTCATTGTGAATCCTCCAAAATCAGAAAATGAATTTTGTTAAGTGACCACTCCAAAGCATTGCTGCTCCAGAGTTCCCCTTACTCCCAGTGAAGAAAACCAGTTGGAGGTTGTTTCAGCTTGGAAGCTTCCTCAGTTATATCGGCAAGATTGGGCTTCCCAAATCGCTCTGGAGGCTGAAGTTAGAAGACATTTTAGGTTATCGAAAAACCTAACTTTCGGTAGAGACTCAAGTTAATGTTCTGCGATATAAGCTATGAATTAGCTGATAGGACTGAAATAGCATTAGAACTACTTAAAAGTCAGTTTGAGGCAACTTGGTGGAACAGATCAAATGGTTCTCAACTCAATGCACAATGGGGCAATCAAAACAGCAAAAACCGCAAACAGCAAAAACCCCGGTGTCGGAAGCCGGGGATGATGAATTGGTCTGAGGATGGTGCTAGAAACCTATGAACATTAGAATAGGGGAGGGATGTGACGCTGATAGGACGACAGTTTGACAATTTCGTCACACGGATGTGTCTGCATCTGACAAGGACTGTTGATTGCTGTTAATTGCTGTTAATTGCTCCAAAGGTTGCTGCAAGGGGCGCTGCAAGGGCTACTCCCCTCGCCGATCGAGCTTAATCTTGAGACTAACCCAGGCGCTGGATCAGATGATCGCCCACCCGCAGTGCATTGGCCATGACCGTCAACGCTGGGCTTACCGCCGGATTAGAAGGAAAGAAACTACTGTCTACCACATAGAGGTTGTCCAATTCATGGGTGCGACAGTTCACATCTAGCACAGAAGTGGCCGAATCTTCTCCAAACCGACAGGTACCACATTGATGGGCGACCACTTGCAGGGGCATCCCCCCATGGGGGTGAATGTTTTGGGCAAACACCGACTGTCCAGCCGATCGATCGACTTCCTTGAGGGCTTCTTGCCAGCGATACAGCAGGCGATCATGGGCTTCTAAATTGTTCGCCGTGTAGTCAAGATAAAGTTTGCCATTTTCAAAGCGAACTCGGTTATCTGCATTAGGCAAGTCTTCCGTTTGCAACCACCAGCCCAGGGTGCGAGTGGCCAATTGGCGCAGCCCAAAACCGGGCATCACTTTCGCTAATACCGACAGCAGAGGAGGGGCTTCCGAGAAAATGACATCTTGCAGAATGCCGCCTGCGTTCTGGATATGGCCCATTGGGTAAGGAAAGGTCGGATCACCCCAATAGAAATCGTTAAAGTACACACTACGCTGAAACAAACCATTGTTAGCATTGGGGCTACGCTGGGCGATCACGGTCATCAGGTGCTTCATCAGGTTACGCCCCACCTGCCCGGATTGATTGGCCAATCCCTCTGGATGTTTTTCGTTCGCAGATCGCAAAAGTAGGGCCGCTGAGTTGATCGCCCCACAGGACAGAACAATTAGATCGGCCAAGAATAAATAGGATCGATCCCCCATTTCCACTTGTACCGCTTTCACAGCCAGACCCGATGGATTGGTATGCAGTTGCACCACCTTCGCGCCCGTTTTCAGGGTGACATTGCTGTAGTTTGCGAGGGTTGGTGAGATGCCCGTGTCTTCAGAGTCGGTGCGGCCCTGCTCCCCCAGCCCGATCGGCAAATAGGTCGGGTGTAAGCCTTGCTTCGACAGGAGATCGCAAATGGTGGCAATGTTTTCCTCATGTTCCACCGGGGGCAGGGGATAGTCGGCACTGCGTGGGGGATCGGAGGGGTCATCTCCCATCCGACCATGGGCCCGATACAGTTGTTCAGCTTCAGTGTAATAGGGCTCAAAATCGGCATATTTCAGCATCCAGGCGGGCGAAATACCATTCTGGTGCTCAACCTGCTCAAAATCTCGTTCGCGAAACCGCAGCAATGCCCCACTGTAGATCTTCGTGTTGCCCCCCACCGAGTAGCTGGTTTGGGGGTAAAACGGTTCTCCATTAGAGTCATACCACTGCTCTGGCGCGTGATACATCTCTTTTTTAAACACCTCGACATCCTCTAGCTCAGAGCTTTCATGGGCCAAAAACTCGCCCCGCTCCAGAATCAGGATTTTTTTACCCGTGGGGGCCAGTTTACGCGCTAATGTGCCGCCCCCTGCTCCTGTGCCCACAATGATTATGTCGTAGTACTGATCATCAATAATCATGTCAATCCACCTTTGTCAAAATAACGTTGTAGGACTACTGCCAGACGTAGATCAGAATGTACAGAATAATCCAAATCACATCGACAAAGTGCCAGAACAGGGAGGTGGCTTCTACACCAAAAAAGCCCTTTTCGTAATTGTTGGGGATAAACGATCGTCCCAGCATAATCGTCTGAAGCAGAACTCCCGTCAGCACATGCAAGCCATGAAAACCCGTCAGCAAATAGAACGTCCCCCCGAATACACCAGAGGCAAAGCCAAAGGGTAAACCCAGCCATTCCACCGCTTGTCCATACAGGAAGTAGCTACCCATCAGCATGGTTGCCAGTAGAAAGATGCGAAACCCCCAGAGTTTCTGATCATGGAGATAACGCTCTGCTACATAGATGACGAAACTACTGGATACAAGAATGACGGTATTGATGGCTGGATCGTGGGTTTCCAGTCCCGTAACCCCTGGAGGTAGCCAATCCGGAACAGTGGTTTTGTAGGCAATGTAGCCTGCAAAAAAGCTGAGGAAAATTACACTCTCGGAGAGCAAGAACACAATAAAGCCAAATTTGCTATTTTCGGCCTCGTTATGCTCCTCTATGATTCCAGCTTGAATCTCTTTGGCTAATGAAGTTTCTGTCGTCATAATCGTGTTGCACTTTGCTGCTGGGTGATTGCTGCTGTGACTGCTGCTGTGACTGCTGCTGTGACTGCTGCTGTGACTGCTGAATCAGCAGTGTTACTCATTGCTGTTCAACGATCCTGCCTGAAATTTTGACAATCTCCATCGGATTCAGCTTGACCTAGTTCGACTCAGCCAACTCACGATGGGGATAATTTTCAGTGAGGGGCTCATTTTTACCGTAACCATAGGGTTCTGCGATCACGATCGGTAACTCTTCAAAGTTCTCGACCGGCGGCGGCGAGGACACTAACCACTCAAGCCCGATCGCCCGCCAAGGGTTGTCTGGAGCGGGTTTGCCCTGCACCCAAGAGCTGACCATGTTCAAAATAAACGGCAAAGTGGACATCCCTAATAGAAAACCCCCTAAGCTAGCTAACACATTCCAGAAAGCGAATTCGGGATCGTAGGAAGCAACGCGGCGCGGTAAGCCCATTAGCCCAGCCGGATGCATCGGCAAAAAGTTGAGCTGAGTGCCCAGGAAAGTCAGCCAGAAATGTACTTTACCCAGTCCTTCGTAATACATCCGCCCAGTCATCTTAGGGAACCAGTGATAGATGGCAGCGTAGACTCCAAAAACGATCGTGCCGTAGATGACGTAGTGGAAATGTCCAACTACGAAGTAGGTATTGTTAACATGGATATCAATTGGCACAGAAGCTAGCATGATGCCAGTAATGCCTGCGAAGACAAAATTGATTAATCCACCTAAGGCAAACAGCATGGGTGTATCCAGCCGCAGCTTGCCCCCCCAAATCGTTGCTACCCAGGCAAATACTTTAATGCCGGTTGGAACTGCCACAAACATGGTGGTAAACATGAAGATCATCCGCATCCAGCCCGGTGTGCCACTAGCATACATGTGATGAACCCAGACGATTCCACTCACCACTGTGATCACGATCGCAGAGACAGATACAATTTTGTAGCCGAATAGTGGTTTGCGGGCATAAACCGGAAAGATCTCAGAAAAGACTCCGAAGACAGGGAGCACCATCACATAGACGGCAGGATGGGAGTAAAACCAGAAGAAATGCTGATACAGGACTGGATTGCCACCGTTTTCGGGATTGAAGAAGCTGGTGCCAAACAGAATATCCATTAACAGCATCACGGCCCCGGCTGTCAAGGCAGGCAAGCCGTAAAGCTGAATTAGTTGGGCGGCCAAAACCGTCCAGACAAAAGTTGGCATCCGAAAGAAAGTCATGCCAGGGGCTCGCATCTTAAAAATCGTGGTGACAAAATTCACACCACCCATGATGGAAGAAACCCCTGAAATAGCGACGGCTAATAGCCACAGCACTTGCCCGTTAATCAAATTACCGGTTGGGTTTTGCAGGCTCACCGGCGGATAGGCCCACCAGCCCGATTGGGACGGCCCACCCGGAACTAGAAAACTACTCATCATCAAAATGCCGACCACAGGCACCATCCAAAATGCTGCCGTATTGAGGCGGGGAAAGGCCATATCACGCGCCCCGATCATCAAGGGAACGAGATAGTTGGCTAAGCCCAGCAACACTGGAAAAGTCCAGAGAAATAGCATGACCGAGCCATGCATAGTGAACAGCACATTATAGACTGTGCGATCGATCAAATCGGCATCGGGGGTAATTAACTCACCCCGCATGATCATGGCAAAAATGCCGCCGACCAGAAAAAAGAAGAAAGAGGTTACCAAATATTGAATGCCGATCACTTTGTGATCAGTGCTGAAGCTAAAAAATCGCTTCCAATTATTCGGCGCACCCGGATAGGGCTGCTCACGCACGCCGATCGCTTCAACGGGAATATTGGTCATGTAAAAAATTCCTGTGATATGGAATAAAGTACGACACTGAACACAATGAAATT
>JALOOM010000157.1 GCA_025454395.1 Elainella sp. Prado103
GAATTCATAAATGACATCTCCTTCGGGAGTGCCAGAAATTCTGTCAGCGTCAGTCGTTTCCCTGTTACCTGAACCATCAGAATCCATTAAGAGCAAAGCTGATCTAGCGTAGTGCTCAATGCCTCACGGTATCAACGGTCAAATAAACCAGTTCTGAAGTTGCAGATTTTGAAAATCGGCATAGTCGGAGATATTATTTGTCACCAATATCAAATCATTCACAACGGTGATTGCTGCAATTTGCCCATCCGCAAATGATGGAGTTCGTCCCATGCCGACTAGCCTGGCTCGTTCAGCCGCATGCCAGTTAGCCGCTTCTGCGTTATAGGGCAAAATCAGCAGTTTCGCTTCAACCTCCTCTTGCAAGTACGCGCCGATCGCCTGCCGTTTGCTTGACTCTGGCAACCGTCGATAGCCAAAAAGCATTTCGTGATACACCACCGCAGCAGTCGATAACGCCTCACTCTGGTCAATCAGCCGCTGCATGACAGTCGGGTTGGGCTGAGGGCGAAGCGGCTCTGAAAGAACATTGGTGTCCAAAAGAAATCGAACCATTGTTACAGAGAAACCTCACGCCCCGATGAGCGATCGCGCACATCCTGAAAGATTTCATCTGGATTGAGATCCAGCATTTCAATCCCCCATTGACGGCGGAACTCCGCAAGAGACTGACCAAACCTGCCCTTGCTGGACGAAAGACGATCAAAGTCCTCAGTGGACAAAATAATCGCCACTCGTTTCCCGCGGCGAGTAATCTCAACGGGCGTTCCCTGCTCCGCCTGATAAATCAACTGAGCAAGCTGGTTCCGCGCTTGGGCGATGGAATACTGCGGTAAAGAGTCAGACATAGTGAAGATAAGGAAGCCCTAAACTAAAATCCCGGCAACCTCCACTCTGGATCGCCGGGTTCTATGCATCTTTCAATTGTTAGCTTCAATCTCCCAATCTTCGATTGCCAAACCATCCACTCGGCTAAACTCAGCGACATTATGCGTGATCAGAGTCAGGTTGTTCGCAAGAGCGATCGCAGCAATTTGCACATCATAAGAGCCAATTGGGGTGCCTGCTGCCTTGAGTTGCGATCGTAGTCTGCCGCAGATTTCTGCTGCTCGCCCGTCAAACGGTAAACTCACAAAATCACCCAAAAACTTCCGTAACGTTTCCAGGTTCTCTTCCACGCGGGAGCTATTATACGCGCCAAAATAAAGCTCGAATTTCACGATATCGCAAATAGCTATATCATCTGGAGAACGCGATGTGATATACCGATGCACAGTCTGATTGCGGCGATTGATGTACTGAATGCAGGTATTGGTATCGAGTAGATAAATCATTCAAACAGCTCTCTCTCCGGCTGCTCCCCTTGAGGTGGTCTCACCAATTCCCCTTTCCAAGCACCAAACGTACTTAAAAATTCTGATGACCATGGGCGCTTTGCTGGAGCTTGAGATTTTTGGAGCAAAAACTCAGCAAAGTCCAGAATTTCTTGCTGTTTCTCAGGCGATAGCGATCGCACTTTTTCTAAAATAGCTTGCTCAAGTGTCATGGTTGACCGCCCTGCCTATAGCTCAACAACTTCACCTCATCCTCCCAATTCTGCCAGAATGCGTTGAAGCTCCGCAATTGAGACTTGCCAAATGTACCTTTGCTGGACGAAAGACGTTCCAAGTCCTCAGATGAAACTGCTGTGATCGTATCCTGAGATCGGCACCTGAGATCGCCACGATCAAAGAGACACCGATTCACCCGCCTGCCGCAAATACCTGATCGGCACTCAGATCGAGGTCAGGAAACGTCGGAGAACACAAGCGATCCGCACCTCGAAACTGCTGCACCTCATATTCTCCCTCGCTCGTTAAGGCATAGATAGAGAGGGTTGGTCGTTTCGGGTAACCAATGTAGAGCCGTCCACCTAACCCGGCATAGTGTTCTACAGCCCAATATTCCTGAATACCCAGCGCCTCATAGTCCGTCAGCTTCAGGGAGTAGTCATCTTGCCAGTTGGTAGAAACGACTTCCACAATCAGCTTAATCGCTGCGCCAGCGCTCAGCACAGACTCCTTCTCCCAGCGAGGCTCCTGAGCCAAAGCCAGCCGATCCAGCACGATCACATCCGGTTCATAGCCAGAGAAACCATCACGCGATCGGACAATGCACGCTTTGGGAATCAGGTAGGGCAACTGCTGCTGACGGATCGCAAAGTTGAGTTCAGCCGCTACAAACCCAGCCACTTCAGAGTGCTTCCCTTTCGGTTTTGGCATTTCAACCATGATTCCTCGATGAAGCTCGTAACGGCATTCGGAATTTTCTAGAAGCCATTCAACAAAATCGTCAAAAGAAGTTGGCTGCTGTAGCGCTTGAACCATCAGGATTCACCTCATTTTCACGTAGACAGTTCTCGCAACTCAGGAAGGTTAGACAGACCCATTTCTAGAGTTTAGACGGGTTTGTTTCCAACAGCTCCAACGTCTCATAGATGGGTCGCCTCAACTCATACACCGACTCCTGCACCGCCGCCAGCTTCGCCTTTGGAATGTAGCGCGATCGCTTCTTCCCCCCTCGCTTCCTCCCAGTAGAGCCAGGACTGCCGACCAATCCAGGGATCGCGCCGCTTCGTTTCCTTCCAGCCAATCCAACCGCAGGCCTGCGTCTGCGATTTTGGTGCTAGGGGGCTGATTGACTGACCAATCTTTTCCCCTCATCCCTAAATCCCTTCTCCCACTAGGGGCGAAGGGACTTGCAATCAAATCCTGGTTCGAAAGCCCCTCG
>JALOOM010000006.1 GCA_025454395.1 Elainella sp. Prado103
ATCTAGCCCAGTGATCTAGCCCAGTTGTTGGGCGGTTAAGCTCAAGGGGTGTGCTGTCCGCCACCAGACTGATCCAAAATCTTATTGGATCTCTTGTGTCAATGGGACAGAGATGGATTAAACTTCAAAACCAAAATCATTGGGGACAGACTCTGATCCAAAAGAGGTCGGGGTTTGCCAGATGATTTAGGCAGGTGGTATAGATTGGCTGGAACTTCACCGGAGGCTCTGAGTGCATTCGCTGGACTCGGTAAATGAATGGTTGAATTCATCGCTTAGCAGGCAGACTGAAGCCAGTCTGGAAATTTCTGTGGCTGACTATCAAACCCTGCTGGAAGAACTGGCTCAAGTGCAGGAACAAAGTCAAGCCCGATCGACTCGGATTCAGCATTTAGAGCAGGCTTTGGATCAGGCGATGGTCTGTCTGGAAGATTTGCGCTCCCAGATCCAAAATCAGCAGTTCCTAGAAATGCAACTGGCGAATACAGAGGACTATGCCTCAGTACAGCAGCAGGCCATCGTCCGCCTCAAGCAGCAATTAAGTGAGCAGCAGCAGGCACTAGATGCCCAGATTCTGGAAACCCAACAACGCGATCAAGCGATTCAGGAGCTGTTGATCACGATCGAGCAGATGACCCAAGCTCAACATCGAGAAGTAGAGCGTCTCCGCTCCCGGTTGGTGCAAGATCAGCAAGAAGTGGCGACCCATCGCAGTAAGTTAGGCAAACACCTGCATGACCTCCAGAGCGCTTTAGAATCTCGGCAGCAGCGGGTTTCGGAACTGGAAGCTGAATCGTTGAATGCCCGCACCCTGAGTGCCCGACTCCAAAGCCAACTGGAACTGGCTCAACAGCAGATCAAAGAACTCTCCACTCGCTTGTCGCACCATCGATCCCACTTAGAGCAGCTTGAAACCCAGCTTGAGCAATCCCAGGCTGGAGAAGCCATACCGAGTGGGCCATCAGATACTCGATCATCAGATACTCGACCATCAGATACTCGATCATCAGATACTCGCTCTGATCGCATGGTTGCCTTTGCCTTGCCTCGCTGGAAAAAAGCTCCTTCCGTGGATGAACTGGAACAGCGGCTCGCCCAACAACTGGCCCAGCAAGCCCGTTGGCAACATCAGCAACATGAACTGGAAGCCGATCGGGATCGCCTGCACCAACGGGTACAGAGCCTGGAATACCATGTGACCGAAATGCAGGAGCAGATTCTACGGCAGGCAAAGCAGGAAACTGAATATGAAACCGCTGTTCAGTATTGGAAAGATCAATATTTGACTCGCCAGCAGCAGATAGTCCAGCTCAAAGAGTTGGCTGAACAACTTTTGCTGCAATCTACCTCGATCGAGCTTCAACCCTTGTTGGTTGAGTTGTTGCAAGCCTTGCCTAACTCTGCCGCGATCGAATCGCCGACCCCTCCTGATGCGATCGATCCTACCGGGGCTCCGCCAATGGGTGTGCCAATTCCGCCATTAGTGCTGCCCCGCTTCACTACGGTTGAGTTACCTGAGTTTTTGATGCGTCGTCGCGCTGCTCAACAAGCAAAAGTGGTCGAAGCGTTACCCGGTTCATAAACTGCTTTACCGAATCCTCTGTAACGAATCCCCCTCAACCAACCGGTTAAGAAAGCAGGCAGAACTGGACATGTCTAGAACTCAAAATCTATTTCGCAACAAAAAATTATCATTTCGGGGAAGGGTGTATGATTTTGGTTTGGCGAATCAGCCATGGGGCCGCTGAGATGGGAAGGGACTCTAGAACGGTATGAAATCTAGGGCGATAGAAATGGGACTGTGTCATGAAACGGTATATCGATCGCCTGCCGCTGTGTGGCCACTTCTAGTCTGATTGTGTAAGATTGCCCAACTTTTTGATTTGCCCAATTTTTGTAGAGTAGCAACAGGACATAGCGATGGACGACAAACTCATGTTAATGATCCCTGGCCCAACGCCGGTGCCAGAACAAGTATTACGAGCCTTAGCTAAACATCCGATCGGACACCGAAGTGGTGATTTTTCCCAGATTATTGCGGAAGTGACTGAAGGGCTGAAATGGCTGCATCAAACTCAAAATGACGTGTTGATTTTGACTGCCAGCGGCACGGGTGCAATGGAAGCTGGGATCATCAATTTCCTCAGTCCTGGCGATCGGGTTTTAGTCGGTAATAACGGCAAGTTTGGTGAGCGTTGGGGCAAGATTTGCGAGGTCTACGGCCTGAATGTGCAGCAGATCACGGCTGAATGGGGTAAACCGCTCGATCCGGAAGCCTTCCGTGCTGCACTAGAGGCAGATACCGCTAAGGAGATTAAAGCGGTCATTATTACCCACAGCGAAACCTCAACAGGAGTGTTGAATGATCTGGAAACGATCAATCGCTCTGTGAAAGCCCATGGAGCTTTGATCCTGGTGGATGCGGTCACCAGTTTAGGCGCAACCAATGTACCGATCGATGCTTGGGGCTTGGATGTGGTCGCCTCTGGGTCGCAAAAAGGCTTTATGTTGCCGCCGGGCATGGGCTTTGTCTCCGTCAGCCCTAAAGCCTGGGAAGCTTACGCAACCGCTAAAATGCCGCGTTTCTACCTGGATTTAGGAAAATATCGCAAGGAAGCGGCTAAGAATAGCCACCCGTTCACACCGCCGGTCAATATGTTTTACGGATTACAAGTCTCCCTGGCAATGATGAAAAAAGAGGGGCTGGAGAATATCTTTGCCCGTCACCACCGTCATATGAATGCCACACGAGCTGCAATGCAGGCACTTAATCTGCCCCTATTTGCTGCTGAACAGGCTTCTAGCCCGGCTATTACTGCGGTTGCGCCGGTGAATGTGGATTCCGAACAGATTCGATCGGTGATGAAGAAGCAGTTCGATATTATCCTGGCGGGTGGACAAGATCATCTGAAAGGCAAGATCTTTCGGGTAGGGCATTTGGGCTTTGTGAGCGATCGCGATATTTTAACTGCCGTCAGCGCGCTCGAAGCAACCTTGCAAGCTCTGAACTACGAGTTTACCTCTGGAGCCGGGGTGGCTGCGGCTGCTCAAGTGCTGCGACCTGCTAGCTAGATGGGGCAGCGAGTCACGTCGTTGAGTATGTGGCTCGCGCTCTAGATTCCATTGACTAGCGCTGCTTCTGGTCAGTAGCGCTACTTAGGATTGAGCAGTTTCTAACCAATCGAAAATGCGATCGAGTTGCTCCAGCGTGACCAATCCGTATTGCCACAAAATCATGGGCAGCGGGCCTGGATCTTGTTCGCGATAGCGCAGCGCAATAGACAGTGATGCTGAAGAAAGCGCCAAGTCTTCTTGCAAAAATCGAATAAAACGAGAATAGGTTGCAGGTGTCATGGCTGTCCCCTCAAGTCATTGCCCCAAATCATTGCCTCAACAAGTCATTGCCCCAAATCATTACCCTAAGTCATCACTTTGATATTGCCACTCTGACATTGCCACTCTGATATTGCCTGAATTGCCCTGGTTCGCACTAAGAGACTTTGCCAAAAACATTGCCCAACTGGAGGGTAAGTTCAGGTGATCCATCTTAGATGGCGGATGGCAGATTGCCCTCGACCGATCAGACGAATCCAGGTTCATTAGTCTGATATAGCCTCAAATTCGATCGACCTTGAACTGAACCCAATCTGAGCCATAACCTGAGCCGTGACCTCAGCGATGGGGATCTCACCTGAACCCGTACCACATGAATTTAAGGATCAAGAATAGATGAAATTTCAGAACCTAGATTATGTCTTTCGGAGGAATCTAGGTGTCTAAATTGCGAACCCTAATATTCACGGTATCTTTTTCTGACAATTTTGTTTCAAAGTATACAATGAACCATGCTCTGTAACTGTGCCCTGTAACAATAGACAAGGAAAAAATTCCCTACTTGTAAGAGGTGTAGGGTTTTCAAATCTGCCTGATGCATTATGACTACCGACACATAGAAACAAACATGAACTCTCAATAACTTTTATAACTGGGGGATCAAATCGGGATCAGTCCAGCTCAGTGACTCGTCCTGCTGTGAGTTGGGAGGGAGGAACTTCGCATGGTATGGTGACCGAAAGTGCAGACCCCGGACTATGGAAGATTTACGAGCCGAATTGGCTGAAATGCTGGACGAAGCGGAATGGGAGTGGTTGATTCCCCATGCTCAACGAGATGCGATCGTGATGGTCGATCCGCAGTTAGATTTATTGGATGTGGGCATGGCGATCGCTCAAGATCAACTTACAACCGTGCAACGCTGGATCAGCGAGCAGCAAATCTATAAGCCCTCACCGGAACAACTGGCTGATTGGAATGCCGATCCTACCCACCGATTTACTGCCTTAATCGTGCAGCCTTACGTTTTGGTGCAAGATACCCATGGAGCGGTGCAATCTACCCCTCATGGATCATAATCAACGCTGATTCCAAGCATCGGTAGCATCGGTCAGGGCTTGCTCCACGGTTTTTTCCTTCAGCATGGCGGCTTGCAGGTTGTCGTAAATGATCTTTTGTAGCTCTTTAATGTCTTTGACATTGGGGAGCAAGATTTCGGCAGCTTGCATTTGCTGGGCACTGATGACTCGCGCTTGATCAATAGCGGGTGCAGTGGCTGCCACCTGACTGAAGTAGGGATCTTGTAGGGCAGCGATCGTAGAAGGTAGAACATTAGCGGCTTTGGCAAAGCTGAGCTGATTGGTGTTGTTCGTGACAAACAAGGCAAACTTAACAGCAGCATCTGGTTGATCGCTGTTGCGCGGAATCACCAAATTCATCACGGCCACATTTTTCTTGCCAGTTTTGCCGGTAATCTGGGGCGCGACTCCAGAAACTTCAGCGACGGCTGGCGCGTTGGTAGCAATGGTATTCAAAAACTGTGGGCCGGTGGTGAGCATGGCTGTTTCGCCAGACTGATAGAGTTCGATCGCCCGCCGATGCCCTTGCGTCAGCACTTCCTTCGGAAGCAAATCTTGCTGATACAGATCGACCCAATATTGAAAAGCAGCTTGCCCTTCCGGTGTGTTAAACGCGGCATTTCCCTGGTCGTCCAGTAAATTCACTCCCATTTGCACCAGCGATTGCAGCAATTCTGCCGAGTCTTCCGGTACCACCGTCGTAAAGAAGGCATATTTGCCCGTGGCTTGCTTCACCTGCCGAGCCACCTGAGCCCATTCTTCATAAGTGGTTGGCGGTTGGTTCACCCCGGCTGTTTTCAGCAGATCCTGGTTGTAGACCGTGATACTGGTGGAGAGATACCAGGGAATCCCAAAACTCTGACCGTCTAACGTACTGGCTTGCCAAATATTTGGCAGGTAAGCCTCCTTGTCGGCAGCGGGAATGCGATCGTCCAGATCCAGCCAGGCCTTGCGCCCAGCCAATTGGGCGGCAAAGTCAGGGTTGAGGTTAACCACATCTGGAGCTGTTCCAGCAGAAACCGAGGTGAGAATTTTGCTTTGCATATCTGCCCAAGGCACATCTACCCAGCGAATCTGAATGTCTGGATTGTCCTGTTCAAATTGGGCGATCAACTGCTTGAAATAGTCAGCGAATTTATCTTCAAGCTGCATCGTCCAGAACTCGACTTCTGCTACCCCAGCATTGTTGGTGGTTGGTGTGGGGCTACAGCTAACCATCCAGGTGAGTAATAACCCGAAGAGGGCGTAAATCCCAAACTGTTTCCACCGCTTTGCTCTACTCATGGTTAAACCTGGATTCCCGTAAAACGACGATTCAGACGATTCAGACGATTCAGATGATTCAGATGATTCAGACGATTCAAACGATGCCAATGAATGCTTCAAGACGCTTCGAAGCGTTTTTCTACTCTACCCGGTTCGATCGCAAATTCCGATCGCCAATTCCGATCACGATCGCACCACTTTAAGGATTTATCGCTACTATTTCCAGATTGATATAGGTTCCAGATTGATATGGGTTCCAGATTGATATGGGTTCCAGATTGATATAGGTTCCAGATTGATATGGGTTCCAGATTGATATAGGTTCCAGATTGATATAGGTTCCAGATTGATATAGGTGCAATCTCAAGTGTTGCAGGGATGACATTTGCCACCAGTGCTCGTGAGGGCAATGAGGGAAACAGTGCTCGTGAGGGCTCTGGTTAAAGATGAAAACCTCAGCAGGGTGCAAAAATGGGTCAATTTACGGTTCAGTTTCTAAACACATCTGAATGGCAGATTTGTATCCTGGTAAAAGAAGCCGAGGGTCAAATAGCCCAGGAAAAAAACTCAGGGGAAAAAAGAAGCTCAGGGGAAAAGCATCTCAAGATCAATGTCTAACCCGCATTGGCTGGCTGCAAAAAATTTAATCATCAATTAAAAATAATGGTCAGCAGATCCAAATTTAGCTAGATTCGCTATCCTGAGTTAGCACTAATTTAATCTGATGAAGATTTAATCGGATCCAGGTCGTTTGAGTCAGTGCTGAATCTCCTTGCACATTCCCGTTCCTCCTACTCTGTTAATGGACAAGAACTGTGGTTAGTGGTCTCAAAAACATATTTGCCAAAAAGACAAAAGGCATTGGGGTCGAATTGACAGCCGATCGCATCAATGTTTCGCGTCTCAAAAAAAAGGGTCAGGGGTTTCAATTGGTGACACTGGCCTCCGCCGAAGTGCCGGAAGGCATTTTTCAGGAAGGACAGATCGTTGACTCTCCAGCGATGGCGGAAATTATTCAGTCTGTTTTGGCGGAAAGCAAACTGAAGGTGAAGCATGTGGCGACTGCGATTCCGAGCGGTCGGGATACGGTGACGCGAATTATTCCGGTGCCTGCCGAACTCGACGATCGAGAACTGCGGGAGATGGTGCTGAACCAGGAAGCGGGACTATATCTGCCTTTCCCGCGTGAAGAAGCCGATGTGGATTACCAAAAGCTGGGTTTCTTTGTCGATGAAGATGGGATTGAAAAAGTCCAGGTTTTGTTGGTGGCGACCCGTAAGGAAGTGACCGACTCCTATCTGGAAACATTCCGTCAGGCTGGATTGATGGTGAATGTCTTGGAGATTAGCAGTTTTTCGCTGATTCGGACGATCCGACAACAACTGCGGCAATTTACGCCCCAAGAAGCTGCGGCGATCGTGGATATTCAGTTTGAGAATACGGAGATCTCGATCGTGGTAGATGGGGTGCCGCAGTTTTCTCGAACAGTGCCGATCGGTACCTATCAGGTGCAAACGGCTTTAAGCCGAGCCATGAACCTGCCCCCTTCTCGCAATACAGATTTGCTGCAAGGCATGACAATTCCGGTGATTCCGATGGATAGTATGGGCACCATGCCGACTAATCCTACTCGTGGTGGGATCAATCCTGGCACAGCCGCGATGTTGCGCGTATTAGGAGAATTGGCCGACGAACTGCGTCGATCGATCGATTTCTACCACAACCAGGGCGAAAACATGGAAGTGGCGCAACTATTACTGGCTGGGCCCGGCGGTGCGATCGGTCAATTAGATGAATTTTTCTCGCAACGGCTGAGCTTACCCGCTAGTCAAGTCGATCCGATTGCCGCCATGTCCCTGGAAACCGATCAGGAAATCACCCAGGCGCAGCGAGTGGGGTTAGGTGTTGTGCTCGGTTTGGGTTTACGGGAGGCCTGGTGAAATGTATAGCTTAGATATTAATTTCCTCAACGATCGGGCGGAACGTCCTAGCGAAGCAGGCTTAGGGCGATCGGGAGGGGTAGGTGTTGCGGCCGATCCCCGTCCTTACTATATTGGGGCAGCATTGGCAATTGCTTTACCGGCTCTAGTGGCAGGCTTCTGGCTATTCTTGCAGAGTCAAAATCGAGCGCTAGAGCAACGGCAGGCCGAGCTAGATAGCCAACTGGGAGCCCTGCAAGCCCAACTGGGGGAGGTCAATAGCATTAATAGCCAGATCCAGGCGATCGAGTCCGAAAATCGGGCTTTAGCATCTGTTTTTGACTATATCAAGCCCTGGTCAGCGATTCTGCAAGATGTACGGTCACGGGTGCCCAGTGGAGTGCAAATTGGGGCGATCGAGCAAATCGACTTAGATGAAGCGGCTGCCCCTCCGCCTAGTCCGAGTCCCAGCCCCAGTCCCAGTCCGGCAGAAGGAGAAGCATCCCCTCCACCCGTGGTGGAAGCCCCTCCAGCCCCACCGCCCAGTATTGCCATTTCTGGAGTGGCGCGATCGTTCAATGATGTGAATGATTTTGTCTTAACCCTGCAACGTTCGCCCTTCTTAAAGGGGGATGAGATTAAACTGGTGAACTCTCAGTTGGTAGATAACCCGACCACCGTGGAATTTGCCAACCAGGGCGGCGGACAAGACCTAGAGGTACGGTTGCCCCAAGTGGTGGAATACCGAATTGAAGGCACCTTGACAAATCTGCCTGCTTCAGAACTGTTACAGGATCTAGAGCGAACCCTATCGGTTGGTCTCGCATCTCGCATTCAAGCCCTTCGCGACAGAGGAGTTTTAGAAAGATGACCGTGGGTGGAGATTTTATTCCCGTCGGAGAAGGGCGGGAGATGGATGGCCCGGCCTATCCGAAAGTGTTTGGTCTGACGATTACGCCAACGGTGGCCGCCATGTTGCTGGTGCTTTTGGGGGCGATCGGGGCCTTCATGCTCTGGCAAAATTTGGTGCAAAATACCCTGACTCGTAATCAAGAATTAAAGGCAGATATTGCGGCGAAGGAAGAGCAGTTGGTGAACCAAGAGGATGCCCAACAGCAAATTGCCGATGCCCGATCGCGGCTAGGAGAAGCTCAGCAATTACAAGCCGATGTCCGTAGCCTATTTGCTTCTGAAGAAAGTATCAATACTCTGTTGCTCGATATCAATGAACGGGTGCAGTCGGTGAATGCGGGGATTACCGATCCCTCCAAGCGGGCCACGCTCTCTAAGTTTGACTTGAACTCAGAAGCATCCGGCATCATTACCGATAGCTCCTTGGGAACCGATGTGAATGGCAAATTGCAGCGTCGCGTCTATGACGTGGAAATTAAAGGGTCATTTCCGCAAACCCAATCTATTATTCGCAACATTGAGCGGTTGCAGCCCTTATTGGTGGTGAGTGAATTTAATTCGGAGCTGGATAGTAGTACCCAAAAAATTATTTTGGACGATCGAGGTCGATTGGCTCCGGCAAGCCAACCGGATACCCGGATTACGACGGCTTTTCAGCTTTCGGCCTTAGTGCCGCTTGAGCAATCTGAGCAACCTGCTCCTGTCGTTCCTGAAGCAAGCCCAACTCCCTAACTCGCCAGCCTGCTGGATGGTCTAGTTTTATCCCTCAAACCCTTGAGGGTTCATTTTTGTGTGCCTTTTGCTTGGTTTTGGGCGCAGTCCTGTGCATGTGTATTGGTTGAACCGGTTGAACCAGTTGAACCAGTTGAACCAGTTGAACCAGTTGAACCAGTAGCTACCGAAGGCATCGCCCTGACATCGTTCCAGGAAATTCGTTGCAGAGAATTCTGTGAACTCTTGTGAAATTGCTGCTATTTTCCTACACTGAGCGTAAATTTGAAATAAGAGATACGCTATATCTGGGAAAAGATTCTAAAATTCGATTATAAAAGCGCTATATGCTGAGTGAACTGGCGATATACTGTCTGATTAATCAAATCTGTCTGATCAATTAAATCTGTGAACCTGTTTTCTTGCAAAACCGTTTTCTTGTGAAACCATACCCAGCCAGAATTTGTCCCAGGATTTTTTAGACCTGATCGCAATGCCCCAGCTTGAGTCAGACCGCTCTCGATCGATGAAGGAGGAGTGAACCGTGAAACGGCATCTTGGATTTAGTAGCTTCATTAGCAGTGCGGCGATCGTCGTACTCTCTGCCCAAGCTGCTCAGGCAGCGGCAACCCAAATTACGAATGTAGAAGTAACTCCAGCGGCGAATGGGCTGGAGGTCGTTTTAGAAACCCGTGACGGTGAGCGTCCGCAGGTTTTTACAGTCAACCGGGGCAATGCTCTGATTGCTGACCTTGTCAATACTGAGCTTCAGCTTCCTCAGGGGAGTGGGTTTGAGCAAGCTAACCCGGCTCCTGGGATTCGATCGATTAAAGTGGCTCAGTTGGATGAAAATAGCGTGCGAGTGACGATCGATGGGGGAAATGCTTCTCCGGTTGGGCAGGTCAGTCAAGGCGATGCGGGGATTGTTCTGAATGTGAGTCAGGCTACTCCAAATCGATCGAATGCCTCGGCCGATCGTCAACCTGGCCAGGTAGCACAGCGACGGTCTGAAGATGTCATGGTGCCGAATCCCCAAATTACGATCGATGGTGTGCCTGCCATTCAAGGTGGCTCGGATTTTGCTCCTCCGTTATTGCCACGGGCGATCGCTCCCCCGTTGGGTGATATTTCGGTTTCCAACGTCGATACTTCTCCATCAGAGATCAACCTGGGTAGCAATGAAATTGTGCCTCGTTTGGTCTTGCGTGATGCACCGGCCCGGGACGTTCTATCTTTGTTGGCAAGGGCGGCGGGTATGAACGTCGCCTACATTGATGGTGCAACTGGCATGGCAGTTCAGCCGGTCGAAGGGGCTCCTCAGGAGGTGCGAGTTTCCCTAGATATTGAAAATGAACCCGTGCAGAATGTGTTTAACTATGTGCTCCGGGTGGCAGGTTTAGAGGCGAATCGCGCCGGACGCACGATCTTTGTGGCTCCGCGAGGCGAACTCCCCGATACAGCGCGCAATTTAATCACCCGAACCCTGCGGATGAACCAGGCAGAAGCAACCACGGCTGCCACCTATCTAGCCACGTTTGGGGCAGAAGCGCGGCAGTTTTTTGAAGGGGGAACGCAAATTATTACCACCCGCGATCCTGAAACAGGGATTGTGCGAACCGTAGAAGAGCCTCGCCCGCCTCGAATTGAAACCGTGAGCTTAAATCAACTGGATGGAGCTAATCCAGAAGGAGCCATGGTGTTACGGGGGTTGGCTGTCACGGCTGATCCACGCCTCAATTCAGTCACCCTTTCCGGTGAGCCACGGCAGATTCAGATGGCAGAGTCCTTGTTGGCTCAGTTGGATCTGCGCAGACGGCAGGTAGCGATCAACGTCAAAATTGTGGATGTGAATTTGCTAGCCACTGAAGACTTTAATACCAGCTTCTCTTGGGGCGATGGAGATTTCTTTGGGGTGGTCGATCAAGGGGCAGCGATCCTTAATTTGGGGCGGTATAATCCACCGAACCGAGAAACAACGGTCAACAGCATTAATAGTCCACCGATTATTCCTAACCCCTATGAGGATGCGGCTCCTTTCCTTGATCCCCAGGATCGGTTGATTATTCCGGGGCAAGGGGGTGGGGTGGTTGATAATGGCGTATTTACTCCTACGCCTGCGGTGGGTCTTAATCCTTCGCGACCGTTAGGCAACAATGGCAATCCGCTGAATCCAGGGATTACAGAGTTTACGCCTGGTACGGCCACGGTGATTACCCGGGATGCTGAAGGTAATATTACCTTTTCGGAAGGATCGCCTGCTGAAATTACCAGTGGTCTACCGAGCTTGTTCCAGTATCCCCAGCGATTCCTGGCTCGTCTGCAAGCCCAGATCGTCAGCGGTAATGCCAAGGTGTTAACCGATCCCACCTTAGTGGTACAGGAAGGTGAGACGGCAAATGTCAACCTGGGGCAAGAAATTGTTTCCCAAGTCGATGTTGAATTTACAGATACGGTTTCTGGCACGCGGGAAACCCAAACCATTCAGAAAGTGGTGGCCGGTCTGCAAATGGCGGTTGAGGTGGAACGGATTGATGATAATGGTTTCATCACAGTGAGTGTGCAGCCGACGGTAACGGCTCCGATCGAAACTCGCAATGTGGGGGATGGCCAGGTGACCTTATTGTCGGTGCGGCAAGTCCAGTCGGGGCGGATCCGGCTGCGTGATAGTCAGACTTTGATTCTGTCTGGAATTATTCAAGAAACCGATCGAACCACGGTTTCCAAGGTGCCGATCCTGGGAGATATCCCCATTCTGGGTGCCCTGTTTAGAAGCACGAGCCGCAATAACACCCGGCAAGAAGTGGTCGCTTTGGTGACTCCGAATGTGCTAGATGACTCTGATTTCTCAAACTTTGGCTATCGCTATACGCCAACCCGTGAAGTGCAGGAAATCTTGCAACGGCGAGGAGTGCAAGCACCTTAGGGTGAGCGAGAAGCTGAGCGATCGATCGTCAGATAATTAATCGTCAGATAATTAATCGTCAGATAATTAGCCGATCGATCGAGTGGTCAAAATTAGAGCCAGTTTGCAGGTCAACCTCATACTGCTCTAGACAAGTTGGGATGGTGCGTGTAGGGATTGGGTTGTGGGGATGCTTGGTTGCAAGCCACCGATCAGTCCCTACTTTTATTATGTTTAGGTGAGGGTAAGTTTAAGCCCCTAGTTGATTCCAGTGGTTAGATTCCAGTGGTTAGATTCCAGTGGTTGTTTCCAGCCTTGATAAGGACTAAACGATCGCGATTACCGCTGATGTTTCTGGACTGATTTTGGACTGATTTTGGACTAATTTTGGACTAATTTTGGACTATTGCTGGACACGCCAGAGCTTCGCATCTTCCAGTATTGGCACAAGTTGCCACCCTTGCTGATCGATCGCTACTTCCATGGCTTTGGATGGGCGAAATACCATCAGGGCAGGTTCGGTGGCGATCGATTCCCACTGGGGTGGATGGCTCACCAGAAATAAGCGTAAGCTGGGATCGAGCCCGTAGCTGAGGGAAATCAGATCGCCTGTGTTGGTGTAGTCATCTCCCACATCACTGATCAGAATTGGGCGGGTGGCCGCTTCTGCATTTATAGCTTGAATCACTTCGCCATTGAGATAGCTCAAGTCTTTTGACCACCAAGTTTCAGCTCGAGCACTGACGATGGCTGAAAGAATGCTGCCCGCTAAACAAAATGCCAAGACTCCCTGCCATAGTCGTTTACCAGTTGCTAGCTTATTCGACAAAAAGTAAGCGACTGCTAACTGAATTGCCGGATAACAAGAAATCAGATAGCGACTGACCGCCGATCGTTTACCCCCCACGATCAAATCAGGGATGGCCAGTAACAGAAAGGGCACCCCAGCAGAAGTGAAAACAAACAGACTGGCACTGCGGGATGCTCGACGATAAACCTGATAGAAGGCAGCAATGACTAAAATAAAAAACGGTAGTCTGAACAAATAAGTGATGGGATTGTTAAAGCCAAAATCGAGATCGAAGAAGAGCGCAGTAAAACTCAGGAGCCAAAGCTTGGACAGATACCATATCCCCACATTTTCTCTTGTCCAATCGGTGGTGGCGGTTGCCCGGCCCATCCGATCGAGCAACACGATGATCCAGGGGCTGTAAAGTAACAAAGCCAAGCCATTAGCCAGTCCGAATAGCCAGATGCGTCGATCTCGCAGCCAAGCTAGTAGCCGATCGCGCCCAACAGGCGGGTAATTGCGAATCGTCTCCACTCCAGTCAAGGCCACCGCATAGACCCCATGCCCCACAGAGGTGAGGGCAAAAAATGGGTGCGTGTATAGCCCGATCGCCACACTCAGCCCATAGCCTAGCCAAATTCCCCCTTCCTGCCCGTTGAAAGCCTTCGGTGTCCTCTGCATCCCTTTGACCAATAGCCAGCTACTAGCCAGGATCGTCACCGTCAGTAGACTATATTGCCGCGCCGTTTGTGCAAACAGGAGGTCGAACGGAGAAAGAGCCAATAAGGTGGTCGCCAGGAGGGCTGCGAGAGTGGAGTGAAACAGCTCCAGGGCTAGCCCATACATCAGGGGCAAACTGAACAGACTGATCAATACCGGCAACAAGCGAGCCGCAGCGATCGAACCACCCCACTGCTGCATCCACCACCGGGCCATGCCAAAGTAGAGGGGTGGATGTTGTGGATCCTCCTGTTTCAACGAGTGCAGCGTATCAGCCATTGTGCTATCAGGCTTAATTTGCTGAAACTTTTGCAGTTCAGACGCGGCTATCAGGCGATTTTGAAACAGTTCGTCGTCAATCTCATGGCGGAGGTAGCCCGCAGCCCGCATGGAAGTATAAACCTCGTCATGCCAGTAAATTTTATGATCGAGCTGAATGAACCGAAAGCCTATGCCAAGAATGAGCAGGAAGCCCAATAGCCCAGACAAGACGATCGATCGAGTCAGATGTGGAGCTTGCCTTGGGTCAGAGGTCGTTGCCATTGGGTCGGTTCTCCCCTGCAGAAACATTGATGAGATTCTAGGGCTCAAACTTCTAACTGGATGCTGAGCCTGAAGCTAGATTGAGATATCAGAATAGATGCATAGGAATTCATATTAAGGGACAACTGCCGAAAAGTTAAGAAAAGATTAGGAAGGGATGGAATGCGAGCCAGAATTGAAAATGATGTGGTTTTTTTGCACAAAGACGATCTGCCTCAATACAAAAAACAGGGATCGATCGTCCGCAATAGTTACTTTTGGGCGTTGAAAGCAATCTCAGGAAATGCTCCATTCGGTGGTGATTGGGAATATGAATCGGAGGTCTGGCTGGCGCTACGGCGCGTTTTGCTAGCGTTTACTGAATCTGGTTACTTAGGACTGTCGGAAACCACCTTAGAGTTCCCGATCGATCAAGGAGAGATTCCGGCTGAATTCCGAGGCATTTTCACCTGGCAGACAGAACCCGATCCGGAGGATGGGCCAATTGAGGCATAAAAACTCAATTTCCTCAGAATTTCCTGGCAGGAATTTGGAGTTGACGATCGAGCCGTTGCAGCATCAACACTACAATCCCTAAACTCCCGATCGCCCCTAACCAGAAACCATTTGCGATCGCTTGACTTTCCCCCATGGCCCAACCGCCGATCGTCGGCCCAATAAAATAGCCCGTAGCCCAACAGAGGGAATTGACGGATAGATAGACCCCCCGTTGCGAATCCGGGGCCAAAGAGATAATCAAAGCCGAAGCAGAAGGGTTATAAGCCACCGTCGCGATTGCCATCACTGCTAGGGCACACCCAATCCACATTGGACTACCATTACTCTGCCCAGCACACCAAATTAATCCAAACCCGATCGCCCAACCTCCAACCGGCACTAGCAGGGCGTAAGCATAATCCAACGGCCGTAACACGCGCACGATCGGCAGTTGGAGTAACACGCATAATCCGATATACCAGGTAAACAAGATGCTGATCATGCCTGGATGGTAAGTGGTGGCAGGAGTCGCAGAAACAAAGCGGGTTAAATAAAGCGGTAATGCGCTGTTGAGGAGAGCAAGGTAGGTGGTAAAGAGAATATTGGCTACTGCAAAGATCTGAAGTGATCGATCGCGCAAGACAAACCGCCAGCTATACAGTAGATTGGGTGATGTGTGCTCGTGGTTTAATGTCTCAGGGATGGATCGGTAAATCACTCCGAGAAAAATTAGAAATGAAATACTGTCAATGATGAACATGACTCGATAGGAACCCGTTGTGGCAATCAGCAAACCTCCTAAGACGACTCCTAATCCTAATCCCAGACTATCCGCTAGCCGATTGAGGGCAAATGCTTCGTTGCGATTTCCAGGATTGGTGAGATCGGCAACAACTGCTTCGGTGGCTGGCCAATACAGTCCAATGCCTAACCCCATCAGCAAATTGCCGAGTAAAAAAGTAGGGAAGTTATGACTGAACACCAACACCAAATCTGCGAGGGAGGAAATGGCTGCCGAAATCAGCAGAATCTTGCGTCGTCCCCAACGGGGAGAATCGGCCAAAGACCCCCCGAGAACACGCCCCACCACTCCCGTAATTGACTCGCTGCCCAAGCCCAAGCCAACGGCTGAGGGAGATAATCCTACCTCATTGACGAAGAAGACAGCCGCATAAAACAGGACAAAACCTGTGCCAAATTGCAGCAAGAGCCGCCCGATCATCAAAATCCAGAGCCGTCGATCGATGTTAGGGAACCAGGCAGATAGGCGATGCAGTCGAATCATGCAGAATGGGATACCTTGGGATATCGAATCAAAACCTCCTGATCAGTTTACCGATTGGCTGGCAAATTGACTGAGCAGATGCTCTCTGCCGCCAGGTAGATTTAGGGTCGCTTGCTGCCTGAAGCCAAATTAGCCCAGGTAAAATGAAGGGATTCCAGGCTGGATTTCTATTGCAGCAGGGTTCATTCAGGTTGGATGAACCTCACCTCAGCCAGGGTTTTCTTTGTTTTTAGGAGGTGTTCACAATGAAGTGTAATGAGTTTAGAGGGGCATTGCTGTTTACGCCGCTATTTACGCCGCTATTTGCGTCGCTAGTCAGCGTATTGCTGGGAGTTGCTCCGGTTTATGCAGATTCCGTGTTTGATCAGATTGGCGATTCAGTGGATGAAGCCGTAAACGATGCTGGAGAAGCGATCGATAATGCGGTAGAAGATACAGGAGGAGCAATCGATGATGCTGCCAATGCTACCGATGAAGCAGTGGATGACTCGATCGATGCGACTGGTGAAGCTATTGATGACTCCAGCGAGGCTGTGGATAATTCCGTAGATAATGCTTTAGATGAAACAGGCAATGCTGTCGATAATTCTGCTGAAGCGGTGGATGATGCAGTTCAGTGAAAATTTGGTGCCTTATTCAGCAACTGTTTATCTTCGAGAGTTCAACCCAATGGGGCAGCATAACCTCCAGAAGTCTAACTGTTCCAATGACTGTTCCAATGACTGTTCCAATGACTGTTCTAATTGAATAGGGAGGGGAGATTGGCTTGAACATTCAGTAAAGATACAAAAGGTTGATTGTTCCATAGCAGGATCGTATTGTTGCCAGAAACCTCCAGCTCAATCTGCTCAGGTTGGATGCCTGCTGCCAGTTTTAGCCGATCGCGACCCAGTTCAAAATCCGTGATGGTTGCAAATCCTTGCGGAGTAACGATAAATTTGTCTCGCCCAGTGCCGCCAATTAGGATATTGCTGCCCTCTCCACCATCCAGTAAATCATCCCCGACTCCGCCGTCCAGAACATCATCCCCTGCCCCGCCAATCAAAGTGTCTGCGCCACCCAAGCCGAAGAGGCGATCGTTGCCCCGCATCCCATGCAAACTGTCTTCAGAACCATCAAAGCCGAAGGTTGTGTTATCGAGCTCATTGAGGAATGTAACGGCATCCGGACGGAACACCCAGCTAACTTGTTCACCTGCATTCACCACATCAAATTCATCTTGAATGGTGTTTTGTCCGTCAAATAAAATATTTCCAGCCGTGACTGAAGCCCAGGTTTGGGTCGATAAATTATCTAGATTTTCGAGACGAAATTCCTTCAAGATCACAGTGGGAGCGTTGGCGGTTGCAAATTCGATCACCAAATCATTGCCGTTTTCGCGCAAACGCATGTTTTGGGCAACTAATCCACTGCCATTGAACTTTAATATATCAAGATTTTCGAGTAATGCTTGTTCAGGATTGATTCCTGTCCCGATCCCTACAAAATTCTCGATTATGTAGGTTTTTCCATCTAAATTGATGTTAAACGGTTTATTGCTGTTTGGATTAGGCAACACGATCGGCTGATCCACGGGTTGAGGGGGTTGATCAGGATCTTCTGGCAATACTGGGTTTGGATTTGGATTGGGGTCTGGATTGGGTTGAGGGTCTGGATTGGGTTGAGGGGTTGGACAGGCTCGATCGGTTGTACCGGAACTGGCGCATCAGGTTGACCCGGTGCCTGAGACGGATCTAATCCAATCGGTTGCACGATAATGGCAATGTTTTCCGGTAACTCTAGCTCCGGTGGATCGATGACAATCATGCCATCCTCTGGAACTAAATCGTGATCGGGACGAGATGGTTTAGGCGATTCGATCTCCTCCTCCTCTTCCTCCTCCAAGCGGCGTTTAATGGGTTGCCAGGGCTGCGGATCGAACGGTTGCGCAGGTACCCAATCTACTGGAAATGATGGACTTCCTGCGGCGGGGTTTGGCGCAGACGAGGCTTGATTGGGTTCAGGCTTAGGAGTCCAGCGCTCAGGAGGTAGAGGGGCAGAGAACCCAGAAACCGGCTCATCTTGAGCTGAGACTGCGATCGATCGGGCTGAGTCTTCAGAATTGGCTAAAAATAAAGCCTTGGGCTCACCTGTCTGTACACCAGCTTCGGAACTGATTGAATCGGACTGAATCAATGGTGATGAGTGGTTGCGATCGACCAATCCAGACTGATCAGCATGGATGATGGCAGTCGTTCTGCTGCGCTGATTCGACGGCTCCTTCGTTGGATGCCCCGCTGGTAAGCCTTGCCCTAATAGCCCCAGTAGCCCATAATCTACGCCTTCAGGGGTGGCATTAGAGAATGAAATACTGGCGTGCGCAATATTTGATGCGGCTTGTGAGGGCTCAATCGACAGAAATGGTTGTGCCCAGTGTCTTACCTGGCTGAGGAATTCGGTTAAAGGAACCACAGAAGACAGATGGGCTGGGACTGATACGTCAATGCGCTGACGCAGCCAGTGAGACAATAGATTGGGGGTGAGCAGGAAAAATAACCATTGCACCAAATCGGCCTTAGAAACGGGAGCGGCAGAGAGTTGTCCGCGACCCCTCACCCTGAAGTAGAGGTCTGAGCTGCTATCTGGATCGAGCAGGATCCTATCCCGATCGAATCCCGTTTGGCTAGTGGGCTCAGTCTGGGTTTGAGCATTCACTTGATCCGGGGTTTGCGACTCTGGTGGCACAGCCGCATGAGCACTTGCAGCCTCTAGCCCCATGCTAGGGGGGATTAGGGGCAACCCAGTTTGACGATCTACCGATCCCCGATCCGCTTCAGCGGGTTCAGCCGGTTGGGAGGAGGGCGGGCTGGATGGCTCTGTAGCATGAGCTGGGGAGCCATGAACGATCGCATGGAGTTTTTTCCCTTGCTCCCACAGATTCAAAAATTCCGAAACCCCGATCGCACCCTGAGGATGAATCAGGTTGACCTGCTGGTAGTTGTGAGGTGCGTAACAAACTAGCCGCAGCTCATGCTGACGCGCAAACTGAAGCTCGATCGCTCGCAGTTCTGAGGCGAGAAAATCGACTCGTCGCTGGGTGGGGTCATAGTCGATCGGAAATTTAAGAAGGGTCTTGAGCCGAGCCAGCCATGCCACGACAGCATGGGGCCCTTGACAAGCGTTGATGCGCTCAAAAATATAATCTAATGTTTCCCCTGTCACATAGGCTTCCACCTCTTGGTGCTGCTGGATGTGCTCCAATAGCAAGTCAGTGTGAAGTCTGATCAGTGAATCTTCGGAGCGATTTGCAACTTCTTGTAGTAGGTCGTGAACAATGAGGAAACGATTTTCCATTGGGGTCAGATCACCGCTGATTGGGAAAACACAAAATCAGGGTACTGATAATTACTTACCGCCTCCTGATCGATTGTTCAAGGTTACTCGTCACATTGTGAGGATTTTCAGGTTGACTTAAGGTCGTGTCTTGCGTAACTGCCATCTCATTGGCGACTTCTGGGATTGATCGATCGGGATCCGGGGAGGCAATCCCGCTAGATAACTCCGGAGCTTGTTCGATGAAGGAACGGAGTGAAGCTTCCTGATCACGGATCAAATCAAGCCGCTTGCGGATAATTTCTACTTTTTCGATCAGCTCAGGCAACTCCTTATCTTTCAGAATAGGTTTGATTTGGCTGAGTAGAACCGAGAAAGCTTCAGGTCTTTGGCTCAGATGGGGTTCGATCGCCCCTTGCAAACGATTAATTTTTTCCTGAAGCCGGGTGAGTAGAAATCGGTACTCAGCGATCGAATATTCTAAATTCTCCTCGGCTGGCTTAACCTGAGGACTGCTATTCAGCCTTCGAGCTGCCTGACTGAGAATATCCTCCATCCAAGCGTTAATACTGCGATCGGCACGACTGGCAGCAATATAGATATCACGATGAATTTCCGGTGTAGTTCGAAACGGCAACTTGCCTGAAAAAGGCTTTTCTGGCTGCTTGCCTTGATCCTCACAGAACTTTAAGTAGGAGTCAACGGCCCGCTTGAAGTCTGCCTCTGCATCTTCTACCGTGCTTCCCTTAAATTCGATGACATCGGTAATATTGAGCAGTCGCCCATGTATTGTGCGAGTCGCAATATCTACTTCTGGCTTACCAATGTAGTTTTTGTACCTAAACATCGACGGGGTATACTCCTACCACACGTAAATAATCACAGATATATCTAAGCTGGCATTGATCGAGGTAAGCTTGCTCATCTGGGCAGACGAAGATGCCAATTCGTTCCCTCAAATGCACGTAGACTCGATCTTCGGTTCGTTGCATTATTGCATCTAGCCCCCTAAACAGATCAAAAATATTTGACCAAGTAAACTCGGAATAGAGTAAATCCTCTATGCTAGATTCGGCGTATTCGTAGATTGTTATCACAATCCTGTGATACTCAGGGGGATAGTTGTTGTAAATGCACATTCTAGTTCGTAGAAGCTGAAGACTAGGCGAATCAAAGCTGCCAGCAAATTGGATCTCGCTGATGGGGATCGATCTTGCTGATTAGCTTGCAAGGTCAGCAGAGCTACAGTTGGACGAGTCGCCATGACGAGAGAACGTAACTGCCCAAATTGCTACTCTGCAAAGCCGTGATGTGCGTCCTTGCCAGTAAGAATTCGGGATGACTCGGCCAAAATTTGCGTAACAAACCTCACTAGACTAAACGAGCAAAATGCTCCCTTAATCCTATCGCGATGTCTCTCAAGCGAATAGGTCAACTGCCACAACGCTTGCTAGCTATCGTCTGTTGCTATCAACTTAGCTTCACCTCAATCTGCACTCATGCAGTTTCTCAGATAGGGATTGTGTTGCTTTTTTGACTGGCCGCCATGATCCCAATCAATCCAACGTGACATTGTTCTGGTTGAATCAGGTATTCCAGTCTTGAAACCAACCCCCATCAGAGCAACTTCTGGTGCAGCTCAGGTCTTCTATTCTTCAACTCGTTCCTTAAGATATCGATTTTAGATATCAATGTCAATAGAAGAGAGCCGGATGCGACAACGGAACAATTTTTGTCAAGCCTCCTTGGGGGAAGCTGACTTTGAGCCGTTGCGTGCGGGGATTTTTCCTAATTCTGGTCAATTTTTTCCGGGTAATGTCCTGCCTGACTACAATTCACCTCTCAAAGTCGTGATAGATATCAAAAAATAATATCTTTTTGTCGATACTCAAGAACCGATCGGTGGTCAAGCGTGAAGGGATCGTCTGGCTCAACGCTCTGTTTCGCAGATGGGTTTTCCTATTCGTCTGGATCGCTGTTTGGCAACGTAGATGCCGCTTTCCTGGTTCGTTGAGGTCAATCAAAAGAGGATGTAGCACATTCATGTAGCATAAATGTAACGCATAATGTAGCATATTACTGACGGGCTAATTCCAGAGTAAGTGAAAGGTTTTCTGGCTAGATTCTAGGGCAATCTGGTTGAAAATGAATTAAGAGTGATATCTTGACTTGATATCTGATTTTGGATAGTATGACATCATCAAGCTGATTTACTCAATTAATTCAGCTTCATCTTGCAGCTACTGATCTTCTATAACGCAACGGTGAGAGGAGGAATGCAGATTCTGTGTCACGGCATTTGTGTCCTGGCATGGAACTGCACGATTCGCCCCAACATTCCCCCAACTTGAGAGGTTTATGCCGTTATGACCCGTTTCACTTCTCTACCTCGCCTCAGTTCCTCTAATCTTTCTTCCAATATTGAACTTTTTGCTCAACCTGGGATCGGTGAGGTGGTGAAAGCCATCGCGCCTAACCGTCGTGGTCGAGTCAGATTTAGAGCTAGCTTTTGGCCGGCTCGTTTGTATTCGGAAACTTCACCCCACTCAAGTGCTCAAGTGCCTGCGCTACCGACTGAGAAAGTAGCGGTGGTCGGGCGAGATGGAATTACACTGCTGGTTATGCCGATGGGTTCTTCCGCGCAGCTTGCTTAACTGCCAGTGTTGTGGAGAATTTGAAAATCTATGCAGACTTCTTTGGGAGCGCCCCCAGAGCCACCGATCTTTCGGCTGATCATGGCTATGCTGCTAACGGGCTCATTTTTCTGCCTCACAACTGCCATTGTCATTCACTTGTATACGCAGAATCGTCTGTATGAAGCCCAACGGTTTGAGCAAATTCAACAAGGGCGAATCGATCGGGCAGTAGCACTGAGGCAGAATCAGGGTTACCGGGCCTGTATTGCTGAAGCAGAGCAGGTACCGAGTGAATCGCTTCACTATCTCCAAGCTCAAACCATTCAGAGCGAATGCCAAATCGCCATGACTCAAGACCAATTGCGGAAAGCCCAGAGTCTGGCGGATGCTGGATACTTGAAAGATGCGATCGCTGAGCTACAAGCTATTACCGATGAATCTGTGCAGGATCAAGTAGAACAGTTGCGGCTGGAATGGTCGAATCGCATCTTTCAGCTTGCAGAAACCTACTATCACGATCCCAATAATCGCTATGAGGAGGCTATTCAAACGGCTAAAGCCATTGGCATCACCAACCCGCTTTATGACCAAGTACAATCTCAAACTGCCGCTTGGCGAGTAGAGTGGGCTGCCAACCTTGCCCACTTTGAAGCGGCAGAACGCTCGCTGGCAGAACATCGTTATGCCGAAGCCTTACGTGAAACCCAGCAACTCTCTCATCTCTACTGGAAGCAGAAGGCGACTGGAATCGTGCAACAAGCTCAGTCAAAATTAGAATCCCAGTCTTCTCACGTATCGTTACCTCGCCATGAAATAGAGGCTGCACCCAACGGCTTGCTGTTTTCGATCAAATTTTTGCTGCCCTTCAGTTTGTGGTCACTCCTCACGCAATCCCGTCGATCTCGCTAACAGTTTGAGGGCAAATGGTTTGAGTGCAAACAGTTTGAGTGCAGCCTTTTGGCTCGGATTACTGATGCTCTGAACGGCTATCGCTTCCCTGTCCAGGTAGCCATGACGTAGCCATAACTATAACGTAGCCATGACGATGTAACCCACGATATCACCCATGATGTAACCCATCACTTGCAACAGGTTCATCCACTGCATAACCCAGTAAGTGCCTAACCCAGGGAAAGACTTTGTGGTTATGCCAAACCTAACCAGGACAATAAGCCTTGCCCCGTGACATACTCAATCACCAGCGTGGCAACAAACCCGATCATAGCCGCTCGTCCATTTAAGCGTTCGGCGTAGGAGTTGAACCCAAATTTAGGTTCTTCAAAATTAGGAGTTGAGGAGGGTTGTGGTTGAGTCATGTTACAAAAATTAACACTACCTCTTTATTGTTGAGGATTCTGGGCTGATCGTCAACCGATCGCAGTCAACCGATCGCAGTCAATCTTCTCCTTGTTCTGTTTGATCTGGGACAAACTGCTGCCTAGTCTCAACTAGACATAAACCGTGGATCGCTAGATAAGGTCGTGGGATCGAAATTGATCGCCCACTGAATCACTTCTTCCGAAAGAATGACCTCGTTTTGATGGATGAGTAGGGCAACATGACAGTCTGGGCGGCGAACAATAATGGCATGAAAATGGGCTCCGTCAATGATGGCATGACGAAAATCAGCTAATTGAAAGGCAGAGCTGAGCAGAGCTTGCAGCCCCAAAGCTTGAAAGATAGTCTGCACCCAACTGATATCTGCGCTTTCTGCAGAAACAAAATATTCTCTGGGTAAGCCATTAAGGTCAAAAATGGCTGCCCCAAAAACCTGATCTGAGTAGGACACACGAAATGTTTTCACGAGGGAAAATAAACTACAGATCATCTTGCCCAAGGCTAAGGAGCCAAGCGGTGCAATGACGATCGATCAACAATATTTAGATACACGATGACAATGGGCTGTGGACTTAGCTAAATTTAGCGCCCATAAATCGGGTATCCAGTTCCTCTATCTTCGATTGTCAGGGATCAGGGATAAATCAGTAAATACTCTGGTTTATCGTGAACCTGAACTACAATAATCAGCTCAACATGACAAATGTATGAAACATTGAGTAGGTCAAAAATGAAAATTTGGTGAATTCCCAAGTACTGTTACATCCCATGAGGCTAGAGAGGCTCAGGAGATGGAAATTATACTGCAAGGACTCTTGCAGAGTTTGATATACAGTGAATCAGCAAACTTGCTGAAATTGGCTCCGCCATAGATCACAATTGCATCATTTAATCCGGCTTAGCAAGGGATCAGGGTTTGCGATTGCTCCTGACTGAATCACCAAAATCCAGCGCGGCTTTAGAGTAATACCCTTTACAATTCTGAAGGGGTATCAGGTGCAATTTCGATCCCACCCTGTTGAATCACAGTTTGTTGATCGGTGATTAAATCCCGAAGTTCGGAAATTTCAATTCCCATCTGCTGACAAGCATGATGTAGAGCCTGCTGAAACCTGGAGAAGTCAGCGCCATATCCACATAGATGGGTGGCCGTCGCGATACCTTGCTTCGCATTAGCCTTTGCACAATTAACCAATTCGATACCTGTCAGGGGATTTCCAGCAGCCATAACACATAACCATCCGATCGGCAAAATAGGTTGGCAAGCAAACCTGGCCCTCGCTTAAGTGTTGAGGACTAATTAGGCTTGAATGCTCATTGGTTGACCTGCTCAGCGCCATTTTGGATCGCTGTTTGGTTCTCTTGCTTGACTCTCTTGCTTGACTGGGGCTTCTATCCAAACTAGGGCTCATATCTAAGCCGGGGCTTGTATCCAAGCATTTTGCTGAGCTGAATCTTATCCTAAAATATACTTTACCCATCGGACTCTATCTAGCGATGGAACCAGTACTTATAGGCAGAATAGGCCATGGTCACTACTCCTGTCAAAATGGCTGACTCATCGACGTGAAACTGGGGGTGATGCAATGGGTAGTTCGGTTTTTCACTGGCAGCCACGCCTAAGCGAAACATCGTTCCTGGTGCATGTTCTAAATAGAGGGAAAAATCTTCCGCTCCCAGTGAGGGTTCGAGTAGCATCTGCACACGATCGCTTCCCCAAGCTTCAGCAGCGGCAGCTTCAGTAATTTGAGTCAACAGGGGATCGTTTTGAACTGAGGGCACCCCTCGCCGATAATTCATGGAATATCTGGATCCGTACATTTTGCAGACATTGGCCACGATACTTTCAATCCAGTCGGGTAGAGTGGCACTGGTTTCAGGATGGAGGGATCGCACGGTACCCAATAGCCGCACTTGATCCGCAATCACATTAGGAGCGCGCCCACCTTGAATTTGTCCGATGGTCAACACCACAGGCCGCAAGGGATTATGGGTTCGACTGATTGCCTGCTGCAATGTAGTAATCACTTGGGACGCGATCCAGATTGCATCGATCGCCTCATGGGGACGGGCTCCATGACCCGATTCTCCGACAATGGTCAACTCTAGATCATCAGCCGCAGCGGTTAAGGCCCCATAACGGATGCCGATCGATCCACCGGGAATCGTAGGAAACACATGTACGCCTAAAACGGCACTGACATTTTCCATTACGCCATCGCGGATCATCCAACTCGCCCCTTGCGCGGTTTCTTCAGCCGGTTGAAACAGAAAACGGATCTTACCCGGTAGTGCCTCCCCCAACTGGGAAAGCACCATCGCGGTGCCGAGCCCGATCGTGGTATGGACATCATGACCGCAGGCATGCATGACCCCCGGTTGTTGAGACGCAAATTCTAAGCCGGTCTGCTCCTGAATAGGCAGGGCATCCATATCCGTGCGGATCGCCAACAACCGAGCATCGCTGCCCGATCCGGTTAGTTCTGCTACTACGCCTGTTTTACCCACCAGTTCCTGAACATGTAACCCACAAGAAGAAAGCACACCAGCCACATAAGCGGCCGTTTTGTATTCCTGTCCACTTAACTCAGGGCGGCTATGAATGTGGCGACGGATCTCAATCAGGCGAGGAGCAAGGTTAGCAGCAATATCTTTAATCTGACTCAACATGGATCGATCAGGTGATGACATTTCCCTGATCATACTCTCCGGTTAAGTTTTCTTAATGGCTGGTTCATCATCAACCTGAAGAAGGTATGAAAGAGCTGCTGGATGGCGAGTGCAGATCGAGGGCAGGCACCTGAAAATTCTCTGGTAGCAAATTTTTGCCTCTCTACACTACATATAGGAAGAACTAATCAAAAAAGCCTGGTCGAATTCCATATCTAGTGCCATTATAGTAGCGTCATGCCCGACAGACCGCACCCGTAGCTGGATAGCTCTTATCTCTGCGCGGGTGCTACCTCCCAAAGCTGTCTTAGTTGTCGGTTCTTGTGATGACATTCATGATATCCATGGCATTCATGACATTTTATTGATGAATCGGTTGCTGGAGTCGATCGGGGCAAGCGGATCAAAATTGGGAATTTTTCCCTGCCTCCTGAATCAGCCCAAAGTTTACTGTATTTGCTTAATCCTGTATTTGCTCAATTTGCTCAGCTCAATTTGCTCAATATTGAAAGCCTATGTCTTACGCTTTGTCTGCTGCTAAGCTACAGACTTATCATCGCTGTCCCCGCGCCTACTACTACCGATATGAACGACGGTTAGAGGGGTCGGCTTTTTATGGATCGGCAGCGCTAGGAACTTCATTGCATCAAGCTCTGGCTCAGATCTATCAAGACTGGCACTATCAGGATCCGGTGCCCCGGTTAGATTGGATTGAGTATTGCTGGAACCAACAAATTGGCGATCTGTCACCCAGCCAAATTGCTGAAGGTCGAGCGATTCTGCGTCGTTATTATTACTCGTTTATTGCTAGCCAATCTGCCATGCGCAAGCCCTTGGCTGTAGAAGGGCGAATTCAAGGCAATTTACAAGTGGAAAATTTGGAGTTTACCCTGACAGGTCGCTACGATCGCCTCGATTATTGTGATGATGGGTTAGAACTAATCGACTATAAGTCAGCTAAAGAAATTGAGACGATCGATCCAGAAGAAGTGGATCTGCAAATCGGCCTCTATTATCTAGCGCTAGAACAACGGTATCAGCGTCATTTGAAGCAGATGAGTTTGCTCTATCTGCGGACGGGTGAAAAGGTGGTTTATGAAGCCACCACGCGCCATCGCAACCGGGTCGAGCAGGTGATCAGTGATTTAGCTATTGAATTACGACGCGACCAACAATGGATTCCTTTTCCGGGCAAACAATGTCAGCGTTGTGCCTATGCGCGCTATTGTCCAGCCTTACAGCGGGAACCTGAACCTTTGCCGGAGGCAGCTCGCCCGGAACCGGGATTACAGTTAGTCCTGAGTCTTAATTAATCCTGAGTCTTAATTAATCCTGAGCCTCAATGGGCGTATCGATCCCTGCGGTTTAGCCCTGAAGTGGCAAGCGTGACAAGACGTTAACAAACCTGCGAAAAGTTCATAACGATCGAATCCGATCTCTGGCATACTCGCAAAGCATGGCTGGAATGTGAACATACCGGCAGATGTTGTGATCGATCGATATGGCTGACCAAATCCTGCGAGTTCTTCAAGATACTTTTTTCAAGCTGCGTCCAGAGCAATCTTCTAATTTGGCTCCAGCGGAGCTTCACCCGGTTGTCGCGGGCAGCACGTTTCCAATTCAATCCTATGCCTACGCTGATGCAAATGGATCGTTTCGAGGGCATATTAAGTTTGCCCTAAAAAATGCAGCAATCCGTGGGCTAAATACCTGGTTTGTCTACAGTTTGCATGTTCAGGTCGAGCAAGATGGACAGGTGGTCTACCCTCAGGAAGATCAAATTTCTTTGCCGATTTTGCGCATCACTCGCGATACGGTTCTCAAACGAAGACCGTTGCAGTCTGCCCTATTGGCTCCTGCAGAAATGGCATCTGTAACAGCAGGGCGCAGTTTTGAGCTTCAGTCCTATGCCTATGCTGATGCTCAAGGCGATTTTAGTAGCCATATTCGCTTTGCCATTCGCGATCAAAAAGATTTTGTGCAGGGCTTCAGTACCTGGTTTGTCTACGACCAACATGCCTACGTGGAATATGATGGTCGGATCGTTTACCCGCCAGAAGACCCAAATACGCTGCAATTGCGAGTTCTGCGAGATACCTTTTTTAAGCGTCGCCCGATCCAATCAGCGCAACTGCCCCCTGACGAAAAAGCAGCGATCCAGCGAGGCACCCTCTGGAAACTCCATTCCTATGCCTATGCTGATGTCCAAGGCGAGTTTAATCAGCACATCCGGTTTGCCTTGAAATATGAAAAAGATTACATTCAACGGCTCAGTACCTGGTATGTCTATCAGTTAGATGCCCAAGTTGAGCGTAATGGAGTGGTTCTTTACCCCACCACACGGCCAACACCTATTCCAAACCCAACCCCTACCCCAATTCCTGCGCCCAGTCCCAGACCCACTCCGATTCCGAATCCGAACCCAACGCCCATCCCTACTCCCAGCTATCAAGGGATTCCGTTTAAACTGCCTGGTAGCACCAGTACGTTTTATACGGATCAACCCATTATTCCGGGGGGTAGTTTTACCTGGGGAGAAGCCACCAAGGATGCCAGTCGTATTCCTGAAACGGTGACGATCGTGAACAATATCATCGCTCTCGCCCGCGAGTTGCAAAAGGCCCGTAATCAAATTGGTCTACCGTTTATCGTGAATTCCTGGTATCGTCCTCCGGCCATTAATCAAGCCGTGGGAGGTGTACCGAATAGTCAACATTTGTTTGGTAAAGCCGTTGATTTACAAATTCCTGGCTATAGTGGTCGGCGGATCGCGAATGCCGTATTGCTGTGGTGGCCAGGTGGAATTGGCATTTATAGCGCCATGCCGGATATTGTTCACCTGGATATTGGTTCTAAACGTACCTGGGGATTTTAAAGAACTGGACTGACAAGCTTGCACGGGCAAAGAGATTTAGACGGGCAAAGAGATTTAGACGGGCAAAGAGATTTAGACGGGCAAAGATTGATTAGACGGAAGACCTGAACTTGAGACTCTATGACGAACTGGCAGCGCGACGGTATTTATTTTCTGCTTGGCTTCACGCTAACGATCGTGTTTTTAGGCATGGTGGTCTTGGTCGGTGGGCTCTGCCTATTATTGTTGAGTGTGATCGCACCTGTGAGCATTCGAGATGCCATGCAACCCTTTACTCAGATCTTGCAACCGATCCTGCTTGGGTTGGCAATCGGAGAAACGATCGCTTGGAATTTGCTGCCCAAAATTGGTTTTGCAGAACCGAAGCTAGCCCAACGATTTGCCGTCGTGATGGCTGGGATCGCTCTGTTTAGCGTGATTTCTCTGTTATTTTCATTGTTGTAAGTTTTTGCTGTAAGTTTTTGCTGTCAGTTGCCGCTGGATCCAATTTCAAGGGTTATCCTGCTCATGCTAGATCCTGCTCAAGGAGAAACGGACTTTGATGTGCTCAAACAGACACTACTGAACCACCTGCAGCTGATCATTCGCGAGCGCGATCCTTTTTTGGCTACAGCAGGACATTTTTTTGTCCAGCAATATCTGCGCCAGCAGTTTGCCCAGTGGGGACAGGTGGAAATTCATGAGTTTGCCTACCAGGGTAAAATGCATCAAAACCTAATTCTCAACCTGGCTGGAGCTGAGGATACCTCTCGCAATCTGCCGCCAATTGTGATTGCTGCCCACTATGATGCGGTGCCAGGCTCACCCGGTGCGGATGACAATGCAACGGGATTAGCGGTTTTACTGGAAATGGCGCGATCGTTCGCTGCTCAGCCTGCCCGTTATCCGCTCCGATTGGTTGCGTTTGATTTAGAAGAATATGGTTTGTTGGGAAGTCGGGCTTATGTGGCAGAGTTGGCTCAACAAAGGCAACCTTTACGCTTGATGCTTTCGCTGGAAATGTTGGGTTACTGTTGTCAAACTGCTGGATCACAACAATATCCACCGGGGCTTCGCCATTTCTATCCCGATCGCGGCAATTTTATCGGTTTGATCGGCAATTGGCGATCGGTTCCTGATTTGGTGCGCTTAAGTCGATCGATTCGGCGAGCTGGGACTCCCTGTGAATGGCTTCCGGCAGGTCGCCAAGGCAAATGGGTGCCTGATACGCGCCGCAGTGATCATGCCCCCTTTTGGGATTATGGTTATCGCGCCTTGATGGTAACTGACACGGCCAATTTACGGAATCCCCACTATCACCGCAGTCAGGATCGGTTGGAAACACTCGATCTTGATTTTTTGACTGGCTGTTGTATCGGACTACAGGCAGGAATTCGACTACTCTAACCCGATCGAAACCTGGCTTTTCTATAATGGAGTTTTGCTCAATCAGCCTATGCGTTTTGAAACGGGTGAGCCGCTCCACCTCCCAGCCTTGCCGCCTTATGAAAGCGCCCTTCTTTCCTCGCTGGCGTTTTTTCGTCAGCAAGAACGTACCACGCAAGCTCTCAATTGTTTGACCATGTATTTGCGTCAAAGTGAAACCCGCGTCATGGGAGAAATTCGATTTTATGCGGGGCTGCTACACATGGAACCGGAGGCATTATTGATGCTGATCGATCAGGATCCTCAGCAAGCCGCACAACTGATCCAAACCCAGTTGCAGTCTAACTTGCCTGCTGCTCCTGGTTCGGACTTACCCTAAGTGGGGTTCATGTTCGATCGACCCGGAAAAATTTACCGCTCCTTAACTGAACTGAATACCTCTTAATAATTTGATTAAGCCGATCGGTTTTGGGAATAATCTTAGGTTAGGATTCACTAAACTGTAGACAGAAAACGATAGACACCCTACAAATGCTGTGATCCCCTGGTTTAAGCAGCATTTTTCCAGTCCCCTAGTCTAGCCATTGCGCTGATTGGGTTTTGGTGCTGACCCGGCGGGCTGAAATGACATCAGGTTGGATGGTGCTCGGTTGAACCGTCTTAGCTCGGATTAAAAACATCGCTATGCCTCAAAGTTTTCTCTCCATGTTTGGGCTGGCTTTGGGGTTGAATCACTCTTAGCCCCAGCGCATCCGAGAGCCATCTCTTTCCACTACACCCGGCAGTGGTAATTCTGCGGTAGTCCTGCAGCTCCTCTGCTGGGAGCATCCTGTAGCAATCATCGACCCTAGCCCCATTTGGGTTCACAGTCGCAATAGGATGTAGAAAAACGATGAGCTAGATGCGAGCAAGATTCATTCTCAAATTGTGGTTTGAATGACGATAGAATTTCTCAGATCCTTTTAGAATCAAGCTTTTTGAATGCGATCGGTGAGTGTGATGCGAGGCTAGCGAGATTACCACCCTGCTGGATTCAGAGTTTGAACTTCAAGTTTGGACTGCAAGTTTGGATTCAGAGTTGAGTTGAATTCCTTTTAGGTGACTGCAATGCTTTGGTGCGCCATGAACTCTATTCATTTGAAATACAAAAGTTATGCGACAATTGCTCGCCAAGATCCCATCTCCGGAATTTGGCATGGTCGCATTTTAAATATTCAAGATGTCGTCAGTTTTGAAGGGAAAACTCAAGCTCAGGCAGAGGCTGAATTTCGCAAATCGGTCGATGGCTATCTAGATTTTTGCCGATCGCTGGCTCGATCGCCCAATCCACCCCAATAGATCGCCTGTTCAACCGCTTGCGATTCGCAGCCGTGATCTCACCAGAGCAACCGTCATCTGAACTAGATCAAAAATCGTATAACGAGATAGAGTGTGGCTGCTAGCAGTTGCATGAGCATCACGGGAAAGCCGTAGCGCAGAAATAGCCCAAACGGAATACGCTTACCGTGCAATTCAGAGATCCCAGCGGCCACAATATTGGCTGAAGCGCCCACCAGCGTGCCATTGCCCCCCAGCGTTGCCCCAAACATCATGGCGTAGAACAACGGTAAAACGGTTTCCGGTAAAGTGCCCTCAAAGTTGGCATTCATCACTTCTGGACTGGCTAGTCCCACATTCACAATATACTGCTTCAGCAAGGGCACCATCGCCACGACCAAGGGAATATTCGGCACGACGCTGGAAATGAGCCCGGTTAGCACGAGTAAGACAATCGATCCCAACACAATATTTGATCCCAGCACGATCGCCAGCCAGCTTGACGAACTGGCAATCACCCCGGTTTTTTCTAGCCCACCGATCAAGACAAAAATGCACATAAAGAAGAGCAGCGTGCTCCAGTCCACATCGCGCAAAATGTGATTGACAGTGTCAATATTACTGTGATGAGCTAACAGCATCGCCAGGGCAGCCCCCATTAAGGCCGCCGCTGCCGGAGGAATGGGAATGGGCATAAACTCACCCACCACAAAGAACAGGAGCACGGCCACCACAATGATGAGACCGATGGCGAGTACCCGAGGATGGTTGATCTGTGGGTGAGGTAACTGATCTAGGTTGCTAAGACGGGTACGCCAGATATGGGGGAACAAAAACGGCAACATCAGCACAATGGTAAGAATGGCGAGTGCGCCTCCCAAACTCAAACGCCATAAATAATCAATAAAGCTGATGTTGATAGCCTCTCCTACAATGTAAGTGGCTGGATCGCCCACTAGGGTTAACAATCCGGCACTGTTCGCCACCAGTACCATCAAAATTAGCAAGGGCACAAAATCAACCCCGACTTCTTCAGCGATCGGTGGAATCAGCGGGGCTAGCAACATGACGGTTGTGGCGTTGGGTAAAACCGCACAGATGGGAGTTGTGATAGCAACTACACCGAGCAACAAGCGATTCCCTCGGCCCCGGGCCAAAATTACAATCTGGGTTGCCAGATATTCAAACACTCGGGTTGGCTCAAAGGCGCGAACCATGACCATCACTCCGAAGAAGAGAGCCAGAGTGGGGTAACTCTTGCTGATATAGCCCACGGCATCTGTGAGGGTCATAACGTTGGTAAACACCAGCACCAACGCACCCAAAAACGCGGCGATCGTGAGATGGATCCACTCAGTCATGATGAGTAGAATCACACTCACGAACGTGACAGTAGCTAGCATCGCCTGCCAATGCTCCATGTATCCTCCTGACTAGAATTGAAAGGGAGCAGCGGAATTGAGGCTACATTTTACAGCCCTTTCGCGGACGGTGCAGAAGGATAGGGACAAGATTCAGTCGCTTCAGGCAATTTGCTCCAGTTGGGAACCAACCTGTTGAGACAGTAAATGATAGGCGGGTGACCGTAAACTGACCCAGATACCATGACGCAGCTCGGATGCAGTCAGGATAAATGGAGTTCGTTGATCCACGAGCTTGAGCAGGAGGTGATGCGTAGCAAAATCTTGCTCTGCGCCAAATTCCTGTACCAAACCATATAGCTCATCTGCATATCGAATCCCCTGATGCACCTGCTCATCACGCACGAAGTGAAACAGCGAGGCCGTCGTTTCTGAAACGATCGTTAGGGGTAATGTCGAGATGAAGGTGAGAAATTTCAGCCCCAAGAGGTTGAAAATTTGCTGTTCAATCTCTAACAAGCTGGCTGCTGGGTCAATCTTGCTCGTAATTTGAATCAATCCACTCTGTTGGTGGGCCTGATGCAACTGAACTAAAGTTTCTAGCTCGCGGAGCTTAGCCCGAAACTCAAATCCATTACGATAGAGGCGCTTCAAAACCTGATCGGCATTTACCTGGAAACAGCCATCGACTCCAATGCCAGTGGCAGGGTAGTTTAAGTGACTGATCGATCGGCGCAACAGCTTGCGAAGATAATATTGCGTATAAAGTGACAGTTGCATAGCAGGTAGGGATAGATGCGTGGATGCTGACTCAAGGGAGGTTTTGAGACACCGCCATCTGCTCATCAAGTAGAAACTACACGATCTTGGGGGCAAATTCAGTTCGATAGATCACACAGTTTATGAACACCCTCTTTACATTCGATCAATTTGCTTCAGAAAATCCTTCTGAATTCAATCGAAAGAAGTTGTTTTGACTCTAATTAGCAATCTCCCAGAGAGCAGATTCCCATAGTATAAAGTTGTTGTCTATATTTTGAAATTTATTTTAACTTGGGAAATGATGAAGAAAAATAGGGGAATCCCCTCCTCTTGGCTCAGATTCATCGACATTATTAGCTTTAGGCTGTGATATGGATGAATCTCGGCGATTTAGCTAGCTTTGCTGGCTACTCTGAGTCCCATCGCAGGGAGCTTCAACAAGAGATAATTCTCTTCAGGATTCTTCGAATTGCCCAGATTCTTCTTAATAAAAATCAATACAAACTATTCCAATACCTCTTTACCGCTACGTAAGTAGTGATAACGCAGATACAGTCCTAAAATAATTTGTTTCATAATCCAATAGAAGACGGTCAAAATGGCGAACGTGATCAGCATCACTGCGACCGGTCGCTTGCTGGTTAGATCATCCAGGGTCGTAGCGAGCACATTGCCTGGGGTCACGGCCAGATCCCAACTGTTGAAGCGACGAAACCGACCGAGATAGATCCCAATGGCACAGGTTGCATGGATCAGCAATTCAATTCCCCAAACGATCGATCGAGAAGCCCCCAGCTTTTTGAGGTAATAGCCCTGATTGATTAGCGACACCACATAGGCTGTGAACCCTCCCATAATGGCGGAGAGATGGAGCGGAATAAAGGCTAAGGCAACAACCCAGGTTGCCACTCCACTTCTCGTGCCCCGGATGAGATGGATGATGTCGGTGAGCAGATAAGGCGCATTGGGCAAAAAAGCCATGAATACTACCCACAGGCTCCACCACAGCCACGATCGAGAAATTCGTTTGCGGCGAAACAGCCAGAAGCTTAGGGCAAGCGGAATGAAAGCAAGAAACAAATTCCACAGGATCCAGCCGCTGTAAACATCGGAAAATGCTAGTAAGACCTCAGAGAACCGCTCACGCATAAGTATTGACTCTAACCCATTCAATCAGTATTCAATCTGTCTTCCCAGGTTAACCTTTCCGAAAGAGTAGACGGCAAGCGGTGAATGTGCTCTACAAAAAATTAAAACTTTTAAAGGATTAAGCAAGGGCAAACGCTTTCTCATCTAGGGTTGACTCTGAATCTTGGGCACTGTGGTCGATCGCAGCAGCGCTAAAAACCAAGAACCGCAAAGCTAAGCTCTGGGGATAAGCCCTGGGGAGGATTAGCTGGTCTAGAGAAGATGACCGATCATGGGGCGATCGTTGGCTCTTAAAGTGGATTAAAGATACTTCGTGGGATATCAGGAAACTACCTGTTGCGATCTGTTGCGATCTGTTGCGATGAAATTTCTGCCAACGGGTGAACTATCTTGATTGCGCCACTGAACTTGCAGATGGGGGTGGGCAGCTAAAGAAACTCGCTGATTTGAAGGCTGCATCTTACATGATTTTGTGCTGTCTGTTCGATTATTTACATTTCGTTGTATATATAAACCTTATTTATCGATTCGCTAAGAAGTTTCAAAGTTGGGCTTATTGCATTCCTGATATATTTTGATTGAACCCATCGAACAGGGCGCAAAATTAAGATAATCTAAAGATTGCCAAAAAAGATTCTTGCCCTGGTTCGCACGAACTTCATCACCAGTATTCGCTGTTGCTTGAGGCTGCGTCAGCTTCCTTGCTCCTGTTTTGGGAGGAGTAGGGCAGGGTTTTGTGTTCTGAAATGGAACAGGTTCGGATCGAAGTGATTCACAGGAAGGGAAATCATGTCTTATTCACAAACTAAAACCCAGTCGAAAGCTGGATATCAGGCCGGGGTAAAAGATTACCGCCTAACCTACTACACGCCTGACTACACCCCCAAAGACACCGACATTTTGGCCGCTTTCCGGGTGACTCCGCAGCCTGGTGTGCCCTATGAAGAAGCTGGTGCAGCCGTAGCCGCTGAGTCTTCAACCGGAACCTGGACTACCGTGTGGACTGACCTATTGACCGATCTGGATCGCTACAAAGGTCGTTGTTATGACATTGAGCCGGTTCCGGGCGAAGAGAATCAGTTTATTGCTTACATTGCCTATCCGCTCGATCTGTTTGAAGAAGGCTCTGTCACCAACATGCTGACCTCGATCGTGGGGAACGTGTTCGGCTTCAAAGCCCTGAAAGCCCTGCGTCTGGAAGACCTGCGAATTCCGGTGGCTTACTTGAAGACCTTCCCTGGCCCACCCCACGGGATTCAGGTGGAGCGCGACAAGATCAATAAATATGGTCGGCCGCTGTTAGGCTGTACGATCAAGCCGAAGCTCGGTCTGTCTGCGAAGAACTACGGTCGTGCCGTGTATGAGTGTCTGCGGGGCGGTCTAGACTTCACCAAAGACGACGAAAACATCAACTCTCAGCCGTTCCAGCGCTGGCGCGATCGCTTTACCTTCGTGGCTGAAGCCATCCATAAAGCGCAAGCAGAAACCGGCGAAATCAAAGGCCACTACCTGAACGTGACCGCTCCGACCTGCGAAGAGATGATCAAGCGGGCCGAGTATGCCAAAGAGCTAGACATGCCGATCATCATGCATGACTTCTTGACGGCTGGCTTCACGGCGAATACTACCCTCTCGAAGTGGTGCCGCGATAATGGCGTGTTGCTGCACATTCACCGGGCTATGCACGCGGTGATCGACCGTCAGAAGAACCACGGGATGCACTTCCGCGTTCTGGCAAAATGTCTGCGCCTGTCGGGTGGTGACCACATCCACACCGGTACCGTGGTTGGTAAGCTGGAAGGCGACAAGGCAGTCACCCTGGGCTTCGTGGATCTGCTCCGCGAAAACTATGTGGAACAGGATCGCTCCAAAGGGATCTACTTCACTCAAGATTGGGCTTCGATGCCGGGTGTAATGGCAGTGGCTTCCGGTGGTATTCACGTTTGGCACATGCCAGCGCTAGTGGAAATCTTCGGCGATGATGCTGTACTTCAGTTCGGTGGTGGTACGCTGGGTCACCCCTGGGGTAACGCACCGGGTGCAACGGCTAACCGGGTGGCGCTGGAAGCTTGCGTTCAAGCCCGTAACGAAGGCCGTGACCTGATGCGGGAAGGTGGAGACATCATCCGAGAAGCTTGCCGCTGGTCTCCTGAACTGGCAACGGCTTGCGAACTGTGGAAGGAAATCAAGTTCGAATTCGAGGCGCAGGACACTATCTAAGTCCTTTGAATTGGATGGGGAAGGAGAGGATACCTCTAGCGAGGGTTGGCACTTCTGTGATCCGGCGCGATCGGTGTAAAATTTCTCATCCTTCCTCCTAGCCCATTCCTTGCCTTTATGGATCACAAGCAAATTGCGAAAGATACGGCAAAGGTGCTAATCAGCTACCTGACGTATCAGGCGGCTCGTACAATCATGGCTCAACTGGATGAAACCGATCCCCCTCGTTCCTTCTGGCTGCAACGCTTTTCAACCAAGGAGCGGGTTCAAGATGGGGAACGGTATCTGCGAGAGCTGTTTTTGGAAAAGCCAGACTTGGGCTTTCGGCTCTTGACGGTACGGGAGCATTTGGCCGATGCAGTCTGTGAGTTTTTGCCAGAAATGGTACGAACCGGGATTCAGCAAGCCAATATGCAGCACCGCTGTCAACAGCTAGAGCGCATGACGCAAGTGGATTCATCGATCGAGAACTTAACGACTGATCCTCCTCCGGAATCTACGGGAGAGGCAGAAGAACCAGCCTGATGTTTGTCATATTTATTTGAGGAAGCCATGAAAACTCTGCCTAAAGAGCTGCGCTACGAAACTTTTTCCTATTTGCCGCCGCTCAGCGATGCACAAATTGCTCGCCAGATTCAGTACACGATCGATCAAGGCTACTTCCCTTGCATCGAATTCAACGAAGATTCTGCGGCTGACATGTGCTACTGGACAATGTGGAAGCTGCCCTTGTTCAATGCCAAGTCTCCTCAAGAGGTGCTGGCGGAAGTGCAGCAATGCCGCTCTGAGTTCTCCAACTGCTACATTCGTGTGGTGGCATTCGACAACGTGAAGCAGTGCCAGGTGATGAGCTTCATTGTGCATAAGCCAAATTCCGGCGGCTATCGCTACTAAGATCGCTACTCAGATTGAGCATGGTCTCGATCACCATCCTGGGGCAAGTTCACCCTTGTTAAGTGACTACCGACTGATCGGGTGATCTCAGTAAACCCCAATATTGCGAATGGGAGGTGGGAGTTCCTGCCTCTCTTCATTTTTATGGTTGATGGAAATATCGGCTAGAAAATAAAGCCTGAAAGCAGTGGGGATGATCAACTCAGCAGCGACTTCACCAACCTTCAAAGCAGAAAAGCCTGGCATGGCCAAGCTAAAGGAGTTCTATCGTCGCTGATGTTTACTGAACTACTCACCGAACCCTAAACTAAACCACTCAAAACTAAACCACTAACGAATTTCAATTCTGCCTGCGTAGTCAGCTTCAAAGTAAGAACCCCCCAGTTGTTCTGGACGCTGATTCACTTCAATATATAAGCTGCGCCCTGCTGAAGGCCCATACTCGCGGATGACAGCCAATGTGCTGCCTATAGCGGCAGGTACGTTGAGTATTAGTAAGGGCTCACCAGCCGGGCCATAGTTTGAGAATGCAATATTGCTGAGATCAGGACTGGTTTTAAATTCAACTTTCTCAATCTGAGTGGTGTTACGATCGGTAATGGCAAAAGACATCTTAATTCTCCTAATGAGTTGTAATCAGTGGATCTAGCATTAATGCACTGAGAGCAAACTGTAAACTACTGGAAAGAATTAGTTCGAGAGCGCTTCAGTGGTTAACCGAGTAACCTGTTAACTGAGTAACCCGTTAACTGAGTAACCCGTTAACTGAGTAACTGCTGTCATGCTTGAGATGTCTCTATTCTGCAAATTGAATTGACTAGATCGCAGTACCCAGATGGGTACACTGTGCTACTGGATGACCGCGCTGTATCACCTCTCCCTAGCGATGCCATGAGTTACTACCTTGCACCTCATTTTCTGGATAAACTTTCAATCCACATCACCAAGAACTATCTGGATCTACCGGGGGTAAAAGTCCCATTGATTTTAGGGATTCATGGACGTAAAGGCGAAGGGAAATCCTTCCAATGTGAGTTGGTGTTTGAGCGGATGGGGGTGGTGCCGGTTCATATGTCGGCGGGTGAATTGGAAAGTCCGGATGCGGGCGATCCAGCTCGCTTAATTCGGTTGCGCTATCGGGAGGCGGCTGAATCCGTGAAGGTGAACGGCAAAATGGCCGTGCTGATGATCAATGACATTGATGCGGGAATGGGGCGGGTCGATCGCTTCACTCAGTACACCGTCAACACGCAGCTAGTGGCGGGTACTCTGATGAACATTGCCGACAACCCGACCAATGTGCAGCTCCCTGGCAGCTATGATGCTGAACCAATCCAGCGAATTCCGATTATTGTCACGGGCAATGACTTTGCAACCCTCTATGCGCCCCTGATTCGGGATGGTCGAATGGAGAAGTTTTATTGGGAGCCGAGCCGGGACGATCGAATTGGCATTGTGCAGGGCATTTTCTCCCTTGATGGCGTGTCCCGACGAGAGATTGAGCAGCTTGTAGACACCTTTGCCGATCAGTCGATCGACTTCTATAGCGCCTTGCATTCTCGCCTGTATGATGAGCAGGTACGGCAATTTATCGAAACGGTCGGCATCGATCGCGTATCGTTGCGGGTGGTGAATAGCGCCGAGCAGCCGCCTGAATTTCGTCCGCCCGATTTCAGTCTCGATCACCTGCTGGAATTGGGTCGCTTGATGGTGCGTGAACAGCAGCGCATTCAGGAATTGCGTTTGGTTGAAACTTATAATAATTTGCGCATCGATCAGCCGATCGACCGGCAAGAGCCCGTATCCGCAATGCCATCCCCGCTGCCCCAGCCCAATTCTACGCCAACCCACCCGCCTGCCACTGCCAATGGTAGTCCCCCGACTGGCAGTACCCCGATCGAGCTGATTCCGGCTGAAGCCCTACAGACCTTACATGGCATTCTCAATCGTGGCGATCGACTGGGGATTGAAACCGTGGATACACGCCGATTTCGCACCAATGCCTGGCAATGCTACAGCATGATTCAGCCTCAGCAAGCCAACAGCATTGAAGCGGCCAAACATGCTTTAGAAAGCTGCTTGCAGGCTCATCGCCAAGACTATGTTCGCCTCGTTGGGATCAATGCGCGCGATCGTCGCCGCACGGTTGAAACGATCGTGCATCGACCTGTCTAAGCGACCTGTCTAAGCGACCTGCCTAGGCGACCTGCCTAGGCGACGAGAGCGAGGCGGGCTTTGCTTCCCATTGGCTCTAGGTTGCGTTTGGGCTGAAAGCATAAAGCATCATGGCATTAAATAGCTCCAGGTGAGGGTGGCAACCCTACGACGAGGCTTCCGCCCGCTCCAAGCGCAGTTCCTCGATCAATTGTTCTAGCTCAGAACGACCCGCCTGGTAGACCGTACTACAGAAATGGCAGGTAGCTTCCGCTCCCCCTTCCTTCTCGATCATGTCATTCAGCTCATCCTCGCCCAGGATTTTTAGCGCTCCCATGACGCGATCGAACGAGCAACCACACTGGAATTGCACCAACTGGGTTTCTGGCAGAATACGCAGCCCCATATCGCCAACCAGATCTTCAAAAATCTGCGGCAACGATTTACCCGCCTGTAACAATGGCGTGAAGCCTGCCAGCGTGGCCAAGCGAGACTCTAACTGGCTGACAAGTGCTTCGTCCCGTGCTGCTTTCGGCAAAACCTGCACTAAGAGCCCACCGGCTGCCGTGACCCCGGTAGCATCGACAAATACACCCAACACGAGGGCGGAAGGCGTTTGCTCGGAACTGACCAAGTAATGGGTCAAGTCATCGCCAATTTCTCCAGAAACCAGCTCTACCGTACTGGAGTAGGGGTAGCCATACCCGACATCACGCACGACATACAGGTAGCCGTTGCATCCCACTGCTCCCCCCACATCTAACTTGCCTTGGGCATTGGGGGGTAACTCGATGTCTGGATTATCCACATAGCCTCGAACCGTCCCATCGACCCCGGCATCGACCATGATGCCGCCCATCGCTCCATCCCCCTTCACCCGGATATTGATGCGAGCATCCGATCGCTTCATGCTAGAAGCCAGCAATAATCCTCCTGCCATGGTTCGCCCTAATGCAGCCGTAGACACATAAGAGAGGGAGTGCTGGCGGCGAGCTTCATCCGTCAGGCGAGTCGTGATGACTCCAACTAAGCGAATCCCGCCATCCGCCGCTGTTGCCCGCAATAACTGATCTGCCATGAAAATCCTATACAGTTCTTAACAGTATGCCTTTCTTCATTTTAGGAGGTGCAATCCCACTCTGCTGAATTCCGAGATGGATCGGTTGACGATCGAAACTTATCTCCTACTCATACAATTCTCAGGCAGGCTGGTTAGCGTATTGCTTGCTAGCTTAAGTAAAGTAAGCTTCAGAAAGAGTATATGACGGAATATTACAAGCCCGAACATCTGTCCCAATTTGGTCAGGTCAGTGCAGCTAGCCCTGACCTGGGTGAAAAGTTTTTTGCCTACTATGGGGCAGTGTTTGCAGAAGGAGCATTGTCGGTGCGGGAAAAAGCACTGATAGCGCTGGCGGTTGCCCACACGGTGCAATGTCCATACTGCATTGAGGCTTACAGTAAAGAGTGTTTACAGCAAGGTGCCGATGTTGAGCAAATGACCGAGGCGATCCATGTGGCAACTGCCATCCGCGGCGGTGCTTCTCTCGTCCATGGGATGCAGATGCTCGATCAGGTCAAGCAGTTGACGATGTAGCTGAGTCCATCTGATTGCCGAGCCCATCTGGCAGCTTGCGGTTGCCCTGAGATTTGCCCCTGTCCAAAGATCTAATTGGAAACTTAGTTTGAGCTATGTTAGACGATCAGTCTTTACGCGATTCTTTACCCCCTGTATCCCTCCCCGATTTGACCGATCTGGTTCGTCGGGACGTTAGCCCTCAATCCACCACGTCGCTGCAAAACCGGCGGGTACCTTTGGCATCTCCATCCAATCAGTTGGCATTGCTGAATAGTCTTGATCTGTCAAACGCACCCCAACAGGGAAATTTTGCTGATCGCTTAGCTGTCCAAGGCTATTCAAGCTTAAAGCCTGCCCAATTGGAAATCTTCCAAATCAACCTCGGCAAGCTGTGCAATATGACCTGTCGGCATTGTCATGTGGATGCTGGCCCTGATCGCCGGGAAATGATGGATCGAGAAACCATTGATGCCTGTCTGGCGGCGTTAGACCAAACTTCAGCCCATACGGTAGACGTTACTGGAGGAGCCCCAGAGCTAAACCCTCACTTTCGCTATTTGGTCGATCAATGCGTGGCTAGGGGCAAACAGGTGATCGATCGCTGCAATTTAACCGTTCTGTTATTGCCACCCCTGCAAGATTTACCCCAATGGCTAGCAGAACGGGGGGTAGAAGTGGTTTGTTCCTTACCCCATTACCGCAAACTGAATACCGATAGCCAACGGGGCGAGGGTGCCTTTGAACAATCGATCGAAGCCCTGCGACGGCTGAATGCGGTCGGTTATGGCCAGGGCGATCCCCAGCGCAGACTCACCTTGATGTCCAATCCAGTCGGCGCATTTTTGGCGACCAACCCGACCAAAACAGAGCAAGAATGGAAAAATGGGCTATGGAAAAATTATGAGATTCAGTTCGATCGATTAATTAGCCTGAATAATATGCCGATCTCGCGCTTTTTAGAGTGGCTGGAACAGTCCGGTAATCTACACCGCTACCTGGAAGTGCTGGTTAATGCCTTTAATCCGGCAACCGTATCCGGGCTGATGTGTCGTAACACCTTGTCAATTTCTTGGGATGGACGATTATTTGACTGTGATTTTAACCAAATGTTAGATCTGGAGATTCAGCCACCGCCCGATCGATCGTTCAATATTCACAATTTTGATCCGCAGTGGCTAACCCAGCGGCAAATTCGAGTCGATCGACACTGTTTTGGCTGTACAGCAGGAGCTGGTAGCTCTTGTGGAGGGGCGATTACGGTTGAGTAAAGGGGAAGTCAGGTGGCGGTTAGGAGCTGACATGGGCTTCCTGAGTCAATCACTGGACTGAATCTAGCAGCATTCAAGCTGTGCTACGTGCCAAATCTCTAATGATCTAGGTCTGGTGGTCTCGATCTAATGGTCTCGATCTAATGGTCTCGATCTAATGGTTTAGGTCTGATGGTCTCGATCTAATAGTCTAGATCTACTAGATCTAATGGTCTAGCTCCACGACAGCTCGTTTTACTCTTGCACTTCCAGTTTCACCTTCAGTTCTACCTTTTGCATGATGAATCACCTTCCTCCCCTAACCGATCAAACCTTCCGGGACATCTTAGATGACACGATCGACGACGACACCGCCAATCAGTTGGTGTGGCAATGCTTGGGGTATCGCTATGATCCGACTACTGGCTGGAATGTAGAAGCAGTTTCCCCGGACTGGCGGCAAGACTACCCTGAACCCCCTAATTTTATTGAAAGCCGCCCTGCCACCGTCAAACTAACTCGATCGATTCCGAAAGAAAACAAGCAACTACTGAAAACAGAATTAGGCTTTGAGGGCTACAAGGTGGATGAATTAATTCCTCGCAAAACCCGACGAGCTACGATCGTGAATTGGTTGCTCAGCTATCGTTGTCTCAATCAAGCTAGATCGGAAAACTAGCTCAACCGTGAGGAGCTCAACTGGGAAAATCCAGAAATTGCGCCCAGTTTGGATGGACGGCGAAGAAATCGTCACAGCACTTCCCAATCCTGCCTTGGGGTTCCGCACACTGGAGTTAAGCGTTTAACTGTCCCTGCCCTGCAACCGAGTTGTGGGGCTTTTATGTAAAGTATTGCTCATTTCAGCCCATCGCAGCGCGGATCGATCGCGCAGATTGATGACCTGAGGAGACTGCCATACCGCCACCAAGAGCGGAGTGTGTTGACTGTACCCCGGCTGGTTGCTGTATAGCAAGGCACTCCCGTTGATGAGTAAACAGACGGTGGCTAAAAACAACAGAATGAACGTAGGAGCCATCACAACTCCGATCGCAAACCAGGTGTAAACATGCAAAACCATCAGCAGTGCATAAACAGTAGCGATCGTCATCATCAGCCGAACTTGACCGACAGGACGCTGCCAGCCAACCATCAACATGGTTTGCAGTGTAGCCAACAAATTTGCTGGTACAAGACATGCACAGATCGCAATGCAATGGTTACGAGAAAAATCAAATAAAAAATTGATATCTAACATCACATCCATCGCCTGATTGAAACGTTCCTCTAGAGTATGGCGGATCTGGAAAGGGCTTCCTCTTCAAAATTGAAGATTTGCAACAGTGAATTGGCTGAGGGATGGAGAAGAATGAGGCTAAATTGCTGCGAGGCTGGTTGATAGGGGCTGGTTGATAGAGACTGCCTGGAAAGCCTGCGTTTGCATCGACAATTGGTTCTGCTCCCCTCAATCTTAATCAATCGGCATTGGTTTCGCTCCCCCCAATCCCTTTCGCTCAGGGGGAACTTTGCCAGGGAGAACCGGAATGATTACTGAGGTTTTGCAGGAGAGATTTCCCTCAGCGCTTGATCTCAGTGCTCGATCTCAGTGCTCGATCTCAGTGCTCAATACCTGACTCAACCATTTTTTACTTGCCACCATAGTAAAAAGCAACTTCTTTTTCCTTGAGCGGAGCAAAACCGGCATCAGCCAACATCTGGTTGAGTTCGTCTTGAGCAATGTGCTTCGCGCCGATGCGGACAATCCGAGACCGCATGGTATTGGAAACCCCACTGCGCTGCCGGCCTGCTTCCAAGCCCATCACCTTGGTGTATAGCTCTAACTTAGCCGCTGGAATGGGGGAGCCGTCAAAGTCAATCCCCTTGGCGATCGCCTCATCGACTGCATCCGCTCCTTTGGTATCTGGATTGAGATTCATGACAACTCCTCAAGTTGAATTACGATTTCGCTTCTTACATCTATCACATTTGATGTTTATCTTTATGACATCGTGACCTTCCGCAATTTCTCGGAATCTATACTAACCATGTAGAAACACCCTGTCGAAACGGGCATATTGCTGAAAGATGCTCTTCCCTTCTCCCATGGCATGGACTTCATCCTCGCCGCCTTGAGCAAATTTCATCTTGACAGGATGTAACCCTCGTATGAGTTTCCGCCGTCCGTCGCTTGTGCTTGGATTAACGCTAATTGGGGCGATCGGTGCCCTCTATGCAGTTACGTCCAACCTGTTGATCAGCAATGTGCGTCAGATCGAAGCGCAAAAGACGCAAGCGGACGTGGAACGGGTGATTGAAACGCTGATGAGCCAGCAGCGAACCGTATTCAATGGGTTGGTAGATTATGCGGCCTGGGATGCCACCTACGACTTTGTATTAGGTCAGAAGCCAGATTACACGACTGTGGATCTGACCAATGCCACTTTCAATTCCATGAATATTGATCTGGTGGCGATCAGTGATCGCAAGAGTCAGCTCATCTACAGTGTTGGCTACGATCCTAAGACGCAAACTCGGTTACCGCTGCCCCACGCCCTGCAAGCCTACTTGGTTCGCCAGAATGTCATTCAAAAGCACTATCCCCCGATCGATCCATCGCTGCAAGCTTTGAATAACCAGGAACTACAAGTTTTGATGTTACCTGAGGCTCCAGCGATCGTGGTGACCCATCCCATCTTGACCAGTGAGGGTGAAGGCCCGGAAGTCGGTTACTTACTGTTTGGACAGTATTTAGATGCAGGGCTGATTGAGCAATTAAGCCAACTGATGAGCCTGAAGGTTAGCCTTTATCCCTACGCTGAGGCGGCCCGATCGCTAGAGTTTCAACCGATCCTAGATGAATTGGCGCATCAGCCGATTGTGGTGCAACCACTCGATCGCGATCGAATTGCTGGGTATACGCTGATCCGCGATCTCGAAGCCCATCCCATTGTGATCTTGCGCTCTGTCAGTAATCGCACAGTCTATCAACAAGGGTTGTTGAATCTCCGGTATTTAGGCGCTTCATTGGCGGTGGTGGGGCTATTTACCGGGGCAATCATCTGGAAGTTGTTTCAACAGTCGGTTCAGCGACTCCGTGACTACGATCGGGTGCAACAGTCGCTACAGCAAGAGTCTGCTCTCCGGCAAGCTGATCAAAAATATCGGCAAAAAGCGGAAGAATTAGAAAAAGCCCTCTGGGAATTGCAGCAAGCCCAAACTCAATTAATCCACAGTGAAAAAATGTCTAGTTTAGGGCATCTGGTGGCAGGGATCGCCCATGAAATTAATAACCCGGTTAATTTCATTTCTGGCAACATTGATTATGCCAAAACCTATACTCAGGAATTGTTACAACTCGTAACGCTCTATCAAACGGCAGAAGTACAGCTTTCTCCAGCAGCACAGGCCCAAGTGGCTGAAATCGATGTCAGTTTTCTGCAGGAAGATCTGCCTAAGCTGATTCGCTCAATGCGAGTGGGAGCGGAACGGATTCAGACGATCGTGCGATCATTACGAAATTTTTCGCGGCTCGACGAAACCGAAATCAAATCCGTGGATATCCATGAAGGGATCGAAAGCACATTACTCCTGTTGCAAAGCCGTCTAAAGTTGCGAGGCAGTAAACCCGAAATTGCAGTGCTGCGTCAATATGGCGATCTCCCCTGGATTGAGTGTTACCCCAGCCAACTCAACCAGGTGTTTATGAATTTGCTCAGTAATGCGATCGATGCCCTGGAAGAAAAGATGCAACAGGATGAAATCCAGACCCCTGGAGCCCGATCGACCTACGAACCCACCATCTGGATCCAAACGGAAAAATTGGGTAGCACAGAGGCCGTGATTCGGATTGGAGACAATGGAGCCCCAATTTCTGAAACGGTTCAAAAACACATGTTTGACCCCTTCTTTACCACGAAGACAGTGGGCAAGGGAACCGGATTGGGATTGGCGATCAGCTATCAAATCGTGGTGGAAAAGCATCAGGGATCCCTGTCTTGTCACAATGTCGGCAATGGGGTGGAGTTTATCGTGCAGATTCCGTTACACCGAATACCTCGAACGGTAGCCTAGCTGACAAGTTTTCCCCTGCATAGAGCCGATCGACCCTCAGGAATAAAGAAAATCTTTCGCTCAGCCCGTCTTCCCTAAACCATTGTCTACTCTGGTAGGTGCGAGCCTGATATGAACCATGGAAAACTACCCCAGTAGCATCCTGCGTTCAATGTGGATTCTACAACGTTGTCCAGCTTAACCGGAGAAAGGCAAAGTTTATGGCACAAAGTTTTGGTCTGATCGGTCTAGCGGTGATGGGCGAAAACCTGGCGCTGAATGTCGAGCGCAATGGATTCCCGATCGCCGTTTATAACCGTACCGCAGCAACCACCGAAAAATTTATGGCAGAGCGGGCCCAAGGAAAGAATGTGAAACCCGCTTTTTCATTGGAGGAATTTGTTCAGTCTCTCGAACGGCCCCGCAAAATCATGATTATGGTCAAGGCGGGTGCCCCAGTTGATGCTGTGATGGATCAGCTCAAGCCATTGATCGATGAAGGTGACATGATCATTGATGGGGGCAACTCGCTCTACACCGACACTGAACGGCGCGTGCTGGATATGGAGTCCAAGGGGTTTCGGTTTGTCGGCATGGGAGTGAGTGGCGGTGAAGAGGGAGCCCTGAATGGCCCAAGCTTAATGCCCGGTGGTTCGGAAGCGGCATATCACGAAATTGAACCGATCGTCACCAAAATTGCGGCTCAAGTGGATGATGGCCCTTGTGTCACCTATGTCGGGCCCGGTGGATCGGGGCACTACGTCAAAATGGTGCATAACGGGATTGAGTATGGCGATATGCAGTTGATCGCCGAAGCTTACGATCTGCTTAAAAACGCGGTCGGCTTAAACCATGAGCAGCTCCATGAAGTATTTGCCGAATGGAACACGACGGATGAGCTGAATTCATTCTTGATTGAAATTACGGCCAACATCTTCAACAAGATGGATGATGAGACAGGGCTACCCCTGGTGGATGTGATCCTGGATGCTGCTGGACAAAAAGGCACGGGGCGGTGGACGGTGGAAAGTGCCCTCGATCTGGGGATCGGCATTCCAACCATCATTGCAGCGGTGAATGCCCGCATTATGTCTTCGATTAAAGAGGAACGAGTGGCAGCCTCGCAAGTGCTGACCGGGCCTTCCGGCAAGTACGACGGTGATCTGAAGGCATTTGTGGGTAAAGTGCGAGATGCTCTCTACTGCTCGAAGATCTGCTCCTATGCCCAAGGCATGGCACTGATCGGCAAGGCCTCGAAGGAACTGTTCAACAATGGGGTAAATTTGGGTGAATGTGCCCGCATTTGGAAAGGCGGTTGCATTATTCGGGCTGGCTTTTTAAGCAAGATCAAACATGCCTATGATGAAAACCCCGATCTGGCGAACTTGTTGTTGGCTCCAGAGTTTAAGCAAACCATCCTGGATCGGCAGGAGGCTTGGCGCGAGGTGTTGATGACGGCTGCTAAACTGGGCATTCCGGTGCCTGCCTTTAGTGCCTCCCTGGATTATTTCGATAGCTACCGCCGTGATCGCCTCCCCCAAAACCTGACTCAGGCTCAGCGCGATTACTTTGGAGCCCATACCTACGAACGAACCGACAAACCGAGAGGGCAGAGCTTCCATGCAGACTGGTTCTAGTCGCTGGTTCTAGTCACTGGTTCTAGTCACTGGTTCTAGTGTTGCTGGATCAGGTTGCTCGATCGGGACAGCGATCGATCCCGGCTGTTGGCTCAGCTCTCTGAGTTGAAGACCGCTCTGAGTTGAAGACCGCTCTGAGGTCAAGACAGTGGGATCGATCTGCATTGAGTCTGCGTTGAGCCTGCATTGAGATAGAACTGCAAAGGGTGGATACCCTCGTCTCAACTTTCCAACACTGTTGGGATTTCCGGGGAAGTTAGCTCCAGTGGGGGTTGACGCAAGACTTGCTTGAGATGGTCGGCTAGCCGTAGCGCAAGAGCGACGATCGTGAGAGTTGGATTGGCATAACCGCCGGTGGGGAAAACTGAGCTGCTAGCAATGAACAAATTTGAGAGGCCATGCACGCGACAGTTGGCATCCACCACCCCTTGGGTTGGGTGATCGTGCATTCGAGTGGTTCCCATGTGATGGGCCACACCGCTAGGGCTACAGAGCTTGGGGCGACCGTTGGGGCGGCTAATCTGATAGGTGCCCAGTCCTTGGGCAGCCAACTCGGCGGCTAGAATATCCTGCATCCGGGCAACACTGTCGCTGTCGATCGCACCCCATTTCCAGTGCAGTTGCAGTTTGCGGCAGCCAAAGCGATCTCGATCGGTCGATAACTCAAGCCGATTGCTCGGATCGGGAGCCTGCTCAGTTTGAAACAGCACTTCAAACCCTTTAAAGCGATGCTGATTTTGGCTCAGCTCAGACCAACCGCCGCGTCCAAAGCCATGCAGCAAGGATTGCTTTTTCGTGGCGGCTAGATAACTTGCTAAAGTCACATAATCTAAGCCTTTGAGGATTTTCGGCAACAACTGTAATGCCTGGGGTGGAAGCTGTTTTTTAGCCAATGGTTCCAGCAATGCCTTAAAGGCTAAGATCGCATCCCATTGACGACGACTGGGACGTGGAAACAGCACGATCGCCGTATTCAACAAATGTTGCTGCCGCATCAATTGGGGAGCCGGATTGAGTTTGCCGAGTACCGGATGCTGTTTTACCTGCCGCAAATCATACAACGCCATTTGATCGTATAAACCTGGATCGGCGGGCACAAATACGCCTCCATCCACCAGGGGGTGATCCATAAAGAAGCGACCAACCAGATCATGCTGATTGCCCAAACCATTGGCTTGTTGGCGATCGGACAGCAACAGGAGCCGCGCACTTTCCATGCCACCTTGGGCCAAAACAAACACGGTGGCTTCCAGCCAAAATTCTTGCCCTGGCGTGCTGGCTACACGAACTCGGGTCGCAGTACGGGCTGGTGTATTCGCTTCAATTTCTAGAACGGTTGCGTTAATGTAGACGTGAATATTATCAGATTGGATCAGTTGATCACGATAGCGATCATGAAAAACAGCTTTCGGCCCAAACTGAAACATGGTTGTGATCAATCGATCGGGATCCAACGGTAGTCGTTGAGCCTCCTCACTTTCCCAAAATTCAGCCTCATAGTCATAGAATCCAGATTGGCACACCTGTTGGGCGCGCTCATAAAATGGATCGAGTTCTGTTTTGGCAAACGGCCAACCACTGTAGGGCAACCAGTCCCGTTTTTCAAAATCGATGGCATCTAAGGGGGCATAGCGCACCCCAATTTGTCCATTCCCCGTTTTAATTGCCCAAACGTTAGAGTTACCGCCCACTTGACGATTTCGGGTAATTTGGGGAGAAAGAAACGGATCGCCGATCGTCTGAGCTTCGCTCAAGGCTTGCGCTTGTGGATCGTTGTCTAAATTGCCGCTTTCTAACAAGCAAACCTGAATATTTTGTCCTGCAAATTCACGGGCTAATGTCATGCCAGCGGGCCCGCTACCAATAATACAAACTTCGGTTCTGATTAAGCGATCCTGGGGAATTTCACGGGCGTTAATTAACATTTTTGAGCTTGAAAGTTTAATAAATTGACAATTTCCAGAGCCAGCTTCATAGGGCTATCGTACAAGTCCTCACTGGAACAAGGACTAGAAAATATTGAAAAGATCTTCCTCAGGGGAGAGGTCAAATGATGGGGAAGTCATTCCAAACTAGCCTTCCTGGAATCTGCTGCGCCACAGTGATACTATTCAATTTATCGAATCTTAATTGTTGAGGATGAGTTGATAAATCTTCAATTTTTTTAGAAGGGGTTTTACTGTTCGCCCTATAAAAAAAGAGCCCGGTTACCCCGACTCTGATTGATTTAATCACCCAAATTGATAGAGTTGAATGAATAGTTGAATTGAATAGGAAAAGATAGGAAGCAGAAGGTTCAATGACTGAAAGCTGGACGTTTAAGATAAGACTAAAACTTCCTCATTTCTCATTCGTCATACATCCTGCGGTGTTTTACGCTCTCCCTTTAAGCCATGACAGTCATTTTGGCTAGATCTTCCGGCTTCAGGTGATCTTGTACCACTTCTCCATCTCGGAACCAAACAATGCGGCGTGTCTGCCGAGCCACTTCGGGTTCATGGGTCACCATCACCACTGTAATTCCACCCGCATTCAGCTCTGCGAAAATATTGAGAACTTCCTGGGTGGTATGGGAATCTAAAGCACCTGTGGGTTCATCCGCCAGTAATAGTACAGGGCGATTCACGATCGATCGGGCAATGGCCACCCGTTGTTGTTGTCCCCCCGACAGTTGATTGGGGCGATTGTTCAGTCGATTTGCCAATCCCACTCTAGTTAAGGCTTCCGCCGCTCGTTCTCGCCGTTCTGTCTGAGAAACACCGGCATAAACCATGGGCAGCATCACATTTTCCATGGCTGAAAGCTGCGGTAACAGGTGAAACTGTTGAAACACAAACCCCAGCTTACGATTCCGAATATGGGCCAATTCGCGATCGGAGAGTGCAGACACATCCACCCCATCCAAGTAGTAACGCCCAGCAGTTGGCCGATCCAAGCAACCGATCACATTCATCGCCGTTGATTTGCCGGAGCCAGAAGGGCCCATGATGGCGCAATACTCACCGGGTTCGACGATCAAATTGACATGGTTGAGCGCTCGCACCTCGGTGTCGCCCAAGCCATAGGTTTTCTCTACATCTTCAAGCCGAATCACAGGCTGCATAGAATTTACCTGGAGAACAAATTAGAGAACAAACTAACGTGGAGCTAGGGGCATCTGAACAGAATCTGAAACTACAATGGCAGGGCCACTGGTAAAACCGAGTCTGTCCTTCCTGATCATTTGATCCTGCCACTGTTTCTATCAGGCACTGCGAAGCGCCACGATCGGATCCAACTTGGCTGCTTGGCGAGCCGGGAACACGCCGAAAAACAGGCCAATGCCCCCTGAAACCCCTACCGCCAACGCGATGGCAGTGGTTGAAACTCCGGCTTTCAGTGGAGTCGCTGCCCCCACTAAGGTCACTCCGGCCACGCCGATTCCTGTGCCAATTAAGCCGCCAATGGCAGAGAGAATAATCGCTTCGATCATAAACTGCACCAGAATGTCTTGCTCTGAAGCCCCGATCGCTTTGCGAAGACCGATTTCATGGGTGCGCTCCCGCACGGAAACCAGCATGATGTTCATGATGCCAATTCCACCGACAAACAGTGAAATAGCGGCGATCGCTGCCAGCATCAAGGTGAGGGCTCCGGTGACATTGCCAACAATTTCCAGAGCATCTTTTTGAGTCCGAACGGTAAAATCATCTTCTGCGGTAACTTTATGACGGAGGCGCAGCAGGTTAGTCAATTGAAACTGTGCTGCATTCACAGAAGCCTCATCCCGCGCATTCACCGAAATAAAGGTCACTTCGGTGCCATAGGGAGAGGTGTTGCCGGTAATCCGATTGGACATCGTCGTAATCGGAATATAGACGGCATCATCCTGATTGTTCCCCAGAAATGCCCCCTTAGATTCCATCACCCCAATCACCTGGAAGCTAATGTTTTTGATGCGAATCTGTTGCCCGATCGGATCAGAATCGCCAAACAACTTATTGGCAACATCTGCCCCGATCGCCACCACCTGGGTGTTGCGCTGCACATCTAAATCGCTGAAAAATCGCCCACGAGTCAGGTCGAAATCCCGCACCGGCAGAAATTCAGGCGTGGTGCCCACCACCAACGAAGAGGTACGACGGTTGCTATAGGTAATCGATTGTTGACTCTGCAATTGGGGGGCAACGGCACTGACGGTTGGCACTTGGGCTTTAATGGCCTTAGCATCTTCTAGCGTCAGGTTGCGCGGCAGTTCTAAGGTGCGGTTGCGGGCTTCATCACTGCCAGGAATGATAAACAGGACGTTGGGACCAAGGGATTCAAATTGCTCTGAGGCGTAGCGCTGGGCCCCCTGCCCCACCCCTACCATGGTGATCACTGAGGCATTGCCAATAATGATCCCCAACATGGTCAATGTGCTGCGTAATTTATTGGCCGTCAAAGTTTTGACTGCCATCTTGCCACTTTCCCACAGGTTCATACCTATTCCTCTTCTTGCGCTTTCGCCCACTCTGAGTCTTTCGGAATATCGGTGAAGACTCGCTCACCGGGCTCTACCCCTTCTAAAATTTGAGTCTGGTTGCCTACTGCCGTGCCTAAGGTCACTGGACGAAACTCAGGCTGATTGCTTGAGTCGGGTACCAGCACCCCGGTTTGCCCTTCTTGGGTCACGATCGCCACCGTCGGCACCACCACCGCCGCATCAAGTTGATCGCCCAGGAAGGTAACATCCGTATTCATGCCAGAAAGCAGTTGCTCCTGGCCGGTTTCCAGCGCAATCCGCACTTGGAATGAAGTGACATTTTGCTTCACGACGGCTTCCGGCGCAATCAGTCGTACTTTGCCCTGAAACGGTTGGTTGGGAAAGGCATCCGCTCTAATTTCTACGGGCTGACCGACGCGGAGCTGGCGAATATCCACCTCTGGAACTTCGGCTAAAATCTCGAGCCCTTCGGCCAAAGCGACGATCGCCGTTGAGGTGGCGGAAGTGACTTCGGACGCTGAAGTGGTGGGAGTCACAAACGCGCCTTCATCGGCAAATTTTTGGGTGACAATGCCAGCAAAGGGAGCATAAAGGAACGTATCTTGCTTTTGCACTTCCACCGCGCGCAGATTACCTTGCGCCTCAGCCAATTCGGCTTGAGCGGCTTGAATGTCTTCGCGGCGGCTGCCATTTCGCCAATATTCTAGATTGCGTCTGGCTTCCTGCACGGAGGCTTGCAGTTGGGAGACGGTGGCGCTGGCGGTATCTGCCTCACTCAAGATCTCATCCAGTCGATCGCGGGAAATCGCTCCATCATCGGCCAGCGATCGATTGCGTTCCACCTTTTGTTGCGCCAAGTTGAGGCGAGCCTGCCCTTCCGTTAAGCGGGCCTGTGCCTGTTCCAAACGGGCTTCAGCCTGGGCAATATCTTCCGGGCGATTTCCGTTCCGCAGGGCGGCTAAGCGAGCTTCGGCCCGAGCGACTCTGGCTTGTGCCTGAAGTAATTGAGCGGCTGCATCATCGTTTTCCATCCGCCCAATCAATTGTCCTTGTTGCACCCGATCGCCCTGCTGCACAAACAGCTCTGCCAGGATGCCAGGATTTTTCGGGCTCAAGTTGACGGTTTGGATCGGCTGGACTGTACCACTGGCGGTAATCCGAGCCTGGAGCGATTGGGATTCTACCGGCACTGTCATGCCTGTAATATCGACTGGAGCCGATCGCCGCTGTACCACGCCATAGGTGATCGCACCTGTGCCAATTACGCCTGCTGTGACCAATCCGATCAGCCAGGGGCTGAGCTGACGATTTTTGCCAGTTAAAGAAAATTGCGTCGTCATTGCGATAGAAACCAAAAGTCTGGTTAGAAAGGTTGGAAATGATGGGAGTGGTCTCAACCGATCGGGCTATAGTGTCCTGCGATCGGGGATCGGTGAAAGATCGAGCTGGGCATCTGGATGCTGGCCAAAGTCAGATGATTTCAGGATTGGCGCAAAGACTGCTGTTCCTGTTCCCAACGCTGATCTAATAGCGGCAGCTCACGCTCCAGAAAGGCATGGATATCACGCATCTCACACAATCTTTGTTGCAGATTGGGAGAGACATCTTGCAACAGATGCAACCCTTTTTCAGCAAGTTGCCGAAAGGCCGTAATCTGGGCCATTCGTTGTTTGGTCATCTGAGCCCAAGCATTCGGCTTGATTTGAAAGTAATCGCGCCGATCGCCCGGCAGACTGACTCGTTCAATCAAACCAATCTGGATCAGTAGGCGAGTCATGGTACTAATCGAACCCTTACTGGCTTGCAGCACTTCAGCCAATTCGCTGTGAGATTGCTTGGGTGGATTTGAGATCAGCAACCAGCCAAAAATTCGACCCGACATGCGGGGTAAGCCGACCATCTCGAACATCAACCCCACTTCTTCGACAAAATGCATCTGCTCGAACGGTTGCTTGCAATTCAAGGGTGCTACAGCTTGCGAAACGGGTGAATGGATGACTGCGGGCTCAGGGCTCGCCAAAGCATTTAGCGAATTCGGTATCATTGAATCTGTAACATTACTTAACCCTGATCCTAGCATGTTTTAAACGTTCAGTAACCATTGAACAAACCGAACAAAAAAATAGAGGTTTCTAGATGCTCTAGCCTGTTATGTTCCTTCTAGAACCTCTACTCCTAGTTTAAGGATGATCTACTCAATTGGTATCATTCTGCTGGATGATTTCGTGGACAGGTTACTTTGACAGATGACCTGATTTCAGGGGTGATCTGGTTTTATGGGTGAAGCGTTTTAATCTTGTTCTTAAATGCCGCTTCAAGCCATCACAATGCCACCATCGATATTGATCACTTGTCCGGTGATGTAGGCAGCGGCCGGATCGGCGGCCAAAAATTTCACTAGCCCCGCCACCTCTTCAGGTTGCCCAAATCGGCCAAGCGGGATCAGCTTCAGAATTTCCTCGCCCACCTTCAGATCAGCAGTCATATCGGTGGCAATGAAGCCCGGTGCTACCGCGTTGACGGTAATGCCGCGACTGGACAGTTCCTTCGCTACCGTTTTGGTGAAGCCGATCACCCCAGCTTTGGCTGCACTGTAGTTAGCCTGGCCAGGATTCCCCATCTCACCGACCACAGACGTGATATTAATGATCCGTCCCGATCGCTGTTTGAGCATGATCTTACTGGCGGCTCGCGTGCAGAGGAACACCCCCGTTAAGTTGAGATCGATCACAGCTTGCCAATCTTCCTGTTTCATCCGCAAAAGCAACGTGTCTCGGGTAATGCCAGCGTTATTCACTAATAGATCAATGTGACCGTACTGCTCCATCACGCGGCTAAATAGCGCTTCTACCTGTTCTGCTTGCCCGACATCTGCTTGAATGGCGATCGCTTCACTGCCCATTCCGGCAATTTCAGCGACTACGGCTTCTGCGGCTTGGCTAGAACTGGCATAGTTAACCACCACGATCGCCCCTTCTGAGGCCAGAGCCCAAGCAGTGGCCCGCCCGATCCCCCGAGATGCGCCGGTGACAATTGCTACTTTTCCTTGAAGCCGCTGTGATGTCATATAATTTGCCCCTTCAAACTGCCTAAACGCTTGGATCGAATCGATCGAATCGATTGAATCGATCAACCCGGATTGAGCTACATCGATCCTGTTGAGATCGACCCCTCTTGGGAATTACCCCCTGTTGCATGATCAACGCTACAGCAGAAGGAGCACAAGGGCAATCAAGACGCTCAGCCGACCTGTGCTTAAGGGACGGCTTCAATTTTCCAGGTCTAGCTCTGAGCCGTTGTCGGTTCCTGAGTCGGGTTCGAAGGAAGAAGACTCCTCCGCATCCAGAGCTGGATTGACCTGATCAGGATTGGTTGTTGGCGGTTTGGGCATTTCATTGGGCATTGGGTTGACCGCCGGTTCAGGCATCATAACCGGAGAATCGGTGTCCTCCGGGTCAGTTTGGCTGGAGTCGGAGCGTCGAACTGGCCGATCGGTACAGCGATAAAGGCGATACCGATACCCATCGACAGACTGAGTGCGGGTTTCAGGCTGACATTGATTTTGTTGCAACAAAACCTGAAGCGGTTGTTCAGGTACCTCATGAAAGTTAAGCAACCATAGATCGAGTGGACGAGGCAACTCATTCATGGCTCGTCGCAAAGTCAAGATAGCAGTGCGTGGATTTTGGGTTTCGTGCGCCAGCAGAAAGCGAGGTGCTGGGGTGGCGGGTTGGGTTAAAAACCCATTCCCCTGAAGTGCCAGTGCAACTCCCATCAGTCGGCCCGTTTGTCCATGGGAGCGATGGGGCATGGCAATCAAAACCGGCTGCTCTGAAAATTGTTGAATGTCAGCCGCAACTCGATCGGGACGGTGGGTTTTCTGATAACCCAGATTGGTCAGTACGGTCAGGGCTCCTAACAAACCCAGGAGCCAAACCAGGATCACCGTTTTGCGATTACTCACCCGCAGCAAACTCAACAGTGCAGGGGGGATCTGATCCAGGGGCGATCGAGCAATCTGAATTGCCACATCCCAACTACTGCCCAGCCCCGCCCCCACTAAAGCAATAACGGCAGGAAAGTAGACAAAATTGTAGCGAAAGGCGCTCATCAGGTTGGCATCGAAGAAGAAAATGACGCTGAAGAAAATCACGATCGCGCTGAGCACAAAGGTTCCGAGTACCCAAATCCCCAACCGCGACTCTCGCTGAGTCAGTTGTACCTTCATGCCCCGGAATAGTTTGGGGCTAATCCACAGGATTAACAAAACGAGGGCAATCCCTGAAATGGTGGCGATCCCTTGAGTCGGGGCTTGAATCGGCAACAGAAACAGCATGGTTACCCAACCGGCGATCGCTTGGCCGATGGGATCGAGCCAACCCCATTCCGATCGGGTACCTTGATAAATCCAGCGAGTCAGTTCTCCATCTTGAATATTTTGCAGCACCGGCCACCAGACTAAGCCACTGGCGGCTGTTCCTCCAGCGACGAGCCAAACGCGCCGCCAATGCAGCGAAGGATACCAAATGCCGCTCTCTCGCCAGCTTTGTACTAGCCCCAAGTTAGCAATCACAATGGCTTCTGCTGCCAAAGTGAAAACAAAGAAATAGTGGGTGGCAATCCCTAGCCCGTTGACCAAAATCCAACTGAGGCAAAACCACAGGGGCAAGATGTGTCGATCGCGCAGTCTGCGAGCGGCCGTCACCAGAAAGCAGAGGGAAATCAAAATCCAAATGAGTGGCAGGGTATAGTGGCGAGCCTCCTGCGCTAGATAAATGCCAAAAGGGGAAACTGCCATCAGCGCCGCAGTGGTTTGGGCAATCACCCGCGATCGAAAGCTCAACCAACTGAGGAGATAGCTAAAGGGGATCGACAGAACTCCAAATAGGGCGGCAAGAGATCGCACCTGTCCGGCTGTAACCCACTGATCAGTCTGGAATGCGAACAGTTTTAGCCACCAGTGAGACAAGATGAAATAGAGCGGCGGATGATTACTTTCGCGCAATAAAGAGCCAATCACTTCGCCGACTCCCGCTCCACTGGGACGCAAAGGTGCCAAGAGTTGGTTTGTCAGGATGAGCTGATCGAGTGGCACCGTTAAGAAGCTATTGCCCAAACTGAACACGATCGTTGAAAATTCATCTGTCCAGAGCGGTTTGCTAGACAGATTCATGAAGCGCAGTCCACACCCCAACAGCGTCCAGAATAACAGGAGCCCGATATGCAGCCGACGGTTTAAATCGGGTTTCACCGCCGCCCCTTCCAAAACACTGAAACGGGGTGTACCTAGCTCGGATTGACCAAACGGTTGTTGCATTGTACTTAATCCGATCGAACCCTTGTAGTCTTGACCCTAACTTGGCAATAGGTGGCGATCGTGAGCCTTGTTGAAAGCTGCTTGCCCCCCTCAGATGTTGATACTATCTCAGCAGTGCCGATCGAAAAATCTGAGCTGCTGATTGCCAGATTGCCCTCTTGCATCCCGTCATCGGTTATTGCTAGAGGCTTTCAGATCCAGCAGTGAGCGGCAACCTGAGCAATCAATCTGAATTTTACGCGATCTAACCCCACCTGATCTGAAATGGTTTTGAGCACTGCCCGCATCCATTTGATCTATACGAGCTGAGGTTGATTCCCATACCTTGGTCTTTAGATAGTTGCCTGATTAGCCTGGATTGGATTGAATAGATGGCATCTGTCTAAGCTATCTGTCTAAGCTATCTGTCTAAGCTATCTGTCTAAGCTAATTGCCTCAATTTCCGCGAAGCCCTCAACCGTCCGGGATGGATTACTGATCAGGAGCCCGTATGAACTTCTTTGATATTTTTTGGGTGTTTATCCTCATTTCTTCGCTGCAACCTGTGATTCAGCGTCGTTTGGTGGAATCTCGCCGCCTAGCTGCCATTCAAGCTTTAGAGCAAAAACGCGGCAGTCGAGTGATTGTGATGATTCACCGCCAAGAGTCCATTAGTTTACTGGGGATTCCCCTGTCTCGATTCATTAATATTGAGGACTCAGAACAGGTGTTGAGAGCGATCCGCCTGACTCCTCCCGATGTGCCGATCGATCTGATTCTCCATACGCCAGGGGGATTGGTGCTGGCCACAGAGCAGATTGCGCGGGCTCTCCTCCGACATCGAGCCAAAGTGAGTGTTTTTATTCCGCATTACGCCATGAGTGGGGGCACCATGCTAGCGATGGCAGCCGACGAAATTTTAATGGATGAAAATGCGGTGCTGGGCCCGGTTGATCCACAATTGGGCAATATGCCAGCCGCCAGTGTGCTGAAGGTGTTGGAAGATAAGCCGATCGGTGAGATTGATGATCAAACCATTGTGACTGCCGATATTGCCCGCAAGGCTATGCAACAGGTACAGCGATTTGTCCGGGCCTTGCTGGAAGATGAAGTGCCGACCCAAAAAATTAAGCCAGAAAATATCGATCGGATCATCGAAGCCCTCACAACGGGGCGGGTCACCCATGACTATCCCATTCTGGTGGAAGAAGCCAAAGATTTGGGTTTACCGATCACGATTGGGTTGCCGATCGAAATCTATAACCTGATGGAGCTTTATCCGCAGGCGATGACTGGCCGACCTTCAGTACAATATATTCCCCTGCCCTATCAGCCTCGGATGCCGCTGCCTGAGTCTGCTGATCAAAAGTAGAGTCCGTGAGCAATTGGTGGGTGCTCAAAATGAATGGGTGCTCAAAATGAGTGGATGCTCAAAATGAGTGGATAGCAAATGACTCGTAGCCAATATTTGCTGCAAGTATTTGCTAGAAATCAACGTAAGGTCGATCTAGAGCCAATCGGAAAGCGATCGTCGCTGCCGTAAATCGAGGCTATCTGCCAAACTCGGCTCATCCCAATCGAGCGGATGAGTTTGTTCAACGGGAATCACTTCTGCCTCAACGGCCACCGGTGGGTTTGGAATCACCGACTCTAAAGCTTGATCAATCAACCGGCCAAGCGGTTCTTGAATCAGGGTAGGAGTGGCTGCTCTCGTTGTTCGTGGGGCTGAATGAGGGGAATTCGGAGAGTTGGCAGGGGCTGGTGAGAACGAAGTGGCAGACAAATGGGTCGATCGCGGGAGTGGGGGAACTGCTGAATTCTGTGAGGCAGAGTCGATCGGAGTGGGGCAATTGCGATCCGCTAAAGCAGGCTGAGAAGGCAATGCTTGAGTAGCTTGCCCCGCTTCATTGGGCACTTCAAGGAAATTTTCACCCAGGAGATTGGCGGAGGCAGTAGGCTCAGCAGAAGCGAGTGAGGGCGATCGAAGAGTAGTTTTTTGCTGCAAGGGCTTTCTCCGCACTGCTCGCGGTTGCAGACATTGGGAGAGCAGAAAACAACCGCCAGCGCAGCTCAAAAGCAGCATTCCACCTGCAGATAGGGGTGAAACTGGTTCGGTTGGGCTTGCGGGTTTGGGTGGCATTGCCTTAGTCATGGGTGAGTCTGAGGGCAGTGCAGCAGGCATCAACCGTGAACCCTGGATGGAGGGTAACGAAGGCGGTGAATTGGGTATCTGTGGAGGGACAGAAGCGGGATTGTTGGGTTGGGCGATCGAGTCTGCTACCGAGCCCGGTAGGGGAGTGGTTGAGCCGAATCCGCCTGTTTGAGGAGTTTGAGGCGGAGCAGAAGCCCTGGGATCAACAATAGACATCATTGCTGCCGTGGCCATGCCAATCAATAGAGCTGCTGCCACCAGCCAAACCAGCAAAATATGCCGTCGAAATAGCTTCAATAATAAATAGAGCGACGGAGTAGGCCGAGCAGACCGAACATCGGCAGCCGATCGAAGCGAAGCATGAGGCTGGCGCTGGCGTGAAGTTGAAGAAGTATCCGACTGCATGCGCTTGGGCGATCGATTCCGCTTTCTGGGTTTAGATCGGCCAATATCAGTTTGCCGTACATTAGAACGGACAGCCTGTTTTCTGTCCATAGGCTCAATCCTGGCTCAACGTCTTGAGGAAATAAACAAAGAACCCCTAAATCGATCCATTACGAGTCAAGGCAGAATAACCGATCGCTCTATAAAAATTACAGGGGCAAACCACCCATGTCATAACCCAGCCCGAATCATAGGTTGACCAAAACTGTGATCTGCAATTGCTCCGGAATACTCCTAAGTTCAGCTCCAATTATCGATCGCCAGAGCCGCATCGCCAGAGCTGCAAAGTCGCAGTCAAGAGATTTCACTCGGATCTGCAATCTAGATCAGCACTGCATTCAACTCGCCTGTTTTCCCATTCTATGCTGTTTCTCCTACCATGACCAGCGGCGATCCCATCCCCATGGCTAGTGTTTGATTCCTAGACTTGATCTGGCAGTAATGGCGGCTCATCTGGCTTCCAATGCGAGTTGTACCAGTCGATCGACCAGATCAGCAAAGGCGATACCACTGGCTGCCCATAGTTGGGGATACATACTGGTGGCGGTAAATCCAGGTAAAGTGTTGATTTCGTTAATGAGAATTTCGCCAGTGGATTCCACATAGAAAAAATCGACCCGGGCAATGCCTGCGCCATCGATCGCCTGGAAAGCCTGAATAGCTAGCTCCTGGATCCGCTGGGCGACCTCGATCGGCAGAGGAGCGGGAATCAACAAATCAGCCTTACCGCTGGTGTATTTCGTTTCGTAGTCGTAGAAATCACTGCTGAAGGTGATCTCACCCACCACTGATGCTTTCGGCTGATCATTCCCCAACACGGCACATTCAACTTCCCGGGCGATCACCCCTGCTTCTACAATTAACCGGCGATCGTAACCGGCTGCGCTATCCAATCCGGCTTCTAATTCGGCGCGGCTCGTTGCCTTGACGATACCCACCGAAGAGCCTAAATTTGCGGGTTTGATAAAACAGGGATAGCCTAGGATTTGCTCAATCCGATCGCAGAGTTTGGGGAAAACGCAGGGGTTTGACCAGACTTCTTGACGAGTTACTGCCAGATAGTTCACTTGAGCTAAGCCAGCTTGGGCAAAAGCCGACTTCATCGCCAGTTTATCCATGCCGATCGCTGAGGCTAAAACTCCACAGCCGACAAACGGGATTTGCATCAATTGCAGCAGCCCTTGCACGGTACCATCTTCGCCATTCGGGCCATGCAACATCGGAAACCAAACCTCAACCGTGGCGGCTTCCGGGGGCAACTGCCAGAGTCGCGATCGATGCTCTAACCCAGGGTTTTGAGCCTCAACAGGCAGGGGCTCACCTGTCTGCAATACTGCTTGGGCCGGCTCGCCGGCTCGCCAAACCCCATCTTTTTGAATGTAGAAAGGCAGAATTTCATATTGATCGGCATTGGTTCCGGCTGTCAGGGCTTGTGTGATGGCTTGCGCTGATCGAATGGAAACTTCGTGCTCGCCTGAACAACCTCCAAATAAGGCTCCCACCCGCAACTTTGCCATAATGCCATCTTGACCTGCACACATCGCAGTAAGCCTATCACACCTAACTGCATCCGCAGCAGTTTCCCCTGGGAAAACTCTATCTCAATGGGGGTTGTATCTAACAATTTTGCGAGATAGGTTATCTACTATACAAGTTAGAGTGAAGATTGGGAGAGTAAGGGGATGGTCGCTCAACAAGAAGCCCCGCAGACTCAGGGTGCATTGGTCATCATTGGCGGCGCGGAAGATCGGGAAGGGGACTGCGTCGTATTACGTGAGTTTGTCCGGCGGGCAGGTGGAGTTAAAGCTCACATTGCGGTGTTGACCGCTGCAACCAGTATGCCCCGCGAAGTTGGGGATGACTACATTCGCGTTTTTGAACGAATTGGAGCAGAAGATGTGCGAGTGGTGGATACGGAACATCCAGATGATGCCGATCGCCAAGAAGCCGTAGAGACGATCGAACAAGCTACAGGGATTTTCTTTACGGGAGGCGATCAATCGCGCATTATTGAACTGGTGAAAGGGAGTCGAGTAGACCAAGCCATTCGCAAACGGCGGGCTGCTGGAGCCGTGATCGGTGGGACGAGTGCCGGTGCGGCGATGATGCCCGATACGATGATTGTGGAAGGCGATTCGACCACTAATCCGAGAGTCGATGCCGTGGAATTAGGGACGGGGATGGGGTTTCTACCGGGGATTGCGGTTGATCAACATTTCTCTCAGCGCGGTCGATTAGGACGATTAATTTCAGCCCTCGTGCAGCAGCCCGCAATTTTAGGGATCGGGATCGACGAGAACACAGCGGTGATTGTGGAAGGGGATCTGTTTCAAGTGGTGGGACAGGGATCGGTAACCGTGGTTGACGAGTCGGAAACCACCCATAATAACTTGGCAGGATTACTCAAAGATGAAGGTCTGGCGATTTGTGGTGTGCGGTTGCATATCCTCCCCCACGGTTACTCGTTCAATTTCAAAACGCGGCAGCCCCTGATTCCGCAAATACCAACCCTAAGTATGGCCGACTAGATCGGAATCCACCGAAATTAAAGGCGACAGAACACCACGGATAGGTTATTCGCTGGCATGGCGATCGTTTCCTGCCATTGCAGCCCTTGCTTTTCTGCCACTTCGACGACCGCTTCTAGCTCTCGCACACCCCAATCTGAGTTTTGTTGACGCAAACTGGCATCAAAAGCCGCATTGCTTTCAGCGGTGTGTTGCCCCTGTTGTTGGTATGGCCCGTATAGATAAAGCACCCCGCCAGTTGGCAAAATTCGAGCTGCACCTGCCATTAATCCCAGACAAGCTGCCCAAGGTGCGATGTGGATCATATTAATATTGACGATCGCCTGAATCAGGTTGCTTTGCAGATTGAACTGGGGATTGACTTGAGGCGCAATATTCTCTGCCCACAGCGGATCACAGACATCGATCGCCAGCGGAGCGCACAAATTTTCAGCCGGTTCATGCCAACGCCAAGACTCAATACTATGGCGGGCGATCGGGTTGGGATCAGAGGGTAGCCACTGCCGGGGAGATAAACGGGGCGCAAAATAGACGGCATGCTCTCCCGTGCCACTGGAAATCTCCAAAATGGTGCCGGTTGGGGGTAACACTCGTTGCAAAACTACCAGGATCGGATCGCGGTTGCGTTGGGTGGCAGGAGCATATTGACGCTGATCAGGGGGATCAGGAGCTCGATCGGAATCAATCGGGTTCAGCATAGCAGCAAAATTTGCACGCAGATTAATTCGCGGCAGACAACGAAGCCGACACTCTCGCAACACTCTTGCAGAAAACATTCTTGCAAAAATTTTGTCAAGCCAACAGATGTCGCGCCTCAACCACTCCAGTTCCAAGCTGAGTCCTGAAACTTAAGCGGCCGTGAGCACACAAATTGGCGGCGGACGCACCGATAGAACTCAAACTAAATTGAGGCTAGGGAATAAAACCTAGAAGGACGAATCTGGCGCGTCTACTCGTTAATGCAAGTGAGCTTATTTAAGAATATTCCACCTATTTTGACCCGTCATCTTCGCTGGGACTAGGAGAGGCGTTGTACAGTGCATCTAACCGCTCTCTGGCATCCTCAACCGTAATTGAACGCATGACTAGAAATGGCTCATTAACGATGTTCCCCTCCTCATCCAGAAGTTCTGGGTGAGGGACGGTTCGAACTCCTGGTTGAGCATCGGCACTGTTACCATTCGGCACAAATCGCCCTCGATTACCGTAGGATCGCTGCGATTCCATGCCAAGTGTCATCAAATTCCGAATTAAATTGCCAACCGCTAAAAAAGCCAACAGTGTAAAAGCAAGGATATAAAGCAAATGCAGCATAAGCTTTCCTCGAAACCGATCGCACAACCGAATAACGAAACAAACCCCTGAAACCGAACCCCGACAGATGCTCCCAAACCCGCCTGACCGGATCGCGCTCTAGATTCCCAGATTGCAATGAATCATTGGGGATTCACTGTTGAGAAGTGAGTGAGATGCCAGCCAAATGAGCTTGGACTCACCATACCAAAACAATAACTTTATTTAACCATTCTCAGCCGAGCAAACTCCGATCGGCCAATTTCACAACAAATTTTTAAGCTTGGCTTTAGATTCTCACCAGAGATTTAGATCAGTGGGCTCAAATCTCACCGGGAGTCCCCAAAGCCCCCATAACGTATCAGTAGTCAAGATGGCAGAGAGCGAGCCGACCAGACTGAACTAGGTTAGAGCGAGTCGGGCTCCGATCGCTCCAATGCGGCAATCTCGGGGTGTTCCATACGATACTTCATTCCTACCTGCCAACATTCGGTGACCAGCTTGTGCCAAGGTAGCAAAACCGCAGTTTCAACCCCTGCCCGCCCATCAGTTGCATGAAACATGACTTGAACCGTATTAACCTCTTGTTGAGCCTGCGTCACCCGATCGAGCAGATCCATCTGGGCTTCAGGGCTAAGAAAGTCAATGCGATGGTTTTCTAACAGCGTGCGCGATCGAGCAAACCAATATTGAAAATCTTCTAAAAGCGGTTGCAATAAAGTTTTAAGAAGATTCTGCTCAGGTAAATCAGAACCAGAAGTCAGCATTGATCGAAAAATCTGAGAATTCATCTGTTCAATAGCTTAACGCACTTTACACTTCTTAACAATTCTCGATGCAATCCTCAGAAAAATGCCTGATCTTTCAGCATGAGCTTGGCGAAAATCAGCACGCTTAAACGACTCAGCTCGATAAGATAGAAGTCTGATCTTAATTGTTATCTGTGGTTCAGTTACCCATGCTCAAGCCAGATGCCTCTGCTGTTGAAACCGCTGTAGAACAGTCTCCCAAAATTTATTTGCCGCGGACGAGTGAATCAGAGTCGCTAAAGCGGATTCGTCACACGACTTCCCATGTGATGGCCATGGCAGTGCAAAAACTGTTTCCCAAAGCGCAGGTGACGATCGGGCCTTGGATTGAGAATGGGTTTTACTATGATTTTGATAGTCCTGATCCCTTCACGGAGAAAGATTTGAAGGCGATCAAAAAGGAAATGATCAAAATCATCAAGCGAAAATTGCCGGTGCGGCGCGAAGAGGTGAGCCGCGAAGAAGCCGCTCGTCGAATTACGGCGATTCGAGAGCCCTATAAGCTAGAAATTCTGGCGGACATTCAATCTGAACCGATCACGATCTACCATTTGGGCGAAGAATGGTGGGATCTCTGCGCTGGCCCCCATGTCGAAAATACGATCGATCTCAATCCAGATGCGATCGATCTAGAGAGCGTAGCTGGGGCTTACTGGCGCGGGGATGAAACCAAGGCCCAACTACAACGGATTTACGGCACGGCTTGGGAAACTCCAGAACAGTTGGCTGAGTACAAACGCCGCAAGGAAGAAGCTCTGCGCCGTGATCATCGCCGGTTGGGGAAAGAATTGGGCTTGTTTATCTTTGCTGATCCGGTCGGGCCCGGCTTGCCCCTCTGGACTCCCAAAGGAACCGTATTGCGATCGCTCCTGGAGGATTTTTTGAAGCAGGAGCAACTGAAGCGCGGTTATTTGCCAGTGGTATCGCCCCATATTGCCCGGATCGATCTGTTTAAAACATCGGGACATTGGCAGAAATACAAAGAAGATATGTTTCCGATGATGGCGGATGGGGAAGAGGAGCGCGCCACTGAACAAGGGTTTGTGCTCAAGCCGATGAACTGTCCGTTTCATATTCAAATTTACAAGAGTGAACTGCGTTCCTATCGCAACTTGCCGATGCGATTGGCGGAGTTTGGTACAGTCTATCGGTATGAGCAGTCGGGTGAGTTAGGCGGATTAACCCGAGTTCGGGGGTTCACCGTGGATGATGCCCACCTGTTTGTGACTCCGGAACAGCTAGATGCCGAATTTTTGCGAGTCGTCGAACTGATTCAGTTTGTGTTTGAGAGTTTGCAACTCAAAAACTTTCGGGCTCGGCTCAGTTTTCGCGATCCAGCCTCCGACAAATATATCGGTTCCGACGAGATTTGGGATAAGGCGCAGACAGCGATCCGACGAGCGGTTGAAACCTTGAATATGGAACATTTTGAGGGGATTGGGGAAGCCGCCTTCTATGGGCCAAAGCTCGACTTTATCTTCCGGGATGCGCTCGATCGAGAATGGCAATTGGGGACGGTTCAAGTAGACTACAACCTGCCCGAACGGTTTGACCTAGAATATGTGGCCGAGGATGGCAGTCGTAAGCGACCCGTGATGATCCACCGGGCTCCCTTCGGCTCTTTAGAGCGGCTGATTGGGATTTTGATTGAGGAATATGCGGGCGATTTTCCCCTCTGGTTAGCCCCGATCCAAATTCGGCTGTTGCCAGTGACCGAAGAGGTGCTCGATTTCTGTCACCAAGTGGCTGACCAAATGCGTTTGATCGGGGTGCGCGTTGAGGTTGATACCAGTGGTGAGCGGCTGGGCAAACTGATTCGCAATGCCGAAAAAGAGAAAATTCCGGTTATGGCAGTCGTTGGTGCGAAGGAAGCTGAATCCAACGCCCTCAGTATCCGTACCCGATCGGCCGGAGAACTGGGGAGCTTGGCTGTTGCCGAGGTAATCGATCGGCTCAAAACAGCCATTACGGCATACGGCAACTTTTAGCTCAGGCTGGGGGGATCGTGAACCTTGACTGAGCCCCCAGCCAGTCTTCTAAGGCGCTGACCAAAGCCTGACACTCTGGGTCTGTCCCGATCGAAATGCGGAGAAACTGGTCGATGCGGGGCAGGCGGAAATGACGCACAATAATGTTGCGTTCGCGGAGGGCAGCAGCAAGTTGAGCGGCATCATGGTCAGGGTGATGCACAAACACAAAGTTGGCGGCTGAGGGCAATACCTTAAACCCCAAGCAATAGAGCTGATCGATCAGCCATTCCCGACTGGCAACCACGGCTTGACGGGTTTGCTCAAAGTAGTCGCGATCCCGGAATGCAGCAACCGCTCCAGCAATTGCGAGCCGACCGAGGGGATAGGAATTGAAGCTATTTTTGACTCGTTCAAGTGCTTCAATCAAGACCGGATTGCCCACGGCAAAGCCCACTCGTAAACCCGCCAATGATCGCCCTTTCGAGCAGGTTTGAATGATCAATAAATTGGGATGTTGATCAATTAAAGCGATCGCCGTTTCACCCCCAAAATCGATGTAGGCTTCGTCGATCACCACCACAGCATCAGTTTGAGTAGCCAGTTGGGCAATTTGCTCCAGCGGCAATAAACAGCCTGTGGGAGCATTGGGGTTAGGAAAAATAATACCACCGTTGGGACGCAGGTAATCTTCGATCCGAATTTGAAAGGAAGCATCTAGGGGAATCTGAATAGATTCAATTTCGTACAGCTTGCAGAAGACTGGATAGAAGCTATAGGTAATATCTGGGTAGAGAATAGGCAGATCATGTTTGAGTAAACCACCGAAGGTGTGGGCTAATACTTCATCGGAACCATTACCGACAAATACCGATTGAGCAGAAACGCCATAATAATCGCCGATCGCCTGTTTGAGTAAATCTGCGTTTGGATCGGGGTAAAGTTTGAGGGATTCAATGGTTTCTGCCTGGATCGCTGCCAAAACCATCTCGGACGGCGGATAGGGATTTTCGTTGGTGTTGAGTTTAATCAACCGATTGAGCTTGGGTTGCTCTCCTGGTACATAAGGTGTAAGCGTATGCACCACCGGACTCCAATAGCGGCTGAGCTGCTCGACTTTCGTGCCCAATTCCGATTTCCTGAATTCAGATTTTTCCAATTCAGATTTTTCCGATTCAAACCCACTCATGATGCCTACTCAATCCATGCAAAATCCTTTCGCATTATCGCTTGTTTGCGTCCATTCGGGGGATCCAGAACTGGGTGAACCGATCGAATGTGACCTTTTGTCCTTAAGAGCGTTTAAGTCAGCGAGCCCAACCCTACCGCCACTGGAAACAACAGGTATTCCAGGAAAAACAATTTCCAAATGAACTGATAAAACCTGGCCACTTCTGATTTGTGCTGTAAATCGATCGATCGACTGCGCCACCAAAGCAAGCCCAAAAGCAAGAGATGACTGATACTCAAGAACATCCCATTCACACCGGGTAAAAGGAAACCTGCTCCAATCATGCCAACATAGCAAATCGTTAAGACCCAACGAGCCAAGTTAAATACCGCTGGAGCACCCAACCGGATGGTAAAAGTGGTGATTTTGTATTGACGATCGCCTTCCAGATCGGGAATATCTTTAAAGATAGCGATTGCAAACGTGAAGACTAGAATGAATACCGTTAAACACCAAACAGTAGCCGGAATCTGCACCATTCCGCCCAAGCGTTGATTGAAATGTAAAAACAATCCCAGATTGACGATCGCCCCTCGCACCGAAAAGATACATAGTGCAGCCCAGATCGGAAATCGCTTCAGCCGAATGGGCGGTAGAGAATAGGCAGTACCAATCAAAACACTGATCCAAACGGTGGCGAGTAAGAACGCGCCTTGCCAGGCCGAAAGCAGTAACGCTAAGCTGCCCGTGATGCCCACGATCGCCCAACCCTGTCGGCGTGAGAATTCACCTGAAGCAATCGGCAAATGGGGCTTGTTGACCCGATCGATCGCCACATCTTCTAGTTGATTTAAGCCCACAATGTAAACATTGCCGCAGAGACAGGCTACTAGCGCACCCAGCCAAATTAGCAAAGACCATCCGTCGATCGGTCTGCTGTTTTCCACGCTAGCCAACAAAAACAAGCCAACCGCACTGAGACTGGTGCCGATCACCGTATGGGGGCGAGAGAACTTCCAAAAAGCATAGAGTTTGGGCAGATGACGCTGAACTAAATTTGAGGCCGCCCTAGGCTGTGGGGCAATACTGGGTTGGGGAGCATCGGCAGACTTAGAAGGAGGAATCGGGCGCATAGGGGGATGATGAAGGGTTTTCGGACTGATCTTAGAGCTTTATGCTAGAAACAGCGCAACTCATGAAAGGTGGAACCGATGGGACAGTATGAACGGCTGGTATTAATGGCAGAGGATGAACTGACCCAATACAGCACCGATGCCCGCAAGATGGAAAAACTGCGACAAAAAATCGGTTTATCTGTGAGTGCGGCGGAGCAGAAGCAGATCAAGCAACAACTGGAAGCCGAATTGCCAACCGGCGGCCTGGGCAAATTGGTGGAGGAACAACGGCAAACCGTGGCATTACCCTTTTGGGGCATTGCAGGGCTAGGGTTGTTGCTCGGGATTTCGTTCATGCAACCGTTAGATCTGCTTGCTACGATCGCCGGTACAGGATTGGCAATCGCGATCCAAAAATGGGGCTGGAAGTTGGAAGCAAAACGGCTCGTCCTGAAAACCCTAGAGGAGATCGAAGCACGAATCCGTCAGCCGGACTAATCCTAGCGGTTCCAATGCAGCCAGACAAGAGGCTGGACGAGAGGCAGCCAGACAAGATGCCGAACAAAATGCCGAACAAGATGCCGGACAAGAGGTCGTAGTTTATACTTGGAACCCGTCATCCAGGTTTGGTACCGCTCAACACCCCAAATTTGACCAACCCCCGTTGATACCCCCGACTCATCAACCCCAGAGATAGAGCCGCTTGGATCGTTGACCAGCCCGATCGCAACAGTCCTATGATGGCGGTCGGAGTGAGGGCAGAATCGATCACCACATTCCAGAAGGGGGCTACGGCATCCGACCAATCTGTGCTACGGAGATTTTGCCAGCCGACGGTTTGGGCGATCGTCTCATATTCTGGCAAAGAGATCACGAACGGGAGGCAGTAAACCCGATAGATTTTGGCCAAATGTTGCTGCTCATCGGCCGTCAACGCTGGTGGAACAGGACGATGACACCAAGTGGCCATCAGCACCGTGCCACCTGGTTTGAGCACTCGCCAGCATTCCGCCAGGAACTGTCGCTTGTCCGGCATATGTTCGCCGCTTTCTAGCGACCAGACCAGATCAAACGAGGCATCGGCAAAAGGCATCTGAAGGGCATCCGCCACCTGAAAATGGGCCCGATCGCTCAACCCAGCAGTTATCGATCGTTCGGTGGCCCGTTTGGACTGGACTGGGCTCAAAGTAATGCCCTGGACAGAGGCAGCAAACTTGTCAGCCAGGTAAAGTGAACTGCCCCCGATCCCACAACCCACATCCAAAATTTGGGTCGCCTGCGATACATTGCCCCAATCCAGCAAGGCCTCAATCAAATCAATTTGGGCTTGGCGGCGTTCTTTGCGGTCTTGGCCATCGGCTCCGTAATAGCCGTGGTGCATATGCTCTCCCCAGATCTGCTCCCACAGTTCAGAAGAGGCATCATAAAACTGCTGAATTTGTTGCTGTAGCGTAAAAGTCATGCTGGCAGTAATCTCGAAACAGTGAGTTTTAACTAGCTCTATTTTCTACCGTGAAACCCTTACCGATCGAACCTATCTCATGACGGTTGCTCGTACAGTTTGCTTGGGATTTATCACAGTCATCACAGTTGGGATGTTGCTGTTGCTGCTGCCCTTTGCCCAGGTGAGCGGCACTTGGGGCGATCCGGTGGTGGCCCTTTTCACTTCAACTTCTGCGGTTTGTGTGACAGGGCTAGTGGTTGTCGATACCGGCAGCTATTTTTCGTTTTGGGGGCAGTTATTTATTATGCTGCTGATCCAGGTTGGCGGGCTAGGCTACATGACGGCCACCACATTTCTGCTGTTGCTGATTGGGCGACGGCTCGGGCTACGGGACAAAATCGCCATTCAGCAATCACTGGATAAAGAGGGTTTATCGGGGGCGAGGCAACTGATCAAATCGATCATCGCTGTGACCTTAATTTTCGAGCTGACGGGAGCCTTCGCCATGATGCCAGTCTTTATTCCCGACTACGGCTGGAATTACGGGATCTGGCTGTCTGTTTTCCATAGTGTCAGTGCCTTTAATAACGCTGGATTTGGGCTGTTTCCAGACAATATGATTCGCTATGCCACCTCGATCCCCATCAATATCGTGATTCCCCTGCTGATCATTTTTGGTGGGATTGGCTATCAGGTGATCATGGATCTCTACTTCCTACTGCGCGATCGATTGCAGCATCACCGGAGATGTATTGTGCTGCCGCTCAATTTCAAAATGGTGGTCAACACGACTGTGGGATTGCTAGTGTTTGGCACGATCGCCTTTTTGTTTGTGGAGTACCACAACCCGGATACTTTTGCCCCGTTCACATTTGGTGAGAAACTGCTGCTGGCCTGGTTTCAAGGGGTGGTGCCTCGCACAGCCGGATTTAACAGCATTGACTACGCCAAAATGACGGAAGCAGGCTGGTTTATTACCATTATTCTGATGTTCATCGGAGCGAGCCCAGGCGGCACAGGTGGTGGCATCAAAACTACGACATTTCGGGTCTTGTTTGACTGTACCAAGGCCGTTTTGCAGGGTAAGGAAGATGTGATCTGCTACAACCGGCAAATTCCGCTGCCGCTAGTGCTCAAAGCCGTGGGTGTGGTGTTTGGTTCGATGATGACGGTGCTGATTTCCACTGCCCTGATTGGGTTGGCCGATCGAGAAATGGGGATCATTCGTATTCTGTTTGAGGTCGTCTCTGGTTTTGCTACAGTGGGGCTATCGACTGGCATTACGGCAGGTCTCTCTGTGTTTTCGAAGCTCGTTTTAGTCGTAACCATGTATGTTGGTCGAGTGGGAGTTTTGTTGCTCATGTCAGCGGTCTTAGGTGATCCGGAACCCTCATCGATCAATTACCCAGAAGAAAACTTGTTGGTCGGATAAGGGTAGTATTTTTCCCCTGGAGTTCCTGATCGAATGGGGGTACGGTTATGTTAAGTTTTGAGTAGCTGAGGTCATTCGGTTGTCAGCCAGAGGAGACCTTTTGATCAGAGTTCTTAAAGCCAATTTCTCTACGTTACAGGCTGCATATTGTGAGTCTTTCTTCTCTTTCTTCCTTAAGCTTTTTTAAGAGTCTTCGTTCTAATAATCGCCAGTTTGCTGTTGTGGGGTTAGGGCGCTTTGGGCGGGCCGTTTGTATGACCTTGCATCATTTGGGCTACGAGGTGCTAGGGGTTGATTCGGACGAGCGCCGCGTGAATCAGGCGATCAACGATGAAATTGCTTCCCATGCCCTCTCTCTGGACTCCACCGATCCTTCTGCCTTACGGGAGGCTGGGTTATTTGAACTGGATACCGTGATTGTGGCGATCGGTAACTTCATCCAGGAAAGCGTGATTACCACACTCAATTTGAAAGAGGGCGGTGTCCCCCATGTGGTTGCCAAGGCTTCGTCCGAAATTCATGGCAAGCTGCTTAAGCGAGTTGGTGCTGACCATGTCGTTTATCCAGAGCATGAGATGGGGTGTGAGCTGGCCCGCTCCCTCACCCGCCCAGGGTTGCTAGAACGGTTTGAGCTTGATCCGGATCACAGCATTGTGGAAGTAGTGGTACCAGTAGAATTTGATGGCAAAACGATCGCCGATCTCGATCTGCGCAAACGCTACGGCTTAAACCTGCTGGCAGTCTGTCAGGATGGCAAGTTTGAAATCAACCCCAGTCCGGTGACTCGCCTTGCGAAAGGCTGGCTGATGGTGGTGATTGGAGCCAATAAGTGCATCGATCGACTGCCAGTTTGACCTGGTTTTTTGACCCAGGCTAGCATCCGAGCCTGTTAGAACCAGCTCAAGCCAGACCCAGATTTGCAACTTGCCAGAGATAAATCTAGAGATTAACAGATATGAGCCTGCGGGTGATTGGACTGATTAGTGGCACTTCGGTCGATGGGATCGATGCTGCATTAGTAGAGCTGTCGGGTAGCCAAGCTGATTTGCAGGTGAATCTGCTCCAAGGGGAAACCTATCCTTACCCCGCTGCTCTGCGATCACAAATTCTGGATGTCTGTGCAGGTGAGCCCCTATCCATGTCAGCATTGGCTGAGCTAGATGATGCCATTGCGGAGGTTTTTGCTGCGGCTGCCCTGAACTTGCAGGCGAAACACGCCCCTGTAGACTTGATCGGCTCCCATGGTCAAACGGCTTACCATCGTCCCCCGCAGGGCGCTACCCTGGGCTATAGCCTCCAATTGGGTCGAGGTGCCTTGATTGCCCATCGGACGGGCATTACCACGATCAGTAATTTCCGGGCGGCTGATCTGGCCGTGGGAGGGCAGGGTGCGCCCCTAGTCCCGCCGGTCGATGCTTGTTTGCTGCGCCATGATCAACTCGATCGCTGCTTACAAAATCTAGGTGGGATCGGTAATGTCACCTATTTGCCTGCTCAATCGCGGGGAGAACCGATTTGCGGTTGGGATACGGGCCCCGGCAATGCACTGATCGATCTGGCGGTCAGTCAATTTACCTCAGGAGCCCAAACCTTCGATCGCAACGGTGCCTGGGCCGCCCAAGGAATGCCCTGTACCGCTTTGGTCAACCGCTGGATGGAGCATCCCTTCTTTCAGCAAGCGCCTCCGAAATCAACCGGCAGAGAGCTGTTTGGGGTCGATTATTTGCACCAGTGCCTTCAAGATGCGTCTGCCTATCCCCTCTCCCAGGCAGATATTCTGGCCAGTCTGACCGAATTAACCGCTGCTTCCATTGTCGAGAGTTATCGCCGCTTTTTACCCCGCTTGCCTGCTCAGGTGGCCCTTTGTGGGGGAGGGAGTCACAACACCTACCTACAACAGCGACTGCAAGCTAATCTGGAGTCAACGCAAGTTTGCAGCACGGATGATCTGGGGCTGAATGCTGACTTTAAAGAAGCGATCGCCTTTGCGGTGTTGGCGTACTGGCGTTACCAGGGGCTACCCGGTAATCTCCCGGAGGTGACAGGGGCAAACTGTCCTGTCCTTCTAGGGGAAATTCACCAGGGTGGCGCTTACTCCGCGTGATAGCATGAGATGCTATTGAGATTCAGCGTCTGCATTGCGCGGGCAGGATGACAAGGACTCGCACTGTGGATCACAATTTTCTACTGGAATCGGGGCGATGGACATTGCAGGGGAACTGGCTCGATCGAGATGCCCTCCCAACTGCCGTGAAAGGCAAAATTCTAGTGGCTTGGAGTCGAGATGATTGGTTTACGATGGTGACCAAGCTGATTTTCCCTGGCTCTAACCGCGACGAGATTTCGCTGCAATATCGGGGTCGCCTGAATGCCGGTGAGCGGCAATATACATTTGTGCTCCAGCATAGCCTTTTGGGACGGGTTGAGGGAGAAGGCTGGATTGCGCCAGAATCGATCGTGCAACGCTATTGGGTTTTGGGCGATCGGCAGCGGCGCACTGGCTTTGAAACCTTACATCAATTTGGACTTAACAAATATTGCCTATCCAGCAGCATCATGGCTGGGCATTATCTGACCAGCACGATGGAAGCGATCGTGGAACGTCAACCTGAGTAGGATTTGATGTCCCCTTTCTTGGTACTCTGTCCTGAAGGGTTGGTCATTGAGGCATTCAGGATTTTCGCCCTGGGTGAGTACTCAGGACAGGCAGGCATGATGGCAATTTAATCGCAATGGCAATTTAATCGCAATGGCAATTTAATCGCAATGAATGCTAATTCTATGGTGATGACTGATGCAGAAACTGCTCAGCTCGTGGATCGAATGGCAAAAATCTTAGATATTCCTCTCGATCCAGAACATCGTCCTGGTGTGATCGCTAATCTTCAACGTACTGCTGCCATTGCCCAGCTCGTGATGGAATTTCCCCTGCCGGAAACGATCGAAATCGCTCCCATTTTCGATCCAGAACGTTGAGCCTGATTTCCCTCTCAATACACTTTGATATCCGTATGTCTTTCCGCAGCGAATCTGCAGATGCCCATGCCACGGTTGCGGCAATTAAGTCAGGCGTGATCACAGCCGAAGCGGTGGCTTGTGCAGCCCTGAATCGCATCGCCACCCATGATCCTCAGCTTAATAGTTTCACTGCCGTTTTGTCTGAGTCCGCGATTACCCAGGCCCGGAAAATCGATCATCAAATCGCTCAAGGACAGGATCCAGGGCTACTGGCAGGTGTTCCCTTTGCAGTCAAAAATCTTTTCGATATTGAGGGAATTGTCACTTTAGCCGGCTCCAAGCTCAATCGTGTTCAGCCCCCTGCCCTAACCAGTGCGACTGCTATTCGTCGTCTTCAGAAAGCAGGAGCCGTGCTGGTGGGAGCCTTAAACATGGACGAGTATGCCTACGGCTTTGTCACCGAAAATAGCCACTATGGGGCTTGTCATAATCCCGCCGATCTGAGCCGATCGGCGGGTGGCTCCTCTGGTGGCTCAGCCGTTGCGGTTGCCGCTGGGTTGGTACCCCTCAGTTTGGGATCGGACACCAATGGTTCGATTCGGGTTCCTGCTGCATTGTGTGGCATTTTTGGCTTCAAGCCGACCTATGGCAGACTGTCTCGATCGGGGGTGTACCTGTTTGCCAGTAGTTTAGACCACATTGGGCCGTTTGCCCGCTCAGTCCGCGATATAGCTCTCATCTATGACCTGTTGCAAGGCGCTGATCCGACCGATCCAGTTTGTAGCAACCGTCCGATCGAACCCTGTATGCCCTGGCTCGATCGCGGGATTGAAGGATTGCGGATTGGCGTGGCAACTGATTATTTCCAGCGAGGTGGCGATCCATCTGTATTTGCGGCTGTGGAGCAGGTAGCCCAAGTCTTAGGAGCCTCCCAGCGCGTTGTCATTCCCGAAGCCCATCGAGCCCGAGCGGCTGCCTATGTGATCACTGCTAGCGAAGGCAGCAACCTCCATTTCGATCGGATCAAAAAACAGCCGCATGATTTCGATCCGGCTACCCGCGATCGATTTATTGCAGGCACCATGATCCCGAATACCTGGTATTTGCAATCTCAGCGGTTTCGGTGCTGGTATCGCGATCGGGTGCGGGAATTGTTTCAGGCGGTCGATTTGATCCTGGCTCCCACAACGCCTTGTTGCGCCCCTTTGATTGGTCAGCAAACGATGGTTTTAGATGGGCAAGAAGTGCTGGTTCGTCCGAATTTGGGACTTTACACCCAGCCGCTTTCCTTAATTGGGCTCCCCGTTCTGTCGGTTCCCATCCATCATCCGGGACAATTGCCACTCGGCGTGCAAATTATTGCAGCTCCCTATCAGGAGTCACTGATTTTGAGAGCGGCGGCGGTGCTTGAAGCCGCTGGAATTGTTGCTGCACCGATCCATCTGCCGGGAGATCCAGTCAAGCCGATCAGCCCCTAGAACCGTTTAGGGTTTAGGGGGTCGATGCCAAGTGGCTCCGATCGCAGCACCGGCTCCAGCAAACAAGCCCATTCCCATCCCTTCGAGCCGTTTCATAGTCGGGTTCTGAGTCAAGCATTGGCTGGTGGGATGTTCAGCCGATAAACAATGGTTCATCTCAGCCTGGCTAGCCGTTGCTCCGAACCCAATCCCCAGCAAACTGCACAGGGCAATCACCAGAGGCGTACGATCGATTTTTCTACCCATAGATGGAGGTGGAAGTGACGAAAAGAAGCAGTTACTACTGTTGCTGATCTTCGGTGAATTCGACAGGGGTATTTTTGCGGATTTTAAGAAGTGTTTATGAATTCCAGAGCACTTCAAGGGGGGCAGATCGCTGGGCTGAATCTGCTGGTGGACATGGGGCAAATTTAACCACCGCAACAGCAAGGTGCAATCGAAGCGTTGGAGCAATCGAAATTCGATCGTTTGTTAAGGTCGCTCTGGTATTTCTGGTCTCTCTGCCATTACCTAGCTTCAGTCTGTTCAGGTCATTCAGGTCATTCAGGTCATTCAGGTCATTCAGGTCATTCAGGTCGTTCAGGTGTTTAACGAACGGTTGAGAAGTTTATGCAGAAGTTTATGGAGAACTATGAAAAAACATCACGGTTATTGTGATAAAGCAGGGAGGATCGGCTGAAATAGTGACTCCAAGCCTGGTTGCCCAAAGGCATGTTATAAATTTTCACAAATAGCGAGTTCGAGCAGATGATTCACAGGTTAATCTAAGTTTAAAGCAGCAAGATTTCAGTTGCTCCACAGTTTATCTCCTTGAGCTTATTCTCCACAGTTCAGCAGTTCGGCAGAATTGAGTTCAGTAGAATTGAGCTCAGCATAATGGCATCGCGATCGAACCTTTTGCCAGTCACTGGTACAGCCAACTATTGGTATAGCCAGGTGCTGACATCACTAGCAATTAGCACGGTCAATCGACACTGTATACCTCTACAACCTGACTCATTTCAGATTAATCGGTAATTTGGTGATTGGGCTTTCTCTACTTTAACTGTCCTGGCTAAATTCGCCGCTCATTAACTATATTATCGATTTGAATTTCATCCGCTAATTGCTTCTCGTGTTCGATCGCTTTACTACTTCTGTCTATAGGTCTGTGGTGTTTTCTGACTGATTGCATTGCTGGTTGCATATTGTATTGCTGACTGATTGTATTTCTGACTGAATTGCATTGCTGATTGAATTGCATTGCTGATTACACAGATTTTTAGCCATCGCGTGAGGCGATAAGTGAGGGTTTTATGAACGATAAAGCAGGCTCTGATGCAAGGGTTGCTGGCTCACGAAATGTGGCGATCGTAGGTCCCTATCTGAGTGGCAAAACCACTGTTTTAGAAAGCATCTTATCGGTGACAGGGGCAATTTCTCGTAAAGGTAAAGTAACTGATAAGAACACAGTGGGAGATGCTTCGGCAGAAGCCCGCGATCGCCAAATGAGTGTTGAAGTGAATGCCGCTAGCACTGAGTATGGCGGCTTTTGTTTTACGTTTGTAGACTGTCCAGGTTCAGTAGAGTTTGCCCAAGAAGCCTACCATGCGCTCATGGGTGTAGATGCGGCTGTAGTGGTTTGTGAACCCGACTGTAGCCGTGTGCTGACCCTGGCTCCACTGTTTCAATTTTTAGATGATTGGGAAATTCCCCATCTGGTCTTTGTCAACAAAATGGATCGATCCCATGATTCTTTTGCTGATTTACTGCAAGCCCTGAAAACAGTTTCCAGTCGTCCGATCGTGCCGCATCAATATCCGATCGGACAAGGCGAAACCATTCGTGGCTTTATCGACTTGATCAGCGAACAAGCCTATCAATATCACCCTGGTGCTCCAGCCGATCCAATTGCCCTGCCAGCCGACCTCAAAGATGCAGAACATGCGGCTCGGGTTGAAATGCTCGAAACGTTAGCCGACTTTGATGATCATTTACTCGAAGAACTCCTGGAAGACGTTGAGCCACCCCAAGACGAAATTGTCCAAGACTTAAAAATGGAGTTAGGTGCGGATCTGATTGTGCCAGTTTTGGTGGGTGTGGCTGATCAGGATTTTGGGATTCGGCCCCTATTAGAAGCCCTATTACGGGAAGCCCCCGACCCCGACACGACGGCTGAACGACGGGGATTGGCAGTCGCCCAAACCCCAATCGCTCAAGTTCTAAAAACCTATGCCACTTCCCAAGGCGGTAAACTCTCCTTAGTCCGGGTCTGGCAAGGTACCCTGACGGATGGGATGACCTTAAATGGCGTGCGAACGGGTGGGATCTACCGGCTGATGGGTCAACAACAAATGGCTCTTACCCAAGCAACGGCTGGATCGATCGTCGCATTGGCTCGTATGGAAGGGATTCAGACCGGCGATACATTGAGTCCTAACACGGTGAAGCCCTTGCCGAAAGTAGAGCGTCTTGATCCGGTGTATGCACTCGCGATCATGCCAGAGAAACGCAGCGATGAGGTGAAGCTGAGCGGGGCCTTGAACAAACTCCTGGAAGAAGATCCGTCGCTGATTTGGGAACAGCATGGCGATACCCATGAGGTGATTTTGTGGGGGCAGGGGGAAATTCATCTCCAAGTGGCTCTCGATCGCCTGCGCCGCAAATATGGGCTGCCGATGACCACCCATTTGCCGCAAGTGCCTTACAAAGAAACGATCCGGCGATCCGCTAGCTCGATCCACGGGCGCTACAAACGGCAAACTGGAGGGCATGGGCAATTTGGGGATGTCTACCTCGACATTAAACCGATGCCGCGTGGAACCGGCTTCAGCTTTGATGAAAAAATTGTGGGCGGGGTGGTGCCACGGCAGTATATTCCAGGCGTAGAACTGGGTGTACGGGAATCTCTCACCCATGGGCCATTAGGCTTCCCAGTGGTGGATGTGGCTGTCACGCTGACTAACGGCTCCTATCATACGGTGGATAGCTCAGAACAAGCCTTCAAGCAGGCTGCCCGACTCGCGATGCAAGAGGGAATGTCGAAATGTGAACCTAGCCTTCTGGAACCCGTGCTAGCGATCGTAATTTCTGTCCCTACCGAGTTTACGTCTAACGTGTTGCGGTTGGTGAACGGGCATCGAGGACAAGTATTAGGCTACGAAGCCAAGGCTAACTGGCGCGGTTGGGATGAAGTCCAAGCTCATCTACCGCAGGCAGAAATGCAGACTTTGATTGTAGAACTGCGATCGCTCACGATGGGAGTGGGCACCTTCCGCTGGCAATTCGATCACTTGCAGGAGGTTCCTGAAAAGGTGGCTGAGAAATTGCTGGCTGAATCGCGGCAGAGCTAAAGAGTCCGTCAGATCGACGAATTTCTCCATTTAACCAGTATGAGTTAACCAGTACGAGTTAACCAGTACGAGTTAACCAGTACGAATTGAGAGAGTACGCACATTAGGCAGTGGATTGGCAGGAAGACCGATCGCTGCCTTTTATCATGCAAAAACCTGGGTACCAGCTCAACCTGTTTTGTCAGCTTTGGTGCAGCAGTCGTTCAGTATATCGTTCAGTATATCGTCTGGTATATGGTTCAGTATATTGTTTAGTGTATTGTTCGGTATGTGGATGGGGCAGGAGATGGCGATGAAGCTAGCTGTAAATGCCTGATTGGGTAATGCCTGATTGGGTAATGCCTGATTGGGGATTGAGCATAGAGATTAAGATGACAGTACTTGCAGAAAAAATTGGGATGCTAGATATCCTATTATGTTGCCGCGTTCAACTGACTAGCAGGTTTAACGAACTGGTAGATTTAAAACTAGCAGAAGCAACTGAGCCAGCATCCACGGGGCAGATTCTCAGCGAGATGGCGGGTTGCTCGCCACTGAATCTTTTGCGACTTTCCGCTGATCCCCCATCCCGCCCTACAAATCAACAAAATAAGTCAACAAACCCAGACAATGAATTAAAAAAGGAGAGGTCAATCCCACTCCTTAACATCCATGTCGAGTTCTCCCAAACTCTATCCAATTTTTCAACGGCTACAGCTTAGATGGGCAAAGCCCTGAGATCAGCCGAGATGGAGGGCAGAGCTCTCAAGCCTAGCCACGATCGCTAAACCGGCACCGCTTCAGGAGCTGCTAAAGCCAAAATGTGATAACAGGAAGGCGTATCTAGACCTAGCACTTCGTTGATCCGTGCCCGAATTTGGACATGCAGTGATTGAATCGAATCATCGAAATTGTGCTGCACATGTAAAACAGCAGTCTGCTTCTGGAAATCTTTGCCGTAGTACGCCACAAAGTAGGTGTAGCGGTTGGCGTTGGGTGCATCTAGGACAAAATCTTTCATGAATTCGCGGCTCCTATAGACGGAGGTCTGTAAGTGATCTCGAAAAACGTCAAAGCTGGTTTGGAGTGATTGCCATTGGGGGCGATCGAGTCAGGCAGGCGAGGTAGTCTAGAGTTGGGCGGTCTGAAGTTGAATACGCTGAAGCTAGGGAAGTGGATCAGGGCAAAATCTGAGATCAGTCTGAGATATTCAGTCTGAGATTCTGAGCCAATGTAATGACAGACCGCTGCCGACCGTGCTAGTCAGAAAATACCGTTTCAATCGCAGCGTTTCCGGACAGTTGAACCTAATTTTCTTGCAGAAGCCCCCTAGCCAGTGTAATTCGAAATCTAGTGTTTTACCTATTCCATTCTTCTATCCTGCCCATTTCATTTCATCCTGCTATCAGGTGAACTGCTGGGATTGATCGCCAGTGATCGGCGGTTGATCGCCAGTGATAGACTAGGATGCACGCTGAAGCATGTTGGGATCGCGAGGTCAGATGATTTTTCCAGACTTTGAGCAATTTTCGCAATTGGCAGAGCAGGGCAATTTCGTGCCGGTTTACCAGGAATGGGTGGCTGACCTCGAAACCCCTGTTTCCGCTTGGTATAAGGTCTGTGCTGGACAGCCCTATAGCTTTCTGTTGGAGTCGGTGGAAGGCGGCGAAACCATTGGGCGCTACAGTTTTTTGGGCTGCGATCCACTCTGGGTGTTAGAAGCTCGCGGTGATCAAACTACTCAAACCTATCGCAACGGCTCAACCCAAACTTTTACGGGCGATCCATTTCAGACCCTAGCGGACTGCTTGGCACCCTTTCAGCCCGTGAAGCTGGCGCAATTGCCGCCGGGAATTGGTGGGCTGTTTGGCTTCTGGGGCTATGAGCTGATCCGCTGGATCGAGCCGCGTGTGCCGATCTACGGAGCTGAACCCACTGACCTGCCGGATGGACTCTGGATGCAGATCGATCATCTGATGATTTTTGATCAGGTGAAACGAAAAATTTGGGCGATCGCCTATGCCGACTTGCGGGATCCAGCCGTAAATTTGCAGACTGCTTACGATCAGGCCTGCGCCAGAGTGCGGCAAATGGTGCAGAAGCTACAACTGCCTCTTACCGGCAAAGATACCTTACTGGAATGGACACCCAAGGCAGCCAGACCCGCGACTGAATTGGCTTACACTAGCAACTTCACCCCAGCCGAGTTTTGCGATCGAGTTGAACGCGCCAAAGCCCATATTCGGGCGGGTGATATTTTTCAGGTGGTGATTTCCCAGCGGCTCTCAACTGAATATAGCGGCGATCCCTTTGCCCTTTACCGATCGCTGCGGTTGATCAACCCCTCGCCCTACATGGCCTACTTCCACTTTCAGAATTGGCAGATTATTGGCTCTAGCCCCGAAGTGATGGTGAAGGCAGAACGCCCCACCGATCCACAAGCCCCACTACTTGCCACCCTCAGACCGATCGCAGGCACGCGACCGCGCGGCAAAACGGCCAAAGAAGATGCAGCTTTTGCTGAAGATTTGCTCCACGATCCGAAGGAAATTGCTGAGCATGTGATGCTGGTGGATCTGGGGCGTAACGATTTGGGGCGAGTTTGCGCCAATGGCACAGTGCGGGTAGACGAGCTGATGGTGATCGAGCGCTACTCCCATGTCATGCATATTGTCAGCAATGTGGTGGGCAATCTAGCACCGGGCAAAACGGCCTGGGAATTGATGAAAGCTTGTTTCCCGGCTGGAACTGTCAGCGGTGCCCCGAAGATTCGAGCCATGGAAATTATTCATGATCTGGAACCTTGCCGCCGTGGGGTTTATTCTGGAGTCTACGGCTACTATGACTTCGAAGGGCAGCTCAATAGCGCCATTGCGATCCGTACCATGGTCGTGCGCAATCAGCCGACGGGGGGGCATGTGGTCACAGTACAGGCTGGAGCTGGTTTGGTGGCGGATTCCCAGCCCGATCGAGAATATGAAGAAACCCTGAATAAAGCCAGAGGTATGTTAGAGGCGATCCGCTGTCTGCAATCAAATGGGTCAGATAAGTTTTTATGAGGGTCAGGGTCAGAATTTGTCATCAAACCCGTAGCCTCGGCAACAAACCTTAACCAAACCTAAACCTTTCAATTACCGCTTGGTAAACCACTGATTACCTTGCCTTTAGGCGCGGCTTCTATGCTGATGGTCAGCCATTACCAGTGTGACCGTTATGCTACAAACTTCAACCCTGGAAGTCAACTCTAAGCCGGAGCTACGTCAACTGTTAGAGGAGCTTTACAGAGGTCGAACCCTACATCCCTACAAAAGCGGTCAGGCAATTCGCATGTCACCCGACGAAATTTGGGTCGTATGTCGAGGGGTTGTGCAGTTGGGTACTTTATACGATAGCGGGGATGAAGCCCTTTTGGGATTGGCTTGCCCTTCGATGCCGTTTGGGCTGCCGCTATCTGTGATTCGCCCTTACCAAGCTGCTGCCTTGACTGATGTAGACTTGATGCGCCTCACCTTGACTGAAGTGGAACAATCTCCCGTTTTAGCCCAAGGCATTTTTCGTCACCTGACTCGTCGTCTTCAGCAAACAGAAGCGGTGTTGGCAATGGTGGGCTATCGTCGCGTCGAGGATCGGCTGCGTCATTTGTTGCTGCTGCTCAAAGAAGAAATCGGTCAACCCAGTGCGGCCGGCACTCGCCTCAGCATTCGGTTGACCCACCAGCAGCTAGCCAACGCGATCGGCACCACTCGTGTCACGGTGACCCGGCTGCTCAGCCAATTGCAGGAGGAAGGCTGGCTGATGGTTGATCCGGCGCGCCATATTGTGATCCCGCCTCATGCAAAAGCGGCTTAATTCAAAGCAAATCAAGCAGCCGCTAGATACTGTTTAACCGCCGCGACGATCCGACCTGAAGCTTGCCCATCCCCAAACGGATTGATGGCGTTGGCCATCGCTTGATAGGCTGCCGGTTGGCTGAGTAAGCGACTTGCTTCGGCTAGGATCGATTCGCTGCGGGTGCCGATCAGCTTAGCTGTACCCGCCATGACGGCTTCTGGACGCTCAGTGGTTTCTCGTAACACCAGCACCGGCTTACCCAAACTGGGCGCTTCTTCCTGAAGCCCCCCCGAATCTGTCAGCAGCAGTGCCGATCGCTGGATCGCCCCCACCAGCTCCGCATAATCTAGCGGTTCAGTCAGGAAAGCGCGTGGATGATCGCCCAAAATGGCACGCAGGGGTTCTCGTACGGTTGGATTGCGGTGTAGCGGTAGCAGCAGGGCCGTGTCAGGAAACTTTTCGAGCACTTGCAGAAAGCCTTGAGCAATGTCTTGCAGCGGCTCTCCCCAATTTTCACGACGATGCACCGTTGAGAGGATCACCTGGTATTGGCTCCAGTCTAAACCAGGCACTGGACATTCTGGATGACGCTCTGCTACGTTCAAAAGGGCATCAATCACAGTATTACCCGTATTATAAATTTTTCCGACTACGCCTGATCGCTCCAAGTTTTCGACTGACAGCGCAGTTGGGGCAAAGTGAAGCTGGGTGATTTGGGAAATCAGGCGACGGTTCGCCTCTTCGGGAAAGGGGTTGTAGATGTTGTCGGTGCGCAGACCCGCTTCCACATGTCCGACAGGGATTTGTTGATAAAAGGCAGCTAGAGCTGCGGCAAAAGCCGTCGTTGTATCTCCCTGCACTAACACCATTTGCGGCTGAAGCGTTTGGAAGAGCCCTTCTAAGCCCTGTAAACTGCGGCAGGTAATATCCGTCAGGGTTTGCCCATGCTGCATGATTGCTAAATCCCGATCCGCCTCAATTGCAAATAGCTGCATCACCTGAGCCACCATTTCTTTGTGTTGCCCGGTGAGCACAACCTGAGTGGCAAAGGCAGGATCGCTACGGAATGCCTGAATTACAGGGGCTAGCTTAATGGCTTCGGGCCGGGTACCCAAAATAATGCAAACGCGCAGAGGAGCCAGAATGGTCATGGGAAGATAGAGCTTATAGGGAATCAAGAAATCGTGCAACAGCTTAGCAAATTTTTTTCACTGATCGGTGTGATCCCGGCATCCTTCAACCTAGGATGCATTGGCTCTGGGCTCGATTGCAGTCTATTTCACCAGTCAGGTCGTCAGAGGCTCAATTTTTGTGCATTGTTGTCGATTCAACTGCTGACTTAGACGGCATTGATACATCAGACTTGCGAATTAGGAGCAGCAAAGCCAGACTTTCGGGAATTAAGGCAGCGATGGCCGTCAGTTGGAGCGATCGGGTTTCCACTGGGTCAAACAATCCGTCAAGTCCACTCCAGTAAGCGGACAACACATCGGTCATATCGATCGCCATACAGGCCAGCAAAAGGGTTTTGATCATTGTGCGATCGGACAGTACAACGAGCAGGGCGATCACTATATCTCGAATTGCCCAAACTCGAATAACATAGGGCATCTGGAAATTGGCATCGATCGAAATGCCCAACTGTGCCATCAACCCGGCTGGATTAGCATAACCCACTGCACTGAGACTAAATCGTATCAAACACATCACTCCGATCAACACTGAAATATACCCGGTTTGGCCTCGCATCTCTACTCCTAACGATATCGATTACAACATAATCTAACAGCTCTCGATGCATTGAAAATCATGTATCAGAATCCCAGCTTAGAAAGCAGCACGGTATCAAGGAGATATTGGGACATGAAAATAAAAAATATAGAATCTGCGAGCATAAAATCATGCAAATACAACCGTCCGATTTCCGTAAACTAAAACGCGATTTTGTAGGTGATATCGCACCGCTCTGGCCAAGACCATGCGTTCCAGATCTTTCCCTTTGCGGATTAGGTCGGCTACCTGATCGCGGTGACTCACCCGTACCACATCCTGTTCAATAATCGGGCCTTCATCCAGATCCTGCGTCACATAATGCGCCGTAGCCCCAATGATTTTCACACCTCGTTCAAACGCTCGCTGGTAGGGATTGGCTCCCGCAAAAGCAGGCAAGAAGGAATGGTGAATGTTGATCACCTGCGGAAACTGCTCAACAAAGTTAGCGCTGAGAACCTGCATGTATTTAGCCAACACCACCAGATCGATCCGGTATTGTTTCAGTAACGCTAACTGCTGCGCCTCTTGTTCCGCTTTGGTATCCGGCGTGATCGGAATATGGTGATAGTCAATGCCAAACTGCTCTGCGATCGGTTGTAGGTGCGGATGGTTGCTCATAATCAGCGGAATCTCCATGGCCAGTTCTCCTGCCCGTTGCCGCCACAGCAGATCATACAAACAGTGATCCTGCCGACTCACCCAGATGGCAATTCGTGGCAAATCATCGGAAAAATGCAACTGCCAGTTAGCGTGTAGTGGTTGGGCGATCGCGTTAAATGCGGGGGCGATTAAATCGCGAGGCAAATTAAACCCTGCCAATTGCCACTCGATCCGGGTGAGAAACAATTCGGCAGTGAAATCGGTATGTTGGTCGGCATGAACGATATTGCCGCCGTTAGAGTAGATGAAGTTCGCGATCTTGGCCACTAAACCTCTTTGATCAGGGCAGGAGATCAGCAGCGTTGCAGTTGAACCGGATGAGGTTGGAGAGGACATAGGACGCAAAATGGGGCAATGATGAAGGCGATCGGTGAAAGAGAAGCTTCCTCAAATAGTTTACGCTGCCACTGGGGCTGCTTCCTGAAGCAATCCTCAGATCGCCAGACAACGAGGCTAAACCACTAGGAGGATGCAAGCGATCGATTTTCCTCGATACTAAGAAATGGTAACGATACAACCCTAACGACCGAACTACCGCACGAGGAGAACCCTAATGCTGACCAAAGGCTTTGAAGTGGAGATGTACACGGGCACCCCAGCAGCAGACATTGTGGGTTTTTCTGACCGAATTGTGGCGGCATTGGATGGCTTTGTGCGCGAACCCGATAGCCGCAACGTGGAATACACCACAGCGCCTTTCTGCCGCTACGAGCGCTTGCTCTGTGAACTCGTGCGGCCCCGGCAGCAACTGCGATCCTACCTGAAGCAGTTGGGTAACTACACCCTCATTCCTGGCAGTACCCTCTCCACGGGCGGTAGCAGAGAGTTTCACCGCTCTGATCCTCACAACCCCTACCACGCTTATATTGAGCAAACCTACGGCACCACTGTTGTCACTGCCAGCATTCACATCAATATCGGTATGCCCGATCCTGAAACGCTGATGCGAGCCTGTCGCCTAGTTAAAGTCGAGGCCCCGCTGTATTTGGCTCTTAGTGCTGCTTCCCCTTTCTTGGATGGAGAAGTGACTGGCTATCATTCCACCCGTTGGAGTGTCTTTCCCAAAACGCCTCAACAGGTGCCGCTGTTTGAATCTCACTCACATTACATTCGCTGGACAGAAGAACAGCTAGCCCTCGGCACGATGCAGAACGTACGTCACCTCTGGGATTCCGTCCGTCCCAATGGCGATCGTCGTCCCTACAGCCTTAATCGTTTAGAGCTGCGGATTTGCGATCTCGTCAGCGATCCCCTCACTTTGCTGGCGATTACCGCTCTGCTCGAAGCCCGCCTGATGCAACTGATCGCTGATCCCAGTCTCGATCCGCTTGAAGCTAGCTGCTTACCTGCCCATAGCCGTGCTGAGGATCTTGTGAGCCTCACGAACACCAATGAACAGGCCGTTGCCAAACTGAGTCTTGATGCTGAGCTGCGCCACTGGCAAGATGGACGATCGATCTTGGCTAGGGACTGGATCGAACTACTTCAGCAAGAGATTTGGGATAGCGCCAAAAAACAGGGTTTTAGTTGCTTCTTGATGCCCTTGAAAAAAGTTCTCCGCGAGGGCAATGAAGCTCAACGCTGGCTTCACTGGATTGATCAAGGGCTATCCGTGCGATCGGTTATGCAGCAGGCTATTCAGGAGGTTGAGCAGCAGGAGATGGCGCTGGCTGATGAGATCTGTCAGCCTCTGGTTGCGTGAGGGCTGCAATCAGCAGGGGTTCAGTAAAGTAGGGGTTCAGTAAAGTAGGGGTTCAGTAAAGTAGGGGTTCAGTAAAGTAGGGGTTCAGTAAAGTAGGGTTGGGAAAAATAGGGCTGGGTTGAGCAATCCTTGGGGGCGTTGCCCCCAAACCCCTATTGGGGGATGAGTGCCTCCCCCAAACCCCCTGCACAAGGGTTGATTTATTATTTGCAGAGTCTGCTTCGCCTTGTGGAGTTGCAGTGGATTTTCGATTATGCGGGACAGTCGATTTCTCGATCGATCCATGTGAACCCCACCGGGCGAAGCAAAACTCTATCTCTCACAAATAACCCAGTTTGGAGGGGGTGTTGGGGGACGCAACCGTTCCCTGACGGGGGGTTGGGGGCGACCCTCAATGCCTTTATGTCTCTAGAAATTAATCAGTTATTGAATCAATCTGAGGATAACCATTATAAATTCCTTGCCGCGATCGAACCTCACTGTCTCTCTGCATCAACCGCAAAGGATACGATCGATCATTAAAGAATGATAAAGTTCTAGATCAAGCTGCTCCCTAGCTTTGCGGTTTTCGACTGCGATTTTCTACAAAGAGGTTTTTGAATTCATGGCTGCTGTCACTCAAACTCCGGCGTTTTGCGAAGGCATTCAATACTTTGGCGAACGGCCACCCCATTTCGAGACCTACGGTAAAACGCCTGCAATCGCGGCTGGGAGCAAAGCCATTGCCGATCCCACCGATGCTAGTGCCGTTTATCAAACCCTGCTCTATGCTGATGCGCTGCGCTATTTAACCCTGCAAATTACTGGGAGCAAAGCCTCTGGGCATCCGGGTGGGTTTGCTAGCCAAGCTGAGGCCTATGCAGCTCTGGTGATGTTGGGCTACAAAAATATCGCTACGGAAGTTGGGCACCATGCCCCCGGATTCTATAGCGCTATGTTCCTCGATCGATCGCTAGAAGCCATGGGTATTCAAACGGTGCAGCAGTTGCGCGATCGATTCCGGGAAAAGCATGGTTTGTTGGGTCACCTGTCGGGCTATATTCCGGGTATTTTGGCACCGGCGGGCCCTCTTGGTCAGGGGCAACACTTTGCGATGGCGGGAGCTTACCTGCACCGCGATACGCTTTTCCCCTTTACGATCGGCGATGGTGGCATGGGCGAACCCTACCCGATGAGCAGCATGGCTCACTTCCATACTGCTTTCCCTAGCGTTACCAATTTTCTACCGGTGCTGGTCTGGAATGGCTTTTCCCAGGAACATCACAGCATGGTATCGCTGCAAACGAACGAGCAGATGATCGCCTACTGGCAGGGTAATGGCTTTGAGCAAGTGGTGCTGGTGGATGCCAAAGAGTTCGATGATCAAAATCAGGCAGGCGCATTTGTAGACAGTACAGCTTTCTCCTTTGAGCAGCGCTTGGCTTTCACGCAGGCGGTTTTGACTGGGGTGAATACGGCTGCTAAATCGGCTCTCGGTGGTAAGCTGACCGTATTTATCATTAAGCAGTTGAAAGGGGCAGGGGTGCATGCCCGGGGTGCCAAGTCCCACAACCTTTATGGACATCACACCCTCGATAACCCTGATATTGTGGCTGGTCTGCAAGCCAACGCCATGCCGTCTGAAGCATGGGAACTGGTGCGAACTAACTGTGAGCGGGCTGCTGGTGGCTCTGCTAGCCAGGTTGCGGTTACTGAGGCGGTGTTGCCCTTGCCCGATCTGGGGAGCTTGCCCCTGGAAGAACACCCGATCGGTGGCGATCCGAAGGTTTCCACGACTGCCATGGGGCGCTTGGTAGCCTATGTTGGGCAGCAGGATCCCAACTATCTGGTGACGAACGCGGACGGTAATGAAGCTTCTGGGATCGCCAACATCAATCAGGGGTTGAAAATCATTCACCCGACTGAGGATCCGCTCTATAACCAAAGCCCTCAAGGTCAGGTGTATGAGCCGCTGAGTGAAGATGCCTGTGCGGGTCTGGCGGTCGGTTTGGCCCTATTTGGCTCCCGCACGCTCTGGTGCTCCTACGAATCCTTTGCGATCAATGGCTTACCGATCTGGCAAACGGTCACCCAAGCGATGGCAGAACTGCGTCGCCCCACGCCTTCCACTGTTACCCTGTTTACTGCTGGGGCACTGGAGCAAGGCCGCAATGGTTGGACTCACCAACGCCCGGAAATTGAAGCCTATTTTGCCGCCATGATGCGGAATGGCAATATCTTTCCGCTGTTTCCAACCGATGCCAATAGTATTCAAGCCTGTTATGACTGGGCGCTCTCAACTGTGAATAAAGGCGTGGTCATTACCTCTAGCAAATCACCGCTGCCGATCCGCACAACGCTGGAGCAAACTCGGCAAGCCTTGCAAGATGGGGCGATCGTGCTTCAGGAAACTCCTGGCAGCAAAATGGTCGTGTTTGCGGTGATCGGCGATATGATCCTGTTGCCGGTGTATGAGGCGGCGAAACAGTTGGCGGAACAGGGCATTGGCTCTCGAATTGTGTCGGTAGTCAGTCCAAGGCGGCTGTATCGGGCATCAGATGTGGCTTGGGAAATTTGCTCTGAGCCGGATAATGGCTTCCTGGATGATGCGGGCTTTGAGAAATTCTTTGGTGGTGATGCCCTGATTGGCGTGACGGGCGGAGCCAGCGGTATGTTGGAACCGATCATGCTCCGCAGTGCAGTCCAGCGAGATACGATCGCCTGGAAGCGGGGTGAAACGACTGCAAGTGCAACGGAACTGATGGCCGTTAATGGCATTACGCCCGCAGCATTGGTGCAGCGATCGATCGAGTTGACCCGATAGTTTTTAGATCGATTCAAGATCTAAATAAGTGGTTGTTTAACTCTGGATTTGGCTCTGTTTTCTGTTTCTGCTGTCACTCGATCGGTTGACTAGGTCATGGCGATCGGGTTTTAGAGATCAGGGGGCAGGGCTTTTTGCTGTGAGATAGGGCTATGGGGTTTGACAGGCAATTACAGAAGAAATAGATGGATTAAAGCCGTTGATCTCCCTATTTGAGGGTTGATATACAGATTATTTGCTGTCTATTTCCCCCCATCGGGTAGATAGGC
>JALOOM010000069.1 GCA_025454395.1 Elainella sp. Prado103
ATTTACAGCCAGACAAACCAGACTAAGCCAATCCCCAAAAAATGAGCAGTAATACGATCGCAGCAAATAATCCAACTGCACCCAAAATTAAGGCGATCGGAGTGTGTGACAGAGGCTGACCCAGATAGTTTGTTTGAGTCAAAGCTCGTACTTGATTGAGATAGGTCAAGATAGCCAGCCCTAACAACACGATACCAAATCCGATCGAGCCCAAACCAACGACCGTTGTTAACCGTAAATTAAATCGGTAGGAACTTTGGGGAAACGTTTGACTAATCACATTAAAAATTCGATCGAGCGCCACCCCAAACCCGATCAGGACAACACAGATTTGGATCCAGGTCATCAAAGTTCGTTCGGCAGCAGCTCGGTTTCTCGCTTTGGCCAACTCATTGACAATATTGGGAGAAGTAGAACGCATTATCTTTGATAAAAGGATATAAAAGGACAGGTATATACTCCAAATGAGCACGGATCGCTATAGAAAGGCTTTTAAAAGAATACTGATAAAGGCATAGATACCAATGCCAATCAGCAGGATAGCAACCGTTAACCCCAACGATCGACGCGGCATATAAAGATAATCCGTCTGCCGTTGGATTCGTTGTAACTCTTGACGATGTTCGATCGCCGCCATAATCAGGGCATAGGTGCCTAACGCCACAAAGGCTAAGCCTAGCATACGCGAGAATCGAACCGGGTTCAGATCATCCACTACTTGCAGACTCCGAATCGCGGTGACGATCGTGTCAATGCCAAAGCCAAAGCTAATTAGAGAAAGACTGGTGCGAATCCAGGCCATCAGGGTGCGCTCGGCAGCAGCACGATTGCGCTCTTTGGCTAACTCTGCCTGAATATTAATCGGACGCGGAGAGAGAGGTGGATCGGTCATGGCAGGAAACTTGATGAATACAGATCGATAGGGGGAACGACCTGTATTTTAATCGAGACCCAGAGGTTTAGCCCAAATTACGCTTCGCTAATATCCTCAGGAGATCCTTTGCTTCGGCATAGCCACCGGGCAGAATCAGCCAGATACAGACATAAAAAAGCACGTAAATGAAGCCTTTCAAACTTAAGCTTACGATTAATAAATCGATCGGGGGCAGCAGCCATTGAGCGCAATACAGCAAAATTGCCGCTAGAATAGACGCGATCGTTGGATGCTGCATGGAATAAACAAAATCCGCCAGAGTCAAAGGGGATTTACTCACGCAATGAATCACCGCAGGATAAGTAAGCAGACACATTCCCACCGTGTATCCCACTGCAACACCAAAAGCACCCCATTGCACACCAATTCCGGTTGCAGCGATCATGATAGGCGCGTGAATCAAGCTCCAGCGAAATTGATGTTTGGTTTCTCCCGTCGAGACATAAATCCATTTGGTCACGCGATAAGCCCCACCGACAAAAACCGCGATGATCAAAACCCGAAAGGTCGGCACCATCTTCAGCCACTGTTCACCTAGAATGAATAAGGTAACCTCTTGGGCAGTCACGAACAACCCAGCTAAAGCGGGCATATAAACCGCAAAGATCAATAAGAAGCCGCGACGGCAATAGTTTCGGTAGCGCTCTGGATCGGCCAAACTGCGACTAAAACTGGAAACAGCCACATCAAACAGCGGGTAGTAAATTTGCCAGAATGGGAGGTAAGCCCATTGGTAGGCCATGGCATAGAGCCCTAGGGCATTCGCTCCACCAAAATAGCCCAACAGGATCCGATCCATTTTCATGCCTAGCCGACTGACAAAACGAAAGCCAGTCAGATGTAGCCCATAGGATAGGGTTGAGCGCAAGTTTGGGTTGGCTTGAGCCGATCGAATTGGGTTATCAGGTCGCCAATCACACACTAGCCAGTAAGCAATGCCTCGGATCACTTGTCCGACTGTGAGTTGCAGCATCAATGCCCAGTAGCCCCAACCTAACCAGGCAGCCCCAATCGCGACTGCGGTACTGATCACCAAAGCAATCAACTCAACAATCGTCAGCAGTTCAAACTGCATGTGCCGTTTTAATAACGACAAATGTTGAAATGAGATACAGAGACTGGTGGTTCCGATCGCCAAACACAGCACAATATGGGTCAATTCCGGTTGACCGTAAAACCAGGCTAGTAGAGGGCCAGATAGGAGCATGGCACCAATCAGCAATGCATTAATCTTTAAAGAAAACCAGAAGATTGCACTGGATTGTTCTTGATTGAGATCTTGCCGCTGTACCGTCGCCGTTTCCAACCCTAAATTGCTGAGGCTATCCACCAAGCTCAGCAAAGGTTGAACCATGGCTAGCAAGCCAAAATCCGCAGGCACTAACAAACGGGCCAGTACAATAGTGCCGCCCAAACCAATCAAAAATTTCAGCGGCTGAGCTGCCACGCTCACTAAACCCGATCGCAATGAACGCTGGTGCAAGTTGGTTTGCAGCGTTTCTGTCTCAAAATAGCGATCCGGTTTTTTCATAACAGTGGGTTGACAGAAATGCTCTGCTTGCGATCGGTGCAGGTGAACAGTCAGACTCAAACCAGAAATTGGGTTGTCGCTACGGTCGATGCCGCCGTGGTTTGCAGCAGATGTTCACCCAACCGGCGGGCCAATGCCAAAATGGTGAAGGTGGGTGAGTAGGATGGCCCGGTGGGAAACACCGCCGAACCAGCGACATAGAGGTTGTCTGTGCCAAACACTCGGCAATTCATATCGGTTACCCCCGCTTCAGGACAACTGGCCATGCGAGTGGTTCCCATCTGGTGAGCAGCATCGGTCATGGTCTCCAAGCTGGGTGGATCATTGCCAAAGTCAAAACTGCCCAGCCCTGCCGCCGCAAAGCGTTGGGTCAAGAGCTGGAGCGTTTTCGCCATCGAAGCCCGATCGTGATCGGTGAAACACCAATCCACTTCTAGCTTGCGTTGACCGAGCGCATCTCGCTCTGCTCCTAGCTTAATCCGACTGTCGCGATGAGGCACCTGTTCGGTGACAAACTTCACCCGATAATGAGCGATCGAGCCATTACCATCGCGACAGGCAGGCTGCCCCTGGAACCCACGCCATAGCGACCCGAGCGCCCGTTCATAAATCGATTCGTAGATCGGTTGGAGATACAGCACATGCTCCAGCAACTCATGCGCCTGTTGGGTGGCATCATCTAGCGCAAAGCAAACGCAGAATCGCGGCTTTGGACTATATTGCAGCTCAGGCGCAAACCGCCGTGCCAACGCACCGGGGTACAGTTTTCCAGTGTGGTGTTTCGGATGATCGGTGTAAAACCGTCCCACTAAGTCATGCCCATTACCAATGCCCCCCGGCAGTTGCCGATCGGAAGACAACAGTAGCCGCGCTGTTTCAAATGCTCCGATCGCTAGAATAATCGTTTCACCCTGCACCACCAACTCGCGCCCTTCCAAGGATCGGCAACTGACTGCGGTGACGTGGCGGCCCGTTTTGTCCAGTTTCAGTTCTGTGGCAGTGGCTCCCAACACCACCTGCAAATGGCGAGAGCGCCGCATCTCCTCACCAAAACGAAGGGCAGTCCGAGTCGGAGTCTCTTCCCAATAAAAACTACTCAGTTTCAAACCGGATCCTGCCACCTGGGTTCGCAACGCAACAATTTCAGCCCGTTCAGCTTCCGCTTCCAGATCTCCAAAGCCGTAGTCTTTTGCAGCAGAACGATAGTATGGCAAAAGGTCATCAAACCCGATCGGCCAACCGCTATGGGGCACCCAAGGGCGGGCTCCAAAATCGCCAGGCTGGAGGTATTTCCATTTTCCCGTCCAAACATTACTGGTGCCGCCAAACTGTCGAACTCGGCTGACTCCCCGTAACTCAGGGGGTAGATATTGATGATAGTAAGAGTCCGGGTTTAACTCACGGTGGCGTTTGCCTAAGAAGATAACCTCATTCAAGGCTTGGATCGAGGCATCAAAGCGATCGCGCCCACTTTCCAGCAACACCACTTCTCGACCATGACGGGCTAAGTAGGTCGCCACCTCGGCACCGGCGATCCCAGAGCCAATTACCACCACCTGTCGTTGCAGTTGCGTTTGGTCTAATTCGAGAATATCGGTAATCATAGGCTAGTTAGACTGGGCTGACGAAAGATACAGTGATTTTTAGCAACGATACATCTGGTGGTCATAGATTCAAGAACGATATTTCTCAACATTCTATTGAGCAGCAAGATGAAAGGAGCAGATAGATTAAAACGATAGCGGAGCAATCCGCCTGAGCGGAGACAGCTTCTGCATCATCTGTCGTTTATAGGGAGAACCTAATCGAGCGATCGTGTGAAGCGGATCAATCCATAAAGCCCGTTGCAATGCTTTGGTCGCCAGCCAACCCTGTCCACTTCGGTGCAGCATCTCGGCATGATTGAACACAAAATCGGCAAATTTTTGGCGTGAATGGCTCATGAATAAGTCATGGTGCTTCGCCAACAATTGCTCAAAACTCTGCTGCCGCCGCTGGGGGTTAGTAGAGACTCGATCGCCCGTATGGGCAGATAAGTGATAGGTAATATCTGGAATACCCCAAAGTGAACAGACAGGGTTAAGCCGCAAAAATAACTCAGTGTGAATGCGAGAGGTAAAATTGGCATCAAATCCGCCCATTGCCAGAAATACATCCCGTTCGATCACCAGGGTTTGCTTGGAAAAAAACGACTGCTCTGCTGGAATCTCCTCTAAACAAAAGTGCGCTCCTTTGGGGAGTGTTGGCGGTCTATGGGTTTCCAGCACCTGCCCAGCAGAATTGACAATATTGAGGCCAAATAACAGGGCGATCGGTGCCGGTAGGGTTGGGGGAATTTGCTGGACTGCCGCCATTGCCTTTGCCGCCATCTCAGGCAGCAAAACATCATCATCATCCAAAAAGGTAATCCAGCGCGATCGAGCCGCTTTTACTCCTTGGTTGCGGGCCGCTGCCCCACCCTGGTTCGGTTCTAATCGGATCACCCGCAAATTTGCCTGTTCTGGTAATGTCACCGCCGGTATAGATCCATCGTCCACTACAATCACTTCAATCGCTTTGAGCGTTTGGCGCAAGGCACTACCCACCGATCTCGGTAGTAATTCAGGTCGATTGAAACTCGGAATAATAATACTAAGACAGGGAGTACTCATATTAAATAAAGGCAGATATTAGATAAAGGCAGATATTAGGTAAGGGCAGATAGAGAATGTTGACGTTCCCAAACAAAACCCATCACATTGGCTATTTGAGAAAGCAACAGTAAACTGCTCAAAAGTGGCGCAACGATCGGGGAAGCGGTCAAGAATGGGTAAGTGAGGAGATTGAGATAAAAGGGCAGGGCTTCAACTTTTATCGTTTCTTGATACCGCTGGGAACGCAATTGATGAAAACAGAAAGCACCCCGTCCGTAGTTAAAATGCTGCCGCCAGAAAGTCTGCAAATTGAGGCGGTGAGCATGGTAGATCTGAGCTTGCGGCACATAAGTCATGGCATAACCTTGGTGGAGCCACCGATCGCAAAATTCGCGATCTTCACCCGCAGCAAGCGGAAAAGCCGTGTTGAACCCCCCTAGCACTCGAAATAGAGCGGTGGGCAAGGCAAAGTTATTGGAGGCAAAGAAGTGAGCGGTGCGATCGTTCCGGTTGTAATAGCCGTATAAGTAGTCAATCAAGATTTGGCTAGCAGTCGAGCAGAGATTTTGCGGCAAGGCATTCAGTGTTTGTCCGCCCAGCAGATCAGTTGGGGTGATCCCAAACTGGGCTTGAAATGCCGTCAGCCAAGTCGGAGTTGGGGTACAGTCATCATCTGTAAACACGAGAAATTCACCTTTTGCAAGCATCGCTCCTGCATTGCGCGCACTGGCTGGCCCGGCATTGACTTGTCGAAGTAGGGTTAACTGCAACTGAGCCTGAAAAGGTTCCACAATCGGATGGAGCAGAGTAGGACTACCATCATCTACCACAATGACTTCAAACCGATCGAAGGGGTAATTGAGTTGACTGATCGCTGCTAAACATAGCCGCAATCGATCAGGCCGATTATAAGTAGGAATTACGATCGAGAAGTCTAAACCAGTCATACGCTGAAGAATTAGCAAAGGACAAAGCCGAATCTCTACCCGATCGAATACTCGAACACCCTCAATTCGATCACCAATCACACCGCAGCATACCCATTAAAACCAACCGCAACCCTCAAACCCTTGGCTTGCCTTGGATTCTCATTGGCTCCCTGCCGGAATCAGCGATGCAGCAGAACGACCGGGATAGCGAGAGCAGATCTGCTGGTAGAGTCCCAGGAATCGATCGGTGCGTTGGGTTTCGCTGAAGTGAGTCAGAGCCCGTTGTCGTCCGGCTTGCCCCATTTGTTCAGCCCGATCGCGATCCTGCAAAATTTCCGTCAAGGCAGCAGCTAAGGATCCCACATCTCCCGGTGGCACCAGAAATCCGGTGATTCCCGATTGGACAATTTCTGGCTGTCCACCCACTGCACTGGCAATCACCGCCGTTCCTCGCATCATTGCCTCAGTGGACACGTTACCAAATGGCTCTTCCCAACGAGAGGGCACAACCTGCACCCAGGCCGATTCAAACTGACGCTCCATTTCCGCCACCGGCAGATGGCCGAACCACATGACGCGATCAGCAATTCCCAATGCTTCAGCCAACTTACCCCAAGCTGCTGCTTCACTGCCTGCCCCAGCAATCAACAGTCTTGCAGCCACCGGAACTTGAGCCAAGGCTCGCAGCAAAATATCTCCCCCTTTTTCGGGTACCAGCCGTCCTGCAAAGGCCACCGTGGGTGGATCTGTCAAAGGAGGGCGCATCGATCGCTCCGGTACCCCATTATGTACCACCTCGATCGGGTCAATGCCAGCGGCCAGCAATTTGGCTTTCATGCCCTCACTCAAAGCCACAACAAGGTCAAATGCTGATTTCCAGCGCTGCCAGAGTTGACTCTGAATCATCAGCGGCAGCCAGGATTGGGGAGTCAAACAGCCCGATTGTAAACAAGCCCATCCCGCCGACACTTCGCAAGCAGTGCCATTGGGTAAAACTTTCGTGCCTAGCGGGCAGATGGCTTTGTATACCGCCGTTTGGTAAAGGCAGGGTAAGGGGCGTAACAGCGGTAAAATCAAGGGAGACAGTTGCCACATAAACATGCGAACATGCACCACATCCGGCTGAAATTCATGCAGGACTCGTCGCAACTGCCAGTAGGCTGAAAGATTGGCAACTTGAGAAAACACCTGAAGTTTAGTAGTGGTACCAAAACAGTCATAGTCAGATTGCACAGGGTGATCGGTTCCTGGCACCATCTGGGCCCGGCTGGATAGCAATTTAACCTCATGTCCCCGATCGCGCAGATTTTGCCGGAGGGACAGCATCTGTAGTTCAGCTCCCCCGGTAGCAGTGCCGTAATCATGCAGCAGCAGAATTTTCATGCTGGCTAGACTTATCCAATTGAAACTTCAGTAAACGCAGCCGCCGAGTTAGACGGTGACCGATCTGAAAGATTTGGAAGAACGATAGGAGGTTCAGGTAAATACTGTTTCGCATATCGATCGGTTAGATATCGATTCAGCCGCTTTTCGATCGGAGCCAGCAGCCCATACATCACCACCTTCTCCAGCCAACGGTGCCGAATTCCCAGGGTGAGCCAATGCACGATCGGCATCAGGATCGTCTTACGTCTTCGCCAACCCAACGCTTTATACTTTTGCTTAAAGTAGCTATCCTCAGCTAAATTCCATTTCTCCTGCAACCGGCTCAGGCTCTGTAATTCCCAAGCATCGCTCCAACGCAACATGTAATAGTGCAAATCACTCCACTTCAACGGCGAAGTCGGCACATAGGTTGCTAAGGATTCAGGTTCAAAATAAACGGTTCCTCCCAATTGCGCCACTGCCATGCAAAAATCTACATGCTCTTTCGTATTCAGCAGGGCTTCATCGAAGCCACCCAACTGGGCAATCACAGTGGTTCGTACCAATGCACAATGGAACTCGCAGAGTTCGGTTGGGGTTCGCTGCAACTGGGAACGCACCTGAGACACATCCTGGCCCTGACGATACATTTTTTCTCGTAACCGATTGCGCCCCTTGATATCCCGAATGATTCGAGATTCACCGCCAGCAAAATGAATATTCTCATGAATAGGCAAATACTGGCACATCAAGGGGCCAACCACCGCTGCACCTGTCTGCTCAGCGCAGTTGACCAATGCCTCTAGCCAGCCCGGTGAAACGATCACATCGTTATCAACGAAGGCTACATAGGGAGTCTTAACATGGGTCATGCCCAGATTTCGGGCGCGATTGGGAGACAGGTAATGATCGCTCCGAATCATCTCAAACTGTCGTTCAGCAGCCTGAGCATCTAAGTATTGCTGCACCGATGGCGGTGAATGGCCATCTACATAGACTAATCGATAGGGCAAGGAAGTATAAGCGAAGATACTTTCTAGCGATTCAGTCACATAGCTAAACCGTTCACGCGGTGTTACCACGATCGTCACCTGAGGTTGGTTCATAATCACCTCCTGATCAACTAACCTGGAATTGCGGCTTACCTCTACCAGTGCCTATGCAGGTATTGCATGAATATTACGAACTATACAACTATTGCACGATCGATTCCTCTAACTGCAAAGACTTCGGTTCTATCTTGGCTACATCCCACTGATCTTTCGTAAATTCCTCATGATATGAACGCTCTGTATTGACTGACCAGAGATCATTTTGCTCACCTAGAATGTTCTGTACTGCTAGCATCGCGGTCAACATGGAATGATCCTGATTATTATAGCGATGCATCCCATTTCGTCCTACGGTTTGCAAATTCTCGAAGGTTTCCAGGTAGTCTTGAATCACCTGTAAGTGCTGGCGATATTCCCCATCATAGACAGGATAGGCTTTGTATTGACGGATCACCACGCCATCTTCCACATCCCCTGGCTGAACCCCTAACTTGAGATCGATCGCTTCTTGAGTTGCCAAACGAATCAGCTCTGCATCTGACTTTTGCCAGAGGTCATCCCCTTCGCTACAGAAATACTCCATTCCTAAACAGGTTTTGGAGGGATCGGGTACCATGGCAGCACTCCAGTTTTTGAAGTTCTGGATCCGTCCCACTTTAAACTCTGGACTGTGAATGTAGATCCAATTATCGGGAAATAAATGCTCCCGATTGACCACCAGAGCCACAATCAGAAAATCACGATATTTGAGCCCTCGGGCAGCTTGCAGGACTTCTGGAGGTGGCAATGGATCCAATCGATGCAGGAGAGCCGTGACCGGCATAGATGAGATAAAGTGATCTGCGGTAATTTCGGAGGTAGTATCACCTTGCTGGATCACAATACTCTCAATGCGCAGACCCTGCCGTTTAATTCGGGTAACCGAGGTATTTAACTCGATCGTTCCACCCTGTTTCTCAATCAATTCCTGGCAGCGTTCCCACATCATTCCAGGACCCAGGATGGGATAGTCAAATTTTTTGATCAGGCTCTTAGCATTTTGGCTACCAAACAAGGCATTGAGCACCGCTCGCTTCAACGACATGCCCTGAATTCGCTGAGCAGCCCAATCAGCCTGAATTTTATTGCAAGGAATGCCCCAAACTTTTTCAGTGTAGGTTTTGAAGAAAATGCGGTAGAGCCGTTCGCCAAAGCAGTCAATCACCCATTCTTCGAAGGTTTCTGGTTCTGGAGTGAGATGCAAGCGATCACGTACCTTTGCTTTCAGATAACTCACTAAAATTAGAAAGCTGTTCACCACACCCAGATTTGATAGTGCGTTGAACAACGACAGCGGATAACTATAAAACTTGCCTTGATAATAGATACGGGATAGGCGCGGTACTTGAATAAACTGATCGGATAAAATTTCCTGCCAGAGTTGATGGACTTGCGGCACCTTGGTAAAAAAGCGATGTCCGCCAATATCAAATCGATATCCCTTATACATTTCTGTACGAGAGATTCCGCCCACCAAGTCAGCTTTTTCTAGAACGATCGGCTGAATGCCACGTTTCACAAGTTCATAACCAGCGGTCAATCCAGCCGGGCCTGCACCAATAATTGCAACCGGGTATCGCACCATTCGATCTCTCCTAATCGGTTTGCGTCAAGATGACTTTGAGAACAATTGATTTTGAAAGCAATTCAGTCACATTTCCTGAACCATTGCAGCAAATCACAATGGCATCGGAATCTCTAAAAACCTATGAACACTAATTATGAACACTGATATGGAACACACAAAACGAGCGGTTAAATGTCCTGACCCCGAAAACTCTGGGTTGGAAATGCCGACTTGGTGAGAAGGTGATAGCGGATGGTGCCGATCGCAAACGCCAGCCCACCGTAGAGGAAATAGAGCCAGTGCCAAAATACCGTTTGACAAGCAAACCAGAAGCCGCGCTTATTTTGAAAAAACTGATAGACCGGAAAGTTGATGGTCAACAGCATCATGCCACATCCAAGGGCTAGTATCATTGCGCCCGACCACCAGAACGCTGCCAAGCCAAACAGAAGGAGGCTGTAAGTTAAAATTAAGCTGACACGACTGGAAGTTTTCAGATTGAGGTCATTCACAAATTGCCGATCGCGCCAGAGTAACTCTGTCCAAGGCAAAGCCCGGTAGAAAAACTCTGCTTTCAATAACGAAATGGGCTGCCATCGCTTAAGATGCTTTACCTGAACGGTTTTTGCTAGCCGAATTGAATAACCCGCCTGCTTTAACCGATACCCCAGCTCAATATCTTCAACAGAAGGATACCGATAGCGTGGATCAAACCCACCCACTTCCAGGAATATCGCACGCCGAATCGCCCCACAAGCACCCCAAAAAGTGGAAGCCACCTCACTACCCGTCTGATGGGTGTAATGGTGGAATAAATTTTTGTATTGGGAAAGAAAATTAGGCGCACCGGGCGCATCATCGTAGGAACCAATCAGCGCGGCCAAAGTGGGTTGATGCTGAAAGATCGTCCGTACCTGTTCGATCGTATTTGCATGAATTGCCACATCGGCATCCAGAAATAGCAAAACCTCGCCAGCCGCGATCTCGGCACCAGCATTGCGAGCCCGAGCCGGTCCCCCAGCGCTAGGAAACTGCAACACCTTTGCCCCAAACTGCTGGGCCCATACTTTTGATCGATCGGTTCCCCCATCCACGACCACAATCACTTCGGTGTCCGGTGGCAGAAATCGGCTCAGGCTTGCCAAACACCGTTGGAAACTTTCACCCCCGTTATGGACTGGAATAATGACCGAAATGGTGGGGGCAGAATCTACTGTTGTTGGATTCACTGTTGCTGGATTCAAAGACATAACAATTTTCGAGGTATTACCTAGACTGGACTGCTTCCGAACAACTCTAGTTTCCGAACAACCACTGCATCACCCGAAAATAGGATTCCTCGGTGAAGGCTGAAGATTCGAAGATTCAGAGCCCTCGCTCCTTTCAACCGTGAATATGCTTAATTTTTTCTACTAAACCACAATAATCTGGTTTAGATCATGAGATTCTTTTCATCTTTATCGTCTCTTTACATAGATTCTACAAGGATAGATCCGTGTTTGCACAACCTTCATTTCAGAAGGGTTTCAACCGATCGGAACAAGCCAATGCATATGAACTAGAGGACTCAAAACTATCCGCAGGAAGAGATGACTTGTTGAAAAATCAGTACAAAGATTATTTATCTTGACAGATTCGTTCTGACAGTCATCGAATGCGATTCCAGAGGAATGTTAAAAAGCTCTCCTGGCGAATGATTAAGCTGGTTTCTGTATCCAGTCCAGCTTGCAATTCACAGGTCATTAAGGTAGAACGACCACTTTGAGGTTCTAATTGGCGCGTTTCAGGACGAATCGTCACCTCAAACGATCGATTAGAAGATAGCTCAACCGTTGGATCAGGCTGAGTCGCATCTGGCGCGATTGCCGTTACCGTGCCTTGCAACAGTCCATAATCCGTGTAAGGGCAGGCCGCTACTCGCATCTGGGCTGGTTGACCTACCCGGATCTGGCTAATTTCGCGGGTGGAAACCTGGGCTTTCACCACCAACGGCTGCTGGCTAGGGGCAATTTCAGCGATCGTCTCTCCAGACTGCACTACTTGCCCCGGATTGCGAAGGTTCAACCGCAACACAATGCCATCACTGGTCGCCCGAATCATCCGTTGTTGCAATGCTTGCTCTGTTTGTTGCAATTCCTGCTGGGTTTGGAGCATCTGGGTTTGCAGGTCTAATCGTTGTTGGATCAGGGCTTGCTGTTCTCGTTGCAATTGAGCCAACACCGCCTCCCCCTCTAGGGCAGCTTGATCGATCTGTTGGCGGGCAATGTTCACGGGGGCCACACTCGTTCCGATCGATCGAGCCCGAGTTAGTTGAGCTGTGGCGGTGCGCACGGCCGCCTGCTTTTCTTCCAGTTGGAGTTGGGAAACGGCTCCCGAATCAACCAGTTGCTGATAGCGCTGCAACTCACTTTGAGCTAAATCCAGGGCTGCCTCGGCGGCGGCCACTTCCGCTTGTTGAGTCAGGCGTTGTTCCGTCTGTTGGTCTTGCACTTGGGCTAGCTGATTCTGAGCAATGGTGATTGCTTGCTGCCGACTCTGGGTGCGCGTGGCGATTTCAGCAGACAATAGTTGAATTTGGGTATTCAGTTGAACGATTTTTTGTTGATTTTGGGCGAGGGTCGCCTGCAACTGCCGCTTTTGAGCTTCCCAAGTCGTTCGATCGAGTTCAGCAATGACATCCCCTTGACGGATCGGTTGATTCGGCTGCACTGCCACACTTACCACATTGCCTGCCGCTTTCGCTTGTACAACCTGTACTCCCTGACTGGGTCGAACCGATCCCGGTGCCTTCACCACCACGTTATACCGCACTAGGGCCGCTATCATGACCCCACTCATCACAGTTATCATTAACATGAGCCCGGCCAGGGTTGTCCAACGGCTCACCGGCACCAGAAATTCATCAGGCTGGGCAGGGCGGAGAACGGGGATGGAGTCTGGCTTGAGCAGGGTCATGGGTGGGGATATCAGCAAGGGATGAGCGAGTTGGGAAGGAGCAGGCAATAGCTTCAGCAATTTCTAAACTACCGGCAGCAAAAAATTGAGATGCTCACCCGATTGAGCTTGAAAGTCAGTGGGTGTGGCTTCTACACGAGGCACCCCATCTTCTAAATAGATAATCCAGTCGGCTTGATTAATCACTTGGGGGCGATGGCTGATCAACAAGGTGGTTTTGCCTCGGCGATGCTGCAACAAAGCCTTGAGAAGCTGAGCCTCACTGATCGGATCTAATCCACTGGTGGATTCATCCAAAATTAAAATCGGCGGATCTGCCACAATCGCTCGGGCGATCGCTAGTCGTTGCCGTTGTCCACCCGACAAGTTGGTTGCATATTCACCCAATATAGTCTGATAGGTTTCTGGCAGGCGGCCAATGAAGTCATCAGCACCCGTCAGTTGACAGGCCACCACAATTTGCTCAAAGGAGATCGCAGGAGCACCCAGGCGAAAGTTTTCAACAATCGATCGACTCCAAAATTGAGCTTCCTGGGGTACTAAAACCACCTGTTGCCGCACACAATCGATCGCCAAATCGGTCAAATTGTAGGCTCCGATCTGGATTGAACCCGCCTGCACGGAATAGAGCCCCGCAATCAGCTTTGCCAACGTGCTTTTACCACAGCCCGATCGACCGATCAGAGCCACCACTTGTCCACCAGGAATGGTCAGCGACAGATCTTCCAATAGCTCCAACCGGCCAGGATAATGAAAGTGGAGATGATGGCAGGTAATATTATCTTTGCCTGACAGGGATACCCAGGGTTTGCTCGGTTCTGAGGGACGGGCAACGATTTCCGGGGTAGCATTCACAATTTCCTGCAAGCGCACATTCGCCGTTTGAATCCGTACCCAATCATCCACAAAATCAATCAACTCATCCATAAAGCGGGTGAAATTGCGTTTCAAACTGACGAAAGCCAGCAATTGCCCGATCGATAAGGTTTGATTGATCACCAATAAACTGCCCACACCCAGCAGGATGGTGCTACCCACATCGGCCACCCACTGACTAAAGGTCGTATTGATGATACTAATTTGGGTGGTACCCAGCATCAAGTTCGCCAACTGCCCAAAGCGCCCCTGGAGTTCGTCCCAGAGTTGGGGAGCTGCACCGATCGTTTTCAGGGTTAGAGCATTTTTAAAAGTTTCGACTAAGATCCCCTGATTCTCAGTTTGCAGAGCCATAGCTCTACGGGTTTTCTGGCGCAGGAGGGGCTGAAAAAACAGGGCCGAAAAGGTCATCGTCACCCCCACCAGCACAGCAATCAATGCCAGTTGCCAGCTATAAAACAGCATCAGCCCCAACGAGACGATCGCCACCACTGCCCCACTCGGTAAACTGACAATTGCCACCGATAGCAGTTGGTTCAACTCTTCAATATCTCGTAACCGGCTCACCACTTCACCACTGCGACGGGTTTCATAGTAAGTCAGGGGCAACTGTAAAATTTGTCGCCCAAATTCTAAAGTCAGCCCCAACTCTAATCGCTGAGCGAACTGGGCAATCAACTGATCGGAAACCCAGGCTAACCCACCTCGTACCAGATACAGCCCAATCACAGCCAGCACGATCCCCCATAACAGCGATCGATCGCCCTGAATGAGAACGTTATCGGTCAAAATTTGAATAAATAGTGGAGAAGCTAACGATAAGATTCCGATTAATGTAATACAGACCAGTGCTTGTAGCAACAACCCGCGATAGGGGATTACTCGCAACCAGAATCGTCTGACTGGATCGATCGGATCCTCAGGTTGTTCTGCAAAACGAATTGGATCAGGTTCCAATAACAAAATCACTCGATCGCACCAGCCTGCCAACAACTCCGCTTGGGATACCTCACGCAACCCCAAAGCCGGATCGGCCAGCCGATAGCGTTGGCGGTGAGCACCATAAAGCACCACCCAGTGCCGTCCTTGCCAATGCAAAATCGCTGGCAGGGGAACCCGATCGAGATGGTGGAGTAATTCTGGAGAAGCGACAGCCGAGCGGGCTTGAAACCCCAAAGCCATCGCCCCTCGCCGCAAGCCCAACAGGGTCGTTCCCAATTGCCCAGTGCCCACCGTTTCTCGGATGCGCGTTAGACTGAATCGACGGCCATAATATTGAGCGATCGTCGCCAAGCAGGCAGCTCCACAATCTTCATGACTATGCTGTTGAACGACGGGATACTTCATGAATTCGCGCACCTTCTGCAATGATTACATCTCAATCGGGGTATAGAGATCTTCTGAGCCTGGATTGAGATAGGGGCGTTGCCAATCAACCCCTTGCTGAATCGCCTGCTGGGTGATCCACTGCAACCGCGTCTTTACGGTCAGTGGAGTCTGATCCTGACACCGAGAGGGGGATGGAAACTGAGACTGGAACTGAGCCGCGATCAAGGCCGTCGCAATGATCTGACAACGATGTCGCCCAAAATCCGACTGACTGATTGCCCCAAAAGGTTCGATCGGTTCTTCTGCCAACCCCAATCCAGGAGCTAACCAGCGCGTGAAAGCGGGAATTGCGGACTGATATTGGGCTTGTAGCAATCGATAAACCGCAGTCAAAATAGCTTGGATTTGAGGATAGTCAGACTTTTCAAACCGCAGAAGGCTGGCATGATAACGACCATAGGCAACCGGATCTGCCAACAGCCGCAAGCTAAATCGGCATTTTAGGGCATTCAACTGGGACGTGATCAGTCGCATCAACTCAATGGCACCCGTCGCTGTTAAGTTACCATAAACTTGTACGATCGGCCGATCCGATCTCGGAACACCTTGATTTCCAATCGCGATGTAACCTTCGGCATCCCACTGATATTTCGGTAGCCGAATGGACACCTGCTCGCCGATTTGGGACGATCGAGCTGCCAGTGGGAGATGTCGGGCTCGAATCTGTAAAGTCAGTCCTGCTTTCGTCACACTCCAACCGCGACGCTGTCGATCAACCACCTGCCAACCTGGATCGAAAAAGCCTTGTCCTTGATTCGCTCGATCGATTTGTTGATAGAAGTCCCAATCCATACCGTAAACCGTATTGTTCTGTAGAACCGGCTCAGATCCGGAGGGATGATTGTTCCAAGTGGATTCACGCCAGGAGACTGGTTGAGATTGGGTTATCAGACCGATCGATCGAGGCTGTCGCAACAATTCACCACTAAAGTAAAGATCATAGAGATAGTTGCGGAGTTGTCCCTGAAGATATTTATGTTGATATTCAATTGGCAGAGTAAGGAGATGGGTTGAGATACCTTCAGGTAGTTCTACGGCTCCATAATCAGGATGGCTGATCGATAAGTTGGGCAAGATCTGTAAATGCTGAGCAATATCTTGCAAAATGGCTGCCGTAGAGCGATCGGGTGCTGCGGTGAGGGGGTGCATCATTTTAGTCCTCTTTCGCTACGATGCCGAATAGAGTGGGGAGCGAAGATTGGGGCTGGCATAGAAGGGTTCGCCCCACCTGCAACATGGCAATACTCACGTTATCAAAGGGCTCTTGGTAATACAGGCGGGTTTGAATACTCTTGCAGAGCACCAGTCCAGCCTGTTGCACGACCCGCTGTAAAAAATTTCCGTCTTGCCCTATCTCTGGAAAGGCTTGCTGATAGGCTTGCAGTAAAGCTTGTAGGGAAGGTTGCAACCGATCGAGCGGTAGTCCAGCCCATTGGAGCACGGTTTCAATCTCAATTTCTCGGCTCAGGGGCAGACTCTTTAACCAAAGTTTGAGATAACCCGCCACCAAAGTCCCCAGATCAAAGCTGGGATCGCCCCAGTCCCATTTTTCCCAATCGATCAAACGAATCCGTGGTGGCAGCAAGGGAGAGGTTGTAACCAGCGGTGACAATCCAGGTACCCCCGATCCAGCAATAGGATCGGTCGGATGGATGGCAAGCAGAATGTTATTGAATTTCAAATCATGATGGGTAAGGCAACAGATCCGATTCGCCCGTCCCAAATCAGCAATGGCAGCAGCTAGTTTAGAATCTCGCTGATAGAGCCGATAAAACTGGATGCCCTCCCTTGGCACCTTACACCACAATTCAGGGGTCAGTTCAGACATCTCTTGATAAAACTCAGCGGCTGGATTGGCGGCAGGCTCAGAGGACTCTGGCAAACTATGAAACCAAGCCAGGAAAGCGGAATTTTGCCAAGTGGCGCGATGGAAAGTCGCCAGTGACAAGCCAACCATGGCAGCAATTTCGATCGGAAACTGCTTGGTTTCTACATAAAAAGTTTCTAGGTCTTGATAATCCAGCAAATAGTTGAGAATTAAAATGGCTCGATCGGCATCAAAATGGATCGCTTCCGGCAGCCACGCTTGCAGGATCTGCCACTCCGGCAATTGGGTCAGTTGCTGATAAAGCTGCCACTCTCGCCCCAAATCCCCCATGACTTGGCCCGATCGATTCCGGGACTCTTGTTTCACCAGTAAATGTTGCGGCGGCTGAGTCGAGTTCAAATGCACTAGCAAATTAAAATTCTTGCCCAGTCGCGATTCCACAGAATCCAGTGGATCCTGCCGTAGATCATCCGATCGACAGATTTTTTGTTCAGCTAAATAGCTTAAGACGTTTTGAGTTGTTAAAGTAAACCGCATGTCGATCGATCAGAATCATATCGTTTTGCACAGTAGTGAAAGCAATGGAATGGAGGGAAGGCTAGGATAGCAAATTCCCCAACCACGAGACATCTATCCTAACCATATTTGACCAATCTCTGATCAATATTTGAGCAATATTTGAGCAATATTTGATCAGCCTTGACCAACATTGCCTAACATTCGATCAATATTGAACTAACCTCAATTTCGGTTAACTTTGCCTAGTCTTCAGCACAGCATTAGGTGTTGCTAGAATTACGACGACGAGGACGACGAGGACGACGACGAGGACGGCGACGGCCACTATTTGAATTGGAATTATCACCACCATTGATCGCAATTTCGTCTGACTCAGTCAGGTCACTGAGAAAACTTTCAGCACCGGAGAGTAGAGAGAGTCCAGAGGTTTTAACCAAGCTAACTGCATCATTCATCATGGCGCATCTCCATAATTTGTTTTTCATACCCAGATTCTAACAATCAAAATTTCATTTTTTATATTAATGAGAAATCTTTCATCCTTTTCTTAATTCAAATTTAGAACTATCCCAATTGACTTTTGCTCGTATTTAATGATCAATCTCAGACTGAAAAAATCAATTATTTTTTATTCTTACTTTTTAACTTGAAGTGTTTTTATTTTTACTTTTATTTATCTCTACCTTATTCTCAAAGCAAACACAAGTGGAGAAAGGCAATCAATAGGTGCAATAAAGGAATCATTTTGCTCGATCGGTGAGGTTTCAGGACAGAAGCGAGCCAATCGCGGAGCTAACCATGAGTGATGGGTCAAAAGTAATATCCCAGGGCGGAGATTGCCACCGATCGGTTGGGTAACTCTCACTTTCAGTCTTTGGGAGCCTTCTTTTAGAATACGAACGTCCCTCGATCTAATCCTGACTATGGCTGAGCATCCCATGGCTGAGCATGACGATATCCCTTCTGAGCCGACCTCTGAGTCTATTCAAGCACCTGAATCACCAATCCCTGAATCATCAATTCCTGAGTTGCCAATCCCTGAATCACCCCACCCCATTGCTGAGGACGATAGTCCATTTCAACTGCACAAGCTAGGCTCCCAAATTGGATCGCAGATCGAGCAGCAAACTCAACCCATCGGAGAACGGGCTCAGCAAATTGGCCAGCAGACTCAACGGATCGGACAGCAGGTCGGGCAGCAAGTCGCACAACAGGTGGGGCAATCATTGCAAGCCTTCTGGCAGGGAACATCTCAACAAGTCTCGCGGCGAATAGACAAACTGCTGCCGATCGAACCCTTAGCAAACTCGATTGTGCAGTGGTTTCGGATCGATGAGGCCAAGATGGCGGAAATTCTCCAAACGGTGCGATCCAAGCTACCGACCACCGAGGCCTTGCTCATCGGCAAACCTCAAGCAGGCAAAAGTTCGATCGTTCGAGGCTTAACAGGGGTTTCAGCAGAAATTGTCGGGCAGGGGTTCCGACCGCATACACAGCACACCGAACGCTATGCTTACCCATCCAGTGATCTGCCGCTGATGATTTTCACCGATACGGTCGGGTTAGGGGACATTACTCAGCCTATCTATACCCTAACTCAAGAGCTGATTCGCGATCTGGACGCGGCGCGATCGGATAATGCCCAAGCTGCACAGGTGCTGATTCTGACGGTCAAAATGAGCGATTTTGCCACCGATTCATTACGTCAAATCGCCCAACAACTGCGCCAGAAGTTTCCCCAGATCCCCTGCCTGCTAGCGGTCACCTGTCTGCACGAACTCTATGCCAGCCCAACAGACGATCATCCCGCCTATCCCCCCACCGATCGATCCATTCAACAGGCCTTTGCCGCTCAACAGCAGGCCTTTGCAGGTTTGTTCAATCGAGCAGTGATGATCGATTTCACCCTGGAGGAAGATGGCTTTAGCCCTGTGTTTTATGGCTTAGAAGCCTTTCGGGAAGCGCTGGCTGAGTTACTGCCAGAAGCGGAAGCCAGAGCCATGTATCAAATCCTGGATACCAATGTAGGGGATCAGCTCAGTCACCTCTATCGCGATGTTGGCCGACGTTACATGACAGCCTTTGCCGTCAGCGCAGCCACCTTGGCGGCCGTACCGCTTCCCTTTGCCACAATGCCTGTCTTGACCGCCTTACAAGTCTCCATGGTGGGACTGTTAGGAAAGCTTTATGGACAGACCCTCACCCCTTCTCAAGCAGGCGGATTGGTCAGTGCGATTGCAGGCGGGTTTCTGGCGCAGGCGATCGGTCGAGAGTTGATTAAGTTTTTACCTGGCTTCGGCAGTGTCATTGCCGCCTCTTGGGCCGCAGCCTATACCTGGGCATTGGGTGAGGCGGCTTGTGTCTACTTCGGAGAACTGGTTGGCGGCAAAAAGCCCGACCCGCAAGAAATTCAAACTGTCATGCGAGAAGCATTTCAATCCGCCAAAGTACAATTCACATCGATGCAGTGGGGCAACAAAAAATAGCGTAATTTTTAGTGTAATTCAAAATTTCCTGAAATCCGGTCAAGTGAGTGGAGATATCCAATGATCCCGTTAAAACCATGGCAGTGGGCTGTTCTGATCGCCCCGATCGCGCTGATGATCGCTTTCATCTTGGTGGCAGCAGGCTGGCAAATTCACGCTTGGGGAGTGAACTGGATTTGGGCTCTATTTACACTGCTCTTCGTGGGCTGGCAGCGGCTGTTAGTGAAATGGACACAACCGGGCGTGAGGCAAGTTGAGGCGGTGATCGCGGAGGTAAGTCAGGAGCTACAGGAGTCGCTAGAGTTGCCTGCTGAGGCATTACCGGCCAATGTCACCCAACAGCAAGCTGAAGCCGCCTTAGAAACGATTTTGCAGCAGGCTCAGACCGATCCACCCGTATGGGCAGACTGGCAAACCTTCTGGCAGCGCTGTCAGGCTCTAGTTAGCACCGTGGCTCAGCTCTACCATCCAGAAGTCAAATACCCCCTGCTGAACATTCATATTCCTCAGGCCTATGGGCTGATTCGTGGCACAGTCGATGATGTAGATGTTTGGATGCAAAAGCTGTCTCCTGTTTTAAACCAAATGACGATCGGGCAAGGCGTAGAAGCTTACCAGATCTATCAACAGGTAGAACCTTCTGCTCGCAAGCTTTGGCAGGCTTGGAGTTGGGCTCAGTGGGTGGTGAATCCGGCCGCAGCCTTGGCGAGACAGATCAGCCAGCCCTACGCGAATCAATCCAATCAGCAGCTTTTAGGCAATTTGGGACAGCTTTTGCGAGAGGCCGCTCTGCGCAATCTCTGGCGGCAAGCCGTCGCGCTCTACAGCGGTATTTTGCCTGATCTCGCAGCTCCTGCAGCAGCCATGCTGGATCAGCCTCAAACTCAGACATTACGGGAGATTTTAGCTGAAGCAGAACCGATCGAAACCTTGCAGCAAAAGCCCATTAACCTGTTACTGATCGGTCGCACTGGAGCTGGTAAAAGTAGTTTGATCAATACTCTGTTTCAAACAGAGCAGGCAGCCGTCGATGTGCTGCCCAACACCGATCAGATCCAAAGTTACCAGTGGCAGTCCGAAACAGGGGAAACCCTGAATCTCTGGGATACTCCTGGCTATGAGCAGATCGATCGACCTGAATTTCGGCAGCAAGTTCTGCAACAGGCAAAAACAGCCGATCTGTTACTGTTGGTTACGCCTGCACTCGATCCAGCCTTGCAGATGGATCAGGACTTTCTGCGAGAGATCAAAACGCTGATGCCCGATTTACCCATTTTGGCGATCGTTACCCAGGTGGATCGGTTGCGTCCAGTCCGGGAATGGCAACCTCCCTACGATTGGCAATGGGGGCACAGTTCCAAGGAAGTAGCGATCCGAGCCGCAACCCAATATCGCGCAGATTTACTCGGTGACTACTGCGATCGAGTATTGCCCATGGTTACAGGAGATTTTCAGCAGTCTGATGCTCCAACTCTACATTCTCCAACTTTACAGAGATCTCACCCTCGAACAGCTTGGGGGGCTGAAGCCGTAGCTACTGCCCTTTTAGAAGCCCTGCCCCCTGCTCAACAATTCCGTTTAGCCAGAACCCTCCGGGATCGAGATAACCGTACCCTGGCCGCTGCTAAAATCATCGATCGCTACACCTTTCAGATGACGACCACCCAAGGACTGACAGCCCTGCTGAAAAGCCCTATTCTGACTTTACTGGCGCGCCAGTTCGCGATCATATCGCCTGCTTTACCCGTGTTAGCGCAACAAATTCCCGTCGAACAAGTTCCCATTGTGATTGGCAAACTGCAAATGGGTTACGAGCTGTTTGGACTGTTTCACCGTTCGGAGATCCCCAATTGGGATATGCCTGTGATCTGGCAGATTATCATGCAGCAAGATGAACCCGTAGAACGCAGTGCTTGGGCATTGGGACAAGCCTTAGTAGAGTATTGGACAAAGGAGCTATCAGCCGAGCAGTTTCAAATGCAGTATCAACACTATTTGCAAACGGATCGTTAGGCTCTCTACAGGGTTTCTCTATTTAGGCTCTCTACAGGGTTTCTCTATTTAGGCTTTCTACAGGGATTTCTCTACAGGGATTCCGCACTGCGTTCCAAGTCGAGGATCTTTTGGAGCTGTACTCGCGATTGCTCTGCGGTGCTGCGAATTTCGCCGAAGGCTGCTTTATTTTCAGCATAGCTGATCAGCAGTTTCGATTTTTTCTTCAGATCACCCACCGTCTCTTCAGTTAGTTCCACTGTCGGATCAAAAATTGCCTCCAAATCTTTCAGGACAGACTGCGCCTCTTGCCGATCCTGTTCCAGCTTCACCCGCATAAACCCATAACTGACGATCGACTGCACCAGGGTCTTCACCTCTTCAACAGAGTTATCTGGTTCACTCGTTACAACCGGAACTTGTTCCGTCACCACAATCAAATCATCATGGCTGGCTCCATCCGATAATTTCGATCGCAGATCCTCATCCTCGCTGATCTTATCGAGCAGTTGATCCAGGGCTTGCTGCCGTTGTTTACGAGAATCCCGTCCGGGGACATCTAAGACTATTTCGGGAGCTTGCTTGAGCGCATAAGAAACCATAATTTCCATCCTGGGTAGGGGGCCGCCACTAACAACAGCTCCCATCTTTCATAACAACTTGAACATGCCAATAGTACATAAATTCTAGAAAATTTGCGACAGCCCCTGCCAACACTGCCAACACTGCTAACACTGCCTCCATCTATCTCCATCTATCGGTAGATGCTTCCCACTGGCATCATCTCTCCTCAGATCGGTGCTAACGTCCTCAGAAATCACCGACGATTGCCTTGGCTGAGAGGCTGGCTGAAACGCTAGCTGAGGCATGGGCTGAGCCCACTATGGACTGAGCCAGTAGCCACTATAGCCAGTAGCCACTATAGCCTGAGCCACTATAGCCTGAGCCACTTCAGCCTGAACTTTATTTTCCGGACTATTGTATTTTTTAGACTATGCGACTGTCTACACGACTGAAAGTTGGGATACACCTAATTCAAGAAACCATTACGGAATGGAACGAAGATAATGTCCCGCTTCTGGCGGCTGCTCTGGCTTACTATACTCTGTTTTCGCTCGCTCCTTTGCTGATTATTGCGATCGCCATTGCAGGGGCGGTATTGGGTGAAGAAGCAGCCCAAGGAGAAATTGTGCGGCAAGTTCAGGGCTTAGTGGGGCAGGAAGGAGCGATCGCTATTGAAGCAATGATCCAAAACGCTCAACGTCCAGGTTCAGGCGGTACGTTAGCAACCCTGATTGGGATTGGTTTACTACTGTTTGGGGCATCTGGTGTGTTCGGACAATTGCAAACCGCCCTGAATACGATTTGGGATGTTAAGGCCAAGCCAGGGCAAGGGATCAAAAGCTTCATTCAGGCGCGATCTCTTTCTTTCGCAATGGTGTTGGTGATTGGATTTTTATTATTGGTTTCTCTCATTCTATCGGCTGTATTAGCAGCGATCACCAATTTCTTTAACGGATTTATCGCTGAATATGTCTTTTTAGGTCAATTGCTTAATTTTGTGCTTTCCTTCGGGGCCATCACGATCCTATTTGCGGCTATTTACAAATTCCTACCTGATGTAGAAGTGTACTGGCGCAATCTCTGGATTGGGGCAGCCGTGACAGCATTTTTATTTAACATCGGTAAATTCTTATTAGGGCTTTATTTGGGTAATAGTAGCGTCGGCTCAGCCTATGGAGCAGCCGGATCGCTAGTTGTCCTGTTGGTGTGGGTGTTTTATTCAGCTCAAATTCTGTTAATTGGTGCTGAGTTTACTCAAGTCTATTCGCGCTATCGAGGCACTCCCCTAAAACCCACAAAACATGCTGTCCGCATTGCCCGACGTTGACCCTGCCCCCAGCCGGAATTCTGCGGGAAGGCAGCATAAAGCAGGTCGGATCACCCAAGCTCTCAATAAGCTCTCAATGGATTCTCTCACCTGATTGGAGGACGATTTGTGGGGCAATTTCACCTATCTTAAGGAGGAGGCGTTACGCTTAAAGATAGATCCCTCGATCGCTTGAGTCCTTAGGCTGATTGACTGACCAATCTTTTCCCCTCATCCCTAAATCCCTTCTCCCACTAGGGGCAAAGGGACTTGCAATCCAATCCTGGTTCGAAAGCCCCTCGTGGGAGAGGGGTTGGGGTGTCGCTTGCTTCTGCGTAGCAGTGGGTAGTTTGAGTTTTGTCAGTCAATCAGGTCCTTAGGTTAAATTGGCTTTGACCTATCTCTTCATCTAGAGGCTCTAGAGGCTTTAGAGGTATCACAGTGATAAAGGCAGGAACAGGATCATGATGAGTCAACTCTATGATGTCGTAATTATTGGAGGTGGTGTCGCTGGAACAGCTCTACTCTATGGGTTGGCAGCTTTTACAGATTTGAAACGTATTGCCTTGATTGAAAAATATCCTGGCTTTGCAGCAGTTAACTCGAAAGCCACCAATAATAGTCAAACCATTCACTGTGGTGATATTGAAACAAATTACACCCTGGAAAAAGCCCTGAAGGTGCGCCGATCGGCCCAAATGCTGGTGCGTTATGGCACTGAATTACCTGCCACGGTGCGCGATCGGGTTATTTATCGGTTTCCCAAAATGGTATTGGGAATCGGCTCAGAAGAATGCACATTTTTGCAGCAGCGGTATCAGGCATTCTGTCCCCACTTTACGGGGATGCAATTGCTTGATAAGGCACAAATTGCCCAACTTGAGCCCCATGTGGTGCAGTTAAACGGTGCAGAGCGTCCTGAAGACTTGGCGGCGATCGCAGTTCTGGATGAATATACGGCTGTGAACTATGGGGCTTTGGCCGAATCTTTTGTCGATCAAGCCAAATTGGCAGCCGATCGGTCTACGGGGAAAATCCTGGATCTGTTGCTAGGACAGCCCGTTCAGTCGATTCAGCCTGTTGGAACCAACTATCAGGTGCAGACTGCGGCAGGTCACCTAACCGCTCGGTTTGTGGTGGTTTCAGCCGGAGGGCATAGCCTGTTATTTGCCCATCGGATGGGGATTGGGTTGGAGTATTCTTGCTTACCGATCGCCGGAAATTTCTATTTCACACCGCAGGTACTCAACGGCAAGGTCTACACGGTGCAGAACGACAAACTCCCCTTTGCCGCGATCCATGGCGATCCAGATGTCACCGTTCCAGGTAAGACTCGCTTCGGCCCCACCGCGATCCCGCTCCCTTTGCTAGAGCGCTATAACCCTAAAACGATCGTAGATTATTTAGAGGTTTTAAAGCCAGATTCAGCCGTGGTTGCTGTCATGTGGGATCTCTTTAAGGTGCGTGACATTCGCAACTACATTTTCAAAAATATGGCTTTTGAAATGCCTTTGATTAACCGGCGCTTATTTCTACAAGATGCGCGCAAGATTGTGCCTTCGCTACAACTGGAAGATTTAGAGTTTGCCAAAGGGTTTGGGGGGGTACGGCCACAACTGATCGATCGGACTCAGCGGCGGCTGATTTTGGGGCAAGCCGAAATTGATCCTGGACAGGGCATTTGCTTCAACATCACTCCCTCACCCGGAGCAACCACCTGTTTGGGCAATGCTGAAAAAGATTTGCTGCGAATTCAGTCACATCTAGGCTGTGAGTTCGATCGATCGTGGTTTGAAGCAGGGGAATCCTCACCAGTCACTGCCAGTTCGCATTGAGTTTAAGTGGACGTGAACTCCTGTAGCGACTCTGGCGCTAAAAGTCGCCAAAACCTGGGAAAGTTGAAATGAGGCATCTCGCAACATATCTAGCCTATGCTCGCAAAATTCTAGCTTTCGAGCAAATGTACTAGATCTGTTTTGGGAGATGTATTACAATGCCTAGAATTCACTCTGATGAGAGGTTATGGCCATGAACAAGGGCGAATTAGTCGATGCAATTGCAGCGAAAGCAGAAATTTCTAAAAAGGATGCTGATGCTATTTTGACTGCGACAATGGAAACGATTATGGAAGCGGTGACGAGTGGAGACAAGGTCACCCTGGTGGGGTTTGGCACCTTTGAACCTCGCAAACGAGCCGCTCGCGAAGGGCGCAATCCTCAAACGGGTGCAGCGATCCAAATTCCAGAAACTACCGTGCCAGCTTTTTCAGCAGGAAAGCAGTTCAAGGAAATGGTAGCAAAGTAGAGGATCACATCTAGCCACGGAGTTAATCAGGATTCGCATGGAGCGATTCAAGCCGTGCGATCGGGTCATAACCAGATCAGGTCGTTTAGGTCGAGTGCAGCATCCTTGGATCTGGAATGCGATCGAATTACCCGGATATTGTCTGGTTTTATTTGAAGGGCATTCAATGCCGCGTTGGGTGCGTTCTGAACAATTACTGCTGCAAGCCAAACCCGCTTTTCCACCCCTGAAGAAAGGCGAAATTCTCTAACTGAAGGGCAGCAACCTGAGGAAAGCGAGGAGTCCAAGGGCACTTGTTTTTTCTCAAGTTGTTGCCCTTTTAGCCACTTGGGCCAGTTTTCACCAATTCAGCTCTGCGGATAACGTTATCCGCGCCTCTCTAATCCGCAATCTCCCAAAGTCTCAGGGTCACTCTGTCAGGTGGCTGACCAAGCTTTGAACACCTACATTGCCCTCCTTTACAGCGCGTCCCCCTGCCTGCTTGCGATCCCATTGCTCGAATGATCCACTTTTTTCGAGTAAATTCGAGCAAATCTGATCTGCCGCTGGAATTTGCCGATAAGATGAGGTCTGCATCGATCACACTTGGTTCGCTTCAAGTCTTGACGAGTCCCGCTGGCATTTTGCCTACTTTTAGCATTTTGCCTACTTTTAACTGAAGTTTTGACTGGATTTGCTTCAGATGAGCTGACTTCAACTGCGTCTACTTGAGCTAATGCCATTAAAATTTTTACCTCTGCTATCTTGCTATTTTAAGTTCAATTGATTTCGCTTGATTTCGCTAAACTTGACTCACTTGATACCTGAGCTGGCACTCGAACTGGCACT
>JALOOM010000007.1 GCA_025454395.1 Elainella sp. Prado103
CACTGCCTACCCACTGCCTATTCACTCGTATGGATGCCACGCTGCCGTAATTGCTGTACAAAAAACTCTTCCAGCGAAGTGCGAGCCAAATTCATAGCAATCATTTCTGCCCCCATCAATTCCAGACTGGCCAGAAAATCTTGCGGATCACCCCTCAGATGTCCTTGCCAGCAGTTGTCTTGAAAGTCGAGGTCAGGAATCCAGCGGCGCAATACCTCCGGATTACCATGGCGCACTTTGACCTGATAGCGATCCGCCGAGCCCAATAATTCGGACAAGGAACCCATACACAACAGTTCACCCCGAGCCAAAATCGCGACTCGATCGCAGATTTTCTCCACATCAGATAGCACATGGCTATTAAAGAAAATCGTTTTGCCCTGAGCCTTCAGTGACAAGATAATTTCTCGCATCTGGTAACGACCTAACGGATCCAACCCCGACATCGGTTCATCCAAAAACACCACCTGGGGATCGTTAATCAAGGCCTGCGCCATGCCCACCCGTTGCAGCATTCCTTTCGAGTATTGGCGAAGTTGCTTTTTGCGGGCAGAAGCCTGAGATAGACCGACTAAATCAAAGAGTTCGCTAATGCGTTGCCGCTGGGTTGCCGCCGGAATTTGAAACAGCCCAGCCGTATATTTTAGAAATTCCCAGGCGGTTAAAAAGTCATAGAAATAGGCATTTTCCGGCAGGTAGCCGACATCCTGTTTGGTTCTTCGATCGCCCAACGGTTGACCCAACAAAGTCCCCTGACCCGCAGTCGGACGAATGATGCCCAACAGCATCTTTAACAAGGTGGTTTTTCCGGCTCCATTTTGTCCTAATAACCCAAAGGTTTCACCCTGATGTACCTGGAGACTACAATCCTTCAGCGGCACAATCTTCTGATTCAGCCAGAATCCTGTCCGATAGACTTTGCGTAATCCTTCAGTTTTAACCACGATCGGGCGACTGCTTGAAAGAGCATGACCTGAATCAGCATCACCGAGAGCAGAATGATCTGGGGCAGATCCGATCGGCAGTTGAGGCGCATCCATCGTTGCTTACATCTTGCCTGTGCAGTTTGACCCCTCCTATTTTGCCCGGTTTTGCTCAATCTGGCGTAGTTTTTGGCAGAGCACAAGTTAGAGATCGCGATGGGTAAAGGCTTTAGCAGTTTTGCCCGTGTAGGAGGCAACAATCTGCCCCTGTCCGACCAGCCGATATTGATAGGTGACCAGTCCTTCTAGCCCGACTGGCCCGCGGGGCGGCAGTTTTTGCGTGCTAATGCCCACTTCAGCCCCAAAGCCATAGCGAAAGCCATCGGCGAATCGAGTGGAGCAATTGTGAAAGACTCCTGCCGCATCAACCTGAGCCATAAACTCTGTGGCAGCCATTGGATCGGCTGTGACGATCGCTTCCGTATGACGCGATCCGTAGTGGTTGATGTGCTGCACGGCATCCGCTAGAGAATCCACCACTTTGATCGATAAAATTAGATCGCTATATTCTGTCTGCCAATCGGCTTCGGTGGCCGGTTGCACGATCGGTGGCTCAGACGAGTCAGCATTCAACAAGGCACAAGTCGGTTGATCGCCACGGAGTTCTACCCCTTGATGGCGGAGGGCGGCTGCTACTTGGGGTAAAAATTCTGCTGCGATCAATTGATGGATCAATAAGGTTTCGATCGTGTTACAGGCAGAAGGATACTGGGTTTTGGCATCCACTGCAATCTCGGTCGCCATTTGCAGATCGGCCGCTGCATCAACGTAAAGATGGCAAATCCCATCCGCATGACCTAAGACCGGAATCCGCGTATTCTCCTGCACAAATCGCACAAAGGCATTGGAGCCACGCGGGATAATCAAATCAACTGATTGTTCTAGCCGCAGCAATTCTAAGGTCTCGGATCGGGTCGTCAAGAGGCGGAGGACGGCTGGATCGATCTCAGCCTGGGTCAAACCCTGATGAATCGCCTGCACCAGAGCCTCGCAGGATCGCACTGCTTCTTTGCCACCCTTCAAGATGACACCGTTCCCAGACTTGATCGCTAAGCTGGCAATTTGCATGACGGCATCCGGACGCGCCTCAAAAATAACCCCCAATACGCCGACTGGACAAGCCAGGCGCTGCAAAATTAAGCCTTGATCGAGTTCACGATGGATCTGGATTGCGCCGATCGGATCGGGTAATCGTCCTACATCTCGCACCCCGGTAATCGCACCTTGCAATTTATCCGCATCCAGTTTCAACCGACCGTATAGCGCCGACGAAAGCCCCGCTGCCACCGCAGCCTCACAATCTGCGGCATTGGCGGCCAAAATTGCAGGGGTAGCGGCTTCTAATGCCTGAGCCACTGCTTCGATCGCTTGATTGCGGCGATCAGCCGACAGGATTGCCAATTGGCGAGCCGCCTCACGGGTTTGTTGAGCGAGCGTTGGCAGGTCGAGGGATAGGGTTTGGGCTGTCATAGTCAGAACTACGGAAACAATCTAAGGGATATCGATCGCAATTTCGACGGATTTTACGGTGGAGGGAGACGGGTGAACTACAGTATCTCTGTATATAGATGCATATAGATGCAATGTACAGGTGCAGTTTAGACTCGCGCCATAGCCTGATTGGAGCTGAGATTGTGGAAGGAGCTTGGACTTTGGAAACCACTATCGTATCATCTGCTTCCCTCGAAGCTGGGCTGTTTGCCTTGCAGGAAGGGCGCTATTCAGACGCAATCACAACTTTGGAGGCATTCTGTCAACACTGCATCGCCAATGCTCAAACCAACTCCAGAGATTACTGGCGGGCGCAAATGCATCTAGTCAAGGTTTACAACCAGCAAGGACATCCCGATCGTTCGATCGCCCTTTGTCAACAGCTTGCCCACTGTACCAACGCCCAAGTTCAGATCTGGGCTCAGCAACATTTGACAGCCATTACCCAGTCGGAACTCTTACCGGCAGATCGATCATGGTCTGACTGGGGTAATTTCGTGATGCGGCGGCTGGGTAACCTGAAGCAGTTCTGGGGGCAACTCTAGCAAGAGTAACCCCAGTAAGATTCACTCCAACAAAAGTCACTCCAACAAGAGTAACCCCAGCAAGAGCAAGCCCAATCAGAGCAACCCTAATGAAAGAGGAATGGGAAGAGGTGTGAGCCCACCATCTTGGGGACTAACTTGCGGACTAATTGCCCTTAGCTGTCGTAAATCCGAGCTTCTAGAGCATCCGGATTTTCTTCACAATACACTTCAAAGGCAGTCTTCGTGTCAAACAGTTTCTCTGCTCTTTGGTGTGAGGCCTCTGCCTGTAATTCTTCTACCTCATCCCAGGCAACTGCACATTCGCTTGAGGTGACTCCCTTCTCAGCACAAATGGCTCTGGCTCGCTCGATCGCTGCTTGAATTCGCTGATCAAGGACTGTGGCTTTGGGGACTTCAACAAAATCGCCCTTCGTGAGAATATCGCGAATACTAATGATGCCGAGTAACTCACCATGGATCACAGGTGCTTGATGGATCCCCGTATTGGCAAACAGACGGGCCACATACTCAACCCCTAAATTGGGATCAACTACGACGCAGGGTTTCGTCATCACGTCACAAACTCGCACCCGCTTCGTGTCTTTGCCATAGGCAGTCACTTTGTAGACCACATCGGTTTCGGTAATAATGCCGTGCGCATCTTGGTCATGACGACGATCCACGATCAATGCATGAACCCCCTTTTCTCGCATCAGCTTTACAGCATCGGCTACGGTTGCTGAGCCTCGGATCGTCACCACTTCAGACATCACATCCGCCGCTTTCAACATCGCTCCCTCCTGAAATAATTTGTAATATTGACCTCCCTATTGTCGCTTGAAACGTCAAAGACTTTAACTGCCAATTGTTGATTCATCATTTCTGGCTGTTGCCTGTCCCATCTCCAGACTGAGCGCGATCGGACTGAAGCAAGTAGTATTTTTCCAAGATGGCTTGGGTGGAATTGGTCAGTTTGACTGGATCGCCCGGTTGATAAAAATGCAAAGCACGAATTTCCTGCTTGGGCTTGGGCAGCCCTTCCGCTTTGACCAAAAACACTTTATGGTGATTCCGGCTGTAGCTAGAGCCTCGCTTCCGCACCTCTCCCATGTGACTAAAGAGGTATTGGGCCGAGTCCGCCCGTAAGCCGGTTTCTTCACGCAACTCCCGAATCGCTGCCTCAATCCAGAGTTCGTTCCTTGTGGCAGCACCCCCTGGCAGAGAAAAGCGACTGCCATCTTCAGAAACAAGGAGAATCCCCTGATCGGTATCCACCAAAGCTGTGCCTCGCCGTCTCGTTTTCGCCCGGATCGCTTTCATATTCGGCTGATCCGATCGGCTTTGTGAAGAGGGTTCGCTGGATTGCGCTTGGTGCAAACGCTGGAAGGCGGCTGAAATTTTAGCGCTCAACGGGTGAAAATCATCCATGCAAAGCATTCACCTAATCTGGCTACTACTTTCCAGGATGCCATCTTACTTCGATCGCATCATCACCTGTTCGACAAAATTGGTATAGACTTCACCATCTATAAACTCTGGCGTATCTAAAATGCGCTGATGAAAGCCGATCGTGGTGGGTAATCCCGTAATTGCACATTCCTGCAGAGCCCGTCGCATCCGCCGAATTGCGGTTGCTCGATCTTGCCCCCACACGATCAGCTTGCCAATCAGCGAGTCGTAGTAGGGCGGAATTTCATAGTCCGTGTAGACATGGGAGTCAATCCGCACCCCGGGACCACCCGGCGGCAGGTAGCCGCTAATCCGCCCCGGACTGGGACGAAAGTTATGATCTGGGTCTTCAGCGTTAATCCGACATTCGATCGCATGTCCTCGAAACCGCACCTGTTCTTGGGTAAAGCTTAAGGGTTCGCCTTGGGCAACGCGAATTTGTTCGGCAATCAGATCGAGCCCCGTGATCATTTCCGTCACCGGGTGCTCAACCTGAATCCGGGTATTCATTTCCATGAAGTAAAAGTTGCCGAACCGATCGAGCAGAAATTCAACGGTACCTGCCCCCACGTAATTAATGCACTGAGCCACTCGCACAGCCGCCGCCCCCATTTTGCTGCGCAGTTCAGGGCTCAAGGCCGGGCTAGGAGCCTCTTCCAGCAGCTTTTGGTGTCGTCGCTGGATCGAACAATCCCGTTCACCCAAATGAACCACATTCCCGTGGCTATCGGCTAAGATTTGAAACTCGATGTGACGAGGCCGCTCAATAAATTTCTCTAAGTAAACCCCTGCATTGCCAAAGGCTGCCTCTGCTTCACCTTGGGCTGCCAGGAAGGATTTCACCAGTGCTTCCTCTTCCCGTACCAGCCGCATTCCTCGGCCACCGCCGCCTGCCGTCGCCTTAATGATTACGGGATAGCCGATCTGTTCAGCGATCGTCAAGGCTTCTTTTTCATCGGTCAACAGTCCTTCACTGCCCGGCACAGTGGGCACGCCGATCCGCTGCATAGTTTCCCGAGCGGTTGATTTATCTCCCATCGATCGCATCGCATGGGGACTAGGGCCGATGAAGGCAATCTGATGATCAGCACAAATTTCCGCAAATTTGGCGTTTTCTGCCAGAAATCCATAGCCTGGGTGGATCGCGGTAGCATTACGGGTCAAGGCGGCCGCAATAATATTCGGGATATTGAGATAGCTTTTGCTGCTCGGAGGTTCGCCAATACAAACCGCTTCATCCGCAAGCTGAACATGCAGGGCGTGACGATCGATCGTGGAATGCACCGCCACCGTCGCAATGCCCATTTCCTCACAGGTTCGGAGAATTCTCAACGCAATTTCTCCGCGATTGGCAATCAAAATTTTGTCGAAACGCATCGTCCAGCTTCGCGATTGAAGAGTATAGACCACCAACCTGATTTACCCTGGCGGGTCAGGATCGAGCGAACGCAGGGGACGCGCCATCGCCAAAACAGCAGGGGTTCAGCAGGAATTGATCAGGAGATCATCGTATCATGCAGCCTGATGACTTCTACTTTGCGCCTAACGAATCGCAGGAAGATCAGTCAGTCTCCGAACAGAGCAGACTACCGGAGGCGTTACGGTTGCATTTCCCCAGATCAGAAAACCCATAAAAATTTGGCTGAAAATCAGGATCAAAACTTGAGGCAATTTCACATTCCCCAATTTTCACTTCCTGACTTCCAGCCGATCGACCCCGTTTCAGGCAATCCTATTCCTGAAAGATCTGGCTGCATAGGTGCCGAATTGATGCAGATGTCGAGCTACGAATGCAGTCATCGACCGTATTCCCAGCCCTAGCAACCATCCTATTCGGCAGTAGCCAACTCTGTGCTACCCCGGGCCCGCCGCCGAGTCAAGCTGTTGTAGAGCATTTGACCGATCGCCTTGATCAAATTCCCTTCCAACTCTTTAAACATCTTCATGTTCATCCCAAAGGCATCGATCGCCTCTTGCACAATTCGATCAGCCGTGGCTTCATCGATCGGCATTTCGTCCAGGTTAGCCCGATAACGATTCTTGAACGCCTTCTCATCAGTAATGTGCTCAAATTCATAGAAAGCCGTGCCCTCTCCTTCACCCAGGTTCATGGCTTTTTGAGCGATCTTCTTGAGGATTTGCCCGCCCGACAGGTCACCAATGTAACGGGTATAGGAGTGAGCCACCAGCAGCTCTGGAGCGGTGTTACCGATCTCACGAATCCGCGCCACATAATCTTTCGTCGCTGCCGAAGGCATGATTTGATCGCGCCAGTTATTGCCAAAATAATATTGCAGGTCTTGCTCTAGCGTGGCTTTGCGATGTAGCTCCGGAAAATAGATTTTTGACACCACCGGGTGCTGACGATGGCGCTCCATTTCTTCCTCCATCGCCGAATAGACATAGTAAAAATTGGCTGCCAGCTTCCGATAGGAAGTTTTCTCCACCACTCCCTTCAGGAAGCACTTGATGAATCCCATGTTTTCGGCTGCGGTATGCGCTTTTTTCGTCCCTTCCCGCAGCTTCGTGGCTAAATTACTGGTCATGCTAAAAATCCTATCCCAACACTAGGTTTATGATGATCTGGCAGATTCAGTGCATCCCAATTCGGTACATCCTGACCCATGCGTCTCGATCAGCGAGCAGTGCATGAGAAATGCGCCGAAAAGTACACCTAAATTGTTACAGTAGACTGATTTGATGAGCGTTTGTGTTAAAAATTCTTACGCGAAAGTATGATCCCGATCGGGAAATCGGAGCGTAATCTACCGACAAAATTCCGATCGAGTCTCAATTCCGGCGAATCACGGCTCGATCGGTTTGCGACTTATCCAACTCAATATTTGACCAAACTTCATGAACGGTCAGGATACAACCCCTCATTTAGTTCATATTGCGTTACATAGTCCTGTTTGACCTGTCTTTTGACCTGTCTTTATGACCTGTCTACTGAAGGAGTAGCTCAGGGATCCGCTAAACCGTCGGTAATAGCCCATACTGCGCCAACCAGCCGTCATACCGTCCCGAGTTGACCAGACCAGAGAACGTGCCCTGGGTTTGCCCTGCCAGATACACCGCACCGTCTGCGGCAACGGCCACGCCATAGGATTCATCTTCCCGATCGGTGCCAAACTGAGTGCTGGCGGTTAAGTTGCCACTGCTGTCATATTGGGCCATCCAGGCATCGGTTTTACCGGCTGCTCCGCCAAACAGCGCCTTATCCGTTTCACCAACCACGTAAACCCGACCCAAGCCATCCACCGCGATTGCCTGTGCCTCCTCTAGACCATTTGTACCGAACTGCTTCACCCATTGCAGGGTACCCGTCTGGCGATCGTAACGTGCGAGAAAGGCATCGGATTTCCCCCCGGCATCCGTATTAGCAGGTAAGCTGCCAGAGGGTAACGTGCCGGTAGTTTGTCCGGTGATGTAAACATCTGAACCAAAAACAGCAATGCTACGGGCATAGTCCTGCTCCGTGCCTTCACTGGCCAAGGTTTGACTCCAGAGTTGCCCGCCCGAATTACCGTCATAGGCAGATACAAACCCATCCCCACCGACGGGTCGAATCCCGTTATTGTTCAACCCTACCGTCGCTCCAGTAATCCCGGTTGTGTAGAGCTTGCCTTCACTGATAGCCAGATCCACCGCAGCCGTCGCGTCGCCCCCAAATTCGATCCGTCCTGTGCCGCCAAAGGTCGCAATCGCATCACCGGTCGTGGCATCATACTTCGCAATGAACCCTTTCCCAAGACTGGGCAGGGGAAACGCTCCCAGCACACCTGAGGTATAAAGGCTATTTCCGTCCAGGGCAATACTTAACCCGGCATCTAAAGCGTTACGTGTTACTCCTTCTACCTGCACCGTTGTGGCGATCGTCTTAATCCACTGCTGCACGCCATCCGCATTATATTTGGTGACAAAAGCATCACTATTGGTGGAACTGCCAGACCCCGTGACCGTTGCCCCAACCACGTAATAGTTGCCTCCGGCATCAACGACTAGGTCAAAGCCCACATCTGCACCGGGCGTATCGATCGATCGTCTCCACAGTTGGGTGCCATCAGCGGCGTACTTGGCGACAAACCCGTCTCCGGCAGGCCCGCTCGCGTTAGATACACCAGTCAAATAGAGATGACCCCCACTGTCTAGCGCCGTACCGTAGGTGTAATCATTGCCACTGGTGCCCAACTGTTGCAGCCAGCGACGACTGAAAGTGCCCAACTGAATCGGAACCGGCCGGGGAGTGGGATCGGTGGGTAGGATCCCTGGATCGGTCGGTTGGCTGGGGAGCGCAGACACCACCGGCTCAGCCTCCAGTCCCAAACTGTAGCGGCTCACCCCTTTAATCTGCCGTACCCGCAGGTAATATTCTCCAGGCAGTAGATCCAACGAGAGGTTGCCATCTTTCCCGTTGGCAGAGGTTTTAGCACCAATGGTTTTGAGAAACTTTTTGATATTTTGTGGTTTTAACTCACTAAATTCCGTTCGGCCGATCGCCTTCAGAATCTTCTTTTTATTCCCTTTGAGCGCAAACACCTGTATCCCAATCACTGAGCCTTTGCTACTATCAAGCTGCAAATCGAAGCTGCTGCGCTCATTAAAGCGAATCCGAAACAGGTCATCCCGATTGGATCGATCCAGTGCGCCTTTCAGCGCAGTAGAATCAGCTCCCAGGTTCAACCGCTTGGCAGCCGACAAGGTATTTTTAGCAATGTCTCGTGGCATAGGTTTAATAGGGTTAATCTTAGGTCTATCGATTGTCCTATCCGGATCCAGGCAAGCCCATGGCAGGGCGATCCCGTATTCAGGCGATCGGATTGGGTACGTTCAGTTACCAGTATTCCCATCTCTGCTGCAGCCAGGCACAAGATCCCGGACAACCGAACAATGTTTCATCGGGACTTTACCGATTGACTTGATATCTCAGGAAATTTACGGTCAGGAATGGATCGCCATAGAAAATAGACAGCCATAGAAAATAGACGGCGAGCAATTCATAGAACTAGATAGAATGTCCTGGGTCTGATAGGCGCGATCCCCCGAGGCAAGCATTACATTTTGTTACTCTGATTTGATACATTGGTACTAGATTTCAGCGGGAGCAAAGGCGGAGGGATAAAGAGGGATAAAGACAGAAGGAGCATCCTGTAGTCTGGGTTTGGCGGGTGGATAGAGCCCAAGGCGAAAGAGGCTAGTGATCAATTGCCCTTATCAATTGACGCTATAGATAGAGCACAATTTCAGAAAATGACCCTAAAAATCTCTAGATGTAGCGAGCAAGATCCGTTACTCTAGTCTCAGCCATTTGGTTTGAGAACGCTTATGTCGTTTGTTGGTCTACACATTCACAGTGATTACAGCTTGCTAGACGGAGCCAGCCAGTTGCCCCAACTGGTCGATCGAGTTGTGGAGTTAGGGATGTCGGCCGTGGCCCTCACCGATCACGGGGTCATGTATGGCGCGATCGAGCTGCTGAAAGTCTGCAAAGCCAAAGGTGTGAAGCCGATCATCGGCAATGAAATGTACATCATCAACGGCGACATCACCAAACAGGAACGGCGGCCACGCTATCACCAGATTGTGTTAGCAAAAAACACCCTCGGCTACAAAAATCTGGTCAAGCTCACTACCATTTCGCATCTACAAGGTGTTCAAGGCAAAGGCATCTTCTCCCGCCCCTGCATCAGTAAAGATCTGCTGGAACAGTATCACGAAGGGTTGATCGTGACGAGTGCCTGTTTAGGGGGCGAGGTGCCGCAAGCAATCATGCAAGGCAAGCCTGAAATTGCTCGCCGGATCGCCCAGTGGTACAAAGACCTTTTTGGCGGGGATTACTATTTAGAGTTGCAAGATCATGGCTCTCAGGAAGATCGGATCGTCAATGTCGAAATTGTGCGGATCGCTCGCGAACTTGATATTCAGCTCATCTGCACCAACGATTCTCATTACATCTCCTGCTACGATGTCGAAGCCCACGATGCGCTGCTCTGTATCCAAACGGGCAAGCTGATCAGTGAAGACAAGCGCCTGCGCTACAGCGGCACGGAATACCTTAAGTCAGCAGAAGAAATGCGCTGTCTGTTTCGAGATCACCTGACGGAAGACATTATTGAAGAGGCGATCACCAATACCCTCACGGTGGCAGATAAGGTTGAACCCTACCAGATCTTAGGAGAACCTCGCATTCCCGACTATCCGGTTCCTGAAGGTTACACCCTGTCTTCCTACATGGAAGCCGTGACCTGCCAAGGGTTGATGGAGCGGTTTGGCTGCGAAAGTTACGAGGCGATCGATCCAGTCTATCGAGAGCGGCTGGAATATGAAATGCAAATGATGCATCACATGGGCTTTGATGCCTATTTCTTAGTGGTGTGGGACTACATCAAATATGCCAGAGATCACGGAATTCCGGTTGGGCCGGGGCGGGGATCGGCGGCTGGATCGTTAGTGGCTTACGCCCTGCGCATCACCAACATCGATCCAGTTCACCATGGACTGCTGTTTGAACGGTTCCTAAACCCAGAACGGAAATCCATGCCCGATATTGATACTGATTTTTGCATCGATCGCCGCGATGAAGTGATTAGCTACGTTACTGAGAAATATGGGGCAGAGCGTGTTGCGCAAATTATCACTTACAACCGCATGACCTCCAAAGCCGTTTTGAAAGATGTCGCACGGGTGCTGGATATTCCCTATGCTGAGTCGGATCGGATGGCTAAGTTGATCCCCGTCATGCGCGGCAAGCCAGCCAAACTCAAGGTGATGATTTCGGACAGCACACCGGCTCCCGAATTTAAAGAAAAGTACGACACCGATCCAAAAGTGCGCCATTGGATTGACATGGCCATGCGGATTGAGGGCACTAACAAAAGTGTAGGGATCCATGCGGCTGGCGTGGTGATCTCAGCACAGCCTCTGGATGAGATTGTTCCCTTACAACGCAATGCAGATGGGGCCGTATTTACCCAATATTTCATGGAAGATATTGAGTCTCTAGGTCTGTTAAAAATGGACTTTCTGGGGTTGAAAAACCTGACTATGATCCAGAAAGCAGTGGATTTGATCGAGCAAACCCATCAGGTCAAAATTGATCTCGATCGCTTACCGATGGATGATCCCAAATCCTATCAATTGCTTGCTAAAGGGGAACTCGAAGGCATTTTCCAATTAGAATCTTCTGGGATGCGACAAATTGTGCGAGAGTTGCGCCCTTCTGGATTAGAAGATATTTCTTCCGTGCTCGCCCTCTATCGACCCGGGCCATTGGATGCAGGATTGATTCCCAAGTTTATTAACCGGAAACATGGCCGGGAAGAGATCAAATATGATGATGAGATTTTGCAGCCGATCCTGAAGGAAACCTACGGCATCATGGTCTACCAAGAACAGATCATGAAAATTGCTCAGGATATGGGTGGATATTCCCTTGGACAGGCCGATTTACTACGCCGTGCCATGGGAAAAAAGAAACCGGAAGAAATGCAAAAGCACCAGGCTGCATTTGTAGAAGGATCGGTTAAAAATGGTGTCAAGCAAAAAGTAGCAGAAGAACTGTGGGAACAGATGGTACAGTTCGCTGAATATTGCTTTAATAAATCTCACTCTACAGCCTATGGCTATGTCACCTTTCAGACGGCCTATCTGAAGGCGAATTATCCGGTGGAATACATGGCAGCACTTTTGACCGCCAATAGTGGCGATCAAGATAAAGTGCAGAAGTATATTGCCACCTGCATGATGATGGGAATTACCGTGGAGCCTCCCGATATTAATCGCTCAGGCGTAGATTTCACACCATTGCAGACTAGCATTTTGTTTGGATTATCCGCTATCCGCAACGTTGGCGAAGGGGCGATCGAACATATTCTGGCCGCACGAGATCAGGATGGGCCATTTAGCTCACTGTCAGATCTGTGCGATCGAATTGATCCAAGGGCGGTGAACCGGCGAGCCCTGGAAGCCTTAATTCAGTGTGGTGCCCTAGACTGCATTGACCAAAACCGTCACCAACTCATGCAAGATCTGGAACTCGTGTTGGATTGGGCTCAGTCCCGTGCCAAAGATCGGGCGATCGGTCAGGGTAATCTGTTCGATCTCCTGGGCAACAGTACGACCACTAGCGGCTTTGAAACTGCCCCTAAGGCTACCCCGGTTCCTGATTATCCTCCCCAAGAAAAGCTAAAGCTAGAAAAAGATCTACTGGGCTTCTATATTTCTGATCATCCTCTCAAAACGATCCAGCAGTCCGCTCGCATGTTAGCCCCCATTAATTTGAGTGATCTTGCTGACAAGCCAGATAATCTCACCCTCAGTGCTATTGTCATGATCAGTAGCCTGAAACCAATTGTCACAAAACGGGGCGATCGGATGGCCGTGTTGCAAATTGAGGATCTAACGGGTCAGGCAGATGCAGTTGTATTCCCCAAAATTTTTGAACGGATCGGGCATTATTTGCAAGTCGATCAGCGCTTGATGGTGTGGGGCAAGTCCGATCGACGGGACGATCGCAGCCAGTTTATCATTGAGGATGCTGAACCGATCGAGTCGGTACGAATGGTGATGGTGGAGCTAGATGCCACAACCGCAGGCGATATTACTAAACAGCATTATCTGCGCACCGTTTTATTGGAGCAGCGGGGAGAAGATGATAGCGGCAAGGTTCCGGTGATTGCTGTTGTGTCTGGCCTAGAGCGCCGAGAAATCGTGCGTTTAGGGGCACAGTTTCGGGTTCAAGACCATCAAGCGGCAGTATCGGCTTTACTGCGGGCGGGCTTTCAAGCCAGAGCTTCTTCACTCTTAGCCAGTTGAGTCGGGGAAGGAAGTCTCCTACCAGTTAATTGGCGTTGCTGAATGTTAGACCGTAACGCTAGGAGCATTAGATTGCAGATCCAAAAGCTGTTCTAGGAGATTCTCAATAGGAGTACAAAGCACCTCCGATGTAGGGGTAGTAGATAGTGCTGTTGGCCAAACATTCAGCAAACAAAACAACTGTTTGCCAACCTTTAAATCGTCACCGAAACCTGACCAGTTGCAACTACTCATTACAACAAGAAACATCTTTGCATCTGGAAAGACCTCCTTCAGCTTCTGTTCTCGGTTCTCAAAGTCAGACTTCCAGTTGTGTCGGCTCCACCCAAGCTGCGTTTTGCATTCAACGACAGCCAATAATTCAGAGCCACTCCAGATACTAATATCAGGGCGCACTTAGTGGTGCAGAAAAGTCTTGCAAGGCAAAATCTACCGAGAGTCTCAAAGGAAAATCATCACTCCAAATAGCCTACACAGACTATTGGCTGCGCTAAAAATCCCAGTGCAGGATCCACCCTTCCCGAATCTTCCCCGAATCTCACCCTGCCTCACCCCATTTCGCTACTGTTTTGCTGAGGGATGCGGAAGTAGTTTGTCTGAGAAACCAGGCTGTAAGCCTTGTGTAATGATAAGCCTTATGTAATGAACGGAGAGGGGGGGATTCGAACCCCCGTTGAGTTGCCCCAAACTTGATTTCGAGTCAAGCGCATTCAACCGCTCTGCCACCTCTCCACAGGCGTGGGATCTATTGTAAGGCTTGATGGAACGATCGACCATAGGGGTGAAGCAATTGCTGAGTTAAAATCCTTTGAAAGTTGGCAGATCTAGTCGGCAGATTTAGTTGGGAGCAGCCGTAAAGAAGCCTTGCGATGGGTTCCACTGCAAAGCACCCTCTGCATCCAGGGAGTGAATTTTAACCTGGTGTTGGCGCAGTCGCTGCGCAGTCGCTGGATCGATCGTTTTGCCCCAGACGATACCCACTTGAGGGTGCAGGTCAGCCAATAAATCGGGATGCAGGGATTTACCTGACCAACCGATCGCTTCAACTGGAGCCAGCTTGGGTTTCAGATCTAACTGTCTGGGCAAAGCGGGAACGCCATCGAACCATAACCAGTGCTGCTGCCCAACCTGAATCGAAAATACCTCCGGTTTGGTGAGATGATATTCGATCGTCACATCGCCCAGTTGGAGCGGGCGGCCGATCGCCAGCGGTAAGGACATTCCTTGCCTGGACTTGATTTGTTTTAAAAGCTGATCATGGGTTGGAAAGGTTCCGGCATCGGGTTGGGCATCAGGTTGGGCAGCCTCCATCAGGGGAGTTGACCTGGCAGATGCAGTGGGTGTGCTGTAGAACAAATCGATCGGTTGAGCCGCGCTGATTTTTTGCCAAGCTGCTCGATCGCCATCTCCCAACCGAGGAGCGATCGCCCAGTTGAGATGGTTCACGCCCTGTCTTTGGAGGAAGGGCAACAGGGTAAATTGCACATCTTTGACACTGCCGCTGTAGATCAAGCCTGTCCGCCCTCGATCCTGAATCACCAGCATGGGGTGTTCGCCAGTTAGCACCGTAATTTGGGTTAAAGTAGCTGCGCGGTAACTAGCAGGAATGGCCACAATGATCAAACCGATCAAGCCACCGATCCACCAGTAGCGGTGCAAGCGATCCCAACGCCAGAGCAGCAGAATCAAACTATAGAGGAGGAGGGTTTGCCAGATTTGCAAGGTGCCAACAGCAAACAAATTGCCAGGGAGATGGCTGGCGATGGCCGCGACTTGGAGGAGGAAATGCGCTGGAAAGTAGAGTAGTCCGGCCAAACTGCTGCCTAAATAGGGATGGACAAAGGCAGCGACGGCACTGATCATGCCACCAATACTCACGATCGTAATAAATGGACTTACGATGACATTCACGAGAATGCTATAGGGAGATAGCACTCCAAATCCAGCGAGTAATATTGGTAAAGTCCAGATGGTGGCTGCGATCGGTACTGCAAAAAGGGTGGCGATCGGCGTAGGTAACCAGTCAAGCCAGCGACTCAGGTGAGGTAAAGTGATTAACAGTCCTAACGTAGCCAAGAAACTAAGCTGTAGCCCTAGATCCCAGATCCAGAGGGGATTCCACAACAGTAATAAAGTAGCAGCGACGAGCAATAGCCCAACGGGTTTAATCTGGCGATCGAACCAGAGGGCGAAGAGCGTGGCACCGCCCATGATGCCAGCGCGGAGGATTGAGGCTTCTGCACCCGTTAAGCCTAGATAAAGGATCAAGGTACCTAAACCAATGCCGACCCGTAGAGAGTTTGAGCAACGCGCAGTTAGAGCCAGAACTACGCCCAGCAGCAGCGAAACTTGTGTTCCAGAAGCTGCTAACGCATGGGCTAAGCCAGTTTGCTTGAACTGATCTTGAATCGGGTAGGGGACATCTACGGCTGCTTTGCCCATGACCATGGCACTGACGAGGGCAGCCTCTGGATTGGATAAGCCTCGCTCCTGAATCTGGGTAATGCGTTGACGGATCGCCCAAAAGAGGGGTGGGGCTGGTTTACGATCGGCCGGGTAGACCAAACTGTCACCGATCAGCCCTGTGAAAATCCCTCGCTGTTGAAGGTATTGGGCAAAGTTAAATCCTCCGGGATTGGCAGCAGGCTGAGGTTGATAGAGCGATCCTGTGATGCTGACTCGTAGTCCAGGATAAAGCTGCTCTCCTGCGATCGGGGGAATGGTGACATAGACATTACCATTAACAGACTGTTGTGTTTTTATTCTTTCAAGTGTTCTTTCAGATGTTTTTTGGAAGGTTCTTTCAGGTGTTTCCTCAGGCGATTTCTGGATCGCTCGATCGGTCTGTCTTACGGATGATCCGATCGCGGTGGGTTGCGGCTGCCGACGGGCTGTAATTTGAGCAGGCGGCTGAGAAGAAACCGCTTCTCTGCCAGTTTGTGTAGATTTAACCTGAGCAGCGTTTCCAGTTGTCTGGTTTGTTTTCTTTGCGTGGGTTTGCACTGAGGCGTGAGTTTGTGTTGAAGGGATAGGACTCGGTGACTTAGCTAGAGATGGAACGGTTCTCGTTGATGTCTGCCATGTCTGCTTGGCGGTTGCAGGTGCTATTTGACGAGTGGCAGGGGGAGTAGATTGCTTGAATGGCTGAGTCAACTCAATGCTTTCTGCCGCCAGTTCAAACTGAAGTCGATCGCTGCGAGTGAGGCGGGGTGGAGATTGAACAATGCCGATCAGGGTAATGGATTCGGATGATAAGGTATTGTCCTGAGGCAGACAGTGGGCGGCTCGATCCACCTCGCGAGCCCAGTGGCAAAGATCGGTAGAACTGGGTTGAGGTAACTGATGCTGGAAATAGAAGCTGGCAGCCGCACCAATTAATCCGGCTGTGAGCCAGACCCAACGGGCCGGAGCCATCTGCCAAAATCGTCGGATCAAAAGCGCGATCGTGCCACCCAAACTGAGACTGACGATCGCGCTGATGGGAACTGCTGCTAAAGTTCCGGGAATTCCAGTCAGCAATAATCCCACAATATAGGCACAGCAAAAGATTGCTGCAATGTCTGCAACCATGAAAAAGCACCCTAATCCTGAACGGTTGGAATCTGAGTCATTGCCTGGTCAAACAAGGAAAGTCTGAAACAAACGCGATTCAGGATCAGGGGCAACGCTAGATCGATAACCCTAGCTTCAGACCTAAAATCGCATGGAGAAATAATAAACAGAGAGCAACGCTGCCCAGGTAGGCGTGAGCTGTGCGAAGTTGAGCTTTATTTTTCCCAAATTGGCTCGCTGCTAACACCCCATTGATTGCCAATAATCCGAGGGCAACGGTGCCGCTCCAAAAATGGGGACTTTGCAAAATCGGCTGCTGTTGCATGACCAGGGATAAAACCCCGCCGGTATACCCTAACGCAATAAACAAAAACATCAGAGGGGCAATTTTCTGATGATCGGCCCAACTTTTGGCGGCTTCTGCACCACCTAACTGCCGCCCCCGCCAGCCGGTTAAGCCAACGACACTGCCCATCACAAACACAACAATCCCCATCATCAGCGGATGCCCCCAATGGACGATCGGTTCCGGCAGGTTCATCCCGCGAAACCAGGCGGCGATCGGCTCTAGGAGAGCACTCAAACTTGTGGATATTCCCTCTGGCATTGGTTTTCCTCTCTGGATGGCTGAAAAATCTGCGTCTTTTAAGAAATATTAAGAGGATTTGGAGGCAGTATCAACCAGGCAGTTCGAGTCACCCCTGCTGTATCACAATCAGCCGTATCACAATCAGCCGTATCACCTGATTGACTTTCTCATTCCCTGTTCATCCTTCTGCGTTTTGCCATACAGTGAGGATGAAGCAGTCTTTCTGGAGGCATCTATGCCTGAACCAAAGCAATTTACCCTCAAACTGGATGCAGGCACCTTGGTTTTGATCATTTCGGTCTTGATTTTGTTGCCGCTTCTCTTCACGGGCTTTTTGGCGCATTAGCGCTGGGGATCATGCATGACAACCGCATTGAGGCTGAGTGATCCGGATGATGCAGTTTTTTCGATCGCCTGCTTTCCCTTGGCGGCTATTTCGGTTTAGTTTTGTCAGCTTGCCCTATTTCTATTTTGCGGTCTTCCCTGGGTTGATCGGGGCGATGGGGCTGCTGTGGGGCAAGTTCCGGCGATCTGCTCTCGATCGATCCACCAATCGAATGGTACTGGTCATCACGGGGCTGCTACTGGTGAGTTGTCTGTTTGCGGCCGATCGGGGGGAAGCCTTTTTGCAACTTACCAACTTTTTGCCCTACTTGCTGTTGTTTGCGGTGTTGCCCTACTTGCTGAACCGTACTGAAACACTGGCTCGACTGGCAATGGATGTGGTGATTGTGACGATTCCGATCAACCTGATTGCAGCAATTGAATATGTCTTGCGATCACCTGAGATTCCGCGTTGGTTGCGTCGCACTGAGTTGTCCCGCTGGTTTCGGAGCCGCCCCCACGCCGAACGAGCAATGGTGATGTTTGGTCATCCCAATGCCTTAGCCAGCTATTTAGTGTTGGTATTAGGGTTGGGGTTGGGGTTGATCCTATATCAAGCAAGCCGTCGGGTCAGCTATCAACAGAATTCGCTGCTCAGTTCTGCCACGGCTCACAATCTGGATCGGAGCGACGATCGTTCCCGCCAATATTGGCAAAATATTCTCCTTTACATTGGTACAGGTAGTTGTTTGCTGGGGATTTTTGCTTCTGGATCGCGGAACGGCATTTTGGTGGCGATCTCCCAACTGGTGATTTTTGGTTTATTTACTGGCTGGTTGACCAAAGTGAACCGCTGGGTGTGGGGATTTGTTGCGATCGGAGTCGCGGGACTGGTATCGGGTGTTGTGTGGTTAGGAGTCGGGGGACGATCGCTGTTAGAAATTGATTGGGACAACGATCCAAGAGTGGGGGTTTGGCGGTTTGGCTGGAATTTGTTGCGACAGCGGCCGTTTCTCGGTTGGGGGTTGGGCAATTTTAAGTTGCAATATCCACCTGGGTTGATTCCGGAGTATGACTACATTGCCCATCCTCATAATTTTTGGCTACTGCTAGCAGTCGAGGCTGGCATTCCAGTCATGATTTTGTTGACCGTGTGGGTGGGGAGAATCTGCTATGCAGCGGTGCAGAAGTTTGTTGAGACCGGGGTTGAATCGCCCGATCGCTGGTTAACTCTAGCCTATCTTCTGGCGTTCTGGGGTTGTATTGCGTTTGCGTTGTTTGATGTTACTTTCTATGATGCTCGTATCAATATGATGAATTGGTTTCTGCTATCTGGATTGTATATACTTGCTCGTGATTGGAAGCATTCGGATACATTCAGCAGCTCACAGAAGATTTGAACTGAGCGCGGGAGCTGTTATCGACGTAGAACCGAGGTGATAATTACTGTTAAAGTGGCACTGGCAATGAGAGTGAAGGCAAGCTGCACAACCCACTGGGTGGCTTGTCGATAGTCGGCAAACCGCTCGTCAAATTTCTTGATATCGCTGGAGAAAGCCTCCACATCATTAGACAACTTATCGAGCTTGTTGGCTAGATCTTGGAGAGTGGGTTGGTTGTCGGAGGTAATGGTCATAGGGTATAAAGTCCAACTGCCCGCTTGACTATATTTTAATTTTATTCTGACTATTTTTTCTATTTTAAGGATAAAGCTGCCGTAGAATGCCAGGCGCTTCTAAAGTACCTAGAATCAACTGGTGCAAATGTTGAAATTGCCACTGAAATAAAGGATGGTCAGCATCGGCTGCGATCGTGAGTAATTTGTCGGTCTGAGCGATTTGAGAGGCTGCCCCGGTCATCTGAAGCCAGTTTGCAAGAGGGTGTTCCCATTGCAGCAGAAACACCTGCACCGTATCTCGATCGTCTGGATCGATTGAAGATTGTAGGGTTATATAGAGATCTGGTAGCTCAGCATCGGGAGAGTTAGCTCGAGGAATTGAATGAAACGTAAGTATCTCATCCTGAAAGGTTTGCCATTCCGGCGCGATCAAGGGAGGTAGCATTCCTAACGTATATTTTTTTCGAGGTCGTAAGGATACACCACCGATTTCACAAGGCTCCTCATTGTCTAAGAGAAACTGGTGTAATTCTCGAAAGAAGGGTTGGATGACTTCTCGTTCGATGACTGAACAAAGGCGTAACCCAGCATCCGAATAATCGATCGAGCTAGCCATGGATGCGATTGAGCCAGGAGCGATCGAACCGGCTTCAGCCTGCTGTCGCTTCTCGTAGGCGGCCATTAAGTCTTTCTGGCTCCGGGCATCTAATTGTTGCCACAGTCCATCTAATTCAGTAGCGAGCCAGAGTTTCGGATCGCGAAAGGGAGGTAAGTTGGCCGTATTGGCTTGCTCAACTGGGGGAGCAGTCACCGCTTCAGATAGGGTTTCTGAGATTGCGAGTTCAGAGGATGCGGTAATCTGCAAGAGTGAGGCCAGTTCTGACCGCTCTGACTGCTCTGACCGCTCTGACTGCTCTGATTCCAACCGTTCTGATGCTGGTTGTGCTAGCTCGCCCGATTTTGATCGTTCTGGCTCTGGCTGTGCTAGCGGTAGGAAATTGCTAGGCTCAATGGGATCGGATTGATGAATATTAGAAGAATCGATATTAGTGTAATTATGGGACGAATGTATCGCAAATTGATTATGCCGAGATAAATCAACTGGATGATCAAGGGGAGGACGAGTAGTGACAATCTCAGATAATGCCGAATCACAATTTTCTTGCAGGTTCGCCACCTGTTGTTTAAGTCGATCGATCTCTTGTTGTTGACTGACTAGCAACGCATCCTTGATCTGAATTAACCGATCTTTCTCAGCAATTTCTAACGCCATTAAGGCCGATCGCACCAGATTTGCGTAATGGGGCTGAGCTAAGTCAATCTCTTGGGATGGCTCGCCGGACTGTTGCAAAAAACCTCGCTGCTCTGGCTGAATCACTAAAATCTGTCCAGTCAAGTTACTGATGTGCAGTTCCTTGCCGATCGAAGTACGGTGAACTTTAACAATATACTTGCGATGACTGTAATAGAACTCGACTGAACCATTATCTTGACCAATTGAAGAATCAATTGAGGTGTTGGAAGAGATATCAGGTTCAGGATGAATAGCTGATTCATGGGACGGTTCATGGGACGGTTCATGGACTGCAAATCCATTTAAATTCGATCTGTTTGACTGAGGAGGTATAGTAGCGGTTAGAGTCGAAAAATTGACCGTCTCTGGTTGCAGTTGGGAGGACACAGAAGTTAAACGAACACCAACTAATTCCAGTTGCAGCGTTTGGTTGCCATTCCATTCATTGATCTTAAGACGATAGGCAATATCGATCGCTGATGGTAATGGATAATATTCACCCCATCGCCAAGCGATCGCTTCAAATTTCATCCCCTCTGCCATCAAAGTGAGTTTGAGATGGGTTTGATCACGGCCAATTCGACGCTGTTCTACCACTTGCACATCAGCAGTCCAAAATACAGGATCCGGGTTTTCAATCCCACAGGGATGCAGCACGTCCAGTTGTTCATACAGAGCAAACGACAGATCGGCAAATTTCGCTTGGCTATCGATCGAAACGAGCGGCCGCAAACAGTCTGGACTAAGGGTTTGATGAGCAAATTGTTCTAAACGCGATCGAAATGCTTCCAACTGGCTTGCTGCAAGCGTAAATCCTCCTGCCGCCCGGTGCCCACCAAACCTCTCAAGCAAATCACCGCTGAACTGAAGAGCTGCAAATACGTCAAATTCTGGAATACCACGAGCAGAACCACGAACTGTAACCGACTGATTTGAACCTATGCTACTTAGATTATTATCAGGAATGTTGGATTGATGGACTAAAGATATAGGGTCTTCAGGCTGCAAATAACTATCTTCTGGCGTATCATTTCCTATATTGTCATTCGTGTGTTCGTAAGTGCCAATAAATACTGGTACCCCATATCGTTCGACCAAGCGAGAAGCTACAATACCGATCACGCCATGATGCCAACCGGGTTGAACAATCACTAAGACGCGCGATTGTTGAGGATTGAAGCCAGTTTCCTGACACCAAGCGATCGCTTCTTGTTCGATCAGTTCACATAAACGCTGGCGCAGTTGATTAACCTGCTCACACTTCATGGCTAGTTCTAAAGCTCGTCCATCGTCATCAGTAGTTAACAGCTCAATCACAATTTGGGGATCAGCTAACCGCCCGATCGCGTTAATTCTTGGCCCCAAGCGAAAGCCGATCGCCTCTGGTTTTAAAGCTTTTTCATTGCTCAGCCCAGCAACTTGAATTAAAGCCTGCACACCTGGGATGCGAGATTTAGGCAAGAGTTTGAGCCCCCGTTTGACCCAGCGGCGATTCACTCCGGTTAAAGGAGCCAGATCGGCGATCGTTCCCAAGGTAAATAATTCAATTAGCGGTGTGGTCAGATCCTGCATTTTTTGCAGACTTTGAGCCAGACAGATTGCCAGAATATAGGCAACTCCCACACCTGCTACTCCACGATAGGGAGAATCAGGATGAATCAACTTAGGATTCAAAATAGCATTAGCATCAGGTAGGGCTGGGGGAATGTCATGGTGATCAGTCACGATGACCACAATGCCTAACTCACGGGCTAAGGCGATCGGATCATGGGCTGCAATCCCGTTGTCTACGGTCAGGATTAACTTTCCGCCTTCCTCGTGAAATTCTTCAACAATGCGGCGATTAATGCCATACCCTTCCTGCATTCGACTCGGAATGGCATAGTCTACGATCGCGCCTAATCCCCGTAAAGCTCGCAACAATAAGGCAGTGCTGGTCATTCCATCGGCATCGTAGTCTCCACAAATGGCAATGTATTGTCGATCGGCAATGGCTCGCAGGAGTAACTCTAGGGCGATCGGCAGATCGGTAAATTCTTCCAGGGGCGAAGGTAGTTTGGGGAGTTCGGGATTGAGGAAAATCTGTGCGGCTTCAGCACTCTCGACCCCACGATTTAGCAACACCTGGGTAATCAGCGGACTGAGATGAAGGGATTGCGCCAGAAATTGAGCTTGCTCAACCTGAGGCGGAGCAATGTGCCAACGTTGGTGTAAAGCAAGCGAACCGAAATCAGAGCCCAACACAGCAAAACCCGAAGACTAAAATCGACTAATTCAATGCATTACTCAATGCACTAACTGAGCGAGTGAACTTGACTAGAAGATTCTAACCTTACCATCATCTTCGATGTAAACCGATCGATCGCCCGGAGGTCGGCCGCCCGGTAGAATTTCGATGCGCAACAAGTTCGCTTCTGGACGAAACAGGATGGCTCGCAGCGGCAATGTGGTTTCATCCCAAAATACCAGGGAAGCGTTAGGGCGGGTGCCAAAATTTGGATCAACTTCCACGGTTTGATTCGGCAATAGGGCGATCGGATTAGTTCCGTAAATTTGCTCGATTTGAACCAGGCTAGAGGTGCGATTCACCACCCAAACTCGCACTTTGTCTCCCGGTGTAAATTGGATTTGCCGAGAAAGGCAATGCTGGGTACAATCGCGGGCAATACTGGGAGTGGCTAAGGTGAAGAGGCTGGCAATACTGAAGTGAAGGGCAAAAGCGATCGATCGAGAGCCCGGTTGCCAAAACAAGTTTTTCATGGGTTTTGCATTTTTGACCGATTCAACGAAATACGGAATTCAGTAAGTTTGCGTCTTTCCTAAAAGCTTATCTTTTTTTGAGCAATCGGAAGTTTTAATCTGGAAATTCCTGTTCTTTAAAGCATCAATTCTGTAGACTGAATCAATGGTTTTTGCCCAATGTTTTTGTCAGGATTGCTGGCTAGCTTCCGGATCAAGATCTGGGTCGGAAGTGGGCTGAATCTTGTCTGGTCATCAACCCGTTGTCGCAATGGAGAAATTTTCCATGCTTAAGCAAATATTTGTTGGTGGGGTGCTAAGTCTGGGCTTCTGGGCTACTTCGAGCATCACGGCTGTCCCCAGTTTTGCTCAGTCTACGCCAGGAGGAACCACTACACCGGAAACCACACCCGAAGCCGCACCCGAAAATGCTCCTGCTCCAACAGCGGTCAGCCAGGATGAAGTACAAAAATTTGCCAACGCGATCGAACAATTCGAGACGATTCAAACCGCAGCGCAGCAGCAAGCCAATCAAATTTTGGCGGGCGAGTCCTTAAGTTGGGAACGGTTTAATCAAATCCTGCAAACTGAGCGCGATCCCCAGGCTCCAGCGACTTCAGAAGTTACCGATCAAGAGCGTCAACAGTTCGATCGGGCTGTGACTCAGTTGAGTGAACTGCAACAAACCACCCGGACTCAGATGACGGAGGCCATTCAGTCGGAAGGGTTAGAAACGACTCGGTTTGCCGAAATTCTGGCTATGGTACAGCGGGATCCATCATTGCGACAACGGATTGAGCAGGAACTGCAAAACTAGAATCGCAACTTTAAACCGGCAAACTAGGATAGATGGCTCCCCCATTGATTAGCCCGTGCAACCATTAGCCCGTGCAACCATTAGCCCATACAAATTAGCCAGTGCACTAGCCCATGCAACCATTAGTCCAGTGCAGCCATTAGCCAGTGCAGCCATTAGCCAGTACAATACGACCTGTTCGGCATGTTGGCAGCAAAGGAAAAGTCATGGACTATCGGCAAGCGGGGGTGGATGTAGAAGCAGGACGGGCATTTGTGCAGCAGATCCGCAGTCTGGTGGAGCGCACCTACCGCCCGGAAGTGCTCAGCCAACTGGGGGGCTTCAGTGGCTTTTTTGCGTTGCCCACTGGCTATCAAGAACCCGTGCTGGTTTCGGGTACAGATGGTGTAGGCACCAAGCTGAAGCTGGCTCAGCAGACCGATCGGCATGACACGATCGGCATTGATTTGGTGGCCATGTGTGTGAATGATGTGCTGACCTGTGGAGCAGAGCCCCTGTTTTTTTTAGATTATCTGGCGACGGGCAAGCTAGCTCCAGAGCAGATGACGCAAGTGGTGGCTGGTATTTCGACTGGTTGCCAACTAGCGGGTTGTGCTTTAGTCGGGGGTGAAACGGCGGAAATGCCAGGATTTTATCAGCCAGGAGAATATGACCTGGCTGGTTTTTGTGTGGGCATTGTTGAGAAAAGCCAGATTCTGGATGGATCGCAGGTGCAGGTGGGGGATGTGGCGATCGGGTTGGCCAGTTCGGGAATCCACAGCAATGGCTACAGTTTGGTGCGGCAGATTTTGGCAGCGACTGGACACCAACTGGGCGATCGACCGGAGCAGTTGGGTGGGCGAACCTTGGCAGAAGAACTGCTGACTCCGACCCAAATCTATGTCAAAACCATTCTGGCGGCGCGATCAGCCGGGCTTGAAATTCATGGCATGGCTCATATTACCGGCGGTGGACTACCGGAAAATCTGCCACGCTGTCTGGGGAGCAATCAATCGATTCGCGTCAATCCTCAGAACTGGTCAATTCCACCGATCTTTAGCTGGTTGGCGGAAATGGGATCGGTTGCGCCTCTAGAAATGTTCAATACCTTCAATATGGGAATCGGCTATGTATTGCTGGTCTCACCGGATCAAGCCGACTCTACACTCCAATGGCTGGCTGCACAACAATTGTCCGATCAACCGCTATTTGCTGGGGCGATCGGAGAGGTGATTCCTGGTGCAGGAGAATTAGTCTTAGAAGGTCTGACCTGAAAGTTGGCGATGCGGATGATCCAGGGGCAGAGCAGCCGATGGTCATCCATTAGTGGATAAGAATGATTGGATGAGAATAGGGCATCGCTCCCAAAGCTGATCGGTCTAGCTCCACTGCTAGCTTATCTAATAGCCCTATCCTTCATCCTGTTGCTGTTTTGTCTCGTCTCCCGTCCTACAGCTTGGTGCCACATTCCGGACAGAACTTATTGTGCGGTTCATTCTCCGCGCCACAGTTGCTGCAGACGACCACTTTCACCGTGTCTTCAACTTGAGGTTCTGGCAACCCCACCATCTGGGCATTGCTCTTGCCTGGAGCCACCATCGGATAGCAGTTTTCATCGCGCTTAACGCGCACATCCAGCAACACCGGGCCTTTGTGAGCCAGCATTTCTGCAATGGCTGACTGGAGTTGATCACGATCCTCTACGACCATGCCTTTCACACCAAAGGCTTCGGCGAGTTTGACAAAGTCGGGCATCCCCGGTTGCATATCAGAAGCAGAATAACGCTCTCCGTAGAAGGCTTCTTGCCATTGCCGTACCATACCCTGCCAGCCGTTATTGATGATCACGGTTTTGACATTGATGCCATACTGCGCCAAGGTGCCCAACTCCTGACAGTTCATTTGGAAGCTGGCATCACCGCTAATGCAAATCACCTCTTCATCGGCAACGGCGACTTTCACCCCCATGGCTGCGGGCATCCCAAACCCCATCGTGCCCAGACCAGCACTGGAGATCCAGCGACGTGGCCCCATCGTTAAGAACTGGGCAGCCCACATCTGGTGTTGACCGACATCAGTGGTATAGAAGGCTTGGGGAGCCTGCCGACCCACTTCAACAATCACTTCTTGCGGCGAGAGTTGGTCGGGATAGCTAGGAGCCATGAGTGGGTAGTCTTTGCGCCAGCGATCGATCCGATGTAACCATTCCTGGGTCTGATTAGGATTCACGGTTTGTCCCGCTTCGGAATCGCGCCGCAGCAGCTCCATCAATACCTTGCGGACATCGCCCACGATCGGCACTTCTGGCACACGGTTTTTACCAACTTCAGCCGGGTCAATATCGATATGGATCACCTTGGCACGAGATGCAAATTCATCCAGCTTGCCCGTGACCCGATCGTCGAAGCGAGCCCCTACGGCGATCAGCAGATCACATTCTGTCACCGCAAAGTTGGCGTAGGCCGTACCATGCATCCCCAACATGCCCACCGAGAGGGGGTGGTGCTCATCAAAAATCCCCAAGCCCATCAGAGTGGTTGTGACTGGAATGTTATATCGCTCGGCTAATTCCTGAATTTCAGCATGAGCACTAGAGGCGATCGCTCCTCCTCCTACGTAGAGCAATGGTCGCCGAGCTTCTCGAATCAACTTCAACGCTTGAATAATCTGTCTGGGGTTCCCTTTCACCGTGGGACGGTACCCTGGTAATTTCACGGAACCTGGTTCAACGGGTACGTAGTCAAACACTTCTGTCCCGACATCCTTCGGAATATCGATCAAGACTGGGCCAGGACGACCGCTGGCAGCAATGTGAAACGCTTCGGCCACAATGCGTCCCATATCACGGGGATCGCGCACGACATAGGAATGCTTGACGATTGGGAGGGTAATGCCATAGATGTCGGTTTCCTGAAAGGCATCACTGCCAATTGCGGCCCGAGTGACCTGCCCAGTGATGATGACTAGCGGGATCGAATCCATCTGCGCTGTCGCAATGCCTGTGACAAGGTTGGTTGCTCCTGGCCCAGAGGTGCCAAAACAGACACCGACTTGACCTGTGGCCCGCGCATAGCCATCCGCAGCATGGGCTGCCCCCTGTTCATGGCGGACAAGAATATGTTGTAAACGCCCCGCCGTTTCAAAGCGGTACAGTTCATCGTAAATCGGTAGAATGGCACCACCAGGATATCCAAAAATATGCTGAACGCCGTGGCGCGTTAGACTATCCATGAGCGCATAGGCTCCGGTGACGCGACTTGGGGCAGCTTCAGGGATCGGACTGGTTTTGCTGCTAGCTTGTGTTTGGGGAGGTGCAGGGAGGACTTTTCGCATATTTAAATCTGTATCTGCTGATGCACAAACTTTACGAATAATGTTCAGTCTAGTTCTGAGGCGGTATTCCTGTCGAGGCTTTTATGGAAAACAAACCTCTACAATAAATAAGGAATAATCACTATCGTTCAGGGGGGTTCTGGTTCAAGCCAATTCAGCTTCAGTTAAAGCTGTCAAAATTCTCTAACACAAAGTTCTCTAACAATAAAGTTCTCTAACACAAGGTTCTCTAACAATAAAGTTCTCTAACACAAGGTTCTCTGACATCGTTCTCTCACACTCAAGTTCTCTAACATCTCTACCCTGATGAAGGTGAGGGTGGGAGATACAGCTCGTTTTAATCCTACCGTCAACTCTGGTAAAACCTGATAGATTCCATAGATTCTATATTTTTGCGTGAATTGCTTTGACAGGAATGAGGTGGGATCGCTAGCTTGGTCTAATCTGAAGCATAGTGCCTGATTCTCGCCCATACTGATGGCACTGATCCGGCTGACATTGATTCTATCGATCCTGCTCGATCAGTACTCAATCAGTCAGCATTAAATCACTGAATCACTGAATCACTGAATCAATCAGTACTGTTTCACTCATTGCTGTTTCACCCATTCTCCTGCGCTAATCCTGCTTGCTGTATCACCCGGCATCCTAGCTGTCTATCACTTAGCCTATAACTGCTTGTTTCATACCTGACTAAATGACTGTTCGATATAAACGGTTGGTTTGACAATTCAGTATAGATCCGGAAGATTTTCTGCGCTCTGTGCTGATGAGGCGATACAACCTGTAGCATGGCAATAATATTGAGCTGACCTCGATGGGCGATCTCGATAGCTACTATAGAGTTCTTGGTTTAGAACCTGGTGCGTCTCTTGATGAGGTGAACCAGGCATATCGTGATTTGGCATTTGTTTGGCATCCCGATCGATTGCCGAAAGATAATCTACGCTTACAAGAAAAAGCACAGCAAAAACTGAAAGAGCTGAATCAGGCCCGCGATCATTTACGTTCTCAGCGGCTGCATCAACCAAACTCAGCCTCTGGAAAAAGTTCCACCCCCAAAAATTCCAGCTCTAAGCATTCCAATTCTCATAGCTCCAATTCCCATAGCTCCAATTCCCACAGCTCGGGCGGGCAAACCCATAGTCCGCGAGAGCCGCATCGTGACCCCCATACCCACCGTGATCCCCACCGCGATCCCCATCGTGATCATCATCGGTATGAGCCACGTACGCCGCCGCCCCGCTACCACAGCTATCAAGCACCGCCGCCCCGTCATGCTAGCCAGTATCAGTCTACAAATGGCTCCTCTAATGGTGCTCACAATCATGCGAAGCCACCGGATTGGTATCAGACAGTCCCCTCTCCTCCCCCTCCCCAACCCCCCCCTCGCCCGCAACAGCCTGATTTAAGTGGGACGAATTTGAGCGGGGCTGATTTACGTGAGAAAGATTTCTCTGGGCGTAATTTAAGCCGTGCTAATTTAAGTGGTGCCAATCTCAGTGATGCCTTCTTGCACCGGGTCAATTTTTCCCATGCCGATCTGAGTGGAGCTAACCTGTTTCGAGCCAATTTGCTGGAAGCCAATCTTTCGAATGCCAATTTGCAGGGAGCAAACTTGATTGGAGCCGACTTGAGTGGAGCCGACCTAACGGGAGCTGATCTAACGGGGGCCCGGATCGGAGTTTCCGATCGACTGATGGTAAAACTCACAGGAACCAAACTTTCAGGTGTCATTATGCCGGATGGTAGTATTCATGCCTGAAGCTTTCGCAGCTCTGGGCTACCTCAGTAGTTTTACGGTTTCCTTAAATTTAATGTTAAAAAAGTAACCTCAATTTTGAGGAATGAGCTGAAGGATCTGGTTAGCCTTGTGGGTAATCTATACATGGAGAACTGCAAGCCGAAGCAGCCCCTCAAATGGCTTGCAGAATGGGCTCATTAAATCAGCACCGTTTTGTAGCGATCGACTCACCGGGGATCGATCCCCAAGTGAGACCACCAGATTCTTCCGTAATGAACAACGTCATACAGTATCAGAACCTGTTTTTTATGGTAATGTGTCTTATATCTTCATAGCTACCTCATATAAAACACATCCGTTCTTCATATACCTTTAAAGAGGTATGACGATCTTGGGTGAAGGCTCTAAAGCTTACAAGCCTACACAGTCAGTGGTTTTACGGACAGTGATTTTGAGGGGTGAGTTCTGAAAGCTGCATGTTCTGATAGTCGCATTCGACCAGTCACGTTCGACCAGTCGCATTTGACCAGTCACGTTCTGGTATTGCCTGTTCTGACAGCTTTTGATAGCGACATTCTCAAGAGGCATTCTCAAGAGATGTCCTGAAGGTTAAAGTTCTGAAGGTTGAGATCACTAGAGATCACTCATGGATTGCAACTATGTCTGTCGGCTGATTCATTCGCGGATTAGGTGATTTGACCGTTGAGCCCAAAAGTGTTCCTGCTGGCTTTGAGTCTATTAGGTTTATTGGTTTACGAGTCCGTAGGTTCGTTAAAGCACCCTCATTTAACACCCCCATTCCTGCCCCCATTCAAGTTGAGCAGGAAGTCTCGCTCACCGCTCTATTTGCTCACTCGCTCGTTTCTGGATTGATTTCCTAGTCCTCCCAGGGGAGTTCGATGCAATCTTTAGATACAGCGAGAACGAAGGCAAGGTTTGAAGCTAATTTTGCATTTGGTGATCTAATGATGGAGCCGCATCGTCAGTGCATCGGACAATCCATATCAGCTTCGCTCTTTCGATCGATTCCACCGGAACGCATTGGGTTATCTGGAGAGTATGACCATCAAGGACTGGCTAAGCGAGTCAAGCTGGCTTTCCAGGAATTGGTGTTGAAGCAAGAATTATCTCGATCGGAAATCGAACGACTACGAGTGACGCAACGGGGCGCAGTCGTTGTTATTGTTGGATTTGTGCCCGATCAAAAGTTACTGATTAAGCTAGTCAATATCGCGATGGCCGTCAGTGGCACCGCAGATGTTGAAGTGAATGGCATGAGCGTAGGTTATAGCTTGAAGCGCTATCTGGAAGTGAAGCCAGCTCGCGAAACCCTGCTACAGATTCAGAAATTACTGATGCCACCTGAGCTAATGTCTTCCTGAATCGCATCTCGTGAATGCTCCTGGACTCTCCTGAACCAGGTCTCGCGAATCACAGTTGTTCGCGGCATTCATCTGGTGTGAATCAGATTTGTCAACTTCACTGCCGAGGTACTTGCCACGAAGGATGTCCGTGAGAACTATCAGCCATGGGCATCTAGGTGATCACAAACTCGATCCCATAGGTGGATTGTAAATCGCAAGTTTGATGATCGATCAGATTCGTATCACTCAACTCAAGGTTGTAAAAATCGATCGTATCTTGCTTGAAATATGGCCCTGCGTGCCAAGTGCCGACTTCCAACTTGATGAAGCAGTCTCCCGGAATCTGAAACGCCACGATCGAGTCGGGAGCAGGCTGCGGAGCACCACTAGGTGGAGCAACGGCAATCAACCACTCTTGTCCTGCCAGGGAACCCAGACATTGCGTACATCGCTGATGGCGAGTCATTTGCGAAAACCGTAAGCCTCGCTGTTGCAGCCGCATGATGTAAAAACGAGGCGTACCCTGACTAAGCTGTAACTGAGCATCGGTTTGATCAAAAGCTTTACCGTCTGGACTGGCAAAAATTACCTGTCCAAACGGCTGGAAGGCAGCGGGATTAATCGGCTGAGCCCGCAGAGATTGGACGGCGATCGATTCAGGCATGGGTCAGAGAGCTTGATTGCTTCACCTTACTTGCTTCACCTTACCAGGTTTCACTCACTCCAGTTTGACCCTATCAGGGGCTGGATCACAGGACTGGATCACAGGGCTGGATCACAGGTTTTTCTGCCAATCTTGCTGAATTCGATCGATGCCATAGAATTTTTGCCAAAATCGATCGACTAGCCGCGTTGGTAACACTTTGGTCATGAGCCACAGTAGAAGATTGCCGCCGGTTGCAGCCACATAGCGGGGTTGGGGATGACGATCGTGCAAGGCTTTGAGGATGACTGCGGCGACCTGTTCCGGAGACCAGGCCCGCTGTGTTAATCGCTGGTTCAACTGGGTCAGATCACTCAGCGCAGCCCGATAGGCGGTTTGGCTGGGATCGGTAATCATTGATTCCAAGTGCTGATTGGCTGTCTCAAAAAAGTCGGTTTGCACCGGCCCTGGCTCGATCACACTAACTCGAATATTGAACGGCTCCAACTCCATCCGTAAAACATCGCTCAATCCCTCTAAGGCAAACTTGGATGTGCTATACAAACCGCCGAGGGGAAAAGCCACCCGACCCCCGATCGAGCTGATATTGACGATGCGACCACCACCCTGCTGCCGGAAGATGGGAATCACTTGTTGGATCAGGGTGATCACCCCAAACAGATTCACCTCAAACTGTCTACGCATTGCGTCCGGAGTGACGAGCTCGATCGGCCCCATCTGCCCATAGCCTGCGTTATTCACCACAGCATGAATCGTGCCAAACTTCTGTAGCGCCTGAGCCACCAGAGCGTGAATTTGCTCTGTATCAGCCATGTCGGTCGCAACTACCAGCACTTCTGCCCCCAAATCTCGGCAACGAGTCGCGATCGTTTCCAGTTTGTCCTGGCTCCGAGCCGCTAACACTAAACGAGTTCCGGAATATTGGGTTGCTAACAGGATCGGTAGGGCAGCACCGATCCCAGAGGAGGCTCCTGTAATCAAAATGACCTGTTGATGGAGCGTTAATGAATTGAAGGTCGATGGATTCAAAGTCTCTAAGTTGTTTGAAGTGGATGGGTTAGAGAGGGGTGAACTCGATAAACTTGATGACAAAACAAATCTCTCCCTCAGTGCAGCATCAATTAGTTTTAAGCTAGCAAAGCCAGCCCGAATCCAACAGCAACTAAACGGTAGATTTAGCAGGATCAATCCCCCATCTGCCGATCAGATTAAATTGTTCAAATTAGATTGTTCAAATTAGATTGTTCAAATTAGATCATTCGGACTAAATCATTCAGGCTAAACCATTCAGACCAATCATGAGGGCAACAAGGACGGTTGAAAATTGATTTTTGTTTATCTGCATGGATTTGCCTCCAGCCCTCGATCGGCCAAAGCAGAATACTTTCAAACCTGTTTTCGATCGCGCCAGATCGATCTGCAAGTGCCGGATCTCAATCAGCCCAATTTTTCCCAACTCACCCTGACACGCCAGATTCAGCAAGTTCAAGCCTGTATTGCGGCTGCCAACCCTGAAGATCAGCCCGTGACGGTGATTGGTTCGAGTTTCGGAGGCTTGACTGCTGCTTGGGTAGCAGAACAATGTTCTCAAGTCCAATGCCTGGTTTTGCTCGCACCCGCGTTTCAGTTTCTCAGCCATTGGCAAGCTCGGCTAGGACGGGAGCAACTCCAACAGTGGCAACAGACTGGATCGATGGCGGTTTATCACTATGGGGCTGGCCAGATGCTGCCATTGGACTACTCCTTTGTCGTCGATCTGGGTAGCTATGAAGATGCCAAATTACAGCGATCGATCCCGACCCTTATTTTGCATGGTAGTCAGGATGAGGTCATCCCAGTGCAAGCCAGCCGAGACTATGGGGCAACTCGTCCTTGGGTGCAATTGATCGAACTCCCCAGCGACCACGCCTTAACTGATGTCACAACTGAACTCTGGCAACAGGTGCAAACTTTTTGCTGCCTTTGACTGCGGCGGTATGCATCGTTCATCTCTGACCATCTTCCCGGTTAGCCTCGAACTTTTACCCTCACCTTTGCTTTCATCTTTTGTCCCAATTGCTTGAATCTTGTCCAACGGTCTGAACTTTGCCCAACGATCTGAAACAAATTGCTGGATTTTGCGGTCAACCCGATCGAATGGCTCTGGTTCAGGTTGTAGTTCAGGTTGCATTTCAGGTTGCATTCATGAGATCTCGATTGCTGACCTTAATACTGGCAGCCCCATTGCTGCTCACCATTCCGGATCGCTCTGAGCGCAGATTCGATCGCAAGATTGTAGACTTTAGTCGATCGGCACCGACAGTCGATCCGGCGGTCGCTCATGCGGCTCCTCGATCGCTACCTAGTTCTGATGTTAGCAGTGGCAACGATGCAAGTCAGGCAGCAGGTGATGGCTTCTGTGTTTCAGTGCTGCCATCTCAGCAAACCATTGTGCAATCCCAACCGAGAGCGGCCGAGGCGACGAGGAGTTCGGTTATTTTGCTCTATCCCCAGCGATCGAGTGGAGCGGTGTCCCAGCGATGGCTTTGTGTCAGCCCCCAGACCTCCGATTATATTGCCCTGGGTCGATCGATCCTGGGTCGAATCGCTCGCTTAGAAGGGTGGCGGCTGCGCGGCTAGCCAAAATCAGGCAGGATATAAAGTGGGTCAATCCGCCGTTAGAATGGAGAGTGCTCGATCCAGTCCAAGTTTAAGAGTAATTTATGTCTGTTCGCGTTCGCATTGCGCCGAGTCCGACCGGCAATCTCCATATTGGCACTGCCCGGACTGCGGTTTTTAACTGGCTCTTTGCCCGTCATCAAGGCGGCACATTTGTGCTGAGAATTGAGGATACCGATCTAGAGCGATCCCGTCCGGAATATACCCAGAATATTTTGGCCGGTTTGGCCTGGTTGGGGCTGAATTGGGATGAGGGCCCCAGCTTTCAGACCGATCGGATGGATCTCTATCGCCAAAAAGTGCAAGATTTGCTCGATCGGGGCTTGGCCTATCGTGCCTATGACACGCCTGAAGAACTGGAGGCGATGCGAGAAGCCCAGAAAGCAAACAATCAAGCGCCCCGCTATGATAATCGGCATCGTAACCTTACCCCAGCACAGGAAGCCGCTTTCATGGCTGAGGGTCGTCAGCCGGTGATTCGCTTCAAAATTGAGGACGATCGAGAAATTTCCTGGCATGATTTGGTACGAGGCACAGTGACCTGGAAGGGGCGCGATCTCGGTGGCGATATGGTGATCGCACGAGCCGCCAGTGCTGACGAAATTGGGCAGCCGCTCTACAACTTTGTAGTGGTGGTGGATGACATTGATATGCAGATTAGCCATGTGATTCGAGGTGAGGATCACATCGGCAACACGCCCAAGCAAATTCTGCTCTATGAGGCTTTGGGTGCAGCGGTGCCTCAATTCGGCCATACTCCCCTGATTCTCAACCAGGCGGGTGCGAAGCTATCCAAGCGAGATGGGGTCACTTCGATCTCCGACTTTCAACAGATGGGCTACACTCCGGAAGCGATCACCAACTACATGACGTTACTAGGTTGGTCTCCGCCGGAAGGCATGGGCGAGATTTTCTCGTTGCCGGAAGCCGCTCAACAGTTTAGCTTCGATCGGGTCAACAAAGCGGGCGCAAAGTTTGACTGGGACAAACTCAACTGGATCAATAGTCAGTATCTGCACCAGATGCCGATCGATCAACTCACCGATCGGTTGATTCCCTATTGGCAAGCGGCAGGGTATGAATTGGATCCGGTGGGCGATCGGGGTTGGCTAGCAGCAGTGGCAGAATTAATTGGGCCCAGTTTGGCGCGGTTAGATGAAGCGGTACCCATGACGCGCTACCTGTTTGTGCCAGATGTGGGCTTTACAGCAGCAGCCACCACTCAACTACAAATGGATAAGGTTGCCACCGCCTTAGCAGGAATAGCCACTGCCTTAGCTGCCGAGTCAAACCTGACGGCTGAGAATGTGCAGACCGTGATCCAGGCAGGCGTGCAGGCGGCTGGGGTGAAAAAAGGCGTGGTGATGAAATCTCTGCGGGCTGCTTTAACGGGAGATTTACAAGGCCCGGATTTAGTCCAGTCCTGGCTATTGCTGAATCAACACCAGTTGGATCGACCTCGGTTGCAGCAGGCGATCGCCCTAGGGGTTTCCTCACTCTAGGGATTGACTAGAGACTCACAAGCGACCCAAGGCTGAATTCATCAAAGCAGGAGCGGAGCGGTATGGCGGGCAGACAGCAAAGACGAATAGGGCAGAGTCAGCGACTGGGCTGGGCAATCATGTTGGGTATGTTTGCCGCTCCAGCCACTCCACTGAAGGCACAGGAGAAAATCATCCCTTCCTCCGAAACGACCATTTTTGAAAATGTGACCCTTTCTCCCAGTTTTGCTGCGCCTGCTACCGTCCGGGGAATTAGCGGTGGGGCAATCCCCGCCAGTGAATTGCTTGGTCGAAGCGAAACCGAAACCGGAGCTTGCACCGGCTTTATCGATCAACAGCCCGATCACCGCATGACCCTAACCCAATTTTTCAATTTTCTCAGCCTGGAAATCCAGAGTACCGACGATACCTCGCTGGTGATTCGCGGCCCCGGCGGTACCTGGTGTAACGACGATTTCAGCGGAAAGAATCCCGGTATGGCAGGGCAATGGCTATCCGGCACCTATGAGATTTGGATTGGATCGCCCCGTCAGGATGCCTACTTTCCCTATGTCATTCGGTTTTCCGAGCAGCCGTAGGGTTTCCGAACCGCTGTGACTGCTGGCATGAGCCCTGTGGTCGGAGCGATGGCGTGCTCGTCGCATCAAATCTCTGATCTGCGCTCTATTCGGCTGCTCCTCCAGTTGCTTCGGCAGACTCAAAGGTGAGGGACACGCCGTTCATGCAATAGCGTAATCCGGTTGGGGCTGGGCCATCGTTGAATACATGCCCCAAATGCCCGCCGCAACGCTGACAGTGAACTTCTGTGCGAGTCATAAACAGCGATCGATCCACCGAAGTTTCGATCGCATTGTCTAAAGGAGCATAGAAGCTGGGCCAGCCGGTGCCACTATTAAATTTGGTTTCTGAACTAAAGAGGGGCGTGCCACACCCAGCGCAATAGTAAGTGCCAGGTTGGTAGTTTTTGTCGAGGGGGCTGGTGCCAGCTCGTTCGGTGCCATGTTTACGCAGCACCTGAAATTGTTCGGGCGTGAGGTCAGCCCGCCACTCCGCTTCTGATTTGGTGATCTCGAAATTTTTTTGAGTAGTCATACAGCAACCGTTACGACAGTTTAGATTTGAGATTTGGCTGAAAGCATCCCAGCTTAAATGGAAGCTGGAGGTCAAATGCCTGCGGATCCAACACTTGCGGATCCAACATCTGAGGATCGGAACGATCCTTCAGCTTTCTTCAGCCTAAAAGATTTTGTCGATGGCTTCAAATCCTGAAAACCGGCTGCTATTTTACGGGCTCTCTCCTCGGTAGTGATCCCAATCTAGATTCGGCATCCGCTCAAAGGCTTCTCGCAGCGAAATTTCCCAAAGCTTGCGAATTTTATCGAGATAGGGATCGCCCAAGCTGAGGCGGAGCTGGTGACTGATAAAAAAACTATTGGTGCTATACATGGACAGATCGATCGGGGGGCCGACAGAAATATTAGACTTCATGGTGGAGTCGATCGATAACAACGCACATTTGGCAGCCTCTTCAATCGGAGTGTCATAGTTGAGGGTGCGATCGAGGATCGGCTTGCCGTATTTGGTTTCCCCAATTTGCAGAAATGGGGTTTCTTGTGTTGCTTGGATAAAATTACCCTGACTGTAAATCATGTATAGCCCTGGCGCTTCACCGCGAATCTGTCCACCCAATAGCATGGTGCATTTGAAGTCAATATGGTCTTTCTCCAGCCAGGGGCGTTCTTGCTGCTGTACTTGACGGATCTTTGCTCCCACATAACGCGCCACATCATAAAGGGTGGGGATGGTGTGGAGATTTTCGCTTTCCTGTAACTTGAGATCTTGCTGAAGCAGATTGATGACCGCCTGGGTGATCGACAGATTGCCTGCCGTACATATCAACAGCACTCGCTGTCCCGGAGCAGAAAAGTCGAACATTTTTTGGTAGGTCGAAATGTAATCAACGCCAGCATTAGTGCGTGAATCGGCTGCCATTACTAGCCCATGGCGTGTCAAAATCCCAAGGCAATAGGTCATGTGAACCCAAAGGTGAACGATCGGTAACACTCTTTCCCATCTTAGGGGCAGGTGGTTCGAACCAAACCAACGATCAACCATAAACCAACGATCAACCCAAACATACAAACATACAGTGAGGCAATTAGTGAGGACGTATGAGTTCAGTGGAATCTTCTAGTATTAAGCTCGATCAATTTTTGAAATGGGTCGGCATGGTGCAAACCGGCGGTGAAGCGAAGATGCTCATTCAGGATGGCCAGGTACGGGTGAATGGGGCGATCGAAACTCGCCGAGGCCGCAGATTATCTGAAGGCGATCGGGTCGATGTAATGGGCGAAACCTTCGTCGTAGCAGGCTTAGACTAACTTCATCAAGCAGACGGATAGGGATCGATGCAGTGGGCTTGCAGCAAATCTGTCGCTAGCGCGATGAATGGGGATGAATAGTGCTAGTCTCTAATTAAATATGCTGTGTGTACAGAGATGTTTAGCATGAAATTTGATCGATTAAGACTGGGAGGGATCACACTCATGAAGAGATGGGTTGGCGTGCTGATGGCATTTAGTGTTCTACTGGGATGTCTAGGCTGGCTCGGAACTCAGCCTGCGGTGGCGTTCGGTTGGAATCAATTCAGCGCAACACCAACGCTTGCAGTTGCAGAACCTCGGAACCGGGCAGATGATAAGCTAGCGACTGAATTTGGTAAAAAGATTGATTTAAATAATACGAATGTCCGTGCGTTTATGGACTATCCAGGGTTGTATCCCACCCTCGCTCGTAAGATTTTGGAAAATGCTCCGTTCGACTCAGTCAATGATGTCCTGAAAATGCCCGGCTTGTCCGAGCGACAAGTGGATGTGTTACAGGCGAATCTGGATAACTTTACAGTCTCCGCTCCTGAAGATGTCTTCGTGGAAGGTGGAGATCGCTTCAATAACGGGATCTATCGTTAAAACGGGATCTATCGCTAGATGGATTGGCGGAATGGATTGATCGCGTAGTCGCGAGTTAATCGCAAACCAAATCGCACTTAGTTGGAAGAGGGAATGCGTACCTGTTCGACTAAGGGCGATTTTTAGTATTTTGATGCGTTGGTCGTTATTCGCTGGTTAGCCTGTGTCTTACTCTGAGTTGCCGGATGAGTTACCCGATCGCCCTCCCTTGCCCGATCGGTTTGATGTGTTAATTATTGGTGGGGGAGCGGCTGGACTCTATACAGCGCTCTGTTTGCCCTCTCATCTCCAAGTGGGACTAATTACCAAAGATCGGCTGTCTCTCTCTGCCAGTGATTGGGCGCAGGGCGGCATTGCGGCTGCAATTTCAACCGATGATTCCCCCCAATTGCATTTGCAGGACACTTTAAAAGCAGGAGCAGGGTTATGTGAGCCATCGGCCGTTTCCCTATTGGTGGAAAAGGCTGCTGACTGTGTCCATAAGCTTGTAGAAATGGGAGTTGCCTTCGATCGCGATCGGCAGACCACGCAGCTAGCACTGACCCTAGAAGCGGCTCATTCTCGTCGTCGCGTCCTTCATGCGGCTGATACCACCGGGCGGGCGATGGTGACGACTTTAATGGCTCAAGTGCTCGATCGCCCCAATATTCAAGTCTTGCAGGCATTTGTGCTGGATCTGGTCATGCAATCTCATCCAGATCCACCCAATCTAGACCCACCCAATCTAGACCCACCCAATCCAGCTTCTTTCCCTCATTGTCAGGGTGTCGTGATGGTGTATGGCGATCAGTTAGTGCGAGTGGCGGCTGGGGCGGTAATTCTAGCCACCGGCGGCGGCGGACAGGTTTATGCCCAAACGACGAATCCTGAGCTGAGTACGGGCGATGGGGTGGCGATGGCCTGGCGATCGGGCGCAGAAGTGCGTGATTTAGAATTTGTCCAGTTTCATCCGACCGCTCTCACCCAGCCTGGGGCTCCCCGGTTTCTCATCAGCGAGGCGGTGCGGGGAGAAGGGGCGCATTTAGTTGATCAGACAGGCCGACGCTTTGCATTTGATTACCATCCAGCCGGTGAGTTAGCTCCCCGCGATGTTGTGAGCCGAGCCATTTTCAACCACTTGCAGCAAACGAGTGCCGATCCCACCACAGCCCATGTTTGGCTGGATTTGCGATCGATCGATCCAGACACGGTGCGCCACCGCTTTCCCAACATCATTCAGGTCTGTAAACAATGGGGCATTGATCTGTTTCAACAACCGATCCCAGTTGCGCCTGCAGCCCATTACTGGATGGGAGGCATCACGACCGATCGCGAGAGCCGCACGACTTTACCAGGGCTGTATGCGGTGGGGGAAACCGCCAGTACGGGGGTACATGGTGCCAATCGGCTAGCCAGCAACTCCCTGCTGGAATGTCTGGTGTTTGGGGCTCAACTGGCGGCGATCGAGGTGAAGCCGCCTGGATCTGGTGAAGCCGCAACTCATCCAGATGCAGAGTCGAAGTCAATGAACCTCTTAGATGAGGTGATTCAAGCCAATCTCCCAGTCAATCTCCCAGTCAATCTCCCAGTCAATCTCCCAGTCAATCTCCCAGTCAATCTTGCGCCCCTATCCCCTGAATTGACAGACATCCGGCAGGCTCTACCGCGATTAATGTGGCAAAGTGCTGGAATTTGTCGAGAAGCGGCCAGTTTAGCGGCTGCGATCAATCAAGTGGAGCAATGGCGACAGATTTTTGCTGCCGATCCGCTCAGCCAGTTTGTGATGCAGGCGATCCAGCAGCTTCAAGGAGAACCATCTGGCGAGGTAACAGCGGGCGATCGATCCTCGGATGCTTCGGGTCGTCGTTCTGCCAGCCCCACCTATCCGCCGATCCCACTCAACCCGCCCGGCATGGCTCTCACCCTACGCCAATGGAGTGAACTCCGCAATTTACTAGATATTGCTGGTTTAATGCTTAAAAGTGCTGCATTCCGAACTGAAAGTCGCGGCGGACATTATCGCGCCGATTATCCTGAGATCGATCCCCAATGGCAGTCCCATACGGTAATTGTGGGTGAAACCATCACCCGATCCGCCCAGATCGCCCCAGCATGAATGCCCCAAACCCTGTTTTGCCCTAGAAATTTGTCTAAACCATTCGAAATCTAAGCCATCTTACAAAACTATGGAACTGAAGCCTGCTTTAACCCCAGATGCCGATCGCGAAGCTTTCCAACTTGATGAAGTAGCCACCGATCGCAGACTCAGCGATGAGCAGTATCGTCGGAAAATGGAACGCCGCAAAGAAGTGCAAGAGCAGCGATTGTCCCAACGAACCCAGGAGAAAGGACTCATCATTGTCAATACTGGCAACGGCAAAGGGAAAACCACCGCTGCTCTAGGGATGGTGTTGCGTTCCTTAGGGCATGGTTATCGTGTTGCGATCGTGCAATTTATTAAAGGAGCCTGGGAACCCGCTGAAAAAGCAGCCCTGGCCCCTTGGTCGCAGGGAACGGAGCATCAGCCGCCTCAGTTAGAGTTTCATGCCATGGGAGAAGGCTTCACTTGGGAAACCCAGGATCGGCAGCGGGATATTCAAAATGCGGAAGCCGCCTGGCAAAAAGCATTGGAGTATATTACCAATCCCGACTTTAAGTTGGTGTTGTTAGATGAGGTAAATGTGGCGATCAAACTGGGTTATCTCGATCCGGCGGTGATTGTGGCTGGCTTGGCAAGCAAACCGGCTGATTGTCATGTGATTTTGACCGGGCGAGGGGCTCCACCTGTACTGATCGATCGGGCTGATTTGGTGACGGAAATGACCTTAGTGAAGCACCCGTTCCGCGAACAAGGTGTGAAGGCTCAACCAGGGATCGAGTATTAGCGATCAGGATCTAACCCTCTGGCATTCCAGACCGATCGGCGGCGCAAACGAACGGACAGCCCACCCCATTACAGGGCTGCTGAGTTCGGAAGCGGCACGACCGGCAGACTAGGAAGCGGGCTAGCTTCTGGAAGGGGCACTGGGATAGGCGCAGAGCTAGAGTCTGGTAGGGGTGAGGTTGCAGCCGGTGGAATTGCAGCCGGTGAGACAGTCGCCGGTGAGACACTCGCCGGTGAGACACTCGCCGGTGAGACAGTCGCCGGTGGAATTGCAGCCGGTGAGACAGTCGCCGGTGAGACAGTCGCCGGTGAGACAGTGGCAGCGCAAGATTCTGTTCCGGGCGACTGAGTTGTAATTTGAATCTGTGGATAACCAGCGGTACTCAATAACTGGCTGACCACGAGTTGGGCCCGATCGGTCGCCGATTGCAGGATGCCATCATTGCAGGCAGTCTGGACAATTTTAGCTAAGGTTTCTTGCTGCGCTAAAACTTGCAATTCTGGAGCAACATCGGGCCCCAGCCCCAAAAAGCCCCGATCGTAGTCATACACCTTCGATCGATTCACATCTATTTTGCTGTCTAGAATTTTGGCTGGAGGCAGTACCAGAGCAATTTGATCGCCATTTACCTGGATGTTTTGAGGCTGAAGGGTAGACAAATCCACCCCAGCACGCACTTCACCATGGGCGATGTAAAGTAACGTAGTTTTGCCGATCACATAGCTGCCCAAGGTACGCTCTCGGCTAGTCGGCACCACCGATTCCATACTGTAAACCGCAGTGGTTAATTCGCTGGCTCCGCGCACTTGCTGCACCACGATCGATCGAATATCAACTTGTGCCGGTGCGGTCGTGAGGGTTAAAGCTTGACGCAAGTGATGCAACAGTTGCCCGCCTGATTGCCACATGCCGATCAGCCCAAAAGCGATGATGAACAACACGCCACCCGTCGTCATCAACGATAGATTCTTGCACCAAAGCTGCCAACCTGGGGTAGGTCGAGGCGGATGTGTCCAAGATGCACGATCGGCAGAATGGGCATATCCGGCAGAATGGGCATAACGATCGGACGGTGAAGTCGCAGCGGTGGTTGAAGGGTGTAATTCTCTAGGCAATTCCCCGGACAATTCCCGATCGGTTACAAAGCCGACCGTGGGTGGGTTGAAGGGTTGTGGGCGTTGGGTGGGGTTGGCGGGAAAAGCAACAGGAGCTGAGGCATGGGGCTGGGAGGGTGGCTGGTGAGGGCGATCGGGCATGATCTTCGCTTTCCTGATGGTGGTGTGGAGGGCAGTTCTGAGGGTAATTGCGATCGAACGGGTTCTGCGCTAAACCTCTTCAGATTCTACCGAGATGATATTTTTTGCTGGTAAAAGTAATTTAGCAAAGTTGATGCTAGCGATAAATAATCTGTAAGGCGAGATGAAATTTTTGAGACATCCTGAAATTGGTGGTCAAACCTGGCTTTGAGGCATTAATTTTTTAAAATTAACCATGAATGGATGATGCCCAGCTTTCAGAAAACATACCTGGGCAGACCGGGATCGCTGTAAGATAACTTCAAGATACCTTCAAGAATTTGTTGCAAACTTTTGGTTGGGTTCAACATGCTGCTCAAATCCACAACTCGCCACATCCGCATTTTCACTGCCGATCTGCAAGCTGATCAATTGGTGCCTGCTGAGGACAAATTGACCCTTGATGTCGATCCTGATAATGAGTTGCTTTGGAACGATGCCGCCTTGCAACAGGTCTATCGCAAGTTTGATGAACTGGTTGCCAGCTATGCTGGGGCCGATTTAACCGATTACAATCTGCGGCGGATTGGTTCTGACCTAGAACATTTTGTCCGCTCCCTATTGCAGTCAGGACAGATTGCTTACAACTTAGCCAGTCGAGTCCGGAACTACAGTTTGGGCTTGCCGCGTCTGGCTGATGAGGGCAATGACAGTGATCATCTCGTGATTCGGTAGGGTAGGCATCCTGCGATCGGATCGCCTGATTCGGTCTTCCATGCACCTGGAATGCCCCAGCAATTCGTCAGGGGCAGGGTTGGGTTGATCCCGCCACCCAGAAAAAACTGACTCCCACCCGGATCTATCCCATCAGGTCTAAGATATCCTGGTAAAACCAACGTATTCCTGGATAGATCGGATCTTCTGGCTTCATGCCCCATTCCGTAACTCTTTACTGCCCTAACCCGACTTGCCAAGCAGCGAATGCGGAAGACCATCACTTCTGCCAGAAATGCTCCACAGTGCTGCCCCACCATTATCTCTGGGCGATCGGTTCCGGGAGTTTCGCTGCCAAATTGGGTGATCGGGTGGGCGATCGATATGTCTGTAAGCAACCCAATGTCTTTCTGGATACGAAGCCTGGTCTCTTATCCAACACCTACCGGGAACTTCCTCAGCGTTATTTACCCTATTTGCGCTTGGTTCCCTATCAGCTCCATTTGCCCCAGGTTTACGATTGGGTGCAATTGGAAGCCGATCGAGCAGATTTATTATTGTTGGATCGAGTTCCTCTTATCTCAGGGGGCGATCGAGTTACATCCCTAGCTCCAGCCCAGACTGCCAGCTCAATGCAACTATTGCCAACTTTGGCTGAGCAATGGCAGCAGGTATCTCCCCTGCGGCAGCTCAACTGGCTGTGGCAAATCGCCAATCTGTGGCAGCCCCTCAGTAGTGAACAGGTGGCGGGTAGTCTGCTCGATCCAGCCTTAGTGCGGGTTGAAGGATCGTTAATCCGATTACTGAAGTTGCGTCTCTTGGAAGCTCCTCCCCTCACGGATTTAGGGCAGTTATGGTTACAGTGGTCTGAAACGGCCCATCCAGAAGTCCGGCCGTTTATAGAGCAACTGAGCCAGAAGCTGATTGCCGGAGAAATTCCCAATGGGGAAGTATTAGTAAGCTATTTAGATGCGGGATTGGCTGAACTCAGCCAGTGCCAAACTCGCCAGCTTGAATTGATTACGCTCACCGATCAGGGGCCGACTCGCCAGCGCAATGAAGATGCTTGTTACCCTGTGAGTGGCACCCAGACGACCGCAACCCATCCAGCCCTATTGATCGTCTGTGATGGGATTGGGGGGCATCAAGGGGGCGATGTGGCCTCTCATTTGGCAATCACCACCTTAGAACAACGGGTGAAAGCACTTGATCTCGATCGGTTTGATCCAATCCATTTATCGATCGAGCTGGAAAAGGCTGCCTGTGAAGCGAATGATCAGATTAGCCAACGGAATGATCAAGAACACCGATTTGAACGGCAACGTATGGGTACAACCCTGGTGATGGCTCTCGTGCGTCATCATGAACTTTATGTTACCCATGTCGGCGATAGTCGCGCCTATTGGATTACCTCACGCGGTTGTCATCAACTCACTTTAGACGATGATGTGGCTTCTCGAGAAGTGCGGTTGGGCTACAGTTTTTATCGTCAAGCCCTGCATCAACCCAGTGCAGGATCGTTGGTGCAGGCTCTGGGGATGGGAGACTCCTCGATGCTGTATCCCACTGTCCAACGGTTGATTCCCGATGAAGAGGGATTGCTGCTGCTCTGCTCCGATGGGTTGAGTGACAACGATCGGATTGAGGAGAGCTGGGAGGCTGAAATTTTGCCGTTGCTCAGTCGGCAGGCTGATTTGGCAACGGTGAGTCAGCGCTTGGTGGAGATTGGTAATACCCGCAATGGCTATGACAATGTGACGGTGGGGTTGATTCACTATCGGGTGGCAATCACTCATCCAGTACCAACCTTATCGCAACTACCCGAAACTTTACCATTCAGTTTATCCACACAGCCGACGGTGAAAACGCAACCGAGTTGGGGACAAACAGATCAGTGGACTACCGAAAATACTCAGTTTGACGATCGAGAAACCGCAGATACAACTCTGGTGGCTCCACTGCAATCAGACTCATCTCCGACCCAGACCCGGCACTCGGCCAGCTCTATCAGGCGACAATGGAATCTTACCCCGCTTTGGCTAGGCATTGGGTTATTGATGGCGATCGGAGCAGGTGTCGGGGCGCTTTTGTCAGTGCTGCGGGAAGATCATTCTGGAGCTGATCCCACTCCTTTACCGGCTTCACCTGTACCAACCCTCGAAAGTCAGCAACCGAATCTCGCCATGCCTCTCAGTTCGCTAGAGGTAGGCATGTTGGTACAACTGACTCAATCACCCGATGGGAATGAACCCCTGCTGCTGGATCGTCCGGGCAATTGGGGAGCGACGACCGCAGAACCTCTGGCAGAACCTGTCAATCAGCCTGAGCCGCAACCGTTAGGTCGCATTCCGAGGAGTGCAGTTCTGGAGGTGCTACGGAAGCAAAGTTTGATCCAGCAAGAGCGTTGGGTAGAGTTAAGGGTTTGTACGGTGACTACCACTACATCCTCTGCGTCGCCCAGTGGTCTAACCAGTAGCCCAACCAGTAGCCCAACCAGTAGCCCAACTGAGCCGATCGAGCCTGAACCCTTGCTGTCCCCTCTCCAAACAGGGCAGACCGGCTGGATCGAGGAAAGGCTGATCTTGCCCTTGCTGACTCCCTACTCAGACGGCTCAACCGCACAGCCATCTGCCTGTCGCTAAGCGCAAATTAGAAACAACTCGATCGGCAGCGCGGCAGTTTTGCCGGAGTTAGGCTAGCAACTCTGATCATGCCTGGATTGGAGGAGTTTGATCCGTAGAGTTGACCGATCCATCCCCATCGCAGTACAGTCAGTTCTATTCAAGGCGGCTGTCTGAACCCAGGTTTTCGATAACCGATCGTCTGCGTTTACTCGCGTAGCAGACCGGATAGACTGATATAGGACTGTTGATATTGAAGACGAGAATGGGGTAGCCCTAGGTCATCTGGATCATAGAGTGTAACTCATCTAGTTGAGGTTGCCGCCAGATTTGACTGCTCGCGTCGATCGAGTGATTTTCTTTGTAGCTTCTGCGTTTGTCTGAATTCCTGTCGAATGCCTGATCATCCTTGCCTCAGATTGGCAATTTCTCGCCTCGCGGAGCTGGAGCCGCGACACTATGCTATTTGGGTGTGGCAGGCTCCTTATCCAGGTGGTTATGTGCATCATAACTGCCAGTGGACAGAAACCTTAACGGAGGCTTGGCACGCCTGGCAAAACTTCTTTCCGGTGCGGGGTCTGCCGCCTGTGCCCTTTGTTTCTTCTGCGTTTATTCCATCTCCGCCGTTGGACTTGAATGGAGATACTGCCAATCCGGCTGGGCAGCCCACCAATTACACCGGACGGGTGATGCAACAATTGGGGGTGACTCTCTGGCAATGGCTATTTGACGGGCCCATCCAAAGCAGTTACAACCGTAGCCTGGGCATTGCGATCGGTCAACGGCAAGCTTTGCGGTTGCGCTTGGAAGTGCGCGATCCCGATTTAATCATGCTGCCCTGGGAGATCATGCAAACTGAATCAGGCACCCAGGCCATTTCCCTTAGCAAGCAAATTTTGTTCAGCCGCACCACCAGTGATGTTGATTCTCTGCCGCCCCAACGCACCGAACAGGTTTTGAGAATTCTGCTGGTTTTGGGACACAATCCAGAAGCGCCGCCAGTGGGCAGTTCTGAGCAGGGTGGACAACGCTTAGCCCTGGAGCAAGAAGCAGAGTCCTTGGCTCAATTATTGGAGAGCGCTGGTGCCACCGACTATCGGAGTACCGCCCCCGCTATCTGTCAGGTGACTACCTTAATCGAACCCAGCAAAACTGAGTTAACCAACTTGTTGGAAACCGGGGCCTATAACGTCCTGTTTTATTCTGGGCATGGGGCTCCTGCTGCCGACGGTGGCTTACTATTTTTGCGAGCCGATGCGGAAATTAACGGGACTGAACTGGCTCAGATCCTGGTGCGAATGCAAGTCAAACTCGCCGTGTTCAATGCCTGCTGGGGTGCCCAGCCCGATCATCGCGATGGCCAAGCGATTCCGCGCAGTAGCTTGGCGGAGGTGTTAATCCATCACGGAGTACCTGCTGTGTTGGGAATGCGCGATTCTATTACCGATGAAGAGGCGCTCAGTTTTATCAAAAAATTTACGCAGCAGTTGGCCCGCCGATCGCCCATTGATGAAGCAGTAGCGATTGCCCGCCAAGACTTACTGTTGTTGTATCGGTTTAATCAACCGGCTTGGACACTGCCTGTCCTTTATATGCACCCCGAATTTGATGGCGAGCTGATCCGCCCTTATACAGAAGGTGTGACTGAAATTCCCGATCAGTCAGCCAGTTGGTTAGGTCGTCACATGCCCCAGGCTTATCTGCGCTCTCTCGTGGCTCCCCCTAAAATTTGGTCCCTGCGAGGGGGGATCATGCGGGTTGGACGGGGTGAAGGCAACGATGTGGTGTTACAACAGCCAGAAGTATCGCGAGAACATGCCGAAATTTTATTTCAAGATGCGGCGGGTGCAACCTCGATCGAGGAAAGCGAGCCGACCTATCTGTTGCGCGATAAGTCGCGTTGTGGCACCTGGGTTTGCAATCCAGCCAATTCAGAAGGGTGGATCTTGGTTCGTAATCGGGAAGTGCCGCTCCCTTCAAAAACCCAATTGCGGTTCGGTAATCCTCGCGGACAAGCCTTGGAGTTTGTGATCGGATCGCCGCCCATCTAGTTGCCTAAATTCTCTGGCTCTATCGATCGAGCTAGCCAGATCGGTAGAAATTATCCGTGGAAATTACCAATTGATGGGAAATCTATCGTTTACAATTCGGAACGAGGCAAAGTTCAGGTGTAGTGACTCATGTCAAGCAATTCACAGGATGAGAATCCTTCGCCAGAGTTTTTGGAGCATACCATGACCCACAATCCGAACCCCGCTGTGCTGTTTCCAACCCGAGCCCATGCTGAGCTGGAACTGCTGCAAATGCTTTTACAAGAAGAGGCAGACTCTCTCGATACATCAGTTGCTTATCCTTGGAATCCGGCAGAAGCAGAAAGCTACTTTGAGGTGTTGGAACAGGCGGTTTTGCAAGCGGGTTGGACAGAAGCAGAATTTACCGAGCCTGGACAGGCAATTTCGAATCTATTAAATCAAGCTTGGGCTGAGGCTACCTTGCCGGTTTCATCGGTTTCAACGGCGATGCTGAGTTTGCTTCAGCAGTTTGCCTCCCGGTTTGATGCCCAAGTGCCTCAACAAGTCTTAAGTTCAATTGCCCAGCAAGCTCAGCAGTTGATGAGCGAAAATCGTTCGATCGCCGATCGAATGGTGGATTGTGTGCGCGACTGTTTTCCCGCTTGGGCAGAAGAAGATTTGCAAGTTTTGGCTCGTCCCTTTGCCTTTGCCATGCGGAGTGCAGAAACGGAAGTCTTGGAAGCCGCGCTTCGCTCTATGCGTTGTGCCGCCTGGAGTGATCTGTCCGGTGTAGAACAGGCTCGTCTGAGTTTGGCGATCGCTCGCTATGCGATTGATCACGCTGCCAGTGATCCTCATGAAGTCTAGTGAATTACGGCCAGTCTGATTTCTTGCCAGTCTAATTTCTTGCCTGTTCAACTTGCGGGAAAGCCTAGCGAAACCCAGTAAACCGAGTTGCGAAATTCTGCGATCGAGTCGGAGATAAAGCCCGGGCCTTGAGGATCGCTGCCGTCAAAAAAGCGTAAGAGATAACCCCCACCACTGCCAATACGAGTAAATTAATCAGCCCCATCGTATTCCAGAGGGCATGGAGTCCTGAAGCAGTTAAGTAGCCCACCCCCAAAATCTGCCAGCGCTTGGTGGGTTTGAGAATACTCAACCCAATGAAGTAGCCTAAATAGCCGCTGTAAGCCATGTGACCGGAAATAGAACCCAGGATGCGCGGAATGAGGAGCTGTAGCCCCAGTAGCTCTCGATACCCCACTCCCGCCTGAAACGTCACATCATTCATAATTCCGGGTACATATTGCCCCAAAGTTTCGAGCAAAGTGAAGCCAACCGCCGAAGCAGTGCCCAGTAAGATGCCATCTAGGGGTTCCCAAACTCCAATTTTTTCTCGGGCAGGCGATCGAAGCCGTGTGCCGATCCAGTAAACCAGCAATATGGGAATCGCCTTCAGCAACTCTTCCATGAGCCCCGCCCCAAAAAACATTTGGATCAACGTGATCACAAATCCTTCTGAGCCATCTTCAGGAATGTTGCCGGGCAAAATGCCGCGAAACACCAGGACAAATAATCGCAGCACAGGGCTCAGCAGCAGCAGCATTGTGGTAATGCCGGTACCCACCAGTAGCCACCAAGGCTTTTGTTTGCCACAGAGCTGATAGACAAAATAATAAGCAATGCCTGCAATATAAGCTGCCAGGAGCACATTAAAAAATCCTGGATTGCCGATCGACAGAAACAGCAGCACCACAAAAGATACGGTGATGATGCCTGGAATCAAATAGGCTTTACGGGTGAGATCACGCCCCGTGGAGAGGATGGGGAACAATTGGCTGAGGGTGACCCCATCGCTCGGTATGGCTTCTCGCGGGTAAGCAGCGGCGATCGGTTCTGGTTCAGTCGGTAAAGGCAGGGCAGAAGGATGGGTCGGAATGGAATTGCGCAGCTCAAACACAAATTGCGGCCCAGTTTGAGATAGCAAAATTTGATCGCCAGCCCGGAGATGCCGACACCCTTTAATCCGCTGACCATTCACATAGGTGCCATTGGCACTATCGAGATCGCAAATTTGCCAGCCTGAGGTGGAATGAGGCGCGACGCTAATTCGCACATGCTGTCGGGAAACAGCTCCATAAAGCTGGGAGTCAAGCACAATCTGGCAACGCGGATCCCGGCCAATCACCACGGTTGCTGGGGCAATCAGTGGATAAGTGACCAGGGATGACTCCTTGGGATGAGTAGTGATCCGCCGTAGAAACGCAGAACAGGAAGATGAACTGTTCATTGTAGGGGGTGCCGCACTGGGTCAGGAACAACGGCAGGCAGATTATTGATTGGCACGGGCGTCCTGAACCGCCGCATAAAATAAAATGCCGGTGAGTGGAATTGCCAGAATTAAGATTACGGTTGTCACTAAACTGCCGAGTTGGGGTTGTCCTGAAGAAAGTTCAAACATTGAACCCACTGCCGCGATCGCTGCGACACAAGACCCTGCCAAAAATACACCACTTTTAGGAGTCACCAGTCAGCCTACCTCGTACAAATGATCAATCCACCATACTTGCCCTACTAATGAAACTTCTCCTCAGGGAGGAATGAATCATTGCAGCACTAGCACTATAGATATAGAAGCATAAAAGATCTAGAAGCACAAAACCCCCCACAGGCTTGCCGATCGCTCCTGTGAGCATCTGCCGAATTCGCAATTTTGCCAATTCCAGGTGCCAAGCCGATCGGATCGGCTTCAGCCTAATCTACAAGACAGTCCTCAAGCTGTTGCTTCAACGTCGGGTGATCGAGGTTTTGACCAATTAGCACAAGCTGGATCTTAGGCTCGCCCTTCCAGGCTTCATCATCCAACGAGAATCGTTTGCCACTGAGATGGAAAATGTGGCGTTTGGGGCTTTCCTCAAACCAGAGGATTCCCTTTGCTCGGAAGATATTTTCTGGTAATTGGTGATCGAGAAAATTCTGGAATTTCCGAATGGCAAAGGGCCGATCGCTCTGAAATGATAGGGATGTGAAGCCATCCATCTCCAGGTGATTGGAATGATGGGCATGATCGTGATGCTCATGGCTATGATGCTCGTGATCATGATGATCGTGATCATGATGGGCATGGCTGTGATGCTCATGGCTATGATGCTCATGGCTATGATGCTCATGGCTATGATGCTCGTGATCATGATGCTCATGATCGCAATGCCCATGCTCATGATCGCAAGCAGAATGATCGTGATGATCGTGATCATGATGATCGTGATCATGATGATCGTGCTCCGGTTCAATCAACCGATCCGGATTGAAGTATTGATCCGACTCGAATAACCCCACACTGAGAATGAGCGGTAATGCCACCTGGGACTTGGCAGTGCGCAGAATGCGAGCCCCTTCCTTGATTTCACGGATTTTGCCCTCTAATCGATCGATCTCAGCTTCCTGCACCAGATCGGTCTTGTTGAGCAAAATAATATCGCCATAGAGAATTTGATTGTAGGCAGCCTGGCTATTGAAGAGATCAAGGCTGTAGTTTTCCGAATCTACCAGGGTCACGATCGAGTCAAGCCGAGTCATATCACGCAGCTCCGTACCCAAAAAGGTGAGAGCGATCGGTAGAGGATCGGCCAGCCCTGTGGTTTCAACGACCAGATAGTCAATCCGATCTTGACGCTCCAACACTCGATAAACGGCATCGACGAGATCATTGTTGATGGTGCAGCAGATACAGCCGTTACTCAGTTCAACCATCGTGTCATCTGAGCCTTCCACCGTCACCAGCAGCTCATTGTCGATCCCCACTTCTCCAAACTCATTCACCAACACGGCCGTCTTCAGACCTTCCTGGTTGGTCAGAATATGATTGAGCAGGGTGGTTTTGCCACTGCCCAAAAAGCCAGTGATAATCGTGACCGGCAGCCCATGCTTAGCATCATCCATGCGGGTTGCAGTTGCGGCGGAAGGAACGGTTGAAGTCATAGCTTTGCCTGGATAGATCTGCAATGTAATGTAAGGTCAAAAATGCAAGGCCCAAACATATGGGGTCAGTTAGAAACTACTGGAATTGCTTGGGGCACAGCAGGCTGAGACTGTCCAGCATACTGAATTTCGTCAGCTCTTTAATTTTCATTCCTCAGAAGCGCAATATTGCATCGAACCAAAAGTCAATTACAACAAGCAGCATTCATCATACCTTCATTATCACCGATCCCTTCCAGGGAGGAAAAGAAAATGATAATCATTCTCTGATTTTTTCTGAAGGGATCCTGTTCAACTTGGGGAAGATCGCTCGTAGCAGGCGGTTCAGGGCTTAGTAGGCTTCCCTAAGCTTAAGGAAGAGTCTGAAATGAGGGTTGGGGTCAATACCCATTCAACATAAAGCTGCACAGAATCAACCTTATATGGGGCAAGGGCTTAAGCCCCTGGTTCAGTTCAGCCCCATCAAGGATTGGAATCAGGAGTTTAAGGTTAGGACTATTGGTTAGGACTATTATATAAAGTCGTTCATGCCAAGTCGTTTTAGACTGAATGGGTGACGTTCTAGTCTGAATTAGACAACTCTTGACAATCGGCTCGACAATTGGTGATAACCGCGTTGGTGATAATGGTGGCTGCCCTATGACGCTCGCTTTTTACAACACATTGACCCGTCGTAAAGAAACGTTTACTCCGATCGAGCCGGGTCAGGTCAAAATGTATTGCTGCGGGGTCACCGTTTACGACTATTGCCACCTGGGTCATGCGCGTTCCTACATCGTCTGGGACACAGTGCGGCGCTATCTGATGTGGTTGGGCTACCAAGTACATTACGTGCAGAATTTCACGGACATTGATGACAAGATTTTGAATCGGGCCCGCGAAGAAGGCAGCACGATGGAGGCGGTGGCCAACCGGAATATTGCAACTTACTTTGAAGATATTCGCCGCTTGAATGTGTTAGATGCGATCGAGTATCCACGGGCTACCGAGCATATTGCCGAGATTCAAGCGTTGATCAAATCCTTGATTGCGATCGACTATGCCTATCCATCCGGGGGAGATGTTTACTACCGGGTGCAACGATTTCCGAGCTATGGCAAGTTGTCGGGTCGTCAGCTCGATCAGATGCAGGCGGGAGCGAGTGGTCGGGTTGAGGCAGAAGGGGGAGAAGGCGCTAAAAAGCAACACCCATTTGATTTTGCGCTCTGGAAAGCGGCTAAACCGGGAGAACCGGCTTGGGATTCGCCTTGGGGCGCAGGGCGGCCCGGTTGGCATATCGAGTGCTCCGCCATGATTCGATCGCGCTTAGGAGAGACGATCGATATTCATACGGGTGGGGGCGATCTGGTGTTTCCGCACCATGAGAATGAGATTGCTCAATCGGAAGGAGCCACTGGCAAACCCCTGTCCCGGTTCTGGCTGCACAACGGCATGGTGAATGTGGGCGGCGTAAAAATGTCGAAGTCGCTGGGCAATTTCACGACGATCCGGCAGCTTCTAGATGCACCCAATCATCCTGATCCGATGGCAGTGCGGCTATTTGTGTTGCAAGCCCACTATCGGAAGCCGTTGGATTTCACTGAGGAGTCGATCGCGGCCGCTCAAAATAGCTGGGAAACCCTGAAAGAAGGACTGTTGTTTGGCGATAAGTTTGGGTCTGGCTTGGGTTGGACAGATGGGGCAGATCGATCGATCGGACTAGCAGAATTGCTGCGATTACCGGGTGCCAGTGAGCCGGTTCAGAAATTTCAGGCCGCCATGGACGATGACCTCAACTCTCCAGGGGCTCTGGCAGTACTGTTTGAACTGGCTAAAGAACTACGACGGGAAGGCAACGTGATTACCCATGCTGGCAAAACTCCGACCGATCCCCAGCAGTTGCGGCAACAGTGGCAAACCCTAGTGGTGCTGGCTCAAGTGCTCGGTTTAGAAGCTGTCGCCGAACCCGCAGCGCCTCAAGTTGAACTGACCGATCAACAGATCCAAGACTGGATTGAGCAACGCCGAGCCGCCAAGCAGTCTAAGAACTTTGCTGAGGCCGATCGCATCCGGGAGGAGCTGAAAGCCAAGGGCATTGTTCTAGTGGACAAACCGGGCGGCATCACGGAATGGCATCTCGTCTAGGTTGCTGCTACCAGAAGAAGCTAAACCTGCCGTAATCGCAGCATCTGAGCGACGACGGCCATGCTTTCCTCATAGAGCACATCCCGCCCCCAGCGCTGGAGTTGCTGACTCATCAAGAACTCTGCTTTTTGATCGCTCGTGGCGGTCACCTGTTCAGTCCGGGCAATTTGGGCACCGCCTTTGGCTTCCATCCGCATACAGCCAGTCGTTTCTGAACAAATGATCGTGTTGCAGTCGGCTTTGGGGTTGCTAGAGGTGAGGCTAATACCGATCAGATCGCCAATGATCTCACCCGGATCACCGATCGGTACGCCTGCCAGTTCTGCCTTGATGATCTTTTGATTCGGCCCCACTAAATCAATATGGATAAGGTCGTAGAGATCTCTAGTCTCTGTGTAGGAGGTGGGTTGCCATTCGAGGCGGCTAGCTAACCAACCGAGAAACATCAGGGCTTGAGCCGGATTCCCTTTTTCATAGTCGATCACAACTTGATCGATCTCTTGCAAGGATTCTCGGCGTTCTGGTGGATCGAAAGCTGCCGCTGTTAGCTCTTGCCAAGCCGAAAAGCGGTGCCAGTTTAGATCGGCCACGTAGGTTTCAGCTTCGATCAACTCCGCCATTTTGAGGAACTCGGACTCAGGATCGCTGTAGTAGGAGGAGTCTAAAATGATGCAGCGGCAACACTCCACCATTTTTTTAAACAGTTCTTGCTCTGGATTGGGGGTCGCTTTCCACCAAATAAACTTGGGCAGTTCAGGAATCATCAGAGAGGCGGCCATATCTCCAACCCGATTCAATGCCTCTTTCGTCCCTTGCAGCGTAATGTACTCACAGCACATCAAATTACTGCTGCTTTTCTTCAAAATAGGGCAATAGGCAGACACTTGGGCCGTAACACCGCGATCTTCCCCCAGGATCGGACAGAGAGTGATGATCCGGCAGGGATTCTGAGCCGCAATCGCATCGCTTACACTTTGACCGCGAAAGTCAGCATTAGTGAGTTTCGCTTGCTCAGGCGGCAGTTTCGCATATTCTTCTCGCAGTTTGACCAATGTGGCAGGATCGACCCGCCCCGTAATGCTCAGACCGTAGGCTTTCTGGGCGTTTTTAACCGCCTCTTTCATTAACGGCCCATTAACTCCTTCGATCGGGCCATCGTAGAAACCGAGAACAGCCAGCAATTGCTGAAATTCTTCCGGTTCATAGATCACCATACTGAAGGTGGAAGCACGGATCGCCACCGGAGACACATTGTCCCCAACTTGGGCGTGCCAGATCTGACTCAGTTCTGCCTCGATCTCATCGATCGAGATATCTTTGGGCTTTTGGAGAGTAACAAGTGGAGTGCTCATGGGCAGTTTTGCAGTGAGAATGGAGAATTAGGGGGTAGTTCAGAAATTCGAGGTCAGGAATGGGATCGCTGTCGTGGATGGGTTCGATTCGGTCGAATTTGACCTGGTTTGCCTGATCGGTTTGGCGGGTCGGGTCGGTTAACGATCGCCTCGTAGGAGGATAGGATCAGTAAACTTGCAGAGGCTACTGCATTAACGATGAGGCAACTTGGCTTAAAGTCTACGCCACTGTCTTCCTTCTTGATTGAGCAGCAGCTCTGCTTCGATCGGTCCCCAAGTGCCTGCCTCATAAAGCGGGATAGTCTCAGGAGGAGCCGGGGCATCCCAAACCTCTAAAACGGGTGTGAGAATCCGCCAAGAAGCCTCCACTTCATCCCCGCGCGTAAATAGGGTTTGATCGCCCAACATGCAATCTACCAGAAGGCGACTGTAGGCTTCTGTATTCGGTTGACCAAAGGCGTTTTCATAGCTAAAGTCCATTTCGACCGATCGCGTCCGAAGGGAGCTACCCGGCGTTTTCACCTCCATGCGTAATGAAATCCCTTCATTGGGCTGAATTCTCAATGCCAACACATTGTTGTTCATTTGTTTAGCGGCGGACTGGAACATCAAAAAGGGTACTTCCCGGAAACGAATGGCAATTTCAGTGACTTTCTTACTCATCCGTTTGCCCGTGCGCAGATAGAAAGGCACACCCTTCCAGCGCCAGTTATCCACCATCAGCTTCAGGGCCGCATAGGTGGGAGTGGTCGATCCCGCACTCGCGCCTTCCTCTTCGCGATAGGCAGGTACCGGCTTGCTGTTCATCCAACCGTTGGTATATTGCCCGCGTACAGCAGACAGCTCCAGCCTCTCAAGGTCATAGAGATGGGTTGCCTGCAAGACTTTCACCTTCTCGTTACGAATACTATCAGCATCCAGAGAGTTCGGAGCCTCCATTGCCGTTAAACAGAACAACTGCATCAGGTGATTTTGCACCATATCGCGCAAGGCTCCTGCTGTTTCGTAATAGCCTGCTCGTCCTTCTAGTCCCACTGTTTCGGCGACCGTAATCTGCACATGATCGACAAATTGCCGATTCCACAGGGGTTCAAAGATAGCATTGGCAAACCGGAAGACCAACAGGTTTTGAACAGTTTCTTTGCCCAAGTAGTGATCGATCCGGTAGATCTGCTCCTCGGCACAGGTTTGATAGACGACGCGATTCAGCATTTGGGCTGAACTCAGGTCTTTGCCAAACGGCTTTTCAATCACTAGGCGTTGCTTGCGCGGATCCTCCAACATGTTGGCCATGCCTAGCTGTTGGATCGCCTCGGCAAAAAATCGTGGGGCTACCGAGAGATAAAAGACTCGATTGCCTCGCGTGCCCCGCTGCGCATCCACTTCCCCCAGAAACGTTTTCAGACGCTGGTAGTCATCCGGTTTATCGATATCAGCGGCAAAGTAGAATAAGCCCTTGGCAAATTCATCCCAGATGGCTTCTTTGCGCAGACCGCCACCGAATTCTTCTACCCCTTCGCGCATCTGTTCTCGAAAATAGTCGTGGCTCCAATCTCGCCGGGCGACTCCCACGATCGTAATTTCCGGTGGCAGGCGGCGTTCCAGCTTCATCTGATACAGAGCAGGCACCAACTTGCGCTGGGTTAAATCACCCGATGCACCAAAAATCACCAGAATTTGTGGTTCTGGGATCCGATCTTGCTGAAGTCCAACTCGTAACGGGTTTTCCAGTAAAGTCACCATAGGCCAATCTCAGGGGGGTGAAGACTCAATAAGTAGGGCTAAAGGAAGCGAATCGATCTAACCAGTCACCAAACCAGTCACCAAACCAGCAATCAAGTCCAGCAATCAAGTCCAGCAATCAAGTAGCGAAAAATCGAAACATCATGAAAAAGGTGGGCGACCCCAGCCGCCCATTCCAGTCAGACTAATGCGATGCCGCCAAGCTCAACTGATCCACTTTGTCTTGCAAAGATTGCATCAATGACTCAAACGGCTGCACAAACTTTTCAATCCCATCGGTCAGTAATTCATCCATCACCTCAGCTAGCGAAATATTGATATCGGCATCTCCGAGGCTGGCAATCAGATGATATGCCTCAGAAACATGGCTCTCTAGCCGATCGTCCACATTACAGTGATCGGCACAGGCCTCCACCGTATTGGGTGGCAGAGTATTCACGGTTTCTGCCCCAATCAGCTCATCGACATACATGACATCACGGTAGTCCGGATTCTTGGTGCTGGTGCTAGCCCACAGGAGCCGTTGCACTTTTGCCCCTTTTGCCGCTAGGGCTTGCCAACGATCGCTCGTCGCTATCTTTTTGTATTCCTGGTAGGCAATCTTGGCGTTAGCAATCGCAACTTTACCTTTGATTGAGAGCAATCGTTCCCGGAGGTTGGCATCATCCATCCCTATCAATTTCTGGTCGATCCGAGCATCAATATTGCTGTCAATGCGGCTGAGGAAGAAGCTGGCCACCGAGGCGATTTTGTCGATCGGTTCCCCCTGCTCCACTCGTGCTTCCAAGCCGCGCAGATAGGCATGGGCACTCCCAAGATAGCTTTCCACGGAGAACAGCAGTGTCACATTCACATTGATCCCAGCCGCAATCACGGCTTCTACCGCCGGTAATCCCGCATCGGTGCCCGGAATCTTGATCATGACGTTAGGGCGATCAATCTGGGTATAGTAACGCTTGGCTTCGGCAATCGTCGCTTCTGTGTCATGGGCGATCGTAGGGGGCACCTCAATACTGACATAGCCATCCAAGCCCTGGGTTTGCTGATAAACCGGCATCAGAATATCACAAGCATTCCGAATATCTTCAAATACCAGGCTCTCGTAAATTTGCTGGATCGAGAGATGGTCTCGAATGCCTGCTTCGATCGAGCGATCGTAGATGGCATTGCCATGGATTGCCTTTTGAAAGATGGCCGGGTTTGAGGTGATTCCAGCAATGCCACTTTGCTCAACGAGCCGCTGCAATTCCCCCGACTGGATCAGATCGCGGGTCAGGTTATCCATCCAAATGCTCTGGCCATGCTGTTTAATTTCAAGTAGATGATTTGCTGTCATGATCGATCAACTCCTGTTTCAAAATATGTGATCTGCTGTGCTGCACAGATCTCCTGTGTTTCACCATAGATCTGGGAGAATTTCGTCTGAATCAGCCTTTGGTTGATAATATTTCGCGCTCCTGCTGCTCGCGGCTATGTTCTTGAATAAACGACTCGACTAGCGCCACATCCTCTACACTCCCGATCACCAAGGGAGTGCGAGTGTGCAACTGATCAGGCACCACATCCAAAATCCGCTGTGTTCCGGTTGAAGCAACACCGCCTGCCTGTTCCACCAAAAAGGCTAATGGAGCAGATTCATACAATAGCCTGAGCTTACCTTCAGGCTTCTTCACCGTACCGGGATAGAGGAAGACTCCACCTTGAAACAAAATGCGGTGAATATCGCCTACCAAGGCACCACTGTAGCGAGCGGTGTAACCTTCATGGCGATGGACGTAGCGAATGTAGTTGCGGATCGGCTCTTCCCATTGCCAAAAATTGCCCTCATTGACGCTGTAGATGGATCCATGCGTCGGAATCTTAATATTTTCGCTAGAGAGAATAAACTCCCCTAAGCTTGGATCAAGGGTGAAGGCATGCACACCCGATCCAACGGAATAGACCAGCATCGTACTGGGGCCATACAGGACATAGCCTGCGGCAATCTGTTGATGTCCGTCCCGCAGCAGATCGCGGGCTTGCCCATCTAAATCGTTGCCTTCTTGCTGCCGAATCGCAAAAATTGCCCCTACATTCAAGTTGATATCGACATTTGAGGAGCCATCGATCGGGTCATAAAGTAAGGTATAGCGTCCCAACGGACAGTTCTCTGGAATATAGTAAGGCTGATCCATCTCTTCAGAAGCCAGACGGCAAACCAGTCCACTCTGCTCAAAGGCAGAAATGAAGACCTGATTGGCAAATTCGTCCATTTTCTTGACCGATTCGCCCTGAACATTGGTGCGGCCGGTAAATCCTAAGGCATCTTCCACCAGTCCAGCTCGGGTGAGGCGACGGGCAATCAGCTTTGCCGCTAGCCCAATCCGGTTCATCAAAGCGCTGAGGTCTTGGGCATCGGAGGAAAAGCTTTGCAACTGTTGCAAAACATGACGAGAGAGCGTAGTACAGTCTCGATCGAGGGCATATTTGTGATTAAGACTGAGGGCTGGATTGGCATCTGATAAATTGGCATCTGATAAATTGGCATCTGATAGATTGCCATTGGCTTGATGATCAGCCATATATTCTTCCTTCCATGCGGGATGTGTAAGCCTGAAGAGTCAATTTGGATCGCAGGCTATTTAGCAATCTGGGCTGCCCTGCCCTTTCTATCTTAGAAAGGCATTTTCAGAACCGGGCTGAACTTTAGATCAACTATAGAAATGCTGGCAGGATCGCCATCGGACTGATCTATTCCCCCAGGAAGATTTCGATTTGATCGGAGCTGATTTTCTCCTGACCCAATCGATCGCCCCGATGCCAACCTGATGCCAAATTGGCCAACCTGGTGCCAACTTGATCAGCCTGGAGCGATCGAGTCACGAAGGGAGGGTTATGGAGCCACTCGACAATGCCGATCGGTGGCCTTGCGCATCGCTCCTAAAACGGTGGAAACGAAAACGCAACTGCGACGACGATCGCCGAGATGGGTGGCCAGGCTGAGGCGACCTAGCGGCGGCATCACATTTCCTCGATCGGTGAACTCGATAAAAAATCCTTGTCTGTTCTGCGATAGGGTAGTGTCCGCTGGGGCAAGTTGTATCCCCGCAGGCAAAGTTTCCCAGTGAGACGGTGCACCATGACTGGGATAGATTGCCCATTCGATGTGATTGTTCACCGTGCGGAAGCCAATTTGCCAATTCTGGCGGGTTTGGATCGCTCGCAGTTGCGTTTGTCGAATGGCTTGAAAAGCTTTATCCTGAGCGGCTTTCAATAGATTTCTCTGATGCCAACCTAGCCAATTCGGAGCCGCAATGCCGATCAGAATAGACACAATCGTTAGCGCAACGAGCAGTTCTGGTAAGCTCATCCCGGCAGTCTGGGTGGCATTTCGTTGTCCATGTATCGATCTCATAAAGACACCCTATTTTTTGTAAAGTTTGTCAATGAATGTGAACCATCATGCCCGTTACGGCAGCGTTCACTCCGGCTAGCGATCGAAATTTACGAACTATTGTTTTAGTCGAGCTGGGCTGAGGATTTTCACTGAAACCCATCCCCACAATCGACACCAAATGGACTGTCTATGGGGTAGCAGTGAATTCTTGAGCCCAGGGTTGTCAGATCTCTTCAAGAAGGAGTATGCTTAATTACTGGAGTAATGCTCTCAGGAGTTTGCTCTGAGGTTAAACCTGCGGATGTGGCGGAATTGGTATACGCGCACGTTTGAGGGGCGTGTGGCTTTGCCTTGCGAGTTCGAGTCTCGCCATCCGCATTTTTCATGGCTTCCAGAGTCCTGTTAACATAGATAGCAGAAGTTTAATTTTTGTAACTAATTTTGACTCCTGCATTCAAACCATCGACAGGACTAACTTTGCCAGCCACCTGGTATGCCCTCGATCCAATTTGGGAGGGCGATGAAACGGTCGTGCAGCAGGGACTGCCCCACACCCAACTTGCGCCTGCCTGGCAGTTGTTGATGTTGGGAGATGGCTCACCCACTCGTCATTTACAACTTCTCACCGGCGAGCCGACGGAAGTCGATGTGATCGACATGTCTCCGATCGGGGAAGATGCCCAGGGGGCCCCAGCTCGGATTCAAATGGTGCCCAGTCCCTGGATTCGCCGCCAAGTTTGGTTACGTACTGCCTCTGGTCAGCGATTAGCCTATGCGACTTCATGGTGGGAAGCCAGCCATGTAGATGAATATTTGCAAAATCGATCGTTACCCATTTGGGCCAGCTTAGCCCGATTGCGTACGGAACTCTACCGCGATGTGCAAGGCATTCACTACGGTCACTCAGCACCTCTAGAACTCGCCTTCGGACAGCGTGGCCCATTCTGGGGGCGGCACTACCTGTTCTGGCACCATGGTCGCCCCCTGACGCTAATTTATGAAGTGTTTTCGCCCTACTTGACGAAATATCTCGGTTCAACTGAGCTAGATCTGAGCAAGAGATAAACGGCGGAACAGGGCGCGATGAAGGATTAATAACGATGAAGGGTGGACTTAACCACCCCACTTATCGTTACTCTCCACTTTGGTTTCCCCTGGTTACCTGCTTAAAATTGCCGCAGGAACCGCAAATCGCTGGTATAGAGACGACGAATATCATCGATCTGGTGCAACACCATGGCAATACGTTCCACCCCTAACCCAGCCGCAAAGCCTGTATAAACTTCTGGATCATACCCGACGGCTTTGAGGACATTGGGATCGACCATGCCACAGCCCATCACTTCTAACCAACGCCCACGCCATTGCACATCGACTTCGGCTGAGGGTTCCGTGAAGGGGAAAAAGCTGGGGCGAAACCGAATCGGCAGCTCACCAAACATGGTTTCCAAGAAAACCTTGATCGTCCCCCGTAGATCGGTGAAGGTGAGCCCTTCATCAACCGCCAAAATTTCGAGTTGATGGAAGACAGCGGAGTGGGTGGCATCGACTGTGTCGCGCCGGTAGCAACGGCCTGGCATCACAATCCGCACGGGAGGATCGTTGGTTTCCATGTAACGGATTTGCACCGAGGAAGTGTGGGTGCGCAGGATGTTGCCATCGGGCAGGTAGAGGGTATCCTGCATATCCCTGGCTGGGTGATCGGGCAGGAAGTTGAGGGCTTCGAAGTTGTAGTAATCTGTCTCCATTTCCGGGCCGGTGGCAACGGTATAGCCCAACCCAACGAAAATATCGATCATTCGATCGATCGTGCTGGTGAGCGGATGGGAACGACCTTGGGATCGGTAGACCCCTGGCATCGTCACATCAAGGGCTTCTGCGGCAAGCTGGGCTTCAATCTGAGCTGCTTGCAGCAGATCGCGCCTGTGATCCAGATCTGCCTGAAGACTATCTTTTACCTCATTCGCCAGTGCTCCAATGCGAGGACGTTCACTGGCATCAAGTTTGCCCATGCCGCCGAGCACCTGGGAGAGGCTACCTTTCTTACCCAGATACTTGATGCGGAGTTGTTCTAAATCTTCAAGAGTGGCAACAGTGGCGATCTCTTGCTGGGCGGATTGGCGAAGGTCTGCCAACTGGGTTTCCAAATTGCTCATGCCTGAACGTCTGCGGGAAAAATGAAGGGATAGGTTTGACCGTAATTCAGTCTACCTCTACTCTAACCCGATCCTCTACTACAACTCGATCGGTTGAAAAACCGCAGGCTGGGATGCAGTGCTTCTACACTGGATCTGGGTTATTTAGATTCCCAGCAATTGACGAGGCGCAATGGTATGAGGCTGCTCATTAGTAACGATGATGGAATTTTCGCGCTCGGTATTCGAACTCTGGCAAATACGCTGGTGGCGGCTGGGCATGAGGTAACGGTAGTTTGTCCCGATCGCGAGCGATCCGCCACAGGGCATGGCTTAACCCTCCATAAGCCAATCCGAGCAGAACAAGTAGAATCCGTCTTTCATGCCGATATTCAGGCTTGGGCTTGTTCAGGCACCCCTTCAGACTGTGTGAAGCTGGCATTAGGGGCACTCCTCACCCATCCACCCGATATGGTGCTTTCAGGCATTAACCATGGATCGAATCTAGGCACCGATGTGCTTTACTCCGGCACCGTTTCAGCCGCAATGGAAGGGGTGATTGAAGGGATCCCAAGCGTGGCATTCAGTCTCACGAGCTTTGCGAGTCAAGACTTTCAACCGGCTGCCCAGTTTGCCCAAGCCCTGCTGGAACAATTGGCAGCCCAACCCTTACCTGCCGGAAGTTTACTGAATGTGAATGTGCCCGCTATTCCCGAAGCCGAAATTGCCGGGGTCGTCATTACACGCCAAGGGGTGCGGCGCTATTTCGATCAGTTTGAAAAGCGGATTGATCCGCGAGGAAAGACTTACTATTGGCTAGCCGGAGAGGTGTTAGAGGAAATTCCACAGCCAGAACTAGCCTCACTGGAAGCGTTTCGGCTCAAAACGCAAGAGTTAGATTGGGACTGGTTTCGACAAATGCCGACCGATGTACAAGCGATCCGGCAAAATTACATCACGATTACGCCGCTTCAGTACAATCTAACCTGCGCGAGTAGTATGGCTCACTTGCACCAACGCCAGCTTTATCATCGCCCGACCCAATCTTGATCGCCAGATTAAACCAATAAGCTTATATATTATGAGTAGAGTTCTTGTCGTCCTAGCTTGATTGGCTTGAGAGTTGGACTATCCTCCCATCTGCGCTTCAGGATCAAATCGACCTGAATTTCGGACTACAGCTCTCACCTGAGATCACACCTGAAATGATGGCTGTGAAGCAGGATTAAATAGGGGTTGCGATCGAGGCAATGCATAACGCGAAGAACGGTTCAGTTGGAGAGGTCGGATGCCACAGCGCAAGCTAACCATAGATTGGCAGTGAAAAGGCTAGCAGTCAGTGCATGACAGCAGGGTGAGCTGATTTCAATGGTTGAGCAATAACCAGCCGTTTGTGGTGATGGAATGGGTGCTGAGCTGCCATGGGTGACTGAAGGGATCTGTCGTCTGTTTGATTAAACGGGTTTTCCGGACACTCTGGTCAAAATCCCGAAATAACTGTGAAATAGAGAACATCAAACCGTTCAAATCATCCAACTCAACCGTTCAAATCATTCATCGAATCGTTTAAAGACCCACTTCGCTCTGGTGAAATTTGGCGAGAAGCGCTCATGTCGAATACGCAAGACCAATTCGCAGTTTGTTTCTGGGGAGTGAGAGGCAGCATTGCTTGTCCAGGCAAAAGTACAGTGCGGTATGGGGGAAATACATCCTGCATCGAAATGCGGGTAGGCGGACAGCATTTAATTTTTGACGGAGGCACAGGACTGCGGGTGCTGGGAGATTCTCTCCTGTCTCAGATGCCGGTAGAAGCCCATCTATTTTTTACTCATTCCCACTGGGATCACATTCAAGGGTTCCCATTTTTTGTCCCTGCCTTTGTACAAGGCAATCGATTCCATATTTACGGCACTGTTGCACCCAACGGCTCCACGATCGAACAACGCTTAAACGATCAGATGCTGCATCCTAACTTTCCGGTGCCGCTACAAATTATGGGAGCCGATCTGCAATTTTATAATTTGAGGGTGCGCGAGTCCGTCCAGATGGGTGAGGTGCTCGTCGAAAATGCACCGCTCAATCATCCGGGGGAAGCGGTTGGCTACCGAGTCAACTGGCGTGGCTATTCGGTGGCCTACATCACCGACACGGAACATTTTCCCGATCGCCTAGATGAGAATGTGCTAGCACTGGCTCACAATGCCAATGTGATGATTTACGACTCGACCTATACGGATGAAGAATATTACGCTGAGTCATCCAGCAAAATTGGCTGGGGCCATTCGACTTGGCAGGAAGCCGTCAAAATCGCCAAAGCCGCCAATGTGGAGAAGCTAGTGATTTTTCACCATGATCCACTCCACGATGACAATTTTATGGATCGGGTCAAAGCCGATGCGGCCCGACAGTTTCCCAACAGTGTGGTGGCCTGGGAAGGGTTAGAAATCGATGTGCAGTCTACGCGAGGGATCAGCACCCGTGAAATTCAGGTACAGCCTGCCTGATCTGGATCGGGTTTGCAAGTGGATCCGTGCGATCGATGGTTTTGTGTCAAAATGTAAAGCGTGTGGATAGCTTCTTCTCTTTCAACCGTTAAAACTCCAACAGTTATTGCCCTGGGAAACTTTGATGGCGTACACCGGGGGCATCAAAGCGTCATTGGGACGATATTGGCGAACACCAATGGGCGGTGGCGATCGGATCAGGACTGCGTGAAATCGTCAAGCTGGGTGACCGCTCCAAGGGTGATCTCTCCAAGGATAGACTTTCAAAGTCAGCCGTTGGTTACAGTGGTGAGTTTTTCGCCCCACCCGCAAGAATTTTTTACAGGGCAGCGGCGCTTACTGTTAACCCCGCTGGCGGAGAAAGCAAAATATTTGCAGGCGATCGGAGTAGAGCAAATCGTGTTGTTGCCGTTCAATGCGGAGTTGGCTGCTTTAACACCGCCTGATTTTGTGGAGCAGATTTTGGTACGAGGATTGCAAGCACAACGTATTAGCGTCGGGAAAGATTTTCGGTTTGGACAAGGGCGATCGGGCACCATTACCGATTTACAACAACTGGCGGCTCCCTATGGCATCACAGTTGAAGTAGCTCCCCTCTATCTCGATCATGACGGCCGGATCAGCAGTTCCCGCATTCGGGAGGCTTTGCGCCAGGGTGATATTGCCCAGGCCAACCAGCTTTTGGGTCGTCCCTATCAGTTAGTAGGCGAAGTGGTGACTGGACGGCAGTTAGGTCGAACGATCGGGTTTCCCACTGCCAATTTAAAGCTGCCGGAAGACAAATTTTTACCTTGCTGCGGCGTGTATAGTGTTTGGGTTAGCGCTGCTGAGGAGCAAAATCATCCTGGCGTGATGAACATTGGCTATCGTCCGACCGTGGAGGGGCAACAATTGACGGTCGAAATTCACCTTTTCGATTGGTCAGGTGATTTATATGGGCACACTCTAACCGTCAGCTTGGTGCATTTTTTGCGTCCAGAACAGAAGTTCCCTAGCTTAGAGGCACTGAAGGCGCAGATTCAGCAAGACTGCGACCAGGCTCGGCGGGGCCTGAATCCCTCCTGCGAAATTATTGGCCCAACCCCTTAACCCATGAGAGAGAGTATCGATCGGCTACTGCATAACCTCGGACAGACCATGGTCGGCAAACAAGCCGCTATTCGGCTGGTCTTAGTGGCCCTCTTTTCCGGTGGCCATGCCCTACTGGAAGATGTGCCAGGTGTGGGCAAAACCCTATTGGCGAAATCACTGGCTCGATCGATCGATGGTCAGTTTCAGCGGATTCAATGTACTCCAGACTTGTTACCGGCCGATGTCACAGGGACAAATATCTGGAATCCCCGCAGTGGTGAATTTGAATTTTTACCTGGCCCCGTCTTCACCCATGTTCTGCTGGCGGACGAAATCAACCGCGCTACCCCACGCACCCAGTCGGCTCTGTTGGAAGTAATGGAAGAACAACAGGTGACGATCGATGGAGTTTCCCGCCATGTGCCTAGCCCATTTTTTGTGATCGCCACGCAAAACCCGGTGGAATATCAAGGTACCTTTCCCTTACCTGAAGCCCAGATGGATCGGTTTGCACTGGCGTTGAGTTTGGGGTATCCCAGCGAGGCGGAAGAATTGCAAATGTTGCAGCGGTTGCAGACGGGTATTACGATCGATTCGCTGAAACCCTGTTTAACTTTGGCCGAAATGGCAGAACTGCGACGACTATGCATGGCAGTTCGGGTGGAATCTCATTTACAGCAATATATGCTGGATTTGGTGCGAGCCACTCGTCAGCAAGAAGATGTGATTTTAGGAGTCAGTCCCCGTGGCACCGTGGCTTTGCATCGAGCTGTGCAAGCCTATGCTTTTCTTGAAGGACGTAACTATGCCATTCCGGATGATGTCAAGTTTCTAGCTCCTCCCGTGCTAGCTCATCGGCTAATTGTCTCTGGAGGGCAGAAAGCGGCGGCGGTGGTCGATCGCCTCTTGCGCTCAGTGGCTATTCCCTAACCTGCTGCAAATTTCCGGTTTTGGGCTACACCTGGTTTTGGGCTACACCAATGTACATCACTGAGCAATCGTTGGAGATTTGGGCTTGCAAGCCGCCAGTTTGCCGATAGTACCGATAGGCGATCCAGTAGTCCCAGAGTGTGGTACCAAACAGGTTGAAGCCTTGTAGATCGATCGGTTGGAACCCAGCTTGTATCAACAGGTGGGTGAGTTCAGGCGGGGTGATAAACTGCTGCCAGTCGTGAATGCCTGCTGGAATCAGCCGTAGCCAATCTTCCAGGAGCCAGATCATAATCAGTTTTGACCAGAAGGTGCGATTGATCGTGTCAAAACAAAACCAGCCCTGCGGTTTAAGTACCCGTTGAATTTCCTGAATAGTTTGGGGTAGATCGGCCACATGCTCCAAGACATCGACGCAGACGACTACATCAAATTCCCCTGACTGAAATGGCAAAGCCTCCGCTGCCCCCAACTGATAGCAGATGGATTGCCCAACCGATCGGGCATGTTCCTGCGCGGCGTGAATGCACTGGCTTGCCGGATCCACACCACTGACAATCGATCCCCGCGATGCCAAAAACTCACAAGTGTAGCCACCACCGCAGCCTACATCCAGTACCCGCAGTCCTTGCCAGTTGGCAATATAACGATCGAAATAGGCAAACCGCAGGGGATTAAGATGATGTAGCGCATAGACCTGGCTATCGGGCTGCCACCATTCTGCGGCGACCCGATCGTAGAAAGTCAGATCATTGCGCTGTTTCATCCTCCTCCCTCGCGCCAAAATCAGGCTAATTCGGAGCTGGATTAATCATCCGATCGGTCATATTCAAGCCGATAAGGTACACTTTCACCCCCCGAAGAGACCCGAATATAGTAAGTGCCGCGATCAAGGGTGCGCTCGATCGTTTCATCATTGTTGCCAAACACTTTTCTGGATTTGATCGTGGAGCCATTGCTGCGCTGCAAGCGAAACGTCAACGAGGGGCCCAAGAAAAACTCCCGGTTTTCCACCTCAATTTCCACCTCACTGCGGCGGCTCAGATCAAACCGATAATAATCATTGCCTTCGTCCTCGCCTACGCGATCTTTGCGGGAAAAACTGCTGGATTTGATGCGTAATGCCCGACTACGCGAATCTCCAGGGCTGGCTCTCAAAGCACTGCGGCCAACCCCCAGGAGCGGTTGTGAATTGCGATTCGATAGGGAGCTTGCGGGAAATAGGAGCGATCGAGCAGCTTGCTGCACCGACCCATTTTGAGACCAAGAATTTTGAGACCAAGAATTCTGAGACACAGCCATTATTAACCCATTTCAATGTTGATGATTTTCATCTCGATCACTTTGTGGATCGCTTTTGAGTGTAAGAGCACTCTTTCCCATCTGCTGCATTTCACTGCGAGATTTAATGATCTGCTTAGGGCAATAAATAATCTCGATCGATGAATGACCCTCCGGTAACGCTCGCAGGAAAAATTCGACAGACAGGAGTACGGCGAATCACCCCTTCTAATCTACATTCCGATCGAGGGACTCATCCTGCCAGGATGCCGGGTCTTCTAAAGGTTCTAGGTGAATCATAACTGAAATGCCAGGTAGTGCTCTCACCACCGCTTGTTCGATCGCTTCACAAAGATCATGGCCTTGTTGCACCGTCCAGTTGCCCGGAACGAGCGCATGAAAGGAGACGAAACCGCGAGAGCCAGCCACCCTGGTGCGGATCGCATGAAAGGCAATGCCCTGTTGCCGATACTGACTCAAAATCAGCTCGATCGTGGTTTGCATATCCTTAGGTAGGGCAGCATCCAGCAAACCCGAGCCCGTTTCCCGTACCAGCCGGATTCCTGTCCAAGTAATATTGGCGGCCACCACCAATGCCACCAGCGGATCCAAAATGAGCCAGCCTGTAAAATGCACCAGCACAATGCCGATCCAAATGCCGACAGAAGTCCAAACATCCGTCAACAAGTGATGGGCATCCGCTCGCAGGGTGATCGATCGCAAACGTCGTGAGGCTCGCAGTAAGATCCAGGCGACCAGACCATTGATTACCGTTGAAATAAAATTGAGCCCAAGCCCCAAGCCCAACTGTTCTAAAGGTTCGGGGTGGAAGAGTCGCCCACCGGCGGTAACAGCAATGCCACCCGCCGCAACCAGAATCAAGATCCCCTCTAAGGCACTGGAAAAATATTCCGCCTTCGAGTGACCGAAGGGATGGGTGGCATCCGGCGGACGGTGAGCCAACGTTAAAGCCCACAGTGCCACTCCCGCAGCCACTAAATTGGCGATCGACTCAACGGCATCAGAAAGTAACCCCACCGATCCAGTGACCCAAAAAGCCAGGGTTTTCAGCCCAATAATCACGATCGAAGTGACGATGGAAAGGACGGCATAGAACTGGGCTTGACGACCCACCGATAGAGGGCGATTCATATCATTAGAGAGAGGGCGAGCAGACTGAGCTTTTCTACGATCCGAAATAACTAACCCCAATAGAATCGTAGGAGATATCGGTAATGTCGAATCAATCAAACCCGTCAAACCCGTCGAACCAATCGAATCAATCGAATCAAGAGCAAGCCAATTTAGAAAACCGTGTGACCCAGCAGCCAATGACCCCACAAGAGGTGGATCCGCAGCAAAAACAAGCCCAAAAAGCTGAATTGGAACGAGAAGGTAATCATTTAACAGCCAATCCGGGCGATCGGATTGATGAGTCAAAATCGCTGCAAGAGAAGGCCCAACAAGTCGCGGTTGATGCTCCGGACATTGCTGGTGAGCATATTGTGGTGCCGACTTATTTTGTTGTAGACGAGCCAGACGGCAGCCAAAAAGCACTTCACCATGTTAAGGATGCAGAAGAAATCTCGGATATGATCCGGCAAGCCCGTATGGATGAAAACGGTAATCGAATTTGGAGCTGAGCAATCTTGAAGCAAAGCAGAACAAGCCGGATCGCATCGGGGCAGAGTAGTCAGGATGAGTGTGTCAGGATGCATCAATCTGGGTACCAACAAAAAATCCCCAGCGTGAGCCAGGGATTAAGTGTTTAGGGTGCATCTACCACTACACTATTCCTACTTTTCAAATCTCATCAGGATGGTTTCTGACTTTTTTTTCGGTCACCAGGGTTAAACTGACCCATTCTCCCTTGGCATCGTAGCTACGAATCAGGCGTTGCCGTCGATCGGGTGCCATCAGCCAACCGGCTTCCAGAAAAAACGCCTGGCCACGGGGAATACTGATTGGCGCATTGGATGACCCACCGCCTGGTAACAAGACAACCTGGATGGGATAGTTGCCCTGATCAAAGCGAATCACCGATCCAGCCATTTGCCCGACTGAACTGAAAGAAAAATTGCCGGTTTGCAGGGTTTGGAATAGTTGGTTACCTTCGATCGCAACGGTGAGGTGGGTCGCCGAGGAAGTGGGTTCGCGCCAGTCGGGATAATAGGTTTTGGCTTCTCCAATCCAGGTACCCACCAGAGCAGACAACAACTCTGTCGGTGAAAAGTTGGTGGGAATGGACGAAGGGTCTGGCTGGCTGAGCTGAGTTGCTGGGGCAGGTAAATCTCCAGATAAATCTCCAGATAAATCTAACTGTTCTCGCATCAGGGTCAGTTGCGATAACTCACCCTGGCGATCGAACAGTTGCACCAGCCTGAACCGGCGTTGACCTTCGATCAGCCCTAGCTCGGCTCCAAATTCTGCAAATAGCCCATACTGAAGCGATCCTTGGGAAAAAGCACCCGTCTCACAAAATAAAATGCTGCGATTAAGCGAACTATATTCCAGAACGCGATCGTAAATTAGATTTCCCTGGACTGAATATTTTTGGATGGTTTGGCGGATTGTCCGATTATCATCGACTCCGGCTAAAGTGACTCGGCTGGGAATCTCATCTTGTTGAATCCCCAGCGGCGAAAAATGGGCAAATGAGCCTTGCCACACGCCTAAATTTTTGAGTAGACAGTCCCACTGCGAGATCACGCCGGTGCATTCCTCTTCTGAAGTTAAAAGACATGACCTGATTATGGCAAAACAGCAGGAGATGGTAAAACATGGAGCGCGTCAATTCTGACCTTCAGAACTGTTTTAGGCTCTAACGGCTGGGGTTTGTTCTAGCATGGATTCTAGGGTTTGGAGTAGCACTTGTTCGTTGTAGGGTTTAGAGAAATAGGCCGTTGCCCCCAGGTTCATGGCCAGTCGTCGATGCTTGTCGCCACTCCGAGAAGTCAGCATAGCGATCGGAATTTGTTGCAGGATGGGGGTGGATTTGACCCGCGCTAAAAATTCATACCCATCAACGCGGGGCATTTCGATATCACAAATGACGGCTTGCACAGTTAATCCGGCTGCGAGTTTGTCGATCGCATCCTGTCCATCCTTGGCTTGGGCCACCTGATAACCAGCTTTTTCCAAGGTCAATGCCAGGAAACGCCGCACATTAATCGAGTCATCTACGATCAAGACCGTCGGCTGTTGCTCGGCCATGGGGAGAGCGGCCATGGGCTGAGCTGAACTGGGCACAAGATCGGCAACTGTGCCAATTAACCGCTGGGTCCAGTGGGTCTGGGTTTCTCGGGATCGCTCACAGCTCGCGATCCAATGGAGCAGCGCAGAGATATTGACCATGGGAACGACTCGTCCATCGCCTAGAATGGCGCAGCTATTAAATCCCGTAGGTAGCGGTAAGCCTCCTTCTACCTGCCGAATCGCCACTTCTTGTTCACCCCAACAGCGATCGACTTGTAGCCCTAACCATTGGTTGTTGTGTTTCACCAGCAAGACGGTGGGAACCGTAATGGAGGCTGGCGTTTCCAGTCCTTCTGGTTGGATCGGGCGATGGAAATGCAGCCATTGTGATAAAGTGACCAACTGCACCATCGAGTTTTTCCATTCAAAGGCGAGGCTGCCAGCAGTTGAGAAAATTTGCTCAGGTTGAATCACAGAAATTTCCTCAATCAAGTCTGTGGGGAAGCCTAACAAGAGCCCGTGACTTTCGGCTAATAAAACCCGTGCCACAGAAAGGGTGAACGGCACTGATAAGGTAAAGGTGGTACCGCGTCCAGTTTCAGTGGAAATTGAAATTTCACCTTGAATTTGCTTCAAACGTTCTCGGACAATATCCATACCAACACCGCGACCTGACAGGGAAGTGACTCGATCGCTCGTACTAAATCCGGGTTCAAAAATGAGAGAGAGCAGTTCATCATTGCTGGCTGCGGCCAACAGCATCTCATCCAATCCCATTTGACGGGCGCGGGCCCGAATTTTGTCAATCGGAATCCCCCCTCCATCATCGCTCAGGGTAATCACGGTGCGGTTTTGCTGTTGGGTAGCGTGAATTTGGATCAATCCCTGTTCAGGTTTGCCTTGCTGATGACGCACTACTGGCGATTCAATACCGTGATCGAATGCATTGCGCAACAAGTGCATTAACGGCTCATTTAATGCCTCTAAAATATTGCGATCGATCAGTAAATGCTCACCTTGAATTTTGAACTGAACTGGCTTTTGATGTTGCAGAGATAATTCCCGTAGGGCTCGCGGAAATCGATTGGTGATATCCGAGAGAGGGCGCATCCGCACCTGAGTGAGACGAGTTTGCAACTGTCGAGAAGTTTTGTTGAGTTCTCGGGTGGTTTGCTCTGCATCTTCCAAGCCAAGTTCAATGTCACTGGTGACCTCCCGCACTTGTACGATCGTCTCCATCATTTCCTGCGAGACGAGGTGTAGGGGATTGTAGCGATCCATCTCAAGGCTGTCAAATTCAGGTCTAAAGGGTGAGCCGGTGAAGGAGGGTGACCATTTCGTGATGGATCCCGATGGGTTAAGCCCAGGGTTGAGATCGTAAGGAGTGGGCTCTACTTTGTCATAGGCATCGCGAATTTGGGTATTGGATTCTTCCAACACTTTGATCCGCTGGTTCAGGGTTTGTACTAGATTCCGTAGTCGTTTGAGGTGCAAATCTAAACCATTTCGTTCAATAATCAATTCACTAAAGAGTTCGTTGAGCTGATCTAACTGCTTGACCGGCACGCGAACAGTATTCTCACTCACCTCAGCTTGCCCGATCGGTTGGGGATCGGGAATCTGGACATCGGGTGTAACGGGTTCGGTGGCAAAGTCGGAGAATACCCGTTTGGGTTCTGGTTTGTGAACGTAGGTTGGAATCGGTTCTGAAATAGATCCTGAAATCGGTTCTGAAATCGGTTCTGAGACAAAGTCTGGGATCGGTGCCGCGATAGGTTCTGAAGCAGGTTCTGAAGCAGGTTCTGAAATAGATCCTGAAGCAGGTTCTGCGATCGATGCTGAGACGGGTTCTGAGGATAAAAATTCTGGAGATAGACCTCCTGAGAAACTGAACTCTGGGGCAGTCGATTCTGAACCCAGGGCAGCAGCGAGATCGGGCTCCACACTCGGCAATTCAGGAGCAATCACCGCAATCACCGCGGTAACAGGGACGGCGGTAACAGGGACGGCGGTAACAGGGGCTGAGATCGCCTGTTCTGAGTCTGGGCTGTCTTTCAACGGCTCGATCAATGGCTCGATCAATGGCTCGATCGATGCCTCTGCCCAGTCCGCCGTGACTACCTGATCAACTACCCGATCTCCCTGAGCCAACTCTGCCGGTAATTCTATGGCCGCTGGTAAAGCTGCTAATTGGTTCGCCAA
>JALOOM010000070.1 GCA_025454395.1 Elainella sp. Prado103
GGGCGAAGGGACTTGCAATCAAATCCTGGTTCGAAAGCCCCTCGCCCGCTCTGGGAGAGGGGTTGGGGTGAGGGTAGTTTGAGTTTTGTCAGTCAATCAAGTGTAGCGACTTAAGTGTAGCAATCTCCGGTTTTCCACACCCACCGAGTCCGTTTTCCTGCCACTGTCGATTCTCCGTGACTCCGTTAGATTAAACATTAGATTAAACAATGGAGCTACAAGCCGTTCGGTAAAAGGTTTCTCGGTGGGCATGAATCGCACGATCGTTTGGTTTCGTCGAGATTTACGGGTTTCGGATCATGCGCCGCTCTATCGGGCTGCCATGCGAGGCGCGGTGATTCCCGTCTTCGTGCTCGATCGAGCCTTGCTCCATCATCCGGAAACAGCCGTAGCACGGGTATCTTTCATGTTGGAGTGCCTACGTAGTCTGGATCAGGATCTGCGCGATCGAGGTGGCAGGCTGATCATCCGCTATGGCGATCCGGTGGAGTTGTTGCCCGATCTGGTGCGGGAAACCCAAGCAGATGGAATCTATGCCTACATTGATTATGAGCGCATCTACGGACGGGTGCGGGATGCCCGTTTAAATCGCTGTCTGGCAGAGCAGGGCTTGCGAATTCGCTGGTTCGAGCCAACCGCAGGCACCGATCAACTGATGTTTTACCCTCGCTATCGCAATTTCTGGTGGTCTGAGATGGGAGCCCCCCTAACCCCAGCTCCTAGCCGGATTGAAGTGCCCGATGCCGTGGTCAGTGAGCCAATTCCCCCCCTCGCTGAGTTGGGACTGATTGCCGATCAAAAACCGATTCCACCGGCTGGTTCAGCGGCGGCTCGACACCTGCTCACGGACTTTTTGGATGAGAAAGTCGATCGCTACTATTGGCAGCTTTCTTATCCGGGAGCCGCAGCGACTACCGGGATTAGCCCTCACCTTAAATTTGGCGCGATCTCGCCCCGTGAATGTGTCCAGATTGCCCAAACCTGGGACTTAACCAACCCAAAAGCCGAACGGAGCCGCAAACAATTGATTTCTCGCCTGCGCTGGGGCAGTGGCTTTGGGCAACGATTTCGCTACTTGCCCCAATTGGAATTGCGATCCCTCTACACCGTCTTTGATGCCGAAGAGTGGCACTTTGATGAAACCCTCTATCAAGCTTGGCAGGAAGGCCAAACCGGGTTTCCGATCGTGGATGCGGCCGCTCGCTGTTTACAAGCGACTGGGGGCTGGCAGCAGCTTAATTTTCGCTCCCGGGCCATCTACTCCAGTTTCCTCAGCAACTTGCTGGGAATGGATTGGCGTTTGGGAGCACTGCACTTTATGCGGCATTTAATTGATGGCGATTGCCCGATCGATCATTACCAATGGGCCATGCAGGCGGGCGTGACCCACTGTGTCGATAAAAGCTGGACAAGAATTTATAACCCGGAGCAGGTCGCAGTCGATCGGTGCGATCCGGAGGGAGCCTTTATTAAACGTTGGGTTCCGGAACTGGCACATTTACCGCCCGAATGGTTAGGCTCGCCACCTCGGCTAAACAATTATCCCCCTCCCATCTTGGCTTACCGACAGCAGCGACAGCAGCGAGTTCAGCAGTTAGAACGACAACGATCGCTGTTTCGGCAGCAAGATAACCTGATTCCCTATCTGGCTCGCCTACCCGAATCTTGGATCCCCTTTGGCAGCGATCGATTCCCCAGTGAAATTGCCTGGGCATTGCAGCCCAATTTGGATCTGTTTCCTGCGGCGATCAACCTGGATGAACTGGATGCCGGGCAAGCCAAAATGTTGCGCACCTGGTTTGTCGCCCATCTGGAAATTAAGCCAGCCGCAATGGCAGGACGGGGTCGATCGCGCCAATCCGCCCGTCAACAGTCTGGTCGATCGCGGCGATCAAAAGCAGCCTTCGATGGCTATGTGCAGCTCAGCCTCCAGTTTGATGATTCAGGAGAACTGGCGTGAAAACCCTGGGTTAAGCATGAAGAAAAATCTATTCTTTGCCTTGATCTGGCGATCATGCTAGAAGAACAGGTGCGAAATTCACAAAAATCAACGCTTAGCTTGATATTTCTTCAGATTTTGCAGTTTTTCTTTGCAAGATCAGTGTTAATCTTTGGGGATTCGATCGCCCAAAAACCTGACAAAATCCGAATGTTTATGGAATGATAGAGAGATAAGAAATTGTACTTACTCGGTCTTTAATACAAAAATTAACTTAAACCGTTTTTTTGGCTTCCAAGAGTTTGTAGTTTCTTATACTAGATTTAAGAGAATTTTCAGACACAAAGTTTCTGATGGTTATGTCAGGGTCTTGCCAACTTCGGGCAGGCTGGGCGTAATGGTTTCAGTAAGTCATGTTGTTAAAATTTCTCAGACTCTATTTCTAAGTTCCCGTTTAAGTCGGGCTTTCTGAATGGGTCGGATTTCTCCCCGATACAGACTGCCCGAAGTGTTTCGATTCAAGAGGCAGTGGGAGACGTGAATCAAGTTTCGTTGGATCAAATGCGACGTTACGATCCGCAAGCAATTGCTCAGTATTACCGATATCGTCCTTGGCGAGCCATCTGGCGTACCCTGGGAATTATCTGGCTCTTTTCGGGGTTTTTACTGGGGCTGAAGTGGGATGACTGGTTTAACCGATCCGAACGGAGCCAAACCCGACGGGCCGTGCAGTTGCGAGAAATTCTTAGCCACTTGGGCCCAACTTACATTAAGGTAGGGCAGGCCTTATCGACCCGGCCCGATCTGGTGCGGAAAGATTTTCTGGATGAATTGGTCAAGCTGCAAGACCAACTGCCGCCCTTTTCGACTCAATTGGCGCGGGCCATTATCGAACGGGAACTCGATCGCACGATCGACGAAGCCTACAGTGAATTTTCGCCCCAACCGGTCGCGGCCGCCAGTTTAGGGCAAGTGTATCAGGCTCGCTTGCGATCGGGCGAAGAAGTGGCCGTGAAGGTGCAACGACCCAACTTGTTGCCTATTTTGACGCTGGATCTGTACTTGATGCGCTGGGCAGCGACCTGGATCGCACCCTGGCTTCCCCTGAATTTGGGGCATGATCTCACTCTAATTGTGGATGAGTTTGGCTGCAAGCTGTTTGAAGAGATTGACTATCTCAATGAAGGGCGCAACGCTGAAAAATTTGCAGCTAACTTTCAGGATGATCCATCGGTGAAAGTGCCACTGATTTACTGGCGCTACAGTAGCCGCAGAGTTCTCACCTTAGAGTGGATCCATGGCTGCAAGCTGACTGATATTCCCAAAATCCGGCAGTCGAACCTGGATGAAAACGCCCTGATCGAAATTGGAGTGACTGCGGGATTACGCCAGCTTTTAGAATTTGGCTTCTTCCATGCCGATCCGCATCCGGGAAATCTGTTTGCCATGCCGAGCGGGCAAATGGCTTACATCGATTTCGGCATGATGGATCAATTGAGCGAAGCAACGAAGGAAACCCTGGTCGATGCAGTGGTGCATTTGATCAACCAGGATTATCAGGAGTTAGCCAAGGATTTTGTCCAGTTAGGCTTTTTGACCCCTGACACTGACATTCGGCCGATCGTTCCCGCACTGGAGTCCGTTTTAGGGAATGCACTGGGAGAAAGTGTCCGCGACTTCAATTTCAAAACCATCACCGACCAATTCGCGGCCTTGATGTATGAGTACCCCTTTCGACTGCCTGCTAAATTTGCCCTGATCATTCGCTCCCTAGTCACTCAAGAGGGATTAGCCCTCAGCCTCAATCCGGACTTCAAAATTGTGGACATTGCCTACCCCTATGTGGCACGTCGGCTGCTGATGGGCGAATCCCCGGCACTCCGCCGTCGTCTGTTTGAAGTCTTGTTCAAAGACGGGAAGTTCCAGTGGCAGCGTTTAGAAAATCTGATTGTGATCGCTCGTTCTGATACAAATTTTGACATTTTGCCGACTGCCCAACTCGGCTTACAATACCTCTTGTCGGAGGAAGGTAAATATTTACGGCAGCAGTTAATTTTGGCTCTGGTCGAAGAAGATCGGCTCCATACGGAAGAGGTTCGACGGCTATGGGATCTGATTAAAGCAGATGTCAAGCCTGGTCGCCTGATCGATGTGGCATTGGGTGCCCTGGCTGGCTTCTCATCGGCCGGAGTATTGCCGGTCGTTACTTCGCTGATGTCATTCGATCGTAATTAAATTCCCGATTAAATTCCCGGTAGAACTCAGTTAAATTCCAGTTCAATTGCAGTTAAGGAGCCTACTTCGTGTACTACAATCCCCCCTATGTTTTACTCATCGCCGGATTGCTGGCCGGTATCACCTCTGGGGTTGCCTTTGAAACCATGCTGAAGCAGTCAGTCCAAGACTGGTCACGAAATCGCTCCACTCGCACACTCGCCACTTTACGAGGGTTTTCGCTGTTTGTGCCATTTCTGGGGATTTGTGCAGGTATCTGTGTGTTTCTGGCTTCTGGAATCGAAATTTTTGGGTTTCCCAGCATGATCGCCTATGGGCTTTCCTTTGTGCTGACAGTTTTAACGGCAGCGTTGGTCTGGTATCAATTGGGGATTATTTTGTCCCAGTTGGAGCAGGGCGGCTCAAAAGCACTCGATCTCGACTCTTTCTAGTTGATCGTCCTAGCTAACCATCGAAGCTAACCATCGAATTGCTATCGCCTGATCCACTATGGATCGCCACCAACCTGATGAAACGACTGGTATCCCTTTTCGTCAGTGCTGCCCTACTGGCGTTGATTTATTGGCAGATTGACTTTACCGGGTTGATCCAGGTTTTTCAGGATTGCGATCGGCTCTGGATGGTGATCAGCCTGGGCATGGTAATTCCCATTACCCTGATTACGGGCTGGCGATTGCAGCAGTTAATGCCGGTAGCAGGGCAACTGAGCTTGGGAGAGGCAAATCGGCTGATCCTGGCAGCCAGTGTCTTAAATATGGTGTTGCCATCGAAAATGGGCGATCTCGCGAAAGCCTACTTCATGCGCGATCGAGGGCACTTAAGTGGCTCACTGGCTCTTTCACTGGTCGTTTTTGAAAAGACTTGTGATTTGCTCTCCCTGCTGCTCTGGTGCGTGTTTGGCTTACTGCTCTATCCCCAGAAGGATTGGTTGTTTGGGGTGATGACGATCAGTGTGGCGATCGGGTTGGGGGTAGGGTTACTGTTGTTGGGCTCTCCTCAGTTTGCTCGATCGTTCTTTGCTTTAGGGCAATCGATCGCGCCAAAAAAATTGCGAGCAAAGTTGGGGCAACTCAGTTATGCCTGGCAGGAAATGCATGACTACTTTTGGCAAGACAAAGCCAACCTGATGCGGGTGACAGCCACCTCCGTGTTTCTCTGGTTCTTACACTTGCTACAAATCTGGTTTTTTATTTTGGCCCTCAACGCTTGGACTCCGTTTTTGACCAATTTAGCCCTGTCTCCTCTGGCCATTCTGGCTGGACTATTGCCCCTGACCTTCGCTGGAGTTGGCACCCGTGATGCGGCCTTAATTGTTTTTTATGCTCCCTACTTTGATGCTGCTACAGCGGCGGCCCTAGGGGTGCTTTGTACTGCGCGTTATCTGCTGCCCGCGATCGGTGGTTTGCCCTTTTTGCACCAGTACCTGACAACATTGCGGAATTCGCCCAGTTCCGAATCTTCCCAGTGACTTCCGATCGTTGAATTCCAGTCATTCTTGACTATGACCTCTCTGCATCAGACCTTAACCGAGAAGCCAACCCGATCGCAGTGGTGGATCGGGTTGGGAATTAGCCTAGTTATCGGTTTAGTGTATAGTCTGCCTGCGCTCCAGGAAGCCTTCAGTAGCCCCTATGTGATCCAGGATGATGCGCGTCAGCATGTGTTTTGGATGCGGCGATTTCTCGATCCAGGTTTGTTCCCGAATGACTTGATGGCGGACTACTTCCAGTCAGTGGCTCCTTGGGGCTATACAACCCTCTACCGCCTGTTTGCGATGGTGGGGATCGATCCAGTCACCTTCAGTAAATGGTTGCCGCCCGTTCTGGGGCTGATCGTTACGGGCTATAGCTTTGGCGTGGCAACCCAACTGCTACCTCTGCCGATCGCCGGCTTTGCCGCCGCAACGCTGCTGAATCAAAACCTTTGGATGCGAGATGATCTCAGTTCAGCCACCCCCGGAGCCTTTTTTTATCCGATTTTTCTGGCATTTCTCTACTACTTGCTACGTCAGTCGCTGTTACCCTGTTTGGTGACGATCGCCCTTCAGGGATTATTTTACCCACAGGGAATTTTTCTGTCGGCTGGGTTGTTATTGTTGCGGTTGGTGAGTTGGGAGCAGACTACCTCTAGGCGACGGCTGGTGGGACGGCGCGATCGGTTGTGGTTTAGTGCGATCGGGCTGGGAGTGGCAGCTTTGGTGATTTTACTGTATAGCTTCAAGTCTTCCCAATTTGGTGCAGTAGTTCGACTCGCGGAAGCAAGAACCCTACCCGCCTTTTTACCAGGTGGTTGGTCAGCCTACTTCTCCGATCAATTCACCGAATTTTGGCTCTGTGGCAAACGTAGCGGGATCGTGCCTACCGAGTGGTGCGATCTAGCCAAAGACGGGCAAGATATTCGCCGTCCCTGGTTGCTGTTGCTGCGACTCCCCACGATCGGATTAGCCTTATTGTTGCCAATCTTTCTGGCATTGCGAGATCGCCTGCCTCTGGCTCAACGGTTACAGCCAGAAGTGGTGATTTTACTTCAAGGCATGGTGGTATCGATCGGCATGTTTTTGATCGCCCATCCTATGGCATTTAAGCTGCATCTACCCAATCGCTACAGTGAACATAGCCTGCGGATTTTGTTCGCCTTGGCCGCCGGACTGAGTCTGGTGATTTTGTGGGATCAACTGGTGCGCTGGGTGCAAACTCAAACGCGATCGACCTTTGCCCCTCTGATCCTTTCCAGTCTCCTAGCCGCCGGATTGGTGTTTTACCCCTACGGCTTGGAAATTGACAATGAACCGTTTCCGGTCACAGGCTATTTGACGGGGAAATCCCCTGCCCTTTACGAATTTTTTGCTCAGCAGCCCAAAGATAGCGTGATCGCCTCTTTAACAGAAGAAGCCAACCAAATTCCTACCTTTTCCCAACGATCCCTCCTGGCAGGTGGTGAAGGCTATTTGCTGCCCTACCATCCCCAATATTTTCAGCCACTGAGTCAACGTCTGCTCGATCTGCTGCAAGCTCAATATAGCTCTGACTTGAACACTGTTAAAGCTGTGATTCAGCGCTATGGGATCGATTTTTGGTTGCTCGATCGTGAGTCATTCCAGCCTGACTTCCAAAATCCCAAATCCTATCTGACTAGTCTGTTTGCCCAGTTTCCTGAAGCTCAACCGATCCAAACCCAAGTGGCAGCCGGAGTAATTCCTGCCCTATCTCAAATTAAAACCTGCAACGCCTTCCAGCGCGATGGGTTTCGGGTGCTGCGAGCCAAATGCATTCTGCGCCAATAGTGCATCAGACCGAATGGGGGGCCAAAATTAGATTTCAAAATTAGATTTCAAAATTAGATGTCTAACTAGCCGCCTTGAAAAATCATCCAAATTGCCACGATCGCCGCTAAACCAGCCAGGAGAGTCGATCGAATAGGATGTTGACTTCTGGCGATCCTGCCTTGCCTGCGATCGGCTGCCGTTCCGATTTGGAGCTGTATTGTTTCCACATCGATCCAGGGAGTAGCCCCCCGGCGAAACCAACCTGTGATCATGACTGGCCGATCGATCCAGTCCGTAGGTCGGATAGCGCGAGGGAACAGATCACTCAGCCACCCCCAACTGGAGGTGTAGTGTAAGCGGATCAGCCCGTTTGAGGTTTGTAAGATCAGGTCGGAGTAGAGTCGATTTTGGAGCCCAGGTCGTCCGATTAACCGACCACTGAGTCGCACGGGTACAGCATCGATCGGGAGGGGATCGATCGGTTGCATCAGATTTTCCAACGCTGGCTCATCCCGAACCGTGGATCGATTGATCTCCGGAAAGAAGGAATTCATTCGCAAAAATAGACCGATGCTCAGCCCTAACAAGCCACAGGCCCAGAGAATTGAACGATCGCCGGCCAACCAGGACAACTCAAACAAGCGTACTTGTCGAGCCAGCCAACCCACTCCCCACAGCAGCAACGCAACCCCCAGCCCGATCGGCATCCCTAAGAATGGGGCAGCTTGTAAGCCAAATTGCCGCTGCATTAACACAGCCTGAGCCGATGGATTGGTCTGCACAGCCGTGAGTGGCATCCAGTCCAGTTCGGGGGGTAAGCGCCAGTGGCGAGCGTATTCCGTCAGCAGGTTGAGCCGATCGCCCAAGGGGGGGTGAGGATTATTCCAGGCGAGCCACCGGCGGGCTGGATTTTGCCGCTCCCAATCGAGCAGAGTTGCGCCTTGATGGATATTGCGATAGAGGCTCCCGATCGTTAAACCACTGCGATAGCCCACCGGCAGCAACATCTCCAGGCTCTCCAATAGATTAGAAGTCTGCTGCTGTTGTTGGATATCTTGTGCAGTCCCAATAGCCAGTTTTAGCAAAGATCGCGTCAAGCCATTCGGATTGCCCGTTGCCTCCGTCGCGACCCGATCGCTGTAGTAAAGCCGGATACGAGATAACCAAATCCCTGCCAGCCGCAAAAACCAGAATAAACTGTAGCTCGCTGCCGAGACGAGAATTGCCCCAGCCTGTAAAACCCGATTTCCTTGTCGATCGCCCCAGTTGGCGACTCGCCAGTAGATTTGATAAGGAATTTGAGCCAGGGTAGCAATGAGGGTGATTACGCCCCCATCCCAATGGCGAATGTGACCCAGTTCGGCTGCAATCAGCGTGGCTATTTCATCGGCAGCAAGCTGATCCAGTAGCCCTTGACTCAGGATGATCCGCGTTGTCCAGGGAGAATGCCCCAAACTGAAGATCACCGGCACAGCTAGATCCAATCGTTCTAGTTGGGGAATTGGACGACGACCCTGTTGCCAGCGTTTTAACAGCCGCACCGCTTCCGGACTCGCTTGCTCCAGTTCCGCCAGACCAAAAGATTGGATCGGATAGGCACGGAGCAGAAACCGCAACAACCAAGGCGATACCAGCCAGACCAAACCGATGACAACCAGGACAAAAATCGTCAGATCCGTCGGCAATAGGAAGCGAGGCAACCCCGTGATCCAGCTCAGCCGAATGGACAGCCAGTTCCAACCAGCCAACAGCATCTGTAAGCTCGTTCGGATCAGCCAAAACAGCAGCACGATCGATCCCACTTCCAAGCCCCAGAGACTGGATATATCCACCTGCCCTAGCGAACTCCATTGAGAACTTCGACCCGCATTCCGCCAGCGATCGGTCACCCGATCGAGCGATCCCCTGGATGGATTCCTGGTTGGATGGCGGAGATTGACTGAGGCAGCAGTCGATGCAGAAGTTGATTTAGAAGTTGATCTAGAGGCTGATCCAGAGTCCGAAGGCTGAACAGTAGATGCAGGCTGCGATCCAGCTAGTCCTGTATCACCTCGTCCTGTATCACCTCGTCCTGTATCACCTCGTCCTGTATTGGTTGATGGCGAGTCAGTTGAGCGTGGGTCAATGCAGCCTGGATCCGTCAATCCTGGGCCCATTGAGCCGGGATCAACAAGGGGCGTGAATCCAGTCTTGTCGATCGGGATAGCCAGTTGAGATGGGGTTGGTTGAGATGGGGTTGATTGAGATGAGGTTGATTGAGGTGAAGCTAGTTGAGAGCGATTTGCTAAGGGCTGACCAGTTCGGGGCTGGCCGGACTGGGACTGACCTGATCGATCGCGATCGATCTCCCGGAGCATTTGAGTAGCCCAGTCTCGCACCTGAGGTTGGCGCTGGGTTTGAAGGATCTGACAAAGCTGTTGAGCAGCCTCGGCTTGATGCGTGTAGAGATAGGCTTTAGCCAGCCCCATTTGCGCCTTAATGCGAATTGATGGATCGTCACTGGTTTGACATTGACGCAGGTGAACGATCGCATCAGCATAATTTTTCTGTCTTAGAGCCGTGAGCCCAACTTGAAGAATTGATGCGTTTGCTGCGTTTGCTGAAGATGCTTCAGACGAGTCAGAGGACGAGTCAGAGTAGGTCATACTGGCAGAATTCACCAATCACATGGGTGAGGATACCCCATTTCCTTTTTTTAGCGAACTTTTGCAATTCATTGCTTCTGAGCAAGAATCAAGTTCTACCTCCCATACTGACAGTAGGATCGCCTAAAAATTCTTACAGATTAGAGATTGCTATTGATATCCCCCAGCTAACGAGCCAGCCAAAACCTTTCACTGATGAATTAGCATTTATTACCCCCCAGGGGGGATTGTGCAATCGTCAAGTTCCTTGGCTGAATAGGGACAAGAGAACTTCTGATGTGATCGATTGTGATCGATTCGGGATTAATTCATGATCAATGCGTGATCGAATGCGTGATCGATCGATTAGGTTTGTCGTCAGTGATGTTTGCTGGCGGCTATCCTGCCCATTTGCTCCGGGTAGCTAGAGCTGACCTATCATTGGCTTATCTAATCAACCCCTCTCTATGTACCTATCACTGTGGCCCGGCAAACCCTATCCGCTTGGAGCCTTCTGGGACGGAAAGGGAACCAATTTTGCCCTATTTTCAGAAAATGCAACCCAGGTTGACCTCTGTCTATTTGATAAACAGGGACGGGAGACGCGGCTGCCCCTGACCGAAGTGAGTAACTTTGTCTGGCATGGCTATGTTCCTTCGATCGGCCCAGGTCAAAAGTACGGGTTTCGGGTGCATGGGCCGTTCGAGCCCAAAGCCGGTCATCGGTTTAATCCTCATAAGCTTCTCATTGACCCCTATGCCAAGGCGATCGAAGGGGATATTCAGTTTGGCGAAGCGATCTTCGGTTACTGTTGGAATCACGATGGTCAGGATCTGTCTTTTTCAGAGTTGGATGATGCCAACTTGATCCCCAAAGCGATCGTGATCGATGACAGTTTTGACTGGGAAGATGACACGCTGCTGCAAACTCCACGCCATGAAACCATCATTTATGAAGCCCATGTGCGCGGCTTTACCCAGCTTCACCCTGAAATTCCTCCCCATCTACGGGGCACCTATGCCGGTTTAGCCCATCCTGCGGCGATTTCCCACTTTCAAGCCTTGGGAATTACTGCGGTTGAGTTGATGCCAGTGCATCACTTTTTGTCCCATCCCGGTCATTTGGTCGATCGAAACTTACGCAACTATTGGGGGTATGATTCGCTCTGTTACCTGGCTCCTTACTCTGGCTATAGTGCCAGCGGCAGCGAAGGCGGGCAGGTCATCGAATTCAAACAAATGGTGAAAGCGCTCCACAAAGCTGGGATTGAGGTAATTCTAGATGTGGTTTACAACCATACGGGCGAGGGGAATCATTTTGGCCCAACTTTATCGCTCCGGGGAATTGACAACGCTTCCTACTACCGCTTAGTAGAATCCGATCCCCGCTATTACATGGATTTTACGGGCTGCGGCAACTCGCTCAATGTGCGGCATCCCCAAGTACTCAAACTAATCATGGATAGCCTGCGCTACTGGGTGCTGGAAATGCATGTGGATGGCTTCCGGTTCGACTTGGCTTCGGCTCTGGCGCGTGAACTTTACGCAGTCGATCGCCTCTCGGCCTTTTTCGACATTATTCATCAGGATCCGGTTTTGGCAGATGTGAAGTTGATAGCTGAACCCTGGGATGTGGGCGAGGGCGGTTATCAAGTGGGTGAATTTCCCCTATTGTGGTCCGAATGGAACGGTAAATACCGAGACACCGTGCGAGATTTTTGGCGTGGAGAAGATAGCCTTCTGGCCGATTTTGCCTATCGCTTTACAGGCAGTTCGGATCTCTATCAAAGTAATGGTCGCAATCCCAGTGCCAGCATCAACTTTGTCACGGCTCATGATGGGTTTACATTACTTGATTTAGTTAGCTATAACGAAAAACATAACGAAGAGAACGGAGAAGAGAACCAGGATGGGGAAAGCCATAACCGCTCCTGGAATTGTGGTGAGGAAGGTGACACAGACGATCCAGAAATTTTGGTTCTACGACGACGACAACAGCGTAATTTTCTCGTCACGCTGATGTTATCGCAGGGGGTACCGATGCTGCTCAGTGGCGATGAAATGGGTCGATCGCAACAGGGCAATAACAATGCCTACTGTCAAGATAACGAAATATCTTGGCTGAGCTGGGATCTACCCGCCGAAAACGAAGCACTCCTTGACTTCACTCGCCAACTAATTGAGTTTCGTCGTCAGCATCCAATTTTTAAGCGGCGCAAATGGTTCCAGGGACGAGCCATTCACGGATCGGGGGTTAAAGATATTAGCTGGTTTAATCCCGATGGTGGTGAAATGACTAATCGACAATGGGAAAATGACTATGCCAAAGCCGTGGGGATCTTTTTGAACGGTGAAGAAATTGCCACACCGGGTGAACGGGGTGAACGCATTATTGATGCCAGCTTTCTATTGTTTTTTAATGCTCACTATGAAGCCATTGAATTTTTGATTCCTGAAGGTTTACAACCTTGGGAGTGGGCCGTGATCATCGATACCTGTCACGATCGCTTTTTAGATGGTAGTCGGCGCTATAGCCACAATAAGCTGATTGAAGTTGAAGCCCGATCGGTGATGCTATTGCAGCGTTATGGTTAAGTAGAGTGGCTTGGCATTGCGGTTAGTGGTAGCCCTCGTCCAGTCTGATTTGCCTGGAACGAATAGATTGGATCGTTCGGAAGGGAGATGTAAAAAAATCAACTCAATGTCATAAAAGTTGAGGTATAGATCAACCCAAAATATTCTAAGCATCGCGTGTCTATTCCTACCTGTTGAGTAAAGTAGCGCAGTAACAATTCGATTACTTTATCTAGTTACTTTACCTACCTACTTTATCTCATTGCTTCATCTAGCTGCCTATTTCTCATTTACCTTCAGTCATTCTTCCCCCGTTTGTTCACTTATCCTCTAACCCGCATATCAATCTATGCAAATTGGCTCCCACTATCTCGGTCATCATCAGTGTGCATTTACAGTCTGGGCTCCTCAGCTCGATCAAGTTGCTGTTCATTTGATCGAACCAGAAGAACGCCTCATTCCTCTCCAGCGAGATCAATGGGGATACTGGCAAGGCAAAGCCGAAGTGGAGCCAGGAGCGCTCTATTTTTATCAACTGAATGGAGAAATCGATCGACCGGATCCGGCTTCCCATAGTCAACCTCGTGGGGTACATCAAGCTTCCGAAGTGATCGATCACAGCCTGTTTAGCTGGACTGATCAGCGTTGGGAAAATATACCGCTAGAGAAAATGGCGATCTATGAGCTGCATGTGGGCACCTTTACCCCAGAGGGAACCTTCGAAGCCATTATTCCTCGCATTCCAGAGCTATTGGAATTGGGGATCACCACGATCGAATTGATGCCGATCGCCCAATTTCCGGGGTCACGCAATTGGGGCTATGACGGTGTGTACCTCTACGGTGTGCAGTCTTCCTATGGCGGAGTAGAAGGCTTAAAGCGACTGGTGAATGCCTGTCATACGCATGGCATGGCGGTCTTTCTGGATGTGGTCTACAACCATTTTGGACCAGAAGGCAATTATGTCTGGAGTTATGGGCCTTATTTTACAGAAAAGTATAAAACCCCCTGGGGCAGTGCGATCAACTACGATGATACCTGGAGCTACGGGGTACGTAACTTTTTCATCCAGAATGCGCTCTACTGGTTTCGGGAATACCACATTGATGGCTTGCGGTTAGATGCTTCAGATAACATTTTTGACTTTGGAGGTAAGCATTTTCTGAAGGAATTGGCGGAGGCAACGGCTGAATTTTCTCAGCAGCAAGGTCGCAAATTTTACCTGACCGCAGAAAGTGATTTGAATGATTGCCGCTGGGTTCGTTCACCCCAAGCAGGTGGATTTGGTCTAGATGCCCAGTGGAATGATGACTTTCACCACGCCCTTCACGCTCTGTTAACGGGAGAACGATCGGGCTATTACCAGGATTTTGGCCAGTTGGAGCACCTTGCCAAGGCCTACACCCATAATTTCATTTACACCTGGGAATATTCAAATCATCGCCAAAAGTATCACGGCACCGATCCATCTGATTGTTCCCCCAGTCAGTTTGTTGTCTGTTGCCAGAATCATGATCAGGTTGGCAACCGATTGTTGGGCGATCGATTTACCCACTTAATTCCATTTGCAGCTCAGAAGCTAGCAGCCGCAGCCCTCTTGCTTTCTCCTTCAGTACCCTTGCTGTTTATGGGAGAAGAATACGGTGAAGAGGCTCCATTCCTCTATTTTGTTAGTCACACCGATCCCGACCTAGTGGAAGCGGTTCGGAAAGGGCGTAAAGCAGAATTTGCGGCTTTTCATGCTGAAGGAGAAGCCGTCGATCCGCAGGCGGAGGAGACTTTTCAACGCTCAAAATTGCATTGGGAATCTCGTCATGAGGGAGAGCATCAGCATCTCTGGCGTTTTTATCAAGCTTTGCTCCGGTTACGACGGGAAATTCCAGCGTTAAGCCATGCCGATCGAAATTGTATCGAAGTTGCCGTCTTTGCTGAAGAAAAGTTGTTGAAGCTCCGACGCTGGCATGAGAGTAGCCAAGTTTTTTGCCTGATGAATTTTAATTCTCAGCCGGTAGAACTGAAAGTGGCTTTGCCACCGGGTACCTGGAAAAAACAGCTTGATTCTGCTGCCTCCGAATGGGGCGGACAGGCCAATGCGCTGCCTAGTATTCTACCTGAACACCGATCGAGCCCGATCGCAGAGCAACCGTTGGTGCTTAGCCCATTCGGCATCGCACTTTATAGTAATTCCTAGCTATACCCGGAATTGAGGAATTCTACGGATGGGTTGGATCGGACGTAACGAAACGCACGGCATGGGGAGGATCACCCACACGACATTTCAGAGATTTGCCGCTATGCTCCTAGTAACATCATGACTGATTATCTTCTGCTGTAACTTCACCTTCTTGGTTCTTATATCACCACTCCCATATCACCACTCCTATATCACCGCTCCCGTAAATGCAATATGATGCAGATTCCGCTAGCCACTTATCGCATTCAGTTTCACGCTGGTTTTACCTTTGAAGCCGCTCAATCGATCGCCTCATACTTGGCAGCATTGGGAATTTCTGACCTTTATGCCTCACCTATTTTTACGGCGCGGGCAGGAAGTACACATGGCTATGATGTTGTAAATCCTAAACAAATCAACCCAGAACTGGGGGGTGAATCTGGATTAGAGGAACTGCAAAATGAATTAAGGCGATATCAAATTGGTTGGCTACAGGATATTGTGCCTAACCATATGGCTTTTGATAGCCAGAACTACATGCTGGTGGATGTTTTAGAGAATGGCCCCGATTCCCGCTACCGCGACTTTTTCGATATCGACTGGAATCATCCTTATGGGGGAATCAAAGGGCGAGTTTTAGCCCCCTTCCTGGGCAAATTTTACGGAGATTGTCTGGAAAGCGGCGAGTTGCAGCTTCAGTACAATCGAGATGGACTATCGATTAACTACTACAGCTTGCGCTTTCCGCTGCGAATTGAGTCCTACAATCAGGTACTGATGTACGATCTGGCCAGACTGCGAGAGCAATTAGGACGTAATCATCCTAATTTTGTCAAGTTGCTGGGCGTGCTATACATGCTGAAGTATATTCCTTCAGGAGAAGAGGGAAGAGAGCGCTACGATCAAATTTTATTTATCAAACGAATGATCTGGGAATTGTGGAATGACAGCCCAGAAGTGAACCAGTTTATTCAGGAAAATATTCAGATCTTAAACGGAGAACCGGGCAATCCAGAAAGCTTCAATATGTTGGATAGCCTGTTATCTGAACAATTCTTCCGGCTTTCCTATTGGAAGGTGGGAAATGAAGAATTGAATTATCGTCGGTTTTTCACAGTGAACGAATTAATTTCTTTACGAGTGGAAGATCAAACCGTTTTTGATACAATTCATGAGTTGATTCTGCAATATGTCAAGGAAGGTAAGTTTAATGGTTTGCGAGTTGACCATATTGACGGTTTATATAATCCGGTAGAGTACATTACTCGCTTACGTGAACAGTTGCCAGACACCTATCTTGTAGTTGAGAAAATTCTGGAACCAGGTGAAGATCTCCCCCTAAACTGGTCGATCCAGGGCACAACTGGCTATGACTTTATGAGTAAAGTGAATGGGGTGCTCTGCCAGCAAGCCAACCATCTAGAGTTTAGTGGGGTTTATTATCGCTTTATTGGCCGATCGACCTCCTATGAAGTCTTGATGGACGAGAACAAGCGGTTGATTAGCGGTAAGCATCTGGCAGGTGATATTGATAACTTAGCCCATTTACTCAAGCAACTCAGTGATCGCTACCGATATGCGAGTGATTTCACCATGTATGGTCTGAAGCGGGCCCTAGTGGAGATTTTGACGCTGTTCCCGGTTTACCGGAGCTACATCAGCCCAGAAGGCTCGCGTAAAGCCGATCAGGAACGGATTAAACAGGTGATTGAAGAGGCAAAAGAGAATATCCCGAACTTTATCAATGAGTTGTGTTTTATTGAAAAATTCCTCTCGCTCGAATTTGACGATCACCTCAGTGAGGAAGACAAAAAGCTGTGGTTGCACTTCATTATGCGCTTGCAACAGTTCACGGGGCCCCTCATGGCCAAAGGGGTGGAAGATACGGTGATGTATGTCTATAACCGCTTGCTATCACTTAATGAGGTGGGCTCTCATCCGGGTGAGTTTGGTATCTCCGTTGAAGATTTTCATACCTTTAACCAAACCCGATCGACCCAGTGGCCCCATGCCATGAATGCGACTGCAACCCATGATACAAAGCGGGGTGAAGATGTCCGGGCTCGTCTGAATGTGCTTTCTGAACTGCCAGAAGAATGGGAAAAACATCTGAGCAATTGGCAGGCGATCAACGCGCCCCTTAAGGAAACCGTTGATGGAATGGAAGTTCCTGATCGCAATGCCGAGTATTTTCTCTATCAAACTTTATTAGGCGCTTTTCCCTTCAATAAGGGTGACTATCCGCAATTTATCGATCGGGTCAAAGAGTATTTGATCAAAGCCAGTCGAGAGGCAAAAGTTTATACCTCTTGGCAACGTCCAGATATAGACTATGAACAGGCGTTTATCCAATTCACGGAACGAATTTTGAAAGATTCGGATGACAATTTGTTTTTGCAAGAATTCCGACCCTTTCAGCGCAAAATTCAGCATTATGGAATACTTAACTCTCTTTCGCAAACCCTGCTAAAGATGGTTTCTCCAGGGGTGCCTGACCTCTATCAAGGTTGCGAATTCTGGGATTTAAGTTTGGTCGATCCAGATAATCGCCGTCCAGTGGATTACGAGCAGCGAATCACTTGCTTGGAGGAGATCCAAACTCAGCTTGAGAAAGACTCGACTGGCTTAATCCGAGATTTGATGCGATCCCCTGAGGATGCCCGGATCAAGTTATTTTTGATCTACCAGACGCTCCAGTTGCGCAAGGCTTATCCGGAATTATTTCAGCGTGGCAGCTACCAAAAGTTAACGGTGAGTGGTAGCCTTAAATCCCATGTGATCGCTTTTGCCCGTGAGTTAGGTGAAACTCAAGTGTTGGCGATCGTTCCCCGCTTTTTTACCTCTTTGGTGCAGGAAGGCGAATACCCAGTGGGTGAAGCGGTCTGGCATGAAACTCGTATTGTGCAATCTCCAGGCGCTTCTATTACCTGGCAGAATGCTTTCACCGGACAACAACTTCAAGGTGATGATACCCTCTGGGTACGAGATATCTTGAGTGAGTTTCCCGTTGCCTTGCTCGTGGGCAAAACCGCTAGTAAACAGGACATTAATACCAATTCTTTATGAAGCTGATTCTTTATGAAGCTGAGTCGAACCAAGGGCTTAAGCTGCTTGGCTAGCAAGAATTTCTTCTACGCAAGCTCATATCAAATTGGGATAAGGGGGAGATAAAAGATCGGCAAACTGAGATTCAATGATATTGGATTGAATCGTCTAAGACTCAATGATCTGGGAGCTAAGACATTGAGCTTCACTGAATCCCATCATTTTATCCCAGCAATTCAGCCACCGAGATTCAACAAATCAATTTCAACAAATCAATTTCAACAAATCAATTTCAACAAATCAATTTCAACAAATCAATTTCAACAAATCGATCGCTCAGATCTTTGCTTTTGCTATAGGATGAGAAATCTCCGGTCAACCCCGTTCTCATTCTTGACTATTTCCCAACTACTTCTCAACTATGGCTGCTAGTTCAGATGCTTCGCAAAGTACGGCTCAGAAAGATCAAAATCATCCTCTCTGGAGTCTGGATCGCCAAATTGTGAACTCGTTACTGGAAGGGCAGCCCACCGACTATAATCTGGCGGAATTGGCACGACTGCGCATTCGCTATCATCAATTTCCAGGAGCCCGTGATATTCAAGCTGATCTGGATAAAGCGTTGACCCGATGGCAGTTGACGGAAGATGAGCTATTTGTCAAAACCCGTGCCATCCATCAATCAGCCCAGGTTTATCGGGGACGCAGTAATCAACGCGAAGATTGGAGCTAGTTGGATCGCAGCCAGTATTGCTCACGATCGCTCCTGGCTCTCGGCCATAAATCCTAACTCATAGAGGGACTCCGGCTGGTTCCGGCAGCCCAAGCTGCTAGACACGATTTCATTAGGGGGTCAGACTGCCGTGGAGAATACGGGACTTGATTTAGTGAATCCAACAGATTGGGTCGGGGTTCTCTTGAGGATTGGGTTAGCCCTTCTAGTCGGCACACTGGTCGGTTTGGAGCGCGAGATCGATCGAAAACCGGCCGGGCTGCGCACGCACATGTTGGTCAGCCTGGGATCGGCCCTATTTGTCATGGTCGGCATTCAAACTGGTATTGTTCAGACTGAACCAAATACCTTGAGCCGCATTATTCAAGGGTTGTTGGCAGGCATTGGTTTTTTGGGCGCTGGCGAGATCTTTGCCACTGCGCGAAATGCTGCAGAGGGTTACCGCATCCAAGGGCTGACCTCCGCCGCTGCCATCTGGGTATCCTCGGCTTTGGGCACGGCCGCAGGCTGTGGGCTCTGGTTTATCAGCCTCACGGGGGCAGTTCTAACCGTCTTCATTCTCTGGGGAGTGAAAAAGCTGGAGGCTTCGATTAAGTCGCCTTAGCCTGAAGAAAAACATCATAGAACGATAACAAAATTTCCACGACGATCAAAATCACCACGTACCATTCAACCCGTAGCCCTGTATTGTGTTGAAGTAAATCTAATACGGTTTCGGCTGTGCTAGAAATCAGGTCAAGCTTGCGTTCTAAGGCAAGGTGGCGCTCCCGGATTTCATATTCGTTTTCCAGCCGCAGGTAGATCCGTTCTAGTTCTGGGGCATCCCAGAGCAGGTCAGGCTTATCGACAATTTCTACTCGACCGACAATTTTGTGCTGAATCGAAATAGTAGTTCCCAACTGGCGCAATAGTTCTTTGGCCCAACGCTCATCCCTAGTCGTTCGCTGCAAACTTTCCGCAAATGGCTCGATCTGATCAAAAATTTTGCCGGTACCTACTTCATATCGAGCCAGCACCACACTTTTAGCCAGGACATCCGCCACAATCTGGAGGCAACCTACACTAAAACTCTGAAGCCAGATCGTTCCATTTTCGACTCGTCCTGCTCCAGCAGGCTCCTGTTTAAGGACGACCTCTTCGGTTTCCGGGGCATCCAAGGGTTCCAGCACTAAAGGTTTCAAATAGGTGAGAAAAGAGGCTTCCTCAACCGGGCTAAGACCATAGAGCACCACTGCTCCGTAGCGAAATAATACAACACAACCCTGCTCGCCAGCCGAAACAACCAATGGCAAAGTGCCTAAGCAGTCTGTCGTTTCCAAGGTTTTCAGATCGAGACGTTCTCCTAAGAAAAGAGCCCGGCCGCGAATTGTGTCTCTATTCTCAAAAATTAGCTTCTCCATAGTTTAGATTATGGGCTGCTCACTTCATTCCGCAAAGTGCAGCCCCAGCGATCGGGCAAGTTCATTACCCTAGCATACCTGTCTTCCCTCAAGTTGAGCTGCGTGGCAACCCACCCTGATCACCGGCAGCGCCATCTGGATTAATGCAACCCGCCTTTTGGGCATATTGACAGACTCGTTGCCATAACACTGCCCGGGTGCCCGGTGGCCCAGCCGCAAACAGGACTCGATCGCCGCCAATCATCTTTAAGATTTTCACACCGCAAACTGGGCATACCTGAGGTTGTGATCCAGTCATGAATTGATTTCTCCTTAAATTGGGTCTACAGTTCTTCTGGCTGCACTTGCTGGTACTCGCCACTGCCCTATCAGCATAAGAAATCGGTCGATGGATTGCATCTAGCGCAGAGTTCTTTCAATTTCACGGTGCAAATGGCAGAATTTGACATATCTGCCTTTTTTAATTTCGATGGATCTTCCAGACTGTTATCGGCTGTTGGGGTTGAGGACAGGTGCCTCTTATGAGGAGATCAAATCCTCCTATCGCCGGTTAGCACGGCAGTATCACCCAGATGCCAACCCCACCAATCAGCAGCAGGCCCAAGAAAAGTTTATCCAGTTGACTGAAGCCTACAAAGTGCTGATCAGTCTGATTCGCCCTGCACCGCCCTTGTCTTCAGCGGAGCATCCCCGATCGGGAACTGCCCCAGTTGACCCAGTAGCCAAGCCATCGCCGCAGCCGCCCGTCAAAATTACCAAAAAATCACCCCCTCTTCAGACGCAACATCTTTCTGCAACCGATCGCCAGCTTAAAGAAGATCTCTACGCACAACTTCAGCAATTATTGAAACAACAGCGATTTCCTAGAGCGATCGCTCTTGTGGAGGGTTTAGCGCAACGGTTGCCCCAGGATGTGGAGGTACGTCAGTGGCAGGCCATTACCTATCAACGATTCGGGCGGCATCTGACCAATCATCGTGAATCGGAGAAAGCCAGGGTCTATTTGAAAAAAGCCCTCCGTACCGATCCCCATAACAGATCACTCTGGTATGAGGTTGAACGTGATTTCCGCCGCATTGAGCAGATCGAGATTTACTGAGTGAATGGTCTGAGTGAATGGTCTGAGTGAATGGTCTGAAGCGCACTCCACTTTCTCCAAGTCCAACAGGCGATACAAAAAATCCCTACGGGTTTGAGCCGCAGGGATATGAATCAGGGTGCATCTACCACTACTGTTTACCCGTTGAAAGCGAATCGATCAGGAGAGATTTGAAATACGGGTGCCATTCTTTACTAGAAGTTTATGGAATAGTGGCGATCAAGATAGGGGATCGATCGTTCTCAAGCCTGCTTTGACTGGGATTAACCGCTTGCTGGTAATTTCACGCAGTACCAATTGCTGTAAATCTCTAGTATTTTTTTCAACCCATGGCTTGCTTTTCGACCCCAAGACTGTATCAATCCAAGACTGTATCAATCCAAGACTGTATCAATCCAAGACCATGTCCTAATTTCCACGTTCTGTGATCTTTCCTAGTCGCGCTCTTTCGGCTGACGAAACTCTAATTCACGCCGCAGGGGATCGGGCAGGAGCCGTCGAGGGCGTTCTTTTTCCTCTTCATCTGCTGAATCTTGGTCATCTCGACTGTTATCTGGACTACGGCGCGATCGATCCGATCGATCAGGTTTACTGGGGGATACGGACGGCGCTGGCTCTACAGGTTGACTAGGCGGTAGTTCTTGAATCGGTTCGATCGGTTCCGGTGACTCCACTGCTTCGGGAGCAGTTTCGATCGCTTCAGATTCGGGTGAAGGCTCGGTTTCTGGCTCTACAACAGGTGAAGGATCCGGTTCACTTGGGAAAGCATCCTCTAAGGCAGGATCAGGAGTGCGACGCTCAGGCAGCGTTTCCTCAACTTCAATGGGAGCAGAGTCATCGGGCAAAGATTGAGGGGATGTCAGTTGGTTAATCACTGTCCAGATCGCCACACCTGCCACACCCACAATGGTGAGGAGCCCGAAGAGTAACCCACCGCGCCAAGTTCTGGATCCGGGGGGCACAGTGGGCGCAGAGCTAATATCTCGCTGGGCGGATCGAGGGGGAGGTTGAGAGGCAGCCGATCGAGGAATTTTTGGTTGAATCCACCGTCCCGGATGCTGATGATTGTGGGCATGGCGCGGACTCACGGCAAGGGTAGCAGCTTCTGAAAGGCTACCCCCCGGTTGGGAATAGGAGGCAATCGGCGGAAACCCAGGAGCATCTTCAGGGAGTAGATCGAGCCAGGCCGCGACAGAACTTGGGCGATAACGCGCTTCGACTGCCATCCCGCGCATGATCGCTTGATTGACTGCTACACTCAGTTGAGGTTGTAAATCACGGGGAGCAGCCATAGGACGGCGATCCCGCAGAATTGAAGCCGTCGGGACTTGAGCAGTCAGCAGGGCATAGAGAGTGGCGGCCAAACCATACACATCTGTCGCTGGTGTGCGCTTTTCCTGCATCACATATTGCTCGATCGGCGCATACCCTTCTGAGATTAGGCTGGTATGGGTTTGGGTTTTGCCATCCGTAAATTCACGAGCGATCCCAAAGTCAATCAGGATGACTTCCTGAGTACCTTCCCGCAGAATCACGTTCTGGGGCTTCACATCCCGATGGAGCAAGCCATTGTGATGCACGACTTCCAAAGCCGCTCCCACTTGGCGAATGTAGTGAATTGCTAACGCTTCTGGGATGGGATGATTCGGAAAAACAATCTGATCGAGGGTTTGCCCCGGAATATAATCCATCACCAAATAGGGCACGCCTGCTTCCACAAAGAAATCGTTGACGCGCACAATATTGGGATGAATACAAACTGCTAGCCGTCGAGCCTCATCCCGAAATTGCTGTTCCATGGAGGCAAATTGCGGATGGGATTGGTTTAGCAGGTTGAGGGTTTTAATCACCACAGCCTGTCCCAGGTAATGGTGAGTGGCTCGAAACGTTACACCAAATCCCCCTTGCCCAAGCAGGGTGTCTAGCGTATATTTACCGCCCTGTAGCGATGTGCCGACAAGCGTATTCATGCGCGCTGCTGGAATGTAAGGAAGGCAATCTTTCACTAGAATAAGCGAATCCGTTCAGAACGGCAGGTGATCGAGGACAGCAATTTGAGTGGTTGTGCAGCAACCTCGCGATGGTTTCACCAGGATGCCAATATGAAAGCAGGGTGGTGAATAAAGTCGGAGATCGTATCTTACATATCTCTATTGCAAGCTCTATCTCGAGTAAGATGTCTCTAGTCAGATGGATGAGTACGCAAGACTCCCCGATCGGGTGATGGCCAGCTTTACAGATCCATCTACTCTATAAACAGCTTGATCGATCGCATCACAGATCGAACATTTAATAGATGAGATCACTGGATAGATCCGCTGCATCAACTTTCTGACATCAGGCTGCTATAGTGCTTAGTTGCTACTCAACTGCTACCAAACTGCTACTGAACTGCTATAGTTTTCAACGATTCTTCAGTAACGCCCAACGGTTGTTTAACCAGTCCTCAACCACCCGTTTTAACCCCTAGCCCAGGTTCACTCACCCCATTCAATTTTTGATGTGCGATCCACTTCACCGCTAGCTGGGTATTCTATAGATAACTTTGATCAAAGCTTCCTTGCAGTTTATATTTGATCCTCTCATCGCATCAAGGAGAGATTCTATGCCAGTTGCACTTTCCGGTTTGTTATTCATCGGTCTCTACGCTTTACTATCTTGTCTGTTCGCGTCTCTAGTAGGTAGAACCGAGTCAATTGATCAGCAAAGCTAGCTTGATTAGCAGAGCTAGCTTGATCAGCCAAGCTAGTTTGATCAGCAAAGCTAGCTTGATTAGCAGAGCTAGTTTGATCAACAAAGTGAGCTTGATCAGCCAAGCGAGTTGATAAAGCAAGTTGATAAAGTGAGTTGTCGAAGCGACTCGATCCGTAAAGCTGATTGATTCAGTCAAGTGAATGCGTTGAAATGCATTGCTTACATCTCTAGCTCACCGCCAGTAGGGCTTACCTTTTGTAAAGATACCAAGCATATTTCCAATCAACATAAAGTAAGACGGTTCCAGATTGGTTGGAAAGGGCAGAAGATCGCGCAGAAAGGTGGCGATCAGCAGACAAAGTACCAAGGCCCAAAGTACCCCAGTGGTAATAAAAAGCTGGGGATAAATAATTTCTAAAAATAAAACTGCCAATGCTCCGATGCCAATGGCGATCGCTACAGCCATTAGAATCCCCAGAGGTGGCTCCAGCAGCAGACTCATGGCTCGACTGATCAAAGCAAATCGGCTAGCGCTCAAGTGAAGCACAATTTCTAGCACCGATGCCCAGAAAATGGTCAGCAAAGCCACCAAAAAAAGAGACAGCCAGGGCAACTGCTTTAAGCGGCGCAATGGATTATTCATCGTTTGGTTTCTTCAGTTCCTATTCAATACTGACACCGCCAAAGGTTTTTGGCCGCGTGCGGGTGACCATCGGGGCTTGTTCGATTCGACGAGATTCAACCTGGTGCGATCGAAAGTAGTTTTGCCACATTTCGGGGGCATTCAAGGTTTCGCCACCGTGAACAGTGAGCCGCTTCCGCACTTGACATAACACAGGCGTATTCACACAAGCACCCGAAATAATCACTTGACCCTTCGTTAAAGCAGGTAACTCTTTGAGCAAATCCCGTCCAGCCGCTTCCACCCCATACTTGAGGCTATCCTGATCAACCGGATTCACAATCCGCATAATGAATTGACTCATACATTGCGACAGCACATCGGAATCTAATTTACCGGGTCTCTGGGTGATGAGACCCACCCCAAGACCAAACTTTCGTCCTTCGCTCAAAATGGTGCGCAGGATCATCTTACAGCGCGAAGGCTCATGGGCTGGGGCAAACCGATGGGCTTCTTCAATCAAAATAAACACGGGATAGGGCAAAAAGTTTTCGTCACCAGGCTCGATCAACTCTTTTTGGGTATTCATGCGGGCCTGGTTAGCCTGCCGCAGTACTGTGGCACAAATGACCTGCTGTTCTTCCTGGCTAATCTCATTCATCTGTAGCACGGTCACTTGACCCGGCTCAAATAAATCTTTAGGAGCCAGATGGTACTGATTATGAAAGTAGGGCGATCGGGCTAATCGCTCCAATTTCCATTCGATCGCCGGGGCGGAGGAGCCAATTTTTTCATTGCCTTCCTCATCTTGGCTGGAATCAGCCTCATAGACAGCCGCAATCAGATCGGTCACCCCCCAACGATAGTCTCCTTTCCGGTGACGCTTAAGGAGCCCAAAGGCTTTGTTGAGGATCGATTGCTGCCGATCGCTCATTTCGGGCAACAGGGTCAGGACATCGTAATAGTCTAGAGAAGAGACGCGAATCTGAATTTCTTGTGGCTGCAAAATTTTCACCTGGGGCCCATAGCCATCGGCCGACTGGAAGGCTGGATGTCCCCGCATTTCGGACAGGGTGCCATATTCGCCATGGGGATCAAAAATCAGCACAGCAGCACGATTATGGGGCAACAGCAGCTCTTCTACCAGCACGCCAGCAGTGTAGGATTTGCCGGAGCCTGTTCCTGCCAGGATCGCCATGTGGGTACTGACCAGTTCTTTCACATCTAAGGCGATCGGCACAGCCCCTAGATCCCGCAGCAGCAGTGAGCCAATGTAAGCCGATCCAACTTCACCCGGCTGTTTTTTGTTGAGCACTTGCTTGAGGCTGGGATCACTGGCCAAGTAAACCTTGGCACCGGGATCGGGAGTAATGCGCGGATTCATGAAGCCCAAGGCCGGATGGAAATATCCGATCACATCCACTGTCACCTCGTAGATTTCTGGATTGGGATGAACAAATCCCACCAGAGCCGCGATCGCTTCTGGGCTGATCTCAGTATCAGCAAAAATGCGATCGGGCAAATGATCGATCAAGCAACGGGCAGATATCTTCCCGAGAATTTGCCAGGTTGGACGAGCATCTGTCGATCCGGTCGGTTGCACTTCGTAGTAGACAAACTCACCGATTTTAACTTGGCGATTATCCGCTGTGATGAAAACATACTGATTTCCGTCTTCACCGGGGCCTTTCACCGTACCGATTGCTTGTGGAGCAGTCAAACCTTCAGAAACCATACCTTTTCTAACAGAGAAATTACTAAGCCATCACAGACTGCAATCTCATGCTGCACCGCAAGATTACGGAATTCAACCTGAGAGCCCTCTACCTCAACCGGCTATCTCAACCGAGCTGACCTGACCATAGCCCAACTGACAGTCGAGCAACCCAGGGGTGATCGATTGGGATCATCCGATCGCAGATAAGTAAAAGTTCGATTGCAAATCATGATTTTGTTCACTCGATCAACGAAACGTAGGGAAATCACGGATAACGTTTGGGAATCAGCCATGTAATGTTTAAAGTCAGAAGGGATTGCAAAACAGAATTGGGTGTATCGCTCATTTGCCGCCGTTGACAGTTCAAGTTTGCTCGGTAACGTTGTTGCTTCAGTTTCGGTGAACGCTACTTTTAGCGAACACTGATTGTACTGATTGCCATCGTACTGATTGCC
>JALOOM010000071.1 GCA_025454395.1 Elainella sp. Prado103
CCTGGTTCGAAAGCCCCTCGCCCGCTCTGGGAGAGGGGTTGGGGTGTAGCTTGCTTCTGCGTAGCAGTGGGTAGTTTGAGTTTTGTCAGTCAATCAGCCCAGTTGACTAACTGCTCATTATCCTGAAAGAAGGCAGCAACACAGGACTCATGCAGATTCATGGCTTTGTAATCTCGCTATTCACTTGGTTATCCTCGGGATGTTCACAATCGCACTTTACCGCCATCTACACTCATTTCCTCAACTGTTTCTTCCACTTGCGGCAACTCAAGGATTTGACGATGCACTAATCATTGTTGAGTACTGTGAGAAACCTTTACCCCAGTCAACACTTCGATGTCTGCTGCCGTCCGCTCATAGGATTCGTTGGCACTCACCCACAAACAACACTGCTCAGGTAAGGACTCCATCGCGTGTACGCCTTCACCTCCAGAATGTGAGCTTGTTTCTCGCTCACTTGCAGTCGTCCGAGAATACCGTCGAGGCTACGCTTTCGTCCACTGGTTGTGCCGCTGCTTGTTGCAATAAAAAATCCCCGATCTCTGGGCTGACATGTTCGAGCAAATGCCCTCGCACTGCCGCCTCGATCCCTGCTAGCGTTTTCACTTGCTCCAGGTCAGTTTCCTCGTATAGCAGAGCGGCAAGCGCACGAGTGTGGGCTTGGATTTGGGCTTTTTTCTCAGCGTTCATGGCAGGTATCGGGTAAAGTACAATGCTCAAAGTTAGCGCTATTGGCAAAGCCTATAACTAAGCACTTTTGCGATGAGTAAAAGTGGGATGTACTCTATCCGTGCTGCCTTTGGTAATCTGGTAGGAGCGCACAGTCCGACGCTTGCCAAAGATCATTTCGCGGATGTAACGCCGTTGATTGGGGGGTTGTGCTAAGGGTGGGTCATAGGCTCGCCAACGGTTGTAGCGCACTCGTTGGTCTTGAGGCATGAGCACGCTATGATTGGAGCGAATCGCGACGATGTAAGGCAGCTTTAACGGGTGCAGCAGATCCATCAGATCCCGACTCTCGCCATCCAAACTGTCGGCGGTCTCCCGCCTTGAGACGAGATTGCGGTTTATAGCTCCGCAACAATAGAGGGTAGGTTCAAACTGGAGAAACAGTTTTATGGCAGGAGAGCATCCCGACGATCGATTGCAGTTGGGCCGGACGATCGCCCGAGTTGGCGTGATTTTAGCGGTTGGGCTAGCAATTGCCACGATGACGGTGTTAGCAGCGGGTTTGCTCCCCCAGATCTTTCCGGTTTTATTTCCATCTGCTTGGCCTATTTCCGCTCCATTCTCTGAGCCTTCTGATCCTGCACCGAGGTTGCTGATGCCCACTGAATCCCCCAGCGATCAACCGATTGATCCAAATGCTCCTCCGGTGAGCCGAGCTGATAGGTTGCCACAGTCTACCGAGCAACCCTCGCCTCCAACCTCGGCAGAATTGCGATCGATCATTCACATCGCGCAACAGGCTTGGCAAACGGGCAATATTGATCGCTTTACCCAGCTATTTATGGATGGGGGCAAGTTTGTTGTGCCAGGGCAGGTGTATCAGGGGCAAGCGGCGATTCGATCGGCCATGGCTGAATTTTTTGCCAGTCATGCAGATGTGACGATCCAGATTCGGCAACTCATTGTGGAAGGGAGCCGTGTCGCGATTGAGTGGCATTGGGAAGATACGGAGATAGCGACTGGGCAGCGCACTGTGGCAGAGGATGCGATTATTGTGGAGTTTCAGGGCGATCGGATTGATCGCTGGCGGGAATATATTGATGTGACAGGGGCGGAGAGGGATGCTGAGAGGGATGTTGAGACGGGGGCTGGAGGGGCTGGATAATTAGCATTTCCCGATGCCGCAGGGAGGTGATGGCCACTTCCCAGGGAAATGTGAACGACTGAAAGGATTCTGGCGAGATCCGATCTTGATCTAGATCGGTCACGACTTGACGGAGAATGGCAAACAATTGCTGGCGAATCTCTTCTAACTCGGGTAGGTTTTCGCTGGTTTGCATTTTCTGAATTAGCTCCAGTAGCTCTTGATTGTAGAAGTCAGCGCGATTTTTTTGGCGACCCTCTAACCAGAGCCGAAATTGCCAGAGCCCGGAAACGCACAACACCCCCACCGAAAATAGGAGTCCGATCGGTTCTGCATATTCAACGAGGAAAATGGGTTGCTCCCGATCGTAAAAGGCGCGGGCTCCGGGATGAAGCGGTAAACCTAAATTTTCACTGGACTCCGGTAAGCGCATCGTGGCCGCACGAGGATAGCGACTAACGATCTCGCTACGCAGATCAAACAGCGTGCTAGTGATGGTTTTTACCACTTCCGGGTTAACTTGCTCATGGGCGATCAGAATTGCCCGCACGCCAACGACAGAAAGGCTGGTCGCAGGAATAGGGGTGCCGCCATCGTAAGTGCCGATCGGGATTTGGGTTGCCTCCAAGAAAGGAAAGGAAAGCCGTAATGCTTCGATTTGATCGATCGGAATCAGTTGGAAATTGTTGCTTTTGAGGAAGGTGGCCATTGAAGTATTGCCTAAGGCCAACACTCGAAATAGGGCATCGGACTGACCTTGCTCAAGGGCGCGATAGGCCGCATCAGGTGGCAGGGGGAGGGCCGTGAGATCGGTGGGAGTGAGTCCGTAATGTTGACTGAGTGACCAAAACAGGCGATAGGAGCCGCTGCCTTCTGGCATTAATGCGACTCGTTTGCCACGCAGATCTCGCACGGTGCGAATGTCACTGTTCGATCGGACGATGAGATGAAACACTTCGGGAAACAGGTAGGCGACGGCGCGAGCGGAGGCATGGCTGGGTGTATCGCTTTGCACGATCGCCATTTGGGCTTGGTTTTGCGCCAATAAGTTGATGTTCTCTTGAGCACCGGCAGTTTCAGCAACCGAAATTTTGATCTCCGGATGATGGTGGGCCACGACTGCTGCCAGTGCAGTTGCAAACGCATAGTATTCACCATCTTGGCTGCCGGTGGCGATCGTCAGATGGTAAACCTGATTTTGGGATCGGAGCCACTGTGCTGCGAATCCCAGGGCTGCCAGAATACTGAGCAAAACAAGCGGAATCGTAAATTTAGGCTGCATTCTCAGGGAGAGATAGATTCGGACAGGTGCAGACAGGTACGGTCTAGATCTTCGGTACAGATCTCGGTACAGATCTCGGTATAGATCAAAGTGTAGACAGATGCGGATCGATTCAGACAGAGCCAGATAGAGCCAGATAGAGCCAGACAGAGAGAACAATATATCAGGCTTGTTTGAAATCCGATGGTATCCTCTTGTCCGATGGGAAAGGCTGTGCTTAACTACATAGCTGAAACCTAATAGCTGAAACCTAATAGCTAAAACCTACAGCTAGCCTGATCGCTAGCCCGATCCCGCCAGCCTGTGGCTCCTGACCCTGCCAATGCTCAGCGGAACTCTGATCCATCGATCGACAGTCTTTGAAGTTGAAGATGCTCGGTAGAATCCAGGATAGGGTTGGGGAACCCTGAAGAAAGCCAACCTGAATCACCATTCCTAAATCACTCATTCCTAAATCACTATTTATGTGCGAAGCAAGTTTATCTGGCAATTTATTGAGCAATTTATTAGTAATTTTGCGGTGAAGCGGGCAGGCTGATGAGATTCTCTGTACGTTAAACTAAATACCCCAGATAGACTCCTTTACTCACTGACTTTGACTCACACTTCCACTAGGTATCAACGATGAGAATGGCGTTTTGGCAGCGTTTAGCAATTTTGGCAGCCCTGAGTTGGGGGATAGGCAGCGTTGGCACACCCGGAAATGCAGCGCAATTCGAACAGCAAGAAATTGACTCCAACCGCTTCATTGTGTTGGCAGCCCCAGGTGGAGAGCTGGGCTATAAGCTGCTCATTCTTGAACAAATCAAGGACAATCGCCCCTGCTGGAGTGAGACAGGGAACTCTCCTTCTCAGGTTGATCCGCTCTTACTCAATTTTGACTTCACCGGCATTTGTAACCGGATTGTAGACAGCAACGGCTTTTCAGTGCGAACAGCAGGACAAGATCAGGGCTTACAGTATAGTTTACGAATTTTGCCCACTGACAATGATTTAGTGTTAGTCGCTGCTTCTAATATTCAACGGAATACCTATGCAGTGATCGGTCGCACCTATGGGATGCCCAATGGGTTTAGTCGCATCATTTTAGAGCCAGGTTGGCGTTTAACTCGTCGCACCTTTGCTGGGCGAGAGTTAGGACATGTTTATCTGACCTATGATCAGCCGATCGAGACTTTGCTATCCAACCAACCTCTGCCCCGTGCCCTATCTGGGCGAGGCAACCCATTATTGCAAAATCCCACTCCTGCAACGGGTACGGAAGGGGTGATTCCGGTGCCTTCTCTTCCGCCTGTTCCGCCTCCGAACTCGCCGATACCTGGCTCGGCAATCCCGAACTCATCTGGGACTTCTGCTTCTCCATCGATTTCGCCCCTTCCTCCAACTCCTGCTCCTGGATCGATCGCTGTACCAAACTCGATCGATCCAGCGTTGTCTGCGACGGCCCCGCCTCCGCCCCCGCTTCCTGCCTCGGCTGAATCCAGACCCCGGACTGTAACCAGTATGGGTGGCACGGCAACTCCCGTGGAGCGCTCACCCCAATCCCCGCCAAATCAATCCCTGCCAAATCAATCCCTGCCAAATCAATCCCCGCCAAATCAATCTACAACTAACTCGACGACTCGTCGTTTCCCGCCAACTTCCAATGGAGGTGGGGCAGTCGTGGTTCCTTCTACATTGCGTCGCAATTCGACTCGCTCTACCTCATCCACTCCATCCTCTTCTGCTCCATCCGCCCGGACTACGGTAGCCCAGGCTGAACCTGATACTGCCTCTGACGACACGGCTGAAACGGCGGTGGCTCCGGTAGAAACCTATCAAGTGATCGTGGTTGCTGATAGTGCTGAGACTCAAGATAAGGTTCGATCGGTTGCTCCCAATGCATTTCTCACCAGTATTAATGGACAAGTGGTAATGCAAGTGGGCATCTTTCGTGATCGCAGGGAAGCCGATCGGCTTCAGCAAAGATTAAGCATGGAAGGGTTGCCAACCGCTGTAATTCCCGTAAGATAGCCTGTAGACCTCGAATTAGCGTGTTGACAGGTGCATTCGTATGGAGCAACCCCCCTCCCGTGATTCCGAGCGGCGAGATCCGCTGAGTTTTGATGAACTCATTGCCCTGATCGTGGCATTTACTGCTGTAGGTGCCATTCTCTGGTGGGGCATTGGTCGCCGATCGGCGGATTGGCTGAGTCTGCAAGTCCGATCGAATCAACCCGAAACCGTAGGATTGGACTTCTCACCGGCTGAGCAATCTCTGACGGATGAGGCAGCCACAACCGAAGCAGATCCTGATCAGGCTATGCCAAGCCCTGCGATTCTGCCGAGTACCAATTTGACCGATCCAGCTCAGCCATCTGCGACCCGCAGCAATCCAGCGGTGATCGCTCCGGCGGTGATCGCTCCAACGGTGATTGCTCCGGCCGGGGTTCCGGCTCAGCCTAGCCCCACAGAATCGCCTGTGACGGAATCGCCTGTGACGGGATCGCCTGTGACGGAATCGCCTGTGACGGTTGCTCCCTCTCCAGCCAGTCCAACCCTGGTGGTGCCTAGTGCCGATCCAACCAGGGTGACCGCCTTTACTGACCTGCCCAACGACTATTGGGCCTATCCCTTTATTGCGGAACTGTCCCAACGAGGGATTGTTTCTGGGTTTGCCGATGGGAGCTTTCAACCGGATCAACCTGTGAATCGGGCTCAGTATGCGGCTTTGGTGAGCCAGGTCTTACCGTCTGGATCGCAAACTCCGATCCAGTTTGGGGATGTTCCTCCGGCGGCTTGGAGTGCTGAGGCAATTGATGAATCAGTGCAGTCAGGGTTCGTGAAGGGCTATCCCGATCAAACCTTTCAACCCGATCGGCCAATTTCTCGCTTAGAAGTATTGCTCTCGCTGGTGAATGGGTTTGGCTTGCCGAAATCGACCAATCCCGATCCAGCCTTATCGGTTTTTCAAGATCAGCAGCAAATTCCGGACTGGGCTAAGCCGGCGATCGCCACTGCGACCGAGTCAGGATTGGTGGTGAGCTATCCCGACACCCAGAGTTTTAACCCTGATCAACCTGCAACCCGGGCCGAAGTAGCTGCTATGCTGTATCAGGCTCTTACTGCATCCGGTAAGCTTCAGCCGATCCAGTCGAACTATATTGTGCGCCCGTAATGCTTGATTTTGAAGATTACTCCCTCACTCAACCTGCTGTTTTAGTTACGATTCAGACTGAAGCCATTCTGAGAGGCAGTCTGGAAAAGTTGCTGAAAGATCTAAAGGTCTACGGCTATTCAGTCAGTGAAGTGGACGGGGTTGCCAAACGAGTGCGGCGATTTAGTAGTCTTGAGCCTGAAACGTTGGATACTTCGATCGAAAACTATTCGCCCACCAGCATTGAAGTCCGGGCAGTCATGTCTCCTGAAATTTCTAACGTTATTTTGTATACGTTGAAAGAGCAGCAGCGAGAATTTGCGATCGTGATCTATCGCCAAAAGATCGAAGCTTTATTAGAGTGAGGCTCCTGAGAAGCAGAATCAGGGCTCGCTCCAGCATCAAATGTTGAACCGAATTGGGAAAAGCCAGGGGAAGCAACTCTCCTGGCTTTACTGATGTGAACTCACTGAATTTGTGACCAAATGTGTCACTAGATAAGCAAGATTGATGGATCAATGGATAGATCAAATGAGTTGAGCAATCACCGTCTCAACTTCAACCTCAACTTCAACTCGCTTGGCTTTGCCTTCAGCTTCATCAGCATTGGTTTCATGCGAGTTTCCCATGGGAGCTGCTGCAACGGTTCATGCCGGTTGCTGCCAATGAGCCCTTTCGGTTGGGTGAATCCAACTTAATAGGTTTCAACATGCCAACGCTCTTTGATCGATCGCTGGTAGTCCTTCCAGGTGATTCCTTCCTTCGCAGCCGCACCAGCCATGGCTTCATCGATCCCATCTTCCATGCCCTTGAGACCGCAGATGTAGGTGTGCGTTTTTTCCTGCTTCACCATCTGCCAGATTTCATCTGCATGTTCAGCGACGCGATGTTGAATATACATTCTGCCGCCTTCAGGGTTTTTCTGTTCGCGGCTGATCGCGTAGGTGATGCGTAGGTTATCTGGATATTTCTCCCGTAGCTCTTCCAATTCTTCCTTGTAGAGCACGTTGGGGGTCAGCGGGATCCCAAAAATTAGCCAGGCTAACCCTTTAAACTGATAGCCCGGATTGGCAGCCCGTTCCTTATCTTTGAACATGCGCCAGAGATAAGCTCGGAAAGGGGCGATCCCGGTTCCAGTTGCCATCATGATGATGTTAGCTTCTGGATCTTCAGGTAACAGCATCTCCTTCCCGACTGGCCCCGTGATTTTCACCGGATCCCCGGGTTTGAGATCCTTCAGGTAAGTGGAGCAAACTCCATACACGGTTTCTCCAGATTCAGGATGCTTATACTCCAACTGACGAACACAGAGCGATACCGTCTTGTCATCGACATAATCCCCATGCCGGGTGGATGCGATCGAATAGAGACGGATTTTGTGGGGCTTCCCTTTTGCATCGACTCCTTCAGGGATGATGCCAATACTTTGCCCTTCAACATAGTGCAGATCGCCACCTGAGATATCAAAAATCAAATGACGTACCGTACCAATCCCACCTTCACCCACCAATTCTTCATTGGAGAGGCAGGTGCCGATGTAAGGATTATTCGGACGATAGAGATTGACTGGAATTCCGTCGTCTTTCTTTTTGGCTGGCTTTTCCTGAGCTTGAGTCATGGGTTGAGTTGCTTCTGCTGACTGAACGGTTTGAGGTTCGGCAGAGGAAGCTTTGCCATTGCTAACACTCCCGTCATAAGGACGGATACTGACAATCCTCCCACCCAGACGAGTGATTCGCTGCAATTCCTGATTCATCCGCGAGTAGGGCACTGTCAAGAGCACACTGCCACTTCGACGAATCGGGTAGCCCATGTTGTCAGTTTCTGCGTTCTGGCGTAAACCTTCGACTTCATAAATGAAAAGGCGGCTACCATATTCTGTATTCACGGCACCACCCGCTGCGCTTGGATTGTACATCGTTAATCGACTATTCTCCTAACCCTATCTAATCGGCGGATTTACGCCATTGGTCATCAAAACAATCTAGATCGATAAGCCGAGGCTCACCATTTAGACTTAACGTGTACTAGCGTAGCATTGCCAAAGTCTTCCTCAAACACACTAGACGACTCAGATCGAGTTTCTGAGCGTTGGTTGTATTCTCCTCTACCCTAACCAGGACTTGCAGAGTAAGACTGTCAAACCCGACCCATTTTCAGATTAATTTCAGACTTTGACATAGCTTGCAGCCTAAGACACCAATGAATCTAGTAGATATCTGGCTCGATCGGCTTCCATTCGGTTCCGAACCCCTCTAGCATAAAGAGTGGGATCAGGCTCACCATCCATGATTGCAGCCTGTGCTTTGCCAAACTCTGAGGCCCAAACCAGGGGGAAACCAGGTAAGCTGATTTCAGTTGTTGATCCACTCACTCACCTTGTAGTGGGGATCACGTTTTGGTAGAATTTTAGGCATCGGGTAGTATTAAATACTCATCCAGTTTTGATCTAATCCAGTTTTGGACTAGCTCCTAACTCGGACTGGATTACTGGCAGCCCGACTCTCTAGGTTGCTTGGCTCCTGGTGTGCTGGTCTGTTGCCGATCGTGCGCTGCGCTGGTTTCCTGGGCAGGAGCGAAGTCGTCATCGCATCCGGCCCGATCGAAGGAACCTGTTTTCTGAAAAACTTGATTTGATGCTGTTGTTTTAGACCATAGAGGAACCCTATGACCAGTAAGCCAGACCGTGTGGTTTTAATTGGAGTTGCCGGAGATTCCGGTTGCGGTAAATCAACTTTCCTCCGCCGTTTGAGTGATTTGTTCGGCGAGGAGCTAATCACTGTGATTTGCTTGGATGACTACCACTGTCTGGATCGCAAGCAGCGTAAAGAAGTGGGTGTTACTGCGCTGAACCCGAAAGCGAATAACTTTGACCTGATGTATGAACAGGTGAAGGCGCTGAAAGATGGGCAAGAGATCATGAAGCCGATCTATAACCATGAAACGGGTTTGATTGATCCACCGGAGCGGATCGTGCCAACCCCGATCGTGGTGATTGAAGGGCTGCACCCGATGTATGATGAGCGGGTTCGTTCTCTGCTCGACTTCAGCGTCTACCTAGACATTGATGATGAAGTGAAGATCGCCTGGAAGATTCAGCGCGATATGGCAGAGCGGGGTCACACCTATGAAGATGTGCTGGCGGCCATCAACTCTCGTCGCCCCGACTTTGAGGCTTACATCGATCCCCAGAAGCAATATGCTGATGCAGTCATTCAGGTGCTGCCCACCAAGCTCATTCCGAACGACACAGAGCGCAAAGTGTTGCGGGTGCGACTGGTACAAAAATATGGCGTGGAAGGCTTTGATCCCGTCTATCTGTTTGACGAAGGTTCTACGATCGACTGGATTCCCTGCGGGCGCAAACTTACCTGCTCCTATCCTGGCATTCGGATGTTCTATGGCCCAGATACCTACTATGGCAACAGTGTCTCTATTCTAGAAGTCGATGGTCAGTTCGATCAGTTGGAAGAACTGATCTACATTGAAAGCCATCTCAGCAACACGGCCACCAAGTTCTACGGTGAAATGACCGAACTGTTGCTGCAACATAAGGAATATCCCGGTTCGACCAACGGTACAGGACTCTTCCAAGTGCTTGTTGGTCTGAAGATGCGCGCAACCTATGAGCGTCTTGTGGGTGAGGGGGCTAAGCTTGCCCAAGCCGGTCGCAACTAAGCCACACCGAATTTACTGGTCTAGATGGGGGTGTTGTTCCGCAATGCCCCTATTTGTTGTTGATTTGTTAGTAGTTAAAGTTCGGGATGAAGGATCCTAGGCCACAGGTCAATCAAATCAATAGGTCAATCAAATCAATAGGTCAATCAAATCAATAGGTCAATCAAATCAATAGGTCAATCAAATCAATGTCGATCGCAGCAAAACTCTGGCAGATCAATCAGGATCTGGCACAAGCTTGTCTGGATCATCCCTTTGTTCGGGGGATCGGTGATGGGCAATTAGCCAAAGTGAATTTCGCCTATTATGTTGGGCAGGATGCCTTTTTCTTAGAAGCGTTTGCCCGTGCCTATAGTGTTGCTGCGGCAAAAATGCCGGACTGGCAAGGATTTCAAATTTTGCATGAGTTAGCGGGTGGGGTATTGGCAGAACTGCACCTCCATCAGAGCTATGCTCAGCAGTGGGAGGTCGATCTCCGTACTGTGATTCCAGGTGCAGCTACTCGACGCTACACCGATTTTTTGCTGGCTACGGCCTGGAGTCAATCGGTTGGCATTACGATCGCAGCAATGTTACCCTGTATGCGCCTTTATGCCTTCCTGGGGCAATCTCTGGCGGAGAATGGCATTCCAGAGCACCCCTACAGTGACTGGATTCGCACCTATAGCAGTGATCAGTTTGAACCCCTCGCCCAACAACTGGCTGATCTGGCCGATCGCTATACGCCTGATGGGGATGAGCCCATGCATTCGATCGTTCAGGCAACCTACCGTTATGCTATGCAGTGCGAACTTGACTTTTTTGAGGCGGCCTGGCAGTACAAAGCCCACAAAATCTAATTTTCCGCAAAATCTAATTTTCCACAAAATCTAATTTTCAGTCGGCACGATGTTGATTTGGCCCATCACCTGCAACTGTTGAGGATCGATCGTCAGTTGGTGAACGTGAGTCTCTTCACCCAGGTCGATTAATCGATCGGGCAGGTCAACTGATTGGGTTGCGGCGAGATCGAGTTGCTGATCTGGAATCTGAAGGGTAATGTGTGCCAATTGAAGCGCTGATCCGCCGATTAACTGTAATTGGCTATGTAATCTGAGCGGCAGATGGGTTGGATGAAGCAGATGGGTGGCTAGTACTTGCTCAGCCTGCGACCCATATCCGGTTTCCAACACAACAGTGGCAGTGAGCGTAAATTGTTGATCCCCCAATTCTAAGCGAGGCTGCTCTAACCTGAACGCCTGACTCTGCATCGCTGCTAAGGTCTGCATCGCTGCTAAAGTTGGTGATTCGATCGAAACCCCCACCAAGAGTTGTTTGAGTAGATCGATCCAGGCTTGGTGTAATAATGGCGACTCGATCGATCGATCCAGATCCGCCTGAGTGATCCGTACTGTGCCTGACACGGGCACTTTCTGTAAAAGACGTAGCGGTTTGCCCCGTAAAATCTGCCGTAGATTAATTTGGATTTCCTGGGCGGTTAAATCCAGGTGGCTCAGGTGTAGTCCCTGATAAATCGCCTGTTCACCCCGTACCGCGACCCTCGGCACATTCCCCTGCAAAATTTGCCGATCGTCCCCTTCAATTTCAAAATGTAGCTCTGCGATCGATTCCACCTGAGCCCTTAACCAAAACCGTACCGCCGGAGCAAGCAGCTTGCGGATGAGTTGGCTGGCGTGGCGATGCCGGGTTGAACCAGGATCGGGGTTAATCTCTGGATCGGGGTTAATCTCTGGCAAAAGGGCATCTGGATCGGGAGCAATCTCTAGCGCAGAGGTAACTCCAGAATCCTCAGAATTAGCTTGAGGGTCAATGGTTCGATTGGGACGGGTCATATGTGACTGGTCATCATAACTGGTCATAGTAACTGGTCATAGAAAGCGGGCTAGACGATCGAAAAGTCCAACAGAAGATAGACGCTAACAGTATCCCACCGACCGGAATCATTTTTAGAATCTGAGCTGCGAATCAAACTGAAATAATGTCAGGAAACCTTGACTTAAATGTAGAAAGCGATCCCGCTATTGAAATAATGTCAGGAAACCTTGACTAAACGATCCCCGATCTTCGCTAAAATGCGTGAAAATGGGCAAAATAAGACCAGTCACCCCCTTGATTCCGTGCTTAACTTTCTGCAATATGAGGTGAAATTGATCCCCGCGATCCCCATGACAAAGTCCAAACTTGTTTTGAATGTTTGATTCAGCTCCTACCTCTAGGGCGATCGAAGTTGGGAAAGCGCAGGATCAAAGAGTTGTTGTTTCGCACTATCCCAGGAATGCAGTTACTTCCTTCAGCCCCTTGCCCACGGCAATCGAATCCAGTCTCAGGTTATTTCTCAATCGAGGTGACTGACTTTGAAAGGTTCCAAGTGCTTCTAGCCAAGCTAATTCGACTAGTGCACTGGCATTGAACTTATTCTCTCGGCTCTATTCGGAGGCTTATCTCTATGTCAGCAGAACGACCGCCCCTAGAAGAAATGACGCTTCGGCAGCTCCGCCGGGTTGCCAGTGAACTGAATATTTCACGCTACAGCCGTATGCGGAAAGACCAGCTTCTAGCGGCGATTCAGGAAGCTCAAAGACTTCGGTTTTCACCGAGTCCATCCCGTACTTTGGAGGCTCAAGCAGAAGTGGAAGCAGCAAAATTTGATGTTGGACAGACCGATCGCACAGGCGGCTCTTTGGTCGCCGTTGATGAAGGGTTAAGCGAACTGCCCAGTGGCTATGGTGAAAGCCAAATTGTTCTGATGCCGCGCGATCCTCAGTGGGCTTATGCCTATTGGGATATCCCCAATGAACGTAAAGAGGAAATGCGTCGGCAAGGTGGGATTCGACTGGCGCTACGGTTCTACGATGTGACAGCCCTCGATCTGACTCTCCAGCGCCCTCATAGTTTGCAGCAATATGAATGCGATGAGCTAGCCCGTGAGTGGTATCTGCCGGTACCTGTTAGCGATCGAGATTACGTGGTGGAAATTGGCTACATTGCGGGCGATGGCCGCTGGCTCCTACTGGCTCAGTCGGCTCCGGTGCGCGTGCCGCCCGTTTATCCTTCTGATTGGATTGATGATCAATTCATTACGATCGATTGGGACGAAAACCTCAAGGGGAAAGCGTTCTTGCAGCTTGTGCAACCAGGGTATCGAGAGGTGACCCCTGCCCATGATCATGTCCTGGAAATGGCCAAGGCTGCCGAAGCACAACGAGTCGCTGGATCGGTATTTGGATCGGTTCAACAAGTGCCTGAAGAAGCGGTAAGCTCCTATGTCTTTCCGCCTTCCGGAGTGGGGCAATGGGCTGCTAAAACTGAGTCCGGTGTAGGAATGTATTCCGAATCTGGGGCAGGGATGTATTCCGAGTCGGGTGTGGGCATGGCGGCTCGCACGGAATCGGGTGTCGGCATGATGTCTGGAGTCGGCATGTACTCCGAGTCAGGAGTCGGCATGATGTCAGGAGTCGGCATGATGTCAGGAGCAGGAATGTATTCCGAGTCGGGTGTGGGCATGGCGGCTCGCACGGAATCAGGCATCGGCATGATGTCTGGAGTCGGCATGTACTCCGAGTCAGGAGTCGGCATGTATTCGGCTTCGGGTATGGGCATGTACTCGGAATCTGGAGTCGGTCTGTATTCGGCTTCCGGAATAGGCATGTACTCCGAGTCAGGCGTTGGCATGTACTCCGAGTCAGGCGTTGGGCTCTATTCGGCTTCTGGAGTCGGGATGATGTCAGGCGTTGGGCTCTATTCGGCTTCTGGAGTCGGGATGGCGGCTCGCACGGAATCAGGCATCGGCATGATGTCAGGCGTTGGCATGTACTCCGAGTCAGGAGTCGGCATGTATTCGGCTTCTGGCATGGGCATGTACTCCGAGTCAGGCGTTGGGCTCTATTCGGCTTCTGGCATGGGCATGTACTCCGAGTCAGGCGTTGGGCTCTATTCGGTTTCTGGAGTCGCAATGATGTCAGGCGTTGGGCTCTATTCGGCTTCTGGAGTCGGGATGGCGGCTCGCACGGAATCAGGCATCGGCATGATGTCTGGAGTCGGCATGTACTCCGAGTCAGGAGTCGGCATGTACACCATGTCCGGCATGGGCATGTATACAATGTCTGGCATGGGCATGTCTGGAGTGGGCTTCTCTGCTTCGATGCCCCCGATCCGTCCTCGTCAGTTTTGGCTGATTGCCGATGCCGAGCTGATCGTTTACGGTGCCACCGAGCCGGATGCCACAGTGACCATTGGCGGTCGTCCGATCAAACTGAATCCAGATGGCACTTTCCGCTTCCAGATGTCGTTCCAAGATGGTTTAATCGATTATCCAATCATGGCCGTGGCGGCTGATGGCGAACAAACGCGATCGATTCATATGAAGTTCACTCGCGAAACTCCGGAACGCAATACCAATACCAGAGAGGAAGCTATTCCAGAATGGTTGCCTTAGGGGTAGAGCATCCATGCTCATTGCTGATTAGTTAGCTCATTAGTTAGCTCATTTCCGATCTGTAATCCCTCGTCAACCGGCGGGGGATTTTCATCGGCAGGCATAGTTCAGGAGCTGACAGGTGAAGCAGCCTGGAAGCTTGTGATCATTCAACTGGAGTGGTTTTATAGACTGGTTTTACGGACTGGTCTTACGGACTGGTTTTAAGTGTTAAATCATAGGCAGATTACTATTAACTAGGTACATCACTAGGTACATCACTAGGTACATTACTCAGTCAATACTAGGCGCAGTTTAATCAGGGGTTTAATCAGGGGTTTAATCAGGGGTTGAATTGGGGTAGGAATAGTGAAGTGAGAGATGTCAGAACGATGAATTACTGGCTAATGAAATCAGAACCGAATGTTTATAGCCTGCAAGATTTGCAACGCGATCGTCAAACGATCTGGGATGGCGTGCGGAATTACCAGGCCCGCAATTTTCTGCGATCGATGCAGGTCGGCGATTTAGCGTTTTTTTACCATTCCAATACGGTGCCACCGGGTATTGTGGGATTGATGCAGATTGTGCAAACTGCCCTGGACGATCCCACCCAATTTGACCCCCAGAGCAAATACTATGATCCCAAATCCACGCCCGCCCAGCCTCGTTGGCAAACGGTACAGGTGGAATATGTGGAAACTTTCACTCAGGCTCTCAAGCTCGACCAATTGCGACAACAATTTTCGCCAGAAGCATTGTGGGTGGTACGCCCAGGTAATCGTTTGTCAGTGATGCCGGTTCCAGAGGTCGTCGCTGCAAAAATTCTGGCGATCGGTCGAGGGCAGGATGAGGGATGAGCACAAAAGATAAGTACAAAAGAGTAAGTACAAAAGAGTAAGTACAAAAGAGAGACCAACTGGCCAGGATTCCAGAGATATCTCGCCCGTCTATTGCCGATCTTTGGATGATGGGGCAGGGCTGCTTTGAATGGCAAGCTGGATGCCTAGCGCGATCAACCCTAAGGTGGCAATGGCAAAGATGGCCGTTCCGAGGGTGCAGGTACCCACAATTAGCGTGCGAACAGCAACAGCAATGTTAGCCGAAACAGTGCTTTTAGTAGGGAGCGGGATACCGGCTAGCACCTCAATGATCGATCGAGTGAGAGAATACATTGCAAAGGCCAAGCCCCCTGAAATGACAGCTCCTCGAAAGCATCGCCCAGGAGTGGGAGGGACATAACCACTGGTTTCTGGCGAGGGGGAATGGGGAGAAGGGGTGTCCGGCAGTTTCGATGTTGCTGGGTCGGTTGGGGATGGATCAGTCATAGGTCGTTCTCTGATAAGTCAGGTATTTTAGGACGAGAGATGGTGAGGAGCAGTGAGGGCTTGGCGATTTGGGAGGTGGGTGGGATCCCCTGATCTTTCCCCTGGTCTTAAAACTGCCAAATCTTAAAACTGCCAAATCTTAAAACTGCCAAACTTGCGCGATTCAGAAGCAGTTGGCTGGTGCAACTTGCCTGGTCAAACGAGTTGGCGAAAGAGCCGATCCCATTCACCCAGTGGTATACCCGATGGCTCGATCGCCGCATATAACGTTCGGTTAACCAGGGGTTGAGAAAGAGCGGCAATTCCCAGAGCGGCTAGCTCGGCAGGCGGAATGGATCCAGGAAACGGCTGATCCGCTAACTTGAAGTGGGGCAGTGTAAAAGGAGCTGGGCTGGAGCTGGGCTGAGAGGAGGTAACGGAATCAGCCACGACGGTTGCTCTGTCAGCCAGATGCGCTTGAATTCGCAGATAGGGAACCTGGGTATTGGACAGCCAATGGGAGAGCTGGGCTGCCTGAGGGCTGGCTGATCGATCGATCGGGTCGAGCACCACCAGTTTAGGATAGCGAGAATGACGGTATGCCTGGATTGCATCGACCTGAAGCTGGAAAATACCTGGTTGGAAGGATGGATTCAGTGCCCCGTCATATTCAAACTTGCTCAACATCAGTTGCATGGCACAAACGACCCGGCGGTCAAACTGTCCACTCTCGATCGTGCGGGCTCGAAAAACCGGAATTAAGGCATCAAAGGGAATTTGCACCGTGATCCAGCGATCGGCCACCGTATCAAAGGATTGGCAATACGCCACACCATCCCACCGGGTTTCAGTCCGTAACATAAACTTGTAGCGTTGGCCATCGCCCTTCACGCGCAGCTCAATGCCATCAAAGGCAGATAGGTCGATCGCTGGGGATAAGTTGCGAGTTCGGACGGAAGCAAAGCCCCCTGAATTGGCTGTCGAAACTCGACCCGTAAAGCAAGCAACCCGCTGGTTTTGGTTAGTTTGATCAGCGCTAATTTCTAAGCGGCTTTGGCTGACTCCGCCCATGACCACATCATCAACTGCACCCCAAATCTCCTGTAAATCCAGGTCGGTCTGGGAAAAATCAAATAGGGACAGCCGATTAGCTCCAAAGTTTTGCGTCTGCTGGAGCCAATCAGATAGCCCGGTGGCATGGAGTAGATCGATCGCGTCAGTACAGCAGACCAGACCATCGACTGGTTGATCCCGTTGATCCAAAGGTACCGTTTCTAGACCGATCGGTAGCGATGACTGTTCTTCCGGCATGAGCTGCACCGATCGCCCTTGCTGCCGAAGTTGCTGAATCACCTGAACTCCTAATTCCCCCGTTGCTCCAATCACGCCAACGGTTTGAATTTTTCCCTCTGGATTCATATTGCTGATCGCCTCCTGAAGAATCGCCTGCATGGAGCGACTATCAACGGCTGGATTGGGACGACTCCCCAACCATTGCTGAAACCAGTCTACGCCACTGAGTAAAGGCACCGCCCCAAAGTAAGCCAGGGTGTTAACAAAGCGTCCCAAATCCCATCGTGTTGAAGGTGAGGCCATGAGCCAGCTCCTGATCTGAATTTTGCACCCTCGCGGAACAAAGCTACCGCTCCTTCATTCTAAAGTTCTAGACCCTCATGGACTCAACTTCAAACTCGATCCAGGCTTGCAGCTAAAACGAGATCCAAATCCCATTTTGAAAAACCTTTGATCGCCTTCGGAAAACGGTCTGCATCAGCTTGTAGATCAGAATAATCAAACTCAGGCTCGTCTGTTGGCCTCTGTAATCATCACGGTAATCATCACGCGGTGGAGTACGACAGGGAGGATAACAGGGGGTTCATATTGTATTGCTGTAGGGGAGTCTATCGGTTTGGGTGGATCGAGGTGCATCTGGGTGTGTTGGGCGGTTTGGTTGACAGCTTGAAGGATCCCTTGCTGAAGGGAGGTGCTCTGCCGGAAACCACCGTTGCTGTTTGGGCGATCGGCTTCGTAGAATTGGAATAGCTTCAAATTGAGTCAGGTTTTAATAAGTCTGCTTGAAGTCTCCGATTCCTGCTTGAGAAACCGATGCATACAGCGCTAGGCTGGGAACGGATAGGCATGATGCGATCTAAATGAGATCTTGAATGGGATTTTAATTAGATCTTCAACTAGATCTTGACTAGATCTTCAACAGTGAGTAGCTGAAGGGCGATCTGGGGGCAATCTAGATAACAATCTAGATAACAATCTAGAGACCATCTAGAAACCATCTGGAAGTCCTGACTCTAGAACCCGATCAGGTACCCATGGGTAGACAGTGCATCAGACAGTGCATCAGACAGTGCATCAACCAAGCATCCAACAGTGCATCCAGTGCATCCAGTGCATCCAGTGCATCCAACAGTGCATCAACCAATTGCCAATTTGGCACAGACCCAACCCAAGCTCCAACCAGGCTATTTTGAGTTGGATTCACCCAGGCGATGACAATGCAAAGATCGACTGAGGAGCCCCTGAGTGGATTGGAGGAGCAGATCAAAAACTGGGCGCGATCATTCCCCATTTAGGTTGACTCGGCACTAAATTCAACATTAGGACAGCGAATCAAGGGTTAAAGCGGTGAAGATGCGGAGATTGTTAGTTTCGGGTGTTGTGGCAATCGCAGCCGTTGCAGGTGCTAGTTATGGAGCCTTTGAATATTGGGTGAACTGGCAGATGAGTACGCTGCCACAATCGATCGCACAAGGTAAGCTGACCGAAGTGACTCCAGCCGATGTCAACCAAATTCGCAGCTTGTCTACTCTGCTCGATCGTTCGCCTTTACCTTGGCACCAAACTCAGCACCGGCAAGTTGCCGATTTACTGGAGGTGTCTGAATCGGCCCAAGCCACCTTTGACAGCCAGAAGGTGAGCCAACTCAAAATTGGGCACCTGTTAACCTTGCAGCGCGAGCTGGAAAACTACGTGCAGCGCTACCCTGACCACCCCTACACTGCTGCCTTTCAACAGCAACTGCCGCCGATTCGATCGCTGGTGACGTTTTTCCCGATCATTAAATCCTCTGCGGCGGAACGATCGGTGGATTCTGCGCTGCGAGCTTCCCGACGAGGTGCCACTTTAGCAGCTCTGGTGATTCGCAGCACCCCGGATCCGGTGAGTGAAATGATTGCGGCGGCTCCGTCTGCCCCAACCCTCACCTGGACGAAAGCCGAAAATGATGTCTTGTATGACTACTCCCAAGCCTTGCAGCCTTCAGAACGCGATCGAGTCAGTAGTGCAGAGCAGTTGAAAATCGGCAGGCAGGTTTGTTCCTGGCTAGAAGGTGGCCAGAGCTACTGGGGGGTTCGATCGCTGTTCGATACCTTTTATAAGACCCAAGTTGCAGGCGACTACTATCACAATCGGGATGCCTACATTCGCTTCAGTACCGAACGGCTTTGCCCCGATCGGATGGCGAGCCTGACTCCCCCGCCGGAACCGACGAACATCCAGATTGCCAAGGCTCCCGCAGTTGCACCTTCAGCCAGTAATACAGATTCCTGGAATGCCACAGACTCAACCCGCTGGGCCACGGAGGTGGCAGCCCCCCAATATGTCCCCCAATATAGTGGGATCTATCCAGTGAGTCCACCGATCGCACCGATTTTGCCTCCAGGTGCCCCTTTCCCCGGTAGATTTCGCTAAGGAACCAGCAAGGAATCAGCATTGTCAGCATTGCTTAATATTGCTCAATATTACTCAACATTGCTCAACATTTAGTGCTGCCCGTCGTTGGGTGATACAATCAATCACTAAGCTAGGGGTGCCTGAGTCGATCAGGCTGAGATTAGACCCTTAGAACCTGAGTCTGGGTAATGCCAGCGGAGGGAAGCGGATACTTGCTGAAATAGTCGGTTGATGGGCAGGCTCATGCCGATCGAAAGGCAGTTTAGAGGTGTGTAGGTGCGATCGGTGCTGACCACCGGATTTTGTCATCTTTCAGTCATCTTGGCTGGATGTCAGTGATGGCATCCTGGGTGAATGGCTCCAGTAGTTCTAGTAGCTCCAGTAGCTCCAGTAGCTCTAGCAAGTCACACAGGCTCAACTGGCAAGACCGCTCTATCACAAGGCTAATCATCCTCTAGCTTGTCTGTTGCTTTCTAGAGGTTCTTCACAATGTCAACTGGAGCGATCGCCTTGTTGGTGACTTTGGTAACCGCAGGCGTTTTTGCCTTGTTTGGGTTGCTGTATGCCAGCAAAAAAACGATCAGTTTAGAAGACTACATGGTCAGCCGCAATCGATTTGGTTGGAGGATGGCTTTTGCCACGATCGTTTCATCCGCCATGGGGGTATGGATCTTGTTTAGCCCACCGCAAGTGGGTGCTAGTAGCGGGATCGTCGGTATTTTAGGCTATGGTGTGGGTTCGGCTGCTCCGATGCTGCTGTTTACCCAACTGGGATCTCGGATTCGCCGTCTGATGCCTAATGGTCACTCGCTCAACGAGTTTGTCCTCTATCGGTTTGGCAATGCCATGTATGGAGTGGTGTTGCTGCTGATTGTGTTTTATATGTTTGTCTACCTGGCTGCCGAGTTGACGGCAATTTCGAAGGCAGTCCAGATTCTGGCAGAAGTTCCCCTGGGTTGGACGGCCTTAGTGGTGATCACGGCTACTTTTGTTTACACCACCTATGGCGGGCTAGATGCCACGATTTTCACGGATGCGATCCAGTTTGTGGTGATGGTGCCGCTCTTAGTGCTCAGTTTGATTGTGGCAGTGGTGGCATTAGGGGGTTGGCAGATGGCTCTGGCTCCGGTACAACTGAATGCACCTCAACTGTTCGATCTGAGTAATCTGAATGGTCTTAAGATGGGAGCCAGTCTGATTATTGCGATCGTTGCGGCTGAGCTATTTAATCAGAGCAACTGGCAACGTGCCTATGCTTGTCGGACAGAAGCGACCGTCAAACGGGCATTTTTCCTCTCAATTTGGGCGATCCTGCCGATGATTTTGATGGCAGGCATCCTAGGGCTATTGGCGATGCATTTTGGCTTTAGTGACGATCGGGCCTTTTTCTCCCTGATCCAGAGTTTGTCTTTGCCATTGTGGATGGTGTTGGTTGTATTGGTGCTGGCTTTGGCCCTAGTGATGAGTACGCTGTCTTCTTTACTCAATGGGATTGCCAGTGTCTTCACAACCGATCTGATCCGTCTGTTTCCTCAGATGCGATCGAGTGGGTTATTGCAAGCTTCCCGCTTTCTGACGATTGCGATCGGGTTACCGGCAATTTGGATCGCTGCTCAAGGCTATGATGTGCTTTACCTGTTTCTATTAGCTGATATGGTTTGTGCAGGGGCATTCTTGCCAGTCGTTTGTGGCTTTTATGCCAGACGGCTCACAGGGTCGATCGCCTGGATCGCCGCTATTTTAGGCATTCTGGCAGGAGCGCTATTTTTCCCGAAACCCGACTTCACGCCCTGGCTGAATATTCCTGGGGGGGGCGAGCTACTGGTCAGTTTTGCCGCTCCAATCGTCGTGTCTGGCATGGCGATGGTGGTGGGTATGCTTCTGTCTAGCCATAGCCCATTCGACTTCGACCGACTGAGCCAAGTGCAGGAGTATCGTAACCGAGAAGAAGTGGTATTGAAGTAAACGACTGGTTCAATCCAGCTTGAATTGGAGCAACCGTCACGAAAAATCCCCCCATCTGGTTCGATCGGGGGATTCTTTGATCTAGGCAGAGCCCAAACTCAGAGCATGAATTGCAGTCAGCGATCAACTCTCGCGTCGATAAGGCACAACATCGGTACCAAAATAGCGATCGTATTCATCACTGTCCACCAATGTATTCACGACAGTCTCTAAGCCCCGATTCGCTAGCAGTTGTTCATAGTGAGCTACTTCAGCCGCATTGACCGGCAAACGGCCTAAAGTATGCCGCAACAGCAACTCCACAACCAATGGCGCAGGATAAACCTGACAATAGCGACGGGCATAGACATCGGAGAGCAGCAGAGCCTTCACCGCTGCTCGGACAGAAAGTTCACCGTTGGCTAGGCGAGACTCGACATCAGGACAACGGAGTCGATCGGGCGTTTGATCGCCAAACAAATCCATCACCTGCGTATAGAGAGCTTGCATGATCTGTTGCGTTTCAGTCGCGCTACTGTTCGGCAACAGGCGGTGAATGCGGGAAGGCTTACGACGAAGGTCAGCGCTAGGGGTCGAGCTGGAAGAACGACCTAATTCAACCAGCTCATTCGACTTTTTTGCGTTCGCCATCGCCTGGCTCATCAGCGGCATTTTGGTAATATCCATCCGCGATTTCACCGGCTCAAAGCTGGGCACCACCACATCTTTGTTCTGCTTTGTGAGCTGATCATAGAGACGGTTGGTGTTCGGGAAGTTGGCAGCCGGTAAGGTGGGGAAGCGGCGGTAAGGTACGGTATCTTCCCCGAAGTATTGGGCGTACTCTGGGGTTCCTAGCATGGCTCGGATGAATGCCCCTAACCCTTCGGAAGCCAAAATCCGGTTATATTTGCGGATCTCAGCTTGATCCAGGGGGGCGCGTCCCAAGAAGTGCTTTGTCCCTAGCTCGATCACCTTCGTGTTGGGGAATGGTGTGTAGAACTCCTTAATATAGAGACTGGAGGTACCCAACCCTTCCATAAACTCTTTGAGGTTGATCTCACCGTTCTTCAGCTTACTTTCCAGCACGCTGAACTCGTTCTTGATGATGTAGGGTTCAATGTCGCGCTCGAAGATCTGCCGATAGGCGGCCCGCGTCACGTTGTTGACCTGGGTTGCCTCCAAGGTTGTCAGCTTGAAGATCTTGGTTTGCTCGCGCTTGCGGTTGACCCCTTGTCCCACGCGGAACTCCACATCGGGTTCAGTGCGGGACGCGGCAACCATGCCCAATTCCACAAAGCGAGGTGTAACAGGGGCTTCCACCTTGCTGGCTTTATCGACGATGCTACCGACGCGATTGGTTCGCAGTGCCAAACCTGCTGGTGTGACATAGCGCTCGTAAGGCACGGTATCTTCACCAAAGGTTTCGTTATATTCCAAACTATCGATGATGGCATCCACAACGGCATAGAAGCCTTTCTTCGAGGCAATGTCAAAGTAGGCATTCATTTCTTGCCGCCCATAGGTAGGACGACCAAGTAAACGCCGGTGGATATACTCGATCGCCTTCACCACATACAGTGAAGTCCAGTACATTTTCCGGAACACATCCGACTTGGCCAACATCCGCACAAACTCGCGCACCGTAATGTCGCCGTTTTCTAGCTTAATTTCTGCTACGGATAGTCGCTGACCCGAATAGAGTTCGCGACCGAACACTTGCAGATAAGTCGCCCGAATAATGGCTTGGGTGGAGCTTTCCGAGAATTTGGTGCTGATGCCTTTGGTCGATGATCCAACCGATCGACTGGGGCTCAAGAATCCACCACTGCTGGGCGGTAGACCCGTAAAGCTAGGAATCTGATCGAGCTTGAACACCTTTGGTCCCAGTGAACCGGGAGCCACGCCACGCGCTCTGGGATTACTGGTTTGGTTGTTGATGCCCGGGCCGCGGTTGATCAAAATCCGGCGGGTATCTTTGTTGAAGAAGGCCGGCGTGGCGCTAGGATTACGGGTTTCTTTCGGGAAGATCGCCCCAAACTGGATTTCCAACGGATCGTTGCCAGAGCCATAGACATGCTGATCGGGCAGGGGTTGGCTGTAGCTGGCGAAAGTGGTAATGAAGTGGGGAATCTTGCGGAAAGGGGCGCTGAAGTTAAACAGATCGATCTGTGGACCCCAGTTGCGGCACTCTTGGGCTTCCTGTCCCAGACCGCGCAGGTAGGGCACGGTTTCTTCGCCAAAGTAATCGGAGAATTCGCTGGAATCTACCAACGCATCCACTAGACCCGCCAGACCTTTCTTGGTGACGATCGCAAAATAACGAGAGAATTCTTCCTGCGAACTCACCCCCCGACCGAGGAAGTGGCGGAAAGCCAGCTCAACCACGCGGCTATTGCAGTAGGGTTCGTAGAAGTTTTTGCGATATAGGGGCGATTTCCCGATGCGACGGACGAACTCCTTCATGGAAATATCGCCATTTTTCACCTTCGACTCCAGATCGGAGATCGACAGGGAGTAGGCGCGAGTGATATCCCGCTCAAATACCTGCCGATAGGCAGCCTTCACTACCTCGTTCTTTTCGCTGCTAGACAGACCGGGCTTCATCACGAACTTGGGACGACGCTCGGCTGCATTGAAATAGATCTGAGGGAGCTGCAAGCCCTGAACATCCAATGAAGGACGCTGACGTAGCTTGTTAGAGGGAGTAGGCGCTTTGAATTCGGTCAATAGCACTTCGAAATACTGGTTGACGACTTCTGCGGCTTCCACATCTTGCCGGAAGTAGTTGACGGCAGCGGCTCGCATTTCTTGCAGGGCCACGATCGTCGCTTCACCGGAGCAGGCGTTCTCGATGATTTCTCGCAAGCCGCGCACGTTGACCACCAGAATGTTGGGATCCCCAGCCACGATCGCATAGGTGGTGTAGCGTAGGAACCAACTCAGGTCACGCAGCGACTTCTGCATGTTGCGAGGGCCATAGCGGGCAACGTTGATCGGACGGAAACCAACGGGAGCTGGGCCACCACCGCTCGCGCTAAATAGGGATCGCAGACCTTCGAGGAAGCCACCCCCACTAGACACATAGGTCGCAGTACCAAGCTTCATGGCTTCCTGAGTATCGGCCGCCATGCCGCCAGCCGGAACCATCATCGGTTCTGGCTCTTGGGGACGCTCCAAGAATGCCATGGGTGAGCCGCCCACAAAAATGCGGTTAGCCGCCCGTGAAACGATTAATTCCGAATTTTGAGTCAGAATTCTTGCGATTTCTAAACGCTTTAAACCAGAGCCAAAGTAGCCGGATAGCTCACTCAGTTCTCCCTTGCCGGGAAAACGGTCCTGCTGTTCAGCTTGGGAAATAGTGGCGACAGGTAGGGTTTGATATAGCTGCGGACGCGCGACAGAGCTTCCACCACTCGCTTTAAGACTCATTGGATTTCAAAAGCTCCTTAAATAGTGATTGCATTTAGACCTGCCCAAGGAACCGCGTCTTATAAGATTGCCTTGCTGGAGGTTTCAACACAGGCTCTCTTCGGTGAAGGCTCCACCATGAACGACTGCCCAGGGTCAACCGGCTAGTTTCTAAGTTAGAACGTTTGGGGCCATCACACAGTCTTTGTTAAGAACTATGTCATTTCTCCATGCGCCTTACAGAGCAAATCATAGAGGATTTCGGGGGACAAGCTGAGAATAAGTATAAGTTTTGTTACCTTTGCCTTGGGGAAGAGAGCAGAAGCGTGGAGGGAGGATGATCGCGCTTCGATCGTGTGGGACGGGTGGATCGGTTAGATTTAGTTGGTTAGTTGAGTTTGAGTTAGGAGGGTGAGTGAGATGGAACCTTTGATGGTGGCGGCTGGGGCGATCGCAAAACTGGCGTTTGATGAGTTTGTGAAGGCGGGGGCTGGGGAGGCGGCGAAGAAATCGTTGGGTGGGGCGATCGAGCTGGTGCAGGATCTGCGGGGTAAGATTCGGGCGAAGCTGGCAGGGAACGATCGAGCGGTGGCGGCTTTGGCAGAGGTGGAGCAGCAGGGATCGGAGGCGGCGCTGCAAAAGTTGGGTAAGTATCTGGATGTGGAGATGGAGGAGGATCCGGTGTTTGCCTCGGAGATTCAATAGATAGGTGAAATTCTGTTAAGTAGGGCAGCAAAATTAAACAGCACTATGGTTGCTGTCCCTGAGCCTATTTCAGCGATCAATGACGTTGTTTACTTATGCTTGCCCACTTATATGGATTCAATAACAAAGATTTGGCAGTTATTGAGTTGTCTTTAGAGATGAATTAGATTAAGTTTAATTCTAAAATAAATTACTCACTAAACGATGGAATGGTGAGAATTACCTGGAATACCAAAATAGCGGCTTAGATGAGCAAAATTTCTAACCGCTTCAACGCATTTTTAGAGAGCAATCATCTCTATGCTGGGTGGAGAGTTGACTATCCTCCTGAAACCAGTGAAGCGGAAGCTGAGAGCTTTCGCTTTAGCTCTGCATATCCTCAACCGCAGACTAGAGTACAGATCATCGAGAGTGCTCCAACTCGATCGAACTCGGTCTAATTCACCCGTCATTCTCTGGAAAATATCTCTAATGTTAACTTCTGCTTTTCAAAAATCTCCCAAATCTCACCTTTGCTCCGCCGGATCAGCCAGCCCCATAGCTGTGCCACTCATGGTAGAACCGCTCCTGTCTCGTGGCATCTTATCTAGCCATAGCGCCCTCAATCGCACGACCGCAAAACCGAGTCGCTTACAAGGACTGTGGAAAGGTCAAGCCTTTGGGGTAGGTGTACCCGATCACTTTGTGGTTCGGCTGAAATACCAGGGTGGAGTAAAATTTACCGGCAAGGCAGAAGCCAGAAATTCCGCCAATCCTAGTTTATTTTTAGTCACCTCTTTGCAAGGCAAAATTGTCGATGGAGCGCTCTTGCTCAAACAAACTGGGGTGCTGAATGACAACTTTCCTCCCAATCTTTCGCCTTGTCTCAGGGCAGGACGGTTGAAAATTTCGATCGTCCAAGGTCAAATCAGCCTGCAAGGGCCTTGGCAATCGAATCAGCTTAACTGTGGAGATTCCCGTATTCGTCTGCGCAAGCAATAATTTTCTACTGTGGAATATGGGCTGGATTAGATCGTAGATCCTGATTCTATAACTTTCAGTATTCCTCGATCGTTATTCTTTCAATCTCCCTGCCTAATCAATTGCCAAACCCGATCACGCCTCTGCCGCCGCATAATCCTTACCCCGCTGCGGTTCGCCCCAGATGATCCGCTCCTGCCGATAGATCGCAATACCGGGCTTTGCCCCCTTCGGCTCTTCGGCCGCCGCACCTGGATCGAGCCGCAGCAAGACATGGCTACCCGGAATTTCCTGGGTGTGAAACCACAAATCATAGTCACCGGCCAGCCGGAAGGTAAGCTGATCATTTTGGCGATTGTTGCGCCCGATCAACACCTCATAGCCGCTGGGCGTGCGATAGCGCAGAAATTGCGTTTCCGTGAGGTTGCTCTGCCGATAGCGCTGTTCCGGATCATTCAGGTAGCGCTGCTGAATTAACTCATCGCGAATTTCGATCAAGGAATCCAGATCCGCTGGGGTTTGGTAGCGATCGATCTGATTGATCGCCACTTCCACCTGTTCCAGATAATCGATTTCTGCCTGCACTTCCGCTAGTAGTGGTTCAATCGCGGCTCGCGATCGTTTCAATTTCTGGTGGCGTTTATAGAGAGCTTGGGCATTTTGTACCGCATTTTTTTCGGGCTCTAACGGAATTTTGACGGGTTCCGTCGTCGCGAAATCGGGTAGCGTAATTTCCGTCAGTCCGGGTTGCCACTCCTGGAGGTAAGCCATTAGCAGGTCGGCTTGCTCTCGATAGCGATCAGCCTGATCGGACTGGGATAATCGGCTGCGAAAGTCGGCAGACTTAACAGTCAGTTTTTTCAGTAAATGACTCAGCTTCTGGCTGATCTGATGACGTAACTGGACAAACTCTTGCTGGTTGAGCTGATCGGTATAATAGCGATGCACGATCGGCTGAATTTGTTTTTCTGGGCGGATGCTGCCCCAACCCAGCACGGTGTAGCCTGAAGGCAACCAGCCCGGTTGAAATTGTTCTCGTTGCAGGGATTTTAGCCACTCCTGCCAGCGATCGAACAACGCTTGCCATTGGGAAGGAGTGAGCCGATCGGTGGTCTCCTCTGGCTCCAACCCAGCCACCTGAATCATCGAAATGACTAGCGCTGAGCTTAACCCGCGATAGGTCTTGAGCAGATTTCGCTTCAGTGTGCCCGGAATCAAGCTCACCCGTGCCTGCCAGCGATCAAACGGTTCAGTCAGGCTAGGGATGGTTTGGGTTAATGCCGGTGGAGCTTCATAGGGTTGTCCGGTTTGGATCGGGCGCACGCTCGACTGCTGGCTACTCACCTGATGAGCCGCAGTGACGATCACCCGGTCTCCATTCGTCAGAATCACATTGCTGTAATTCCCCATCACTTCCAGAAACAGGTGCCAGAGGGCGACTTCCCCTGGTCGCTGGGCAAACTGTAGGTCGATCACGCGCTCCCAGTCCGCAATTGGCTCGATCGCCACTAAAGCCAGACCGTTTAGTTGGTGTCGTAACTGCTGGCTAAAGGTGAACGTATCAGGTGTGCGAGGAGGAGCATCCCCCATGCCGATCCGAGCGGCTTGCGGATGCCAGGAAAGGGTGAGCCAGCCCCGCTGATCTAAAGTTCGCAGCGCAATCGACAAGGTGTAGCGATCGCGCTGATACACCTGCTCAAACCGGGCGGGCAGCCATTCAGAACGCAGTTCGGCACAGAGTGCGATCAGAGTTGTCAAATCAACGGGTTGCATGGGAGACGCTAAAAGGGGAAGAGGCTGAAGGTGAAGACGATGAAGATGAAGCTGTTGAGAAGGAAAGATACAGACGATGAAGACGTTAAAAATTAACTAAAGAGCGAAGTCATTGCAGATTGTTGCATCATGAATCTAAGTACAAATACTAAATTGAGAGATCAATACCAGGGTTGAAGCAACCTCATTGAGATGCATCTGTCAGGGATCAAATGGGGATCAATGCTGCTGGGATCGCAGATCAGGTCGTGTGAGGAAATAACCTGGAATAATCTAGATCGGTAGAATTCTCCATTTCGAGCATTATTGGGCAATAATCCTGGTTTTCGATCCCATCTTTTGATTTTTACACTCGGCAGACCGCAGATTTTATCGATACCATGAAAAAATAAATCGTGTCAGGACTCTTGTTGGCTAAAACTACCCAGTTCATATATGGATATTAGGCTGATCAACATCGGTTTTGGCAATATTGTCTCTGCCAACCGGGTTATTGCAATTGTTAGCCCAGAGTCTGCTCCAATCAAGCGAATCATCAGCGATGCTCGCGATCGAGGTCAACTGATTGATGCCACCTATGGCCGCCGAACCCGGGCTGTAATCATTACTGATTCGGGGCATGTCGTGCTTTCGGCAATTCAGCCTGAGACGGTCGCTAATCGCTTTGTGGTGAGCAAAGACCTACCAGGTGACGCATAGATGGTGACGCATAGATTCGGTGACGCATAGATTCGGTGACGCATAGATTCGGTGACACTCAGTGACGCTCGGTGACCCATCGATCGGTGACACCTAGATCACAGCTCGATGGCAAATCGATCGCAGAACGGGGCTGAGAGTTGCAATTTCAGCAATCGATCTTGCAGCTTTCAGCATTACCCTAGAGCTAAGCAAGTCTAAAGTTTTAGGTAAGATAGACTACAATTCGCGATCGCTTGGACGGTGGAAGTATGGCAAAAGGTAAGCTGATTGTCCTCACTGGACCCAGTGGGGTTGGAAAAGGAACGTTACTCCGTTCGCTGTTGCGTCGTCATCCCGAACTGTATCTATCGACTTCGGTCACCACTCGCAAACCTCGATCGGGTGAGGTCGATGGGCGAGAATATTACTTCGCCTCCCGCCTAGAGTTTGAACGGATGGTGGCGAACAATCAGCTATTGGAATGGGCTGAGTTTGCCGGGAATTACTATGGCACCCCTCGCCAGCCGGTAGAGGAGCAGATTCGTCAGGGCAAATGGGTGGTACTGGAAATTGAGTTGCAAGGGGCTCGCCAAATTCGAGAAACCTTTCCAGATGCGCTGCGCATTTTTATCCTGCCGCCTTCCATGCTGGAACTAGAGCATCGGTTACGCCATCGGGCTTCTGAGTCTGAAGATGCCATCCTGCGCCGGTTAGAGCAGGCCAAAACGGAAGTGAATGCTGCCCATGAGTTTGACCTTCGGGTCGTGAATGATGACTTGGAGGCAGCGCTGGAGCGCATTGAAGCAGCCCTGTTTTTGCCACGAGAACCCCTGGCTGTGCCGCAAACTCTGGCTGTTTAATGGGATGGCTGTTTTATGGGATGGCTGTTTTATGGGCTGGCTGTTTTATGGGCTGGTTGTTTTATGGGATAGTTTGACTGATGAGTCAGAACCCTGATTTGGGGACTTAGTAGCGGCTTGCATGCAATGGGTTAGACTGATCGGGCAGATTTCATCCGATCGAATTCAAGGGTTAGGCGTTTCCCTCCTCTGGTGGATCTAGAGGAGGGTTTATTCACACCTAAATTATGACCTGCCGCTGATTGCCACAGCGATGTAAGATGCATGAGCAAGCATGGTCTGAGATATATCTGTCGGTAGAGATCAGGGATAAGATCGTACCGACTAAAATCAGTTACTTCTATTGCACAGCGCAGGACTTGGAGTTATGCAGAATTTGACGGGGGTGTCTTCATTGCATCCGGAGCAACAGGAACAGTTTGCCCGGATTCAGGCACAGCTTCGTGATCGCTGGCAAGCGATCGAGCAACCCGCGCAATCCGACTGGGATATTGTCGTGATTCCGTCTTTAAGTCTGGATGCGCAAGAGCTGCGAAAAGTTACGGGTGTTCACTACTACGAAGAGCGCCTATTATTCTCGCTGATTCGCCTGCGCAATCCTCGCACTCGTCTCATTTACATTACCTCTCAACCGATCCATCCCAATGTGATCGACTACTATTTGCAATTGTTGCCGGGTGTCCCTTTTTCCCACGCTCGAGAACGGTTGCTCTTGCTTTGCACCTACGACACCTCCCATAAACCACTGACCCAAAAAATTCTCGAACGTCCTCGGTTGATCCAACGGCTGCGACAAGCGATTCGGACTGATTGTGCCTATATGACCTGCTTCAATTCCACCGTTCTTGAACGGGAGTTGGCGATGCAGCTTGGAATTCCGTTACTCGCTGTTGATCCAGATTTGTTGTACTGGGGCACCAAGAGTGGTAGTCGTCAAATTTTTGCTGAGGCTCAGATTCCCCATCCTGCGGGTAGTGAACTGACCCATTCGGTGGATGATTTGGCTGCTGCTGCCGCCGATCTCTGGGAACGACAGCCCCACCTGCAACGCATTGTCGTCAAACTGAATGAGGGATTTTCGGGTGGGGGCAATGCCTTGCTTGATTTGCGGCCGATTGCAGAAGTGCGCCCTGGTGCGGCTAGCACGATCGATCGAATCACGCTGCTGCAAGCGCGGTTCAATCACATGAGTTTTCAATGCACCACTGAAACCTGGCACCACTTTAGTCGCCGTCTACCAGAGCTGGGGGCGATCGTGGAAGCGTTTGTGGAGGGTGAAGAAAAACGATCGCCCAGTGTGCAGGGACGGATCACCCCGACGGGTAAAGTTGAAATTCTTTCGACCCATGATCAGATTTTGGGTGGCCCGGATGGCCAGGTATTTTTAGGGTGCCGCTTTCCAGCCGATCAAGACTATCGACTTCAGCTTCAGGAATACGGCTTGCGAGTCGGACAAAGTTTGGCTGAGAAGGGGGCTCTGGAGCGGTTTGGGCTCGATTTCATTGCGGTGCGCCAGCCAGATGGGGCTTGGGATCTGCAAGCGATCGAAATTAACTTGCGCAAAGGTGGTACAACTCACCCATTCATGACTTTAAAGTTGCTGACCTACGGGCGATATGACCTCACAACGGGTCTGTTTTACAACCAGCAAGGGTGCCCGAAATACTACATCGCGACAGACAACCTCCAAAATGAGGCTTACAAAGGGCTAATTCCCAGCGATCTGATGGATATCATTGCCCAATACCATCTCCATTTCAATAGCACGACTGAGACGGGCACGGTCTTTCACCTGATTGGCTGTTTGTCTGAGTTTGGGAAATTAGGGCTGACCAGTGTGGGCAATTCGCCAGAAGAAGCTGAGGCAATCTATAACCAGGTGATTGATGCTCTTAACACGGAAACGAAGCCGGGACAACTCCATCCTTTATTGGTGCCCACCTTCCGTAACACCTGGAATGGTAAACGCTAAGGACAGCTTGCCGCTGCTCCGCCCTGATTTGCCCTGAGTTGATTTGCCCTGAGTTGATTTGCCCTGAGTTGATTTGCCCTAAGTTGAATAAAGCTGCCTTCGTGCTCCTAAAAGAGGATAGGAATAAGGCGAGACTTGCTAGCCTTTGATTTCCCCTGCTTGCTACCTGCCGCGTTTTGCCCTCCCCTGCATTTTTATCCTGACTGCAAGGAACTTCCGGCGTAAAACGGTGTCTAGAAGGAGTGATCGAGATCAATGTCAGATTTGATCCGTTGCTCTTAGATTGGCTGCTTTCTCTGGTAGATAGAGAGATGGATTGATGTAGCAATTGCGTTCGGAGATCGGGTTTCTAGGGTGCTGGAAGGCAAGGTTCGAGCGTTCAAATGCAGTTTATGCAAATGCAGTTTATGCAAATGCAGTTTATGCAAATGCAGTTTATGCAAATTGACTGGTGAGATTGGTTTGCTTTGAGGAGAGAAAGTCATGGGGCGCATTCAAGATCTCGTTCGGCAGGCACTTGAAACCGGCTATCTCAGTTTGGCAGCAGAGGAGCAGTTGCGATCGCTGTTGCAACGGAAAAATGATTCAGATGATTTAACGGCATTTATGCAGCTTCAGCGAGCTGCTATGGAAGGTAATGTCAAACAAGAATCTCGTGAGGCGATCCTGCAAAGTTTTTCCCAGTAATGCCTGAATATGTTGGCTCAAGGACTTCTGGCTCAAGGACTTCTGGCTCAAGGGCTTCTGGCTCAAGGGCTATGCTGGTTCGAAGGGCAAGGTCGTTTCTAGCTTGAGACAATTGCAACCTTCATTCAGTTGCAAGTGATATTCCACTTTGTCCATCAGACGATGCAAAATGAGCCAACCATACCCACCTTCCTGGCTGGGATCGAAGCTGGGGGGATGATAGTTCGCTGCGTCAAATCCTTCGCCCTGATCCCAAATTTCGAGATAAAGATCGCGATCCTTCAGTTCTAGCCGAATCACCACTGGTAGGTTCGGCTGATCTTTATGCGCATGGCGTACCACATTGGAGTAGGCTTCGACCAAAACCAACCGCAGGCGATTAGATTGAGTGGGCCAATCGACTTGATCGGCGAGTGCCACTTCTAAGGAACCGAGGAGCCAGTTTTCGACAACTGACAAAAATTGCAGATGGCTGGGCACATGTAACTCAGTTCTCAGCATGTCACAGAACCTCCAGAGACAGCATGGTTTGATCGTCCTCTTGCATTTGGGTATGCGTCTGGATCGCTAACAGTAGGCTCTTGAGATCGAGCCTTGGGGGGGTTGCCAATGGAGACTGACTGGATAACTCCTGGATGATTAGTTGCCAAAGCCCGCTCGATTGCAGCATGGAGCTGGTTTCCGAGGGTTGCAATAAGGTGGCTTCAGTAATGCCATCGCTCGTGAGCAACAGTACATCTCCGGGCATTAAGGTAAGCTGACCGGCTAAGGCCTGCCAACTGGGTAGAATCCCCAACGGCACACCCCGGACTTGCAATGATTGAGGCTGCAAGCTGATTTGATGGGCTTGCACCTCTGCCGCTAACTGTGGACAGGACCACACGATCGGATAAATATGTCCAGCGTTGGCATAAACCAATTCCCCGGTTGCAGGTCTAAATCGTGCTAACGCCATGGTAATAAAGCAATTACTGCTGACTAGATTGTCAAATAGGCTGTGGTTCAGGTTACGCATGACGCTGTCCGGAGCTGGCGAAACTTCCTGGGCCAATTCCCGCCGCAAGAGAGAGAGAGCACTGGCCATAAACAATGCGGCTGGTACTCCTTTGCCTGAGACATCGCCGACGGCTAACCAAATATCCCCTTGCGGATGAACATAGATCTCAAAAAAATCACCCCCGATCTCATGAGCTGGGAAACAATAGGCTTGAATCTTAAAGCGATCGAGTTCAGGAAAATTTTGCCGCAGCAAATTCATTTGAATCTGGCGGGCTACGGCCAACTCTCCCCGCATCTGTTCGGTTTGTTTTTGGATACGCTGATAAAGTTTGGCTTGCGAAAGGGCCAGGGCGGCTTGTTCGGCGACTTCTTCAATTAAACCGATCTCTTCTTCTGTCCAGGGTGCAACAGGAGACCCATATGTTTGGAGGGTTAAAACAGCTAGGGGCTCTTGCTGATAGGACAGCGGCACAATTAATTGATGATAGGGGATCTGGGAGTTGGCCGGTAAAAGCTGGGTTTGGTAGGCTAGCCCGATCGATCGAGTCTGTTGAGCCTGTTCGATTGCAGTTTGCAAATGAGCAGACTCAGACCCTTCAGATGGGCTGATGTGGATGAAAGTTTCTGCTGAGAGTTGCCCATCGCTTGATCCCGACTGCAATCCAAATTCTACTGAGCGCAAAAGACAAACATCACTGGTGAAGGTTTGCCCAATCGACTGCACGAGCGTTGCCAACATGCTGTGGTAGTCTAGCGATTCTCGAATTGCAGTGGTAACGGCATTGAAAATTGATTCGCGGCGGAGGGCTCGATGCAGCTCATTGGTGCGCTGTTTGACAACTCGATAGGTTTCGGCAGCTTGCATCACAATCATCTTGAGATGCTTGGGATTCCAGGGTTTAGTGATGTACTTAAACACCTGCCCCGCGTTGATCGCATCCACAAGATCGGCAGCATCGGTGTAACCCGTCAGCAGAATTCGGATCGTATCGGGAAAGCGATCGACGGTGCGGCTCAAAAAATCGGTGCCGTTCATCCCCGACATGCGCTGATCGGAAATAATGATCGCCATTTCACCTTGCTGCTCCAAGATTTGTAGCGCGCTCATGCCGCTCTCTGCCTGAAACACATCAAATTCACGCCGAAAGGTACGGTAGAGCAAGTCGAGGTTATCGAGTTCGTCATCTACTACCATTAATTTCAGCCGATCGTTCTCGGTTGTCTTCTCGGTTGTCACCATGAAGTGCTCCTGCAATGGAGACGCTACCTCCTTGAATGTCTTTAAAAACTCTTGCTTAAAGTACCCTAAGTAACCGGATGAATCCCAACCAGAAGGGTTTGCCGGATCAAAAGCCGAGTATAGGAAAATGCTGGGGCTCGAACGGTTGTTCAGTCACAGTTGGATTGAAGGTTTGAGCAAACGGTGATCGAGGTTTTTCAAAAGCCCTCAGGCTTCGTGCGCTTTCATCCTTTCAAACCTGTGTGATAATGCTAGAAATCTGGCAGCCTCGCTTAAGTTGGTATAGGGGTCGAGACTAATGCATAACTTTTTGCCCATTGCTTATTTCCGCAATCAGTTTGTTCCGTTTGAACAGGCTAATTTGTCGATCGCTACCCATGCCCTTCACTATGGTACCGGTGCATTCGGGGGCTTACGGGGCATTCCTGATCCCCAAACACCTGGGCAAGTGCTGTTGTTTCGGTTGGATCGCCACTGCCAACGCTTGAGCGATAGTGCCAGATTTCTCCACTTTGATTTGCCTGCCGATAAGATTTATCAAATCATTGTCGATTTCGTTAAAAAGAATCAGCCAGGGACTTCCTTCTATATTCGTCCCTTTGTTTACACCTCTGATTTAGGGATCGCGCCCCGCCTCCACAATATTGAAAAAGACTTTTTTGTCTATGGTCTAGAATTAGGCGACTACCTCTCTCCAGACGGGGTGAGCTGTCGGATTAGTTCTTGGCATCGTCAGGAAGATCGTAGCCTACCACTACGCGGCAAAATTAGTGGGGCTTACATCACTTCATCATTAGCCAAAACAGAAGCGGTGGAATCTGGGTTTGATGAAGCCATTCTGTTGAATTCTCAAGGCAAGGTGTGTGAAGCTTCTGGCATGAATATCTTCATTGTGCGGCGGGGGCAGTTGATTACCCCTGGAGCGGAACAAGATATTTTAGAAGGGATCACTCGTGATAGCATTTTGACTCTGGCTCGTGATTTTGGCATTCCAGTCATTGAGCGTCCGGTAGACAAATCTGAGCTTTTTATTGCCGATGAGGTTTTTCTCAGTGGAACGGCTGCTAAGATTACGCCGGTACGTAAAATCGAAAACTATACCTTACCAACCGATCGCCCAATCACAGCCAAGCTGAAGGAAAAGATCGCTGCGATTACCGAAAATCGGGATCCAGCCTATCAAGACTGGGTTAGCCCGGTTTCGATCGTCTAAGCCTGAATGCTTCAAGCGCAGCTAGGGGTGGAAAGGGGGTGCCCAATCATCACCTCTGCCAGAATTTTGCTGAAGTTGCATGGATGAGAAAGTAGTCCAGACTAAGAGTTTTGAGTTCGCCCTCAACATCATCCGCCTTTATAAGAAGCTGCAAGCCCGCCAAGAGTTTGTTTTGGCTAATGAGTTACTGCGGAGCGGTACTCAGATCGGATCCAGTGTCGAAGAAGCATTCGCCGGGCCAACTCAAACTTCTGCGCTGGAAATAGCGGTGGCTGCCAAGGCGGTCAGAGCAACGGGCTATTGGCTGAGACTGCTGCAAGCCTCCCGATTGGCCGATATTGATGTGAGTCAGGAGCTGCATCAACTGGAGGAACTCAGAATCTTACTCGAGCAATTTATGGCGGTTCCTCGCTGACAGGTCAGTCCTGAACTGCTTACCGACTCATCCAACTGATACAAATCCAACTGATACAAAAGATACTTTGAGATCGATCGACTTATATTAAGCTATGGCTAAGTTTGCCTGATGTCCCAAAACCTTGACATACAATAAAAGCAGTAGGATTGGCAGGATCGCCAGAGGTGTCCTATGTTGGTTGTTTTAATGGACAATAAGCTGCTATCGCCAGAGCAAATTTGTCAGACTTGCTTGCTGGCGGATCAAAGCGGGCAACCCCGCTGGAGACAGGGAGAATTGCGGTGTGGACGAGCTCTACAGCGAACCACCGCTACCCAGCCAGAGCAGTATGAATGCCAGATGGGATTTCGAATCGCCCATATTGAATAGCAGGAGAATAGCCAGTACTCCTGATCTTGCCACTCGATCGCAAGACCTAGGTTATCCTAAATTTATGAGTTCGGATTCAAGCGATCTCGACTGATGCGACTTTGGAGATGACAAGATGACCTGGCGTGGTTCTGTAACCCCTCAAGACCGAGTATTTGCCTGTTTGCCGTACTTATTGCCGCTGGTGGATGGACTGATGTTCGCTAGCCCATTTCTCAACCAGTTTCCGTTCTTGCAGCCTATATTTCTCCCACTGCTCATCTTGCGGCCGCTAACCGCATTTCCCTTCGGGCTAATTATCTTTTTTGCCCTGTTCTTACTGGTCATCCGTAACGAAAATATTAGTCATTTCGTGCGGTTTAATACCATGCAGGCGATCCTGCTGGATATTGTATTAATTCTATGCAGCCTGGTGCTGAGCCTCTTCGGTAACCCCTTACAGGCTGGATTTTTGTTGGAGATCCTGTTTAACGTAGTATTCCTGGGGATGCTAGCATCGGTCATTTACTCTGTAGTGCAATCGGCATTAGGTCGCTATGCGGAGATCCCCACCCTATCGGATGCTGTCTACATGCAGGTTCGCTAGACGGCAGGGCAGATTTGGCTAGTCCTGCTCAGGTTTGCGCATCTACCCAGTGAATGCGCGGTTGGCAGGCTTGGGGCAGGGAGGAGACTCTGCCCACGGATCTGTTGATATTAACTACCTGTTGTAGAGACTAACCCTGTTTCTGCTGTCAATCTGGAAGTTACGGTATTCTCCAGACTGCCGATCCCCTCAATTTCGATTCGGACTCGATCGCCTACTTGTAACGCTCCTACCCCTTCTGGCGTGCCGGTCAGCACCACATCACCGGGCAACAGCGTCATGACTTGGCTGATATAGGCAACGAGGGTATCGGGGGAAAACACCATGTCGCTGATCGGTGCAGATTGTACAGGGCTGGGCGCATCATTTAAAAAAGTTTGTAATAAAGCACTGACCCCAATTTCTCGCACGATCCAGGGGCCGAGTGGGCAAAAGGAATCGAACCCTTTGGCTCTTGTCCACTGTGAGTCCTTGCGCTGTAAATCACGGGCTGTCACATCATTGGCGATGGTATAGCCCCAAATTTTGGCACGGGCCTGCTCAGGGGTGCAATCGACGCAGCGATCCCCAATGACCAGGGCTAATTCCCCTTCATAATCTACCCGTTGAGACTGAGCAGGGTAGTAGATTAAGGCATCGGGAGCCGTGACCGCCGTTGGAGGCTTCATGAATAGGAGGGGTTCTGGCGGCACTTCTCCACCCATTTCGGTGGCATGTTTCAAATAGTTTTTGCCGATCGCCACAATTTTAGAAGGCGCACAGGGAGCAAGCAATTGGTAGCCCTCAACCGGAAGTTCCTGGTCGGTGGGCTGTCCGTGCAGCCACGGAGGAGCATCAAGAACTTGTACCCGTCGATCCAGGTGAAGTAATCCGTAGTGGACTTGTCCAGAAGTAGTTTGGATACGGACAAAGCGCTGCGCCATAGTCGAATGAGTTTAACCTGGTATATGATTGTAATTCCTTGCCTCTGATTGCAGCTTGGCGATCGAAAGCAGAGTGAGATAAACCAATGGAGAAAACACAACTTCCCCATTCTCGCTGCTTTCTGTAAGTCGTTCAAATCAGACTCAAAATCTGCCCTAAAGTAAGGCTGTCATGAGGAGGCCACCATGTCCACAAGGAGAAGTTTGGATGGCACAGTACGAAACCATGTATATTTTGCGCCCCGATCTGGGCGATGAGCTAGTCGATCAAGCGATCGAAAAATATCAAGGCTTTTTGCGCGATCAGGGTGCAGAAGAAATTGAAACTCAGCATCGGGGCAAGCGACGCTTAGCCTATGAGATTAATCGGCACCGGGAAGGCGTTTACGTGCAGATGAACTATGCCGCGCCCGGCACTGCGGTGGCAGCGCTTGAAAAGTCGATGCGGCTGAGCGATGAGGTGATTCGTTATTTAACCATTAAACCGGAAGTGGCTACTGCTGCGGCAAGTGCTGACGACGAATAAGATGGCTGCTGATATCCCTCAGCCTGTTAAAACTCACGATCCTGTTAAAATTCACCCGTAAAACTCACCCATAGCGCAGCAATACCCTATTGATGCTGGGTTGATGCTGGCTGGTGGGCATTACTACCCCTACCCGAAATTGAGGTTAGGGGTTATTTTGAATGGGTTGGATGCTTCATCGTGAAGGAGATGTCTGCACGATCACCCTATCCCGATCACCCTATCAACACATAAAGACCGCCGCCGCTAAAAATTCACTTCATAATAAGAAGGTGTTCATCCTCATTCATCCAGTAGAGTCAGCCTATGAAACTCTCTAAGCACAACCTCGATCAACGTCTAGAACACGAGTATGACGTGATTATTGTGGGGGGAGGTGCAGGTGGATTGTCGGCGGCGATCTATCTGCAACGTTACCGATTATCTTGCTTGGTGATCGAAAAAGGAAAGGGACGATCGTTCTGGATGCAAGAGTTACGCAACTACCTGGGACTCTCACCTGAAACCCCAGGGCGGGATCTCCTGAAACAGGGGCAAGATCACATTTTGGAGTTGGGGGCCGACTATCTGCGTGGGTTTGTGGAAGAGGTGCGTGATGAGGGAGAAGCCTTTGCGGTCAAGGTGAAAGTGGGGCGGCAAGACAGCATTTACCCAGTTTTTCGAGCTAAGTATGTGATTGCTGCCAGCGGTATTATTGATCACCTACCCCATCTCGATCACATGCAGAATGTCTATGATTACGCGGGCTACAACCTGCATGTTTGTTTGATCTGCGATGGTTACGAAATGGCGGATAAGCGTTGCGGCTTATTTGTGGGTTCGGAAGGAGCAATCAACACGGCATTTGTGCTGAACTGGTTCACGCCCTATATTACGGTGTTTACGGCTGGGCAGGTGAGCGTGGGTGAGGAGATGCGGCAAAAATTGCGCGATCATGGCTACCCGCTAGTGGAAACCCCGATCAAGCAGTTTGTTGGGCATCACCATGAGATGACGGGGGTTGAACTGACGGATGGAGACATCGTTCCCCTCGATACTGGATTGGTGGCGATGGGCTCGCATTATCATAACGAATATTTAAAAAGCCTTGACTTAGACTGGAAAGGAGGCAATCTTGTGACGGACAGCATGTGCCGCACCTCGCATCCTCGACTTTTCGCTGTAGGCGATTTAAAAGAGGGATTGAATCAAGTGTCAATTGCGGTGGCAGATGGTACATTAGCTGCTACAGCAATTTGGCGAGAGATTCGGCGGAATTCTGCCCCTCGCCGCTGGGAAGACAACCTGATTGGAGCAGTACCGTGACAAGCCAAACAGAAATTTCCACCCTCCCTGAACTGCAAGCCGAAGTGGCCCGGTTACGTGAAGAGTTGACCATGCGAGATCAACTCGTTCAGCAGCTTTCCCAAGAGTTATTTCGGCTCGTGAAAGGGAACGCCAACGCTGCTCCCAGTGGCGAACTATCGGAACGGCAGCAGACAGAAATGCGATCCCTACGGGAGCAACTTCAGGGTGTAGAAGAGCAGGTCGAGTTTTATCAAACCCAAATTAGCGATCGAGACAGCGAAATTCAGCAGTTGCGCCATTCCATGCAGGAAATGACCGATCGGGCCAAGATGCTGGAACAGGTGGTACAGGAGCTACCGCGGGTGTATCACGATAAGTTTGAACAGCGGATGGTGACTGTGCGGGAGAAGGTGGCGATGATCCAGCGGGAAAATCGTCAGCTTCATGCTGAATTGAAGAGTGTGAGCTATCGACTGGCGGTGCGTAACCGGCAATCGAATCAGCTTGATCTGCCCAGCTTTCCTCGGATTGGTGGGAATAGCCCCATTCCGACCTTTGGCAATGCTTAAGCTGAGGTTGACCAGGTTTGGGGTTGGCTTAGATGCAAACCTGGCGCTCTTGGGAAAACTAGAAAGTCTCCATTAAAGTTGCCTCGAAGCTATTTCTGGACAAATATTTCTGGACAGATATTTCTGGACAAATATTTCTGGACAAGTATTTCTGGGCGCATGTCTTTGGCCACATATTGCTGAGTACATTGACACTCGGGATGAGAGTGCGTCAAGATTATGAGAGACTTTCACAAAACTTTGTAAAGGCTGTATGGCATGTCCCTTGAGCTGATCCCTCTCGATACGATTCAGGAAATTGCGCGTCAATACGGCTACTGGGCAGTTTTTGGTGGCATTCTGCTAGAAAATGCAGGCATTCCGATTCCGGGTGAGACGATTACCTTGGCGGGTGGTTTTCTGGCAGGTAGTGGTGAACTTGATTACTGGTGGGTCTTGGGCAGTGCTTTGGTGGGCGCGGTAATTGGTGACAACTTTGGCTACTGGATTGGCTATTTTGGTGGTTGGTCGCTGTTAACTCGCGTGGGGCGATTGTTCCGTCTCAAGGAAGAACAATTAATTGAGGTACGCGATCGATTTGCCGAGAATGCGGCCAAAGCGGTCATTTTGGGTCGATTTATTGCCCTTCTCCGGATTTTTGCTGGCCCACTAGCCGGTACGGCTCGAATGCCCTACTGGAAATTTCTGCTCTGTAACTTGATTGGTGCAGGCATTTGGGCCTCGGTCACGATCAGCTTGGCCTATTTTGCCGGTCGGTTGGTTCCTCTAGAGCAGCTCGTGGCTTGGGCCGCCCAGTCGGCGCTGGTGGTGCTAGGGCTACTGGTAGCCTGGATCGGCTTCACCTACTGGTGGGAGCATCGGGTACCCACTAAACCGATCGAGCAGCCTAAGCAAGGATAGAATCAAAGAATAGAATTTGCTCACTCAAACCAGTTCAATAACCAGTTCCATAAAAGGGCTGTGCTTGCTCTGGTTTGCAATCCCCATGAAGCGATCGAGTGAGGTGGATTTGCTGAGTTAGCCTGGATCAATCTGGCTTAAAATCTCGGTGTCAGCAAATCTTAAGATTGCTGCATTAACGGCGGTAGGGTTGCCACTAGATGCCACATGGCCGCAATTGGGAATGAGCTGAAATTGGGCATTGGGTAACTGGTCAGCTAGGCGCTGCCCATCTGTGGGTGGAAACCAGCGATCACAATCTGACCACAGCACTAACGTAGGGCAATGGATGCGGGCTAGATTTTGCTGAATTGTGCTGATCCAGTTGGGTTGACCTTGGTGATATCGCTGGATTTCGCGAGCAGCGAGCTGCAAGTCAGTTGCAAACTGCGTCAGGGATCCCGGTAAATTCAGGTAGGGATAGGTGAGCCAGTAGAGATCGACTTCACTGGTTTGGGTTGGATCAACGACGACTTCTCGACGAATCTGGCGCGTTACCGCCTTCACAATTGGAGCAAAGGGGCGAATCCACCGTTGCTGATCTACCCAGCGCACGATCGGTAAAGGTAAACTGGCGACGAATTGCATTCCGAAACTGGGCAGCTTGTGCGGGAAGATCGGAACATTAATCACGATCAGCCGATCGATTAATTCTGGAGCGGTTTGAGCCAGAGCCAGAGCCGTCAATGCCCCTAAAGACTCAGCCGCAATCCAAACTGGCCGATCGGCCACCTGCTGAATCATCTGCCCCAGTTCGCGCACCTGATGCCCAACTTGTTCGCTGCGATGATAGGACTGGGAAAACCCGTACCCTTTAGCATCAAGACAGATGACCCGAAAGTGCTGCGCCAGAGCTGGAATGCTGAATCGCCAGTTATAGCTCCAACTACCAATTCCATGCAGCAAGAGAAGCGGCTGACCCGAACCGATCGTTCCATAAGCGATCGAAACCTCATCCCCGTTGGCATCCTCAATCTGGAGCAGTTGCCGCCCCTGAGGAAAGGTTTGCTGCCACCAATCGAGGGGCTCAGAGAATCCAGGTGATGCGAGTGGCAACTCCTCTAGCATCACGACCTCCCTAGCTCTCTTGATAAGCATCCATCGGCAGACAGGAGCAGACCAGATTGCGATCCCCGTAGGCATTGTCGATTCGATCGACTGCCGCCCAAAATTTGTTCTCGCGAGTCCACTGAGTTGGATAGGCCGCCTGTTCCCGTGAATAGGGGCGCTCCCAACTGTCTGTCAATAGGCTTGCGGCGGAATGGGGCGCATGTTTCAGCACATTATTTTGCGGATCGACTTGACCTGTTTCAATCTGGCGAATCTCAGCCCGGATCGAAATCATCGCCTCACAAAATCGATCCAGTTCCTGCTTAGACTCGCTTTCGGTTGGCTCTACCATGATCGTACCTGCTACCGGCCAGGACACGGTGGGAGGATGGAAGCCATAGTCGATCAGGCGCTTGGCGATGTCATCAACTTCAATGCCGGCCGATTTCTTGAATTGCCGCAGGTCTAAAATGCACTCATGGGCCACCCAGCCATTTTGCCCTTTATAGAGCACTGGATAGTGACCCTCCAAGCGCTTGGCAATGTAGTTAGCATTCAGGATCGCGATCTCAGTGGCTTTGGTCAAGCCCGATCCGCCCATCAAGGCGATATACATCCAGGAGATTGGCAGGATTGCTCCACTGCCCCAAGGTGCGGCAGACACAGCTCCGATGCTTTGGGGAGTGGCGCTATCCATCTCCACCACGACATGACCCGGCAAAAACGGGATGAGATGGGACTGGACACCGATCGGGCCCATGCCCGGCCCACCGCCGCCATGAGGAATACAGAAGGTTTTGTGCAAGTTCAGGTGGCAGACATCCGCCCCAAAATCCGCTGGACGGCACAAGCCCACCTGCGCGTTCATGTTGGCCCCATCCATGTAGACCTGACCGCCGTAGCGATGTATCACTTCACAAATCTCCAGGATGCCTGCTTCAAACACCCCATGGGTAGAAGGATAAGTGACCATCAAGGCCGCCAAATGGTCAGCGTGCTTCTCCGCCTTGGCTTTTAGATCGGTAAGGTCGATGTTACCTTCGCCATCGCAAGCGACTGGCACCACCTTCATGCCGGCCATCACCGCACTGGCTGGGTTTGTCCCATGGGCCGATTCAGGAATCAGGCAGATATGCCGATCGCCTTCTCCCCGGCTGAGGTGATATTGCCGAATCACCAGTAGCCCCGTATACTCTCCCTGAGAACCCGCATTAGGTTGGAGGGAGATACCCGCAAAGCCAGTGATTTCTGCCAACCAGGTTTCTAACTGCCGGAACATGGTTTGATACCCTTGGGCTTGCTCAATCGGCACGAAGGGATGCAGATTCGCAAATTCTGGCCAGGTCACCGGCACCATTTCGGCCGTGGCATTCAGCTTCATCGTGCAGGAACCCAGCGGAATCATGGCCGTCGTGAGAGAGAGATCCTTGGATTGCAACCGATACAAATAGCGCAGCAGCTCGGTCTCCGATTGATAGCGTTGGAAAACGGGATGGGTCAGATAGGCAGAACTTCGTTGTAGCGAGGCTGGGATCGGCTCCAGTAAGGCGCTAGGGGAGGACTGCGATTGAGCCTCTGGGGCAACAAAAAGCGCTAGTAGCTCCGCAACATCCGACTCAGTTGTCGTTTCATCCAGTGTGATCCCGATCGCTTGATGACCGATGGTTCGTAAGTTGATCTGTTGCGATCGGGCTTGAGCTAATATCTCCGCCTGACGATTGCCAACCTCAACTCGGACTGTATCGAAAAAGTGGGTGCTACCTAAGACATAGCCGCGATCCTGCAAGCCTTGGGCGAGCTGAACGGTCAACTGATGCACCTGGGTGGCAATCTGTCGCAGCCCCTCCGCTCCGTGATAAACCGCATACATGCCTGCCATGATCGCCAACAACACTTGAGCCGTGCAGATATTGCTGGTCGCTTTGTCACGTCGGATATGCTGCTCTCGCGTTTGCAATGCCAACCGTAAAGCTCGTCGTCCGGATGCATCGCGTGATACCCCCACTAATCGCCCTGGAATTTGCCGCTTGTAGAGTTCACGGGTGGCAAAAAAGGCAGCATGGGGCCCACCATAGCCCAGCGGAACACCAAACCGTTGAGAATTCCCGACAACCACATCGGCTCCAAACTCACCGGGTGGCTTCAGCAAGGTGAGGCTGAGCAGATCGGCCGCGACGATGACTAAGGCACCAGTAGCATGGGCTCGATCGACGATAGTTTGATAGTCTTCGATCCGCCCATCGGTAGTCGGATATTGCAGCAGCACTCCAAAGGTGTTAGTCAAGTCTGCCGTCTGATGATCGCCCACTACCACCTGAATCCCCAGCGGCAACGCCCGAGTTTGGACGATATCGATCGTTTGAGGGTGGCAATCCTGCGATACCCAAAATGTTTGAGCCTTGCCCTGATGCAGCCCGTAGCACATCGTCATGGCTTCAGCCGCAGCCGTGCCTTCATCCAGCAGGGAGGCATTGGCGATCTCCATCCCGGTTAGATCGATCACCAGGGTTTGAAAATTGAGCAACGCCTCCAGCCGTCCCTGGGCAATTTCTGGCTGGTAGGGTGTGTATTGGGTATACCAGCCCGGATTTTCCAGAATGTTGCGCTGGATCACGGGTGGCGTAATGCAGTTGGCATAGCCCATGCCCAGATAGGAACGAAAAATCTGATTCTGGGACGCAATGGCCTTTAGCTCAGCCAGCAGCTCATATTCCGATCGCCCTGCCTCAATCTGTAAGGGTTGCCTGATCCGAATTGCGGATGGGACAGCCTGATCGATCAACTGTTCCAGCGACTCCACTTGCAACCGATCTAGCATCTGCGCGACTTCTGCTGGACTTGGCCCAATATGCCGTCGTTCAAAATGGTTGACCGAACTAATCGACTGTTCTAACCCGGTAGTTGAATCTAAACCGGTAGTTGAAACGGTTGAAGGGAGACCCAGTTCAGGGTTGCAGTCAGCCTGAGAGGACGCATTTGAAGAGATGGATTGCAGAGATGCCGTAGCGTGATCCACAACATCATCCGTAGCACGATCCAGGTCAGTAGAAAAATCGGCAGCCATAGAAATTCTGAGAGGGGAGACGATCGGGAAAGCAGTTAAATTACGTTCTAACGATTTCCGCAACAGTTTGCAACAATAGCGTAACATTATCGCTCGATCGTCGGCGCGGTTCAGACTTGACTGGATGCATCTCTAGATATCTGGAGATCTGGGAGATCTGGGAGATCTGGGAGATGTTGGAAATACTAGGGCAGCAGATTAAGTCAAGCCTAGGACAGCCTTTGCTGCTCCCTCAACCTGACTGCTCAATGGCTTTACCCGCGCACTCGGAACAAATGTCCTTCCCGAATTTGGACGACTGGATGGTGAGACTGCCGCACCAGATGCTCATCATGGGTGGTCACAATCACGGTTACTCCGATCGCATTCAGCCGCTGCAAAATTTTGATGACTTGTTGGGAATTGTCCGGATCGAGGTTACCCGTTGGTTCATCTGCCAACAAAATTTGCGGAGTACCCACCACCGCACGCGCAATGCTAACTCGTTGCTGCTCTCCTCCCGATAGCTCATGGGGAAAGCAGTCAGCTTTGTCCTGTAGCCCCACCATTTTGAGAGTGGGCATCAGGCGACGATGAATCTCTTTGCGGGTGAAGCCTTGGGCCCACAGCACAAAGGCGACGTTCTCTAAAACGGTGCGACGAGGAATTAATTTATAGTCTTGAAAGACAATGCCAATTTGACGGCGTAGCTTCGAGAGCTGGTTGCCTTTGAGTGGGACGATCGCATTACCGTTAACGATCACTTGCCCTTGGGTAGGTTTTTCCTCTCCATAGAGTAATTTCAAGAGGGTGGATTTTCCCGAACCCGATGGCCCGGTCACAAATAGAAACTCGCCTTTTGTGACTCGCAAATTTACTCCCAGGAGCGCCTGGTGTCCATTGGCGTATACCTTGGTGACTTGCTCTAGGTCAATCGCAACTTCAGTGGCTTGGGTAGAAGGGGGTAGAGATGAACCAGAGGAAGGGGGTTGTCCGAAAGAGGAGGTCGGCGATCGATCAGTCGTGACAGACATGTGGTGTGACAAACATGCGGGAATTCAGGACTTTATTCTAATGGGTCTGTTTCAAAACCGATCGATTTGCTACTTCTTTTTCTCAAACGAGCCGGATTGAGTGTTCATAAATTGAATCGATATAACACCGATCGCCAGGCAAACTGTGGCAGAGCCAACATGCGCCGCCAACGCCAGGGTTCCTGGTAGAGGCGATATACCCATTCCAGATGATTATTCCGCAGCCAAGCGGGAGCCCGAGTTTTGCTCCCAGCCCAGATATCAAAACTGCCTCCGACCCCAATCCAGATGGCTTCAGGGCAGAGATGGCGGTGGCGAACAATCCAAAATTCTTGCCGTGGTACCCCCAGCCCAACCAGAATAATCCGGGGTTGCAGTTTGGCCAATGTTTCTTGTAGTTCGGCTTGCTCGTGGTCTGAAAGGAAACCGTGCTGAGTGCCTGCCACCTGTAAGCCTGGAATCTGTTGTTGCAACGCTTTCGCTGCCGCTTGACTCACGCCCGGTGCGCCGCCGTAGCAGAAGATCGCATGATCCGGTTCCAGTGCCACTCGTCGCACGATCGCTTCGGCTAGCTCAATGCCAGGACAACGCTCCACCGAACATCCTTGCAGATATTTCAGGTACAGTACCACACCTGCCCCATCGGGAATGACTAGCTCAGCTTTATGAATCACCCTTGCCAAGTCGGGATCTTGTTCTGCCTGGATCGCCATCTCGGCATTGAGGGTGACGACGTGAATCCCTTGATGGCGCTGAAATTGGCCGAGCAGCCATTCCGTATAGTCATTCAACAGATGTACCGGCAGCCCAAGCACAGGGGTCGTTTTAAGCCGGTCTTGCGGTCGATCTTGCATGGTTAGCATAGTGCTACTGATACCTGATGTCCCCAATCATTATAGGGATCAACCTGGAAAATCAACGTGCCTGCCCCCATACTGGTCTGGGATCGTCCTGCGAAACAGGGCTAAACAAACGAAAACCGGGGTAAACTCCCGGCTCCTGAAGGAATGGTGCGGCCGACAGCGGCGGCAATTGCTGTAAGACTCTCAGCTAGATTGGCCATCGCTTCTAGTGAAAGAGCCTGACGCGCATCAGACACAGATTGCTCAGGCTCAGGATGACATTCGACAATCACCCCATCCGCTCCACAGGCAATGGCAGCTCTGGCTAGATCGGCTACCAACTCTCGCTTACCTGCGGCATGGCTAGGATCCACCATCACAGGTAAGTGGGTTAACTGTTTCAGAGCTACTACTGCACCTAAATCAAGCACATTGCGGGTGTAGGAATCAAAGCTACGGATTCCCCGCTCGCAAAGAATTACATTGGGATTACCAGCACTGAGAATATACTCTGCCGCCATCACAAATTCTTCGATCGTGGCGGCTAACCCTCGCTTCAGCAATACGGGCTTATCAAT